>CAZWJU010000001.1:0-245357 GCA_964634365.1 uncultured Candidatus Saccharibacteria bacterium
CCGAGCCTAAAAAATCAAAAACGCCCAACAGGGCGCTTAAGATTTTTACAGGCTCGGGAGGTAGGGATCGAACCTACGACCAATCGCTTACGTTTTCTCCATTGTTGCCAATGGTACGGACTATATCATCTTCATATTTTGATTTCTCAAAACTTAGAAGTGAGGCGCTTCGGACCACAAATTTTGTGGCACTACTCTCTTGCGAGATAGTCTCTACACCTTCTCTAATTTTAATTAGAGCTTGGCTCGGGATTGTCCTTTTAGGATTTCCCCGAATTCACCCCATTTTCGATCTATTTTTCAATAGAAAGCTGCGTGATACCTGACTCGACTTCTCTGTGACAATTTGCACATAGAAGCACACACTTATCTAATTCTTTTTGCACAATACTCCATGCTCGTGTGTATCCCTTGTCACCTAAACCAAAATTTTTATCTTTTGGGTCAATGTGATGAAGTTCAAGTGCACCGATACATTTTGAATATCCACAAATTTGGCATTTGCCACCTTTGTAATCGACGGCAAGAGTTTTTATTTTCTTGCGCCTTTTTGCAACAGCTTTTATAAGTGCTTCTCGTCTATCGGCATATTTCCTATTATCTGGCATAAAAATATTATACCAAAGGGAGGAAATCTCCACAGGCGACCGCTCTACCGCTGAGCTACTCCCGAATATTTTTAAGGGAGTAGCTCAGCGGAACCGCTGGTCACAAGTATTTTTCTGGTGAAAAATCTTCGCGACCCCGACTCGGCACCGTCGTGCCTCCGCCTTTGGAATGCTTCATATAGTCGCATTCCAACTACTCCCGAATATATTTTGAATCCAGGCCTTTTAGGTCCGGAACAGACAAAATATAGCAAAAATACAGAAAAAAGCAAAAGGCGCAAGCGCGCCTTTGTGTTTATTGGATTGGGTAGTGGTACTGGATCCATGCACTACCGTTGTACCAAGTATACCCGGTTACTATTTGTTGGTAGACCCATTGGGTCCCATCCCATACATATTTCCACCCCAGTAGAGGTATAGCCTCAGCTTGGTAGGTGGTATTTCTTTCCTGCCACACTACATTTTTTTCATATATGGCATATGAGACAAGGTTCACCAGTGCTTGCCCCATCAGCATACCAAAGACAGGTAGGTAGTAGTTGTAGTATGGATTTTGATACCTATAATTGCCGGCATAGTAGTATCTGTAGCCGTTGCAATGCCCATATTGTGTCCCACTACTCGTCTGATAGTAATAAGTTGTGCCGCTCGGTAGGGGTGGTGGCGAGTAAACTTGTGCGTTTGCTACTTGGGTAAATACAAGGATAAGTATGAAAAGTATATTTTTCATAACAATGTGCTTTTTTATAATTAAACCACTGTTTGGTGTATTAAACAATAGCACTAGTCAATTCTGTGTCGTGATATAATATATGTGTGAGGTTATTAGTTAACCAATAAAAATATGCTCAATATAAATATAAAAACAACAAACATGGAGCTCACTTCTGCAATCCGCGAATATACAGAAAAGAAAGTTGAAACTTTAGAGAAAGTTATGAAGTCTTCACCTGAAGTGATAAATGTAGAGATTGGAAAAACTACAAATCATCACAAGCAAGGTGATGTATACAAAGCAGAATTGAATATGTCTCTCGGAGGATATAAGTTCCATACTGAGAGCGAAGAAGAAGATTTGTACGCTGCAATAGATGCAGTTCGTGAAGATATGTTTCGTCAACTTACTGAAAACAAAGATAGAAATGAAACTCTGTTTCGCCGAGGTGCTCGTAGTGTGAAGAAGATGCTCAAAGGTCTTTCAAACAGAAATCCATTTACATCAAAATACTAAAAAATAAAATCCCCACAGTAGGGGATTTTATTTTTTATAATCCGTTTCTTTTTTGCCTTCAGGGATTATGCGCTCAATTATGAATTCTCCTTTTTCAAATCGGGCTTTTGTGATTTTTACACGCTTACCGTGTTCGTCAAAGAAATATATTCCTGGCCAAATAAAATACGCGCGGTATTTTGCATAGTTTAACTTTGCATCATCGTCGAGTTTTATTTCTCCGTCCTCTTTGTTTATTTTTTTACATCGTGTTGCTTCTGCATGATCTTGCTCTGTCGGGACTATATTCCCATATACCCACGAAGGTATAGTGTCTGCTAGAAGTTCTGCTCCGATGTGTGTGAGTCTTTTGCGTAAGTCTTGTGTGGTTTCATCTATGCCTATTTCTACGCGTGTCACGGCAAGTATTGGTCCTGCGTCCATCTGTTGTACCATCTTTTGTATAGTTACTCCAGTTTCTGTTTCTAAGTTCAATATTGCAGACTCAACCGGAGAAGCCCCTCTGTACTTTGGAAGTAGTGAGTAGTGTATGTTTAAAACTCCAAGAGGGAACAAATCTATTATATTTTGCGGAAAGATTTTACCGTACGCAACCACGATAGCGAGTTCTAAGTTGTAAGTTTCAAGTTGTGAGATAAATTCAGGATCAATTTTTTCTGGAGTTAGGACTGGGATATTGTTTTCTTCTGCCCATACTTTTACTGGAGTAGGGGTGATCGTAAAATGTCTGCCAATAGGTTTGTCTGGAGATGTGACAACAAGACTTGGTAAAAATCCTCTATCTTTTAAAATATCTAGAGTTTCTTTTGCCAATTCTGGTGTACCAAAAAATACAAATTTTTTATCCATTGGTTTTTTCTGGGATTATCTCTTCTATATCCGTTGCGTGATCTATGAAAAGTATTCCATCAAGATGGTCAATCTCGTGTTGGAATATTTGTGCGAGTAAGCCACCGCCACCGCGTGTAAATTTATTGCCATTTTCGTCATAAGCTTCTACGGTTGCGTTTTTGTAACGCTTTGTTTTTCCATATAGCCAGCGCACAGATAGACAGCCTTCAGGAACCTTTTTCGTCTCCTTGGATGTTTTAGTTATCTTTGGATTTATGAACACAAGATCTTTTGGCCACCCTCCGATTGGTTCCTCTGGATTTTCGCTTTTTGCAAAGTCAGGATGAAATATTTTACCAGAGATAATAAATATGCGCATAGGGATCCCGATTTGTGGAGCAGCAAGTGCCACACCGTCACTTTCTCTGTGTAGTGCAGTTTGCATATCTTTTATAACCTTTTTTATTTTCGGAGTCCCAATCTCTTTTAAGTCGACTTCTCGTGCGATATCACGTAGTACGGGATTATCTTTTTGCACAATTTTTACCATAGATTTATTTTAGCTCTTTTATGTATTCGAGCAGGTTTTTTATTTTTACAGTTTCCTGACTTCTGGTAGTCATGTCGCGTACAAGTACTGCGTTTTCAAGTGCTTCTTTTTGTCCGAACAAAATTGCATAGGGGATAGCAAGCTTCTCAGCGATAGCAAGCTGTTGGGATAGGGTATCTTTCGATAGAGACTGAGCGATAGGGATGTGAGCTTTGCGGAGTATTTCTATCACATTTAGACTTTTTAGTTTCGCATCTGCGCCAAGCTGGATGAAATAGATTTTTGGTTTCTTCATTATGCGAGGAGTATGTTTTTTGTACCAAGGCATAGTCAGGATTCTGTCTACTCCCATAGCCATACCCATGGCAGGAACATCTTTTTTACCACCAATTTGTTTTGCTAAATAGTCGTAGCGTCCACCACCAGCAATTGTGATAGGTGATCCATCTTCAGATCCATTTGATTCGATTACTTCGAAAACAGTGCGTGTGTAATATGAAAGTCCCCTTACAAGGCATTTGTTTAGGTTGTACTGGATTCCCATTTCTTCTAAGTATTCCAATACTTCTTTGAAGTGTTTTTTACAATCGTGGCATAGATACGCTACAGCATCTGGTGCGTTTTCGTTCAGCTCTTTTGTTTTTGGATCTTTAGAATCAAGTATACGAAGGGGATTGGTCTTTAGTCTTTCTCGGTCGACTGCAGGTAGAGAATTGATGTGTTTTTTGTAGTAGTTTGTAAGTTCACGAATATATGTACCACGGCACTCCTTGTCACCAATAGAGTTTATATCTACAGATAAGTTTGTAGCACCTGCATCTTCAAGTATTGTTACTGTTGTACGTATAACAAGCGCGTCGATGATACTTTTTTCACTTCCTAGTGCGTCTAGATCAAATTGCCAGAATTGTCGGTAGCGACCTTTTTGTGGATTGTCGTGACGAAAAGACGGTCCGTATTGATAGAACATTACAGGTTGAGGAAGATTTTGCATTCCATGTTCTATGTATGCACGCATAAGTGAAGCTGTGTGTTCTGGTCGCATAGCGAGCTTGTCACCACCTTTGGTTTTTAGTGTGTACATTTCTTTGTCTACGATATCTGTACCTTCACCAATAGATGAGGTGAACACTTCTTCGTGTTCAAGCATTGGAGTTTCGATCGGCTTGAATCCGTAGTACATAGCGACTTCCTGAGCTTTTTCAAAAAAGCCTTGGAATAGATAATAGTCGTCGCCGATTATATCGCGCATACCTTTTGGACTAGCTAGGGGTTCTTTTTTTATTTTCTTTACTTGTTCTTTTGACATAGAGTTAGTTTATTGATTCATAATTGTGATAAATTCCTGGTGTTAATGAAACTGTAGAAAAGGGGAATAGACGCAAAAAAGTCTTCCCCACAATATGGTCTTCTGGTAGTGTTCCCCAAGTTCGTGAATCAGAACTTGCTGGACGATTGTCTCCCATAACAAAATACTCACCTGCGTTCAATGTGTAACTAATCTCCATTTGTTTTGGAGCATTGCTTTTTATATACGGTTCGTTTAAATCAAAACCACTTGGATTCTCATCGTTTTTAATAGTAACTTTTCCATCTTCTGCTACATGCACACTTTCACCCGGTAGACCGATGATTCTTTTTATAAAATATTTTGTTTCATCTTTCGGATATTTGAATACTATTACATCACCGCGTTTTGGTTCGCTTACTCTGTATGAGATTTCATCTACTATCAAGTATTGTCCATCTTCAAATGTAGGTATCATTGAACTTCCTGACACGATAAAAGGTTGTGCTACAAATGTGCGGATCGGTATTACTATGAGTAGTGCGATTATTGCAAAACGTATCACATCCCAAATACTCTCTTTTTTATTTGGTGTAGCAATTGTAGGTTGGTTTTCTTCCATAAAGTGTATTGATTGTACTATGGATTTTGACTTGACACAACGGCTCGCTCTATGGTGTTTTGAAAACCACACATAAAATACTGCTGTATTTTTGCTCTGCTCGCGCCGTCGCGCTGCGCAAGAGTTTTCAAAACACCATCTGCGCTCGCTGACATTAAGATTCGAACTAACATTTATTTTTTGCTATACTCCATATTATGAAAATCATAGTTGGGCTTGGGAATCCGGGGGTGGAATACGAAGGCAGTAGACACAATACTGGGCGTTCGATTTTGATAGCGCTCGCTAAAAAATGGGATTTTTCAGATTGGAAGACTGATCTAAAACTAAAAGCGCTTACATCAACAGGAAGTATAGAAAAGAAAAAAGTAATGTTCGTGTTGCCAGAAACTTTTATGAATCTTTCGGGCAAGAGCGTTGCGCCACTTATCGGTAGCAAAAAAGCACTCGATGATCTGCTTGTTATATACGATGACTTGGATTTACCACTTGGGCGGATTAAGATTTCTCACAATAGGAGCGCTGGTGGGCACAATGGTGTTGCTTCTATAATAAAATCTGTGAAGTCCGAAGCTTTTACACGTATACGTGTGGGTGTGTCTCCAGAAACCCCAGGTGGTAAGTTGAAAAAGCCAAGTGGTGAAAAGATGGTGATAGATTTTTTGATGAAGGAATTCCGCGCGCCAGAAATGTTGGAATTCAAAAAGATTATTAAAGCGTCAGGAGAAGCTATTGAAACTTTTGTTACAGAAGGTCGCGAGATGGCTATGACTAAACACAATTAGATTTATATGGAAGACAAAGAATATATTTTCGGTAAACATCCGATAGAAGAGTTTCTGACACGCACACCAAAACGTGTACAAAAAATTTTTATAAAAGATGGGATTGATCCAAGATTTGGAGCATCACTAAAAGCTCTCGCAAAGAAATATAAAATTTCGGTTGTTGAAGTTGATCTGAAGAAGCTTGCTCTCTTGTCAGGTGGTGAACAGCATCAGGGTGTGGTGGCTCTAGTTTCTCCTACTCCGATGCTTGATCTAAAAGAGTGGATTGCAAAGATTAAGATAGAAAACAACCCTTGCGTAGTACTTATGGATGAGCTTGAAGATCCGCACAATGTGGGAGCGATTATCCGCTCAGCTGCAGGGTTTGGTGCTAGTGCCGTACTACTCGCTAAGCATCGCCAGAGTCCTATTACAGGTGTGGTTACAAAAGCTAGTGCTGGTACTATAGATAGAGTGTCACTTGTGCGTATTGGAAATATAAACGACACGATTGTAAAACTAAAAGAAAAAGGTTTTTGGATATTGGGTCTCGATGCAGAAGGCGATCAGTCTCTGTTTGAAGTAGATATGAAGATGCCAGTGTGTTTAGTTGTCGGTGGTGAAGGAAAGGGGGTCAGAGAAAAGACTTTAGAGAATTGTGATATCAAAGTACGCATACCTATGGAAAACAAAGTTGAATCTTTGAATGCCTCTGTTTCCGTGGCACTTGTATTGTATGAATGGAGAAAGCAAAACTAAAACCCGTAAGGGTTTTTGTTTTTACCATAACTCTAAATTCGATGAAAAGAAAGTTTTCCGGAAACTAGGCTCTGAGTTACTACTAATAAAATTAAGGTTATGAAATAAAAGAAAAAATCCCCGGAGGGGATTTTTTCTTTTGAAATGTTTTTATTTCTTTTCTTCCAAGAAAGCTAGAGTCATACGTTGTTCTTTTGGTTCGAACAATGTGATTTGGAAGTTGTAAGTTTTTCCAAGTTCTAGTACTTCGCGAAGTTTTGCTTCTGATCCAAATAGGGAATTGTGGACGAGTCCAGCTACACCTTCTTTGATAGAAACAAGTGCTCCGTGGCGGTTGTATTTTATTACAACACCTTTGATGATATCTCCTTTTTTAAGTGAACCATCAAATTCGTTCCATGGATTTTCTTTAAGTGCTTTGATTGAGAGAGAGATTTTTCCGTCTTTGATTTCTATGATCTTTGCTTTGATCTTATCTCCAACCTTGAACATACTTCTCAAGTCTTCAACTAGACCCCAGTCAACTTCAGATATGTGTACCAATCCTTCTAGTCCCTCTTCGATTTTCAAGAATACTCCGAAGTCTACGATACCAGCTACAGTTGCGTCGAGTTCATCGCCAACAGCATATTTGCCGACAATTTCTTTGCGCTCTTCTGGGTTGTTGTCTTTTTCAGAGAAGATAAGTTTACCTTCTTTTGGTAGAGCAGAGATTATGATTACTGAAAGTTTTTTTCCAACAAGCTTTTTCAATTCTTTTAGGATTTTATCTTTATCAGAATCTTCTACACGAGGGTAGTGTTCAGGTTTTAGTTGAGATGCTGGTAGGAAACCGGCAATACCTTGCCACTCCATTATGAGACCTCCCTTGTTTGCTTCTTTTACCAAGATGTCCATAATTGTCTTTTCCTTGATAGCTATATCTGCTTCACTCCAAAGTAGAGCTTGTTTAGCTTCTTTTAGAGAAAGTTCTGTATAACCATCTTCATTTTCTACTTCAACTATTTTTGCCTTGATAACATCTCCAATGTTTATTTTTTTGATTATATCGCGAGCGTTGTTGTATTCACGTCCATAAATAACTCCAGTTCCAAATGGTTCTAGGGCTACATAAACTGCACTCTTTTCGATTGCAATAACTGGTCCTTCAACAAGAGACTCAACTTCAGGTCTTGATTGTGTTGCATCTAAGATAGCATCAGTTCCTGTTAGTACTTGTGCATCTGTTTTTTGTTCTGTCTTTTTCTTCATAAAATAAAAAATCCGCCGCAGCGGAAAAATCCTTTTTGAATATGGGTATTTTGGGTTTTTTCTCCCAAAAGGGTTATTCCATATTTCACGCCTTGCTCTACATAAATGTAGATTAACAATGCGACTGCTAATACCGACAATATTACCAGAAATAATATTAAATGCAAGGCATTTTGGCCTTTATTGTGTATACAAAAAGCTAGTCACAAATACTGTTTTCTGATATACTTCCTGCATGATTATTACATATTACGGCAAGCAATTTTTCAAAATCACTCAAGGTGACTTAGTTATCGCCTACAATCCGATTTCCAAATCTGCCAAATCCTCACCATCTCGTTTTGGTTCTGATATAGCGATATCTTCTGTGTCTATGGAAGATTATTCTGGTTTTGAAACAGTAACTTATGCAGGAAAAGAGCCTTTTGTTATCAAAGGTGCTGGAGACTACGAAGTAAAAGGTGTGTCCGTAAAAGGCGTAGGCAGTGAAGTTATAATAGACAAGAAAAAATATATAAATACTGCTTATACAGTAACACTCGAAGGTATCAAACTTGCTTTTATAGGTGCTCTAACAGATCTCGACGATGCCACAAGAGCACTAGTTTTAAGTGCTGATATACTATTTGTGCCTGTTTCAGAAAAGTTTTTGCCACCAGCAAAAGCTTACAAGATTGCTCTGTCACTTGAGCCACTCATAATTATCCCTATGGAAGATGCAAGTGGAGCTCCGCTAAAACAATTCTTAAAAGAAGGTGGCCAAGAAGACGCAGATGTCGTAGACAAACTTACTCTGAAGAAAAAAGATTTTGATGGTAAAGAAGCTGAGATAATCGTATTGAAAGAGGCTTAATCAAAAAACATGATGGATAAAATAGAAAAATTAAGACAGAAACCAGAAAATACACGCAAGCAAATCGCACTCGCGAGTACTGTTGTTATTACTGGTATTATAGTGATGTTCTGGATGTACACACTAGGAGAGCGTTTCAATACAAACAGCAACAAAGTATCCAAAGAAACCTCTTCTGAGAAACCTCTCAATATATTGATTGGTTCTGTGGGCGGGATTTCTTCTGATTTGAAAGCAAGTGTGAGCGATGTCTTTAGTGATAAAAATTAGATTTTAATTTTAGATATTTATGCCAAAACCAAAATCAAAAGAAAATACTGCTCCAATCGGAGAACCTAGACAAAACGTCGTGCCTATAAATATCACGTCTGAAATGAAAGATTCGTATATTAGTTATGCGATGTCTGTTATTACTGCGCGCGCTCTTCCTGATATTCGCGACGGATTGAAGCCTGTTCACCGCAGAATCCTGTATTCAATGTATGAAAACGGACACACTTCAAGTGCAAAGACAGTTAAGTCTGCACGTATCGTTGGAGATGTGCTCGGTAAATACCATCCTCACGGCGATGCGTCTGTTTACGATGCAATGGTTCAAATGGCCCAAGAATTTTCTACTAGATACCCATTGATCGTTGGTCAGGGTAACTTCGGTACTATCGACGGAGACGGTGCAGCTGCTATGCGTTATACAGAGGCTAAGATGTCAAAAGTTGCTAGTGAACTTTTGCGTGACCTCGACAAAGAAACAGTAGACTGGAGTTCAAACTACGACAACACTCGCAAAGAGCCTAGAGTTTTACCTACTGCTGTACCAAACCTTCTTTTAAACGGAACACTTGGTATTGCTGTTGGTATGGCGACAAATATTCCTCCACACAACTTAGGAGAGGTTATTGATGCGACACTGCACTTGATAGACAACCCAGAAGCAACAACTGACGATCTGCTTGGTTTTATACAAGGCCCAGACTTCCCAACAGGTGGAGTAGCCTTTGGTGCAAAAGATATGCTCCATGCATACGCAACAGGACGTGGTGGAGTTGTGTGTCGCGGAGAAGCAGAAATCGCTGAACAAAAATCAGGACTAGCTCAAATCATAATTACTTCCATACCTTATCGTGTGAACAAGCAAGACCTAGTAGTTTCTATTGCGAACCTTGTTCAAGAGAAAAAACTCGAAGGTATAAAAGGCCTAAGAGATGAATCAACAAAAGATATTCGTGTCGTTATAGATTTGAAAAATGGAGTTCATCCACAAAAAGTTTTAAACTATTTGTACAAACACACTCAACTTGAAAATACATTTCACTTTAACCTAGTTGCGCTAGTAGACGGTATTCCTCAGACACTAGCTCTAAAAACATTTCTTTCTGAATTCATATCTCACAGAAACGAAGTTGTCCGTCGCAGAACTATATATGATTTACGCAAAGCCGAAGAGAGAGAGCATATACTCTTGGGCTTGAAAAAGGCACTCGATCATATCGATAAGGTTATTTCAGTTATCCGTGCTTCAAAAGACACAGCTGTTGCAAAAGCAAACTTGATGAAAGAATTTAAGTTTACTGAAATTCAGGCGACTGCCATTTTGGAAATGAAACTTCAGAAACTTGCTGGTCTTGAACGTAAAAATGTTGAACTTGAATTAAAAGAAAAACAAGATTTGATCGCATTCTTGAAAGAACTACTCGCAAGTCCAAAGAAGATACTAAAAGTTATCGCTAGTGAACTTGAAGAGATAAAATCAAAATACAACGACGAGCGTCGCACAAAGATTATAAAAGGTGGAGTGAAGATGATAAACGACGAAGACTTGATACCTGAAAAAGAGTCTGTTTTGGTGTACACAGCTGGTGGGTATGTAAAACGTACTGACCCAATCGAATACCGCGCTCAGAAACGTGGAGGAGTCGGAGTTGTAGACCTAGAGACAAAAGAAGAAGATTTCATAACTCAACTTTTAAATGCAAATACACACAGCGATCTACTTTTCTTTACAAACCTCGGTAAAGCTTACCAGATAAAAATGTATGACATACCAGAAGGTAAGCGTGCTACAAAAGGAAAATCAATTATGAACTTCCTTGCGCTTGGAAGTGACGAGAGAGTTATGTCTATTCTGCCAGTATCAAAAGAGAAGAAGACAAAAGAACAATATCTAATGCTCGTGACTGAAAACGGTACCGCTAAAAAGATGTCTTACTCACACTTTAAAGATGTTCGCAGAAGTGGATTGATCGCTATAAAGCTCGATAAAGATGATTCTCTAAAATCTGCAAAGCTAGTAGAAAAAGGCGACGACATGATGCTTGTTACAGCAGACGGACAATCTATTCGTTTCAAGGAGAGTGATATTCGTGAGATGGGTCGCACTGCTGGAGGCGTGCGCGCGATGAAAGTCGACAAAGGTGATTCGATAATCGGAGTAGATGTAGTTTCAAAAGATGCTTCTAGCGCAGTCTTGCTTACTATGAGTTCAAACGGTCTCGGTAAATGTACTAAGCTTACAGAATACAAAGTCCAGAAACGCGGTGGTTCAGGTATAAAAACTGCAAAAGTTACAACAAAAACAGGAAAACTAATCGTAGCAAAGGTTGTTACAGACGAAGAAGAATTGATTTCAATGTCTAAAAAAGGCCAAGTGATCCGTGTCGAATTAAAGTCAGTTCCAAGACTTGGTCGTGATACTCAGGGTGTTACTATTATGAAACTAAGAGCAGGAGACGGTATAGCTTCTCTCACATGTTTTTAAAATTATGGATATAGACTTTGGAGTTCCGGCAAGTAACATAAAACAATTTGGTTTAGGGAACACTCTACATGTTGCTGATCTTGGTGCGGGTAGTGGTCACTATACTAGAGCACTCTCTAACTTACTTTCAGAAGGCAAGGTTTATGCTATAGAAGTTCAAAAAGAAATATTAGAACGTTTGAAAAATGATCTTTCTCGTGAAGGTAAATCAAACGTAGAATATATTTGGGCAAACATTGAAAAAATGGGTGGTACAAAACTCGCAGACAATTCTGTCGATGCAGCTATTGTTTCAAATGTATTTTTTCAAATTGAAGACAAGGTTACTTTTATAAAAGAAGTAAAAAGAATACTTAAACCAAAAGGTAGAGTTCTCTTGATAGATTGGTCAGGGTCATATGGTGGTATGGGGCCTACAAGTGAATCTGTTGTTACAGAAGATTCTGCGCGCGGACTTTTTGAAAACAATGGTTTTGTATTCGAGAAAAGTATAGATGCAGGCGCAAATCATTGGGGGATAGTTTTGGCCAAATAGCTTGCAACGTAGCTTTTTAGACAGATATCTGTTTGTGTTAAATACCCAATAGGTTATACTTATAGTACACAATGTCCAATTTTCAAATTGCACTCTCAGTAATATTTGGTTTTGCTTTTTTGCTAGCAGTAGCAATATTTTCTGGTTTTATAAAAATCCCTGAAAAAAACTCTGGTGGAATAGAAGGAGCTACAGGTCAGGTTACGATGTGGGGAACTATAGATGACGGAGCTTTCAGAAATACACTAGAAGATTTCAATAGAAACAAAGACTACTCACTACGTTATGTAGAGAAGAAGCCTGCAACATTTGACGCAGAGCTAATCGAAGCTTTGGCTAGTGGCAAGGGACCTGATCTTGTTCTTGTGTCACAAGACATGCTCTATAAATATAAAAATAAAGCTTACATCATACCTTACGAAGGTTACAGTGAGCGTGTTTTTCTGGATACTTTTATACCTGGCTCCGAAATGTATCTGATGAAAGAGGGAATACTTGCGCTACCTTTCACTGTCGACCCTATTGTTCTCTATTACAACAAGGATACTTTTACATCCAGTGGTATTGTGACTTATCCAAAAACTTGGACTGAGCTTGTAAATATTGTCCCACTCTTGGTTGAAAAGGATGCTAGTGGAAATATAATCCGTGGAGCTATAGGTATGGGGTCATTTACAAATGTTACTCATGCAAAAGAAATTCTTTCTGCTCTATTTTTGCAGTCAGGTGTGAAGATTACATCTTACAATCGTGATACAGACGAGCTTTCTGCAGCTATAAAGTCTGCCTCAAACAGCTCAGTTGTCGCAGAACAGGTTACAGAATTTTTTACGAATTTTACAGACCCAGTATTGTCTACTTATACATGGAACACTGCACTTCCAGAATCTCGTGATGCATTTATAGCAGGCGATGTAGCTATGTATATAGGATATGCAAGTGAGGTTGAAAGTATACGAGCAAAGAATCCAAATCTGGATTTTGATGTTGCGCCCATTCCTCAGCTAGACAAAGCAAACACAAAGACCACTTTCGGTGACATGAAGGGTATCATGATAATGAATGCTTCAAAAAATAGAAATACAGCATATGTAGTCTCAGCACTAATTTCAGGCAATGAATTCTTGTCTACATTTACTCCAAATTTGAATCTTCCTCCGGTTCGTAGAGACTTACTTTTGAATAGACCAACTGATCCAATACTTTCAATATTTTACACAGAAGCACTCATATCACGCGGTTGGGTAGATCCATCTAGTATCAAGACCACTGATATATTTACTCGTTTGGTGAAGAATATAACTTCTGGAATATACGAACCATATCAGGCAGTATCTCTTGCAAACGAAGAATTATCTTTGTTTATAAAAAGTGGAATATAATTTATGAGAAAAATATCTTTTGTATTTTCAGGACTAATAATATTTTCTTTTCTAGCTTTCGCTACTACTGTGGCCTTTCCTAGTCTTGTGTCAGCAGAATCTTTGATCCCTTGTGATGGAGGTCCTACAGATGGATGTGACTTCAATGACCTCATGGCTCTGGTGAACAATGTTATAAATTTCTTGATATTTGACCTCGCTCTGCCTATCGCAGCAGTAGTGATAGCTTATGCAGGATTCTTGTTTTTAACTAGTGGAGATGAACCGGGTAAACGCACAAAAGCAAAGAAGATGCTTGTGAATATTGTCATAGGTTTGGTACTGGCACTTGCTTCATGGCTTATCGTGCAGACTATACTTATGTCACTTGGATACGACGGCCCACTCTTTCTTAACAATGATTAGTAATATATAATTTAGAATATGAAAAAGAAGATTTTTGTTTCTACAATGTTTCTGTTTTTTTTGTTTAGTTTTTTTTCAAATACTAATGTTTATGCTGCATGTCCGCCAGATTGTGCTACGGGCGACATAACAGCTGGAGGTGACGGAGATATCACTGCTGGGGGTGACGGTGCAGGAACTGCGGGTGGCGATACTGGTTCTGGTGATTTTAGCTTAGATATCACTATAGACAATCCTCTAAAAACAGAAATAGACACCCTCCCAGAATTCGTAGAAGAAGTTTTACGTATAGTTTTGAAAGTCGGAATACCAATAGTTACTCTATTTATAATTTACGCAGGCCTACTGTTTGTTATGGCTGCAGGAAACCCAGAGAAGCTTAAAAAGGCAAAAGAGACACTACTGTGGACACTTGTAGGAGCGGCAGTACTGCTCGGAGCGTGGGTGATAGCAGAGGCTATACAGGGTACACTTACACAACTAGGAGCTTAATATTTAATAAAAAATTTTATGGGAGGAACAGCAACAACATCATCATTTTGTCCGGTTACTATAAATTCACTTGCAGATTTTTTGAATTTTTTCACATGTCTTATAAGTAAGTCTGTGATACCACTACTTATAGCAGTAGCCTTGGTTTTATTTATATGGGGAGTGCTCAATTTTATTATGAACGCCGACGATAGCAAGAAGCGCGAGGAAGGTAGAAAATTCATAATCTGGGGACTTGTCGGACTTTTTGTAATGGTATCTATTTGGGGTCTTGTAAACATACTGAACAACACTTTTGGAGTAAATAACGTTATTCCACAACTACCTATGTAGATGTGTTGTTTTTGGTTCTAGATTGTTTGCCCCGTGAGATATAGTTTATTTGATTTGGGGTAGCTAGAGGTTTTTATCAGGTTTAATATACCCAGTTATATATTTGCGTTAATTATCTAGCGGGGTATAATTTACATATAGCAAATTTGTGCTTACTCAGAGGTCTCGAGTATGGTGCAATATTATAAATTTAGTAATTTTAAATAATCATTTTATGGATATTACAGATGTTTTAAATAAGATTGGTGACATATTGAATGTTATCATCCCACTTCTTATAACTCTTGGAGTTATATACTTTATTTGGGGTGTTATAAAATACGTTACAGCAAAAGATGAAGATGCGCAGAAAGAAGGACGCAACACTATCATCTCTGGTATTATAGGTCTATTCGTTATCGTAGCTGTATGGGGTCTTGTAGGAATCCTACAAAACACATTTGATACAGGAAACAATACAATCACAAACAACGATATACCTTGTATTCCTGGTGTTGGAACAAACGGAGACTGCTAGTTTAGAAAATTATGCCGACTCTTTTACAAAAAGCTTTGGCATCGACTACAGATTGTACATCTAGTATCGATGGACTACTCGGAAAAATAAATCAGTATTTGATAAATCCTCTTATTGTATTTATGTTTGCGGTGGCACTAGCATACTTTATGTTTGGTGTAGTACAGTTTCTCTCTCACCAAGAGAGTTCCGATGAGCGCGCAAAAGGCCAGCAACATATGCTCTGGGGAGTGATAGGGATGTTTATCATGATCGCAGTGTTTACGATTATGCGCATACTTGCAAATACTCTCGGGGGAGATACAACCTGCCTACCAACAGTCTAATAAAGCAAATAAAAAACCGCTTCACAACTGTGAAGCGGTTTTGCGGTTTATGACCGCAAAAAAACTTAGAATGGGTTCCATGTGATG
Source organism: uncultured Candidatus Saccharibacteria bacterium (assembly GCA_964634365.1). Lineage (GTDB taxonomy): Bacteria > Patescibacteriota > Minisyncoccia > Phycocordibacterales > UBA9973 > CAZLWF01. The sequence goes on from CAZWJU010000001.1 coordinate 15,593, forward strand.
GCTAGCACAAGGCCATCTTCATCCACCTGGCATTTACCGGTGAATGTGTAGTTATACCCAACCCATCCAGCGTCGTAAAGCTGGTCAAGCTTTGCGTTGATGTTATCACGCGTTGCTCTTCCGGCTTCCTGCCAGAATTTCATTTCTGCGGTATTGGTGTAGTAGCCGGTAAACAAATCCAACATGTCTACCCCTACTCCTTCTTGAAGACGATTGTCTTCTTTAGAAGATGAAATAGTGCGGGTGAACGTATATGTATACGTTCCGCCGATCGGCATGTACTGGTTCCCTACAACAACCGTATTTTCAGGTGTTGGAGGCACTGTTCCAAGAATGTCGCAGCTGGTCATACTCATAACCGCAGAAATAATCATTGCTGTAATCATATAGATTCTCATTTTGTTTTGTTTAAATTGTGATTTCGAAGCACTTTCTATGCACCAAAATCACAATTTAAACAACACGACTCAAAGATCTCATTTGCCTAAAGTATAGCATATTATAGGTTTATTGTCAAGTCAAAATATGCTTTATTTGTAAGGATATTTTCATCAAAAAAGTAAAAGAAAAAGCGGGATTTCTCCCGCTTTTTTAATAGTATTATTTAGCAAATTTTTTGATGATTGCTCCAATATCGATACCGGCGATATTGTAAAACTTTTCTCCGGTCCTTTGCTTCAAGATTCGCTGGGTTTGTTCCTCAGCATCTTTTTCAGACAATCCCTTGCCGATCACGTTTCCTTTTTCATCTTTGCCACTCATAAGCATCGCTTTTATCTTAAGGAATGTTTGAGCTTCATAGCTCTGAGCATTTCGCTCACGCTCTTCGACAGGACTCTGATTCAGGGCTTCCAACAGTTTTGAGTCTGTTGGCAGAATTTCCTGGATTACGGCAAGTTTTACCTCGAAGCCAAATCTGGGGAATTTAACAACCCTCTTGCCCTTACTGTCGCTTTCAGCTTCCTGGGCTTCTACGAGCATACGTTCCACTATCTCTCTTTCGAGGTCGAGTTTTACGTTTGCTTTTTCTTCCATTGCAGATTCCTTCCAGGTTTTTAAGATTAGTACATCACGCGTTGCGCTATCAGCGAATGCAGTGAGTACAGATTTTTTTCCGTCTGGGTTTTCTTTTTCATAGCGAAGTGCAGTGAAAGGGTCGTATTCTGTTACCAGAAACCCGATCTCTGTTTGTAGCTTTGCTCCGTCGCTAGATAGCATTCCAGACATTTTTATTGCAAGCGGTTTTGGGGCGATTGAACGCACTTCATACTCGAGTACGTTTTTTACAATCAGATGCCTTCCGCTTGTAGCAAGAAAAATATCTTTCTCGCTTCCGAAAATTTTCGGAACACCCACGCTTCCTGGGGGGATCACTATAAAGCGATCTTTACCAAAAAGTGCTTTTGCTGCACTGATTGCTACGAGCGCGCACACCATGAAGGAAAGTACAGAGAGTACAAACCCTCCTCCACCGAAAATTGAGGACATGATCATAGACAATACTATGCCTACAATACCTGCTCCCAAAAGGAGTGCCAGTACGATTCCTCCGCCGAAAAGGAAATATCCTCTTTCGGGTGAGAGCATCGAGCCGGGGCCGTAAATATTGTCATCCGTTTTGTGCGGATTTACGAAATTAGTTTTTTTATTTGCCATAATTTGGAACTTTTTTGTTTGATAGTATTGTATCACGAAAATAAGAAAAAGTCAAGCAAATGCTTGACTTTTTTAAGGTTTAGAGGGGGGACTTACCCCATCTTTTTCTTGCCGATTCGGATCGGCACTTTTGTTCGTTTTATGGATGGATCTTTCCATTTGAACCTCATTTCTTTGTTGGCAGTCCATCCGCCATAGTTTCCTCCATTGTCGATTCCTTCGCCGATAGAGTTTTTAACCTCTATCAATCCGGCCATCCCTGGCACTACGATTGTATCGGCGGAGGATGTCATTGTTATTTGGGGTTTATCGGGATATTCACCGCCTACCCAAATATAATCCTCTGTCCACTCTACTGAAGCAGTGGAATTGCTGTTGCTAGAACCTCCATCTTTACGGTAGTGGGAAATAATCATCGCTACAGCAACGAAAATAGTGAAATAAGTTAAAATTTTCCAAATATTAAGTTTCTTGAACATGGTCTTTTACGTTTGATAGCATTGTATCACAAAAAAATACAAAAGTCAAGCTAAAAGGCTCGATAAAATAAGGGTATTTTGGTATGATTCTAGTATGTTAGTCTCGATAGTTATACCCGTATACAACGAAAAAAATACAATTTTGACCTTGATTCAAAGGGTTAAAAATTCTGAAATTGGTAATTTTTCCAAAGAAATAATCATCGTCGATGATGGTTCTACAGACGGCACAAAAAGTATATTGAAAAGTATCGACGACAGTTCAGTTCGTATTTTTTATCATGCTGTAAATACGGGTAAGGGTAGTGCATTACGCACTGGTTTTTCTAAGGCAAGTGGAGATATCATAATAGTACAAGACGCTGACTTGGAATACGATCCTAGCGAGTATATGAAACTACTCTCACCAATAGAGCACGGGCTGGCTAGTGTGGTTTACGGATCAAGATATATTTCTAGCGAGACTCGCAAGAAGATTCCTTTTGGTACATGGCTTGTAACCAAAGCAACAAATATTTTGTACAAGAGTTCACTTACAGATGAGCCTACCTGCTATAAAGTCTTTTATAAAAATATATTAGAGGACTTAGATCTAAAGTGTGAGAGGTTTGAATTTTGCCCAGAATTTACAGCTAAAGTTTTAAAGAAGGGTATAAAGATACATGAGGTTCCTATAAGTTACAAACGTAGGACAAAAGATGAAGGCAAGAAACTAAAATGGTTTCGTGATGGTTGTGAGGCGGTGTGGACTCTAATCCGCTATAGATTCTAGTTTATATAATTTTATATTTGGAAATTCTGGATCAGTGAACACGAGCTTGAATCTCGGATCCTGCTCGATTGTTGTTTTGAAATTTTCTTGGTTTGAGTCTTTGTTGAAATATTTTGTATTCAAGACCAGATACTCTACTTTTAGTTCGTCATGTATAAATTCAAAAGAATCTAGTTCGCTTTTTTTACACAGAGGTTCGCTACATATATTTTCTCCTCGGTTGGTATGATACATTTTCCAAAATATTTCAGGTGAGTGAGCGTAAGTGAACATCGGGTCCATACCACTTGTGAATCTATAATCTGATGCATAAAAATATAGTTCAGGGAACATTCCGAAACGGGGAATAAAAATAGTACTACCGACAAAGGTCTCTTTTCGGAGCTCTTCTGCTACATTTTTATACATTCTGTAGCCAGGTGCTTTTTTGAAAACCTCTACGACATTTGAAACGCGTGCATAAAAAAGAAGAGACAAAAATACAATAAATATTCCGATAAACAGGAGTTTATTTTTTTGATAGATAGTATTTAGCTTGCCAAGTATTTCTTTTAGCAATGAACCACTCTCTATACTTTTCTGCTCCTCAAACCAAAAATGCGCAAACTTAGGAAGGCTTACAAAAAAAGCTACAAGGAAAAATGGTAGTGCGTATTCTACTGTTCTCTGTACAACCATAAACCCAAAAGTGAAGGCCGTAGACAATACAAACAGAAACCAAGAAACCAGACTGAGCTTATGTATACTTTTCTTTTTCAAAAAATAAAGTATCAGCGAAACAAAATAAAACAGGAACAATACAAGCCACACCTCTTTCTCTAGACTATCTAGTGGAGAGCCTAGTTCAGCTGGTACAGAAGTTGTATTACCAAATAGAGTTTCTTTGATTGAGTTTATGTGTACCATGTATCCATTTGCCAGATAGTTCACTGTGTCTGGTCGCAGGAATATGCCCACCGCGAGCCCAAGTATGCTTGAAAACAATATTTTAAATGAGTTTAAAATATCCTCTTTGTATAGAATGCTTGAAAACACATAAACAAGAGGGATTATAAGTATGAAAAAAGATACAGAATAAAAGAAAGGGAAGAGTGCTGATAGAGAAAAGATGAAAAGTTTGTTTTTGTTTATACATGCATACAGTGCTAGCACCATGAATACAATCGACAGCACATGAGGCCTCTCCATAAAAACCCTAAAAGCAAAAATATGTGAAGATATAAAAAGCAGGACTGTTCCAAGTAGTGCATATTTTTGAGTCTTGGAACTTTTTTCTTTTTTTAGAATAGAATTTAATACAACAAAAAAGACGCTAAAAAGTAGCCCTAGTATAAGGGAGTGGTATATCTTTGAGCCTTGGATTAGGGTTTCAAAATTGGTTCCATCAAATTTAGAAATAAAAGGGAACATCGCTCTGTGATAGGCGATATACAGATCAACAGGTTTGTCACTTTGAAGTGAAAACTCTGGTGGATAAGATGGCTCTGCTGAGTTTAGATTGAAAGATTTTTTTGCGTGGTAGTACGGATCGTTTCCAGATGAAAATGAATCTGTTGATAGTCTAAGTAAAAGCGAAATAGAAAAGACCAGTATAAAAATAGATATTGATATTAGCCAAGGAGAATAGTTTTTTGAAAATAATTTTTTCATTATCTATTTTTTAGGTATTTAATTCAGTAGCATATAAGCCTTCTGATTATTTATTTTTGGTTTTACAGTTAGATGATTTCTTGAATTTCAATAAAATCTTTTGTATTTTTAACTGCCGTAATTAAACGACTTTTTATTTCAATAATCTTTTCCTCACTTAAAATATCTTGATCCCTATCTAATCTTGATATAAAAACCTCCATTACCGGTAGATATTTTTTACTTAATTTTAATCTCCTTACAGGATCAGCAATAGCCTCAAGATTCAAACCATTATCAGAGAAGTCCGAAAGTTTAATTGGTAAAACATCTGGATCTTCAATAATTTCTTTTACGTGCTCTTTATAAATATTGTCTATCTCTTGTGCCGAAAATTCTTCAGTTTCAAGCTCAGGATTTGAGAGTTTCTTAACAATCTTTTCTACTCTTTTACCAAAAGTATTTTTTATATATAACAAAGCTTTCTCCATTTCAGAATTTGTTTCTATATCCGGTACCATATTAGCCAATTTTTTTGCTTGGTCTTCAACCGAATCATGTAAAAGGGTTGATATTACAATTTCGGGGTCTTTAATACCATATTCTTCAACAATTCTATTAGTTACCCTTAAAATATGATTTACATAAGGCCCATCAGCTCTAGGCTTTTGGTCTTTATGAATTTCAAGCGAAAGGGTCAGTGCCTCTTCAAATTTTTTTTTGAAGTATTCTTTTTGCTCAGAGGAATATTCTGTATTTTCATCTATAAATAAAATCACATTTTTTGAGAGTTTATTTTTTGTAGAAGTTATAAAATTATCATCTATATTTTCCAGTGGATTTAAATTTTGTTTCATATGCTTGTATATTATAATTTATTTGAGGCCTGGGCGGGAATTGAACCCGCGCATGTCGGTTTTGCAGACCGAAGCGTTACCACTTCGCCACCAGGCCATATTGATTCGCCGGTACACTATAACAAAAAATATGGTTTGATTCAATCAGAAAAAATTTGATAAAAATACCTTTTTATCTTACAATACACGGGTGCATTTAAAGGTTTATGAATAGAGTGCTGGAGTGGCGGAATTGGTATACGCGCTAGTCTTAGGAACTAGTCCCGCAAGGGTTAGGAGTTCAAGTCTCCTCTCCAGCACTGTGTTCATAAATATTTGCCTCGTTAGCTCAGCTGGTAGAGCAGCTCCCTCTTAAGGAGACGGTCGGGGGTTCGATCCCCTCACGAGGCACAAAACGCGAAAAGCAGACAAACTGCTTTGTATGCGAGCGTTTTGTGATCCGGAACGATGTTTCGCGAGCACGCGAAACCGTGAGGCGGGGTCGCGACCGAGTTGAGTGACGACGAGACGAGAGTTGTGACCAATAAATAATCTATGATTTGCCCGAGTGGTGGAATGGTATACACGCACGACTTAAAATCGTGTCTCGTAAGGGATGTGGGTTCGACCCCCACCTCGGGCACCTTAGAATATGCAAATGATTTTGCATACAGCACAATTTTTCTATTTATCTCCTAAAAGTAGTTCGTCTATCTTTTGACGATTTTTTTCGCCTTTATCTATAAGCACATCTAAATAGGGAATATGACGTACCTTTATATTTTTCATCAAGTAAGCACGCATTTCGCCAAGATTTCTTTTTACAAACCACAAAGATGCATCTTCCTTGTCCGCGGGCAATACACTTATGTGTAGAGTAGCGTTTGCTTCGTCGTCTGAGAGATCTAATCCAGTAACAGATATAAGGGCGTCTCGATTACTCTCTCTTTCCAAGAACAGAGCACTAAATTTTTTTATCTCATCAGACAGTCTTTGGTGGTGGTTTTGATTCATTTTATTTATATATAACCACAAAAGATTCCAATATATCTCCTGGGGCAATTTCACTTTTAGATTCTACTAAAATTCCGCATTCTGTATCAGCTTCTACTTCTCGTGATTTCATCTTACCTTGTTCTAGTCCTACGATTTTACCTCTACCTATTTCAAAATCTCTACGCAATATACGAACCGCTCCGTCGACTGTGATTTTTCCTTCGAGAACTTTTCCTCCTACAACTTGTTTTTCTTTTGTAGCACTAAAACATTTTAGTATTTTTACTTTTCCAGTTGATTCCTCGACATTTTTTCTAGGTTTTCTCTCTTCGACAAGTTCTTTTACATAGTCGCTCATCTTATATATGATATCGAATATTTGGATATTTACCCCTGCTCTTTCATTTGCATCGCGAGCTCTCGGGTCTAGTTTTGTATTGAAACCCAAGATAACAGTCTCTTTGTCTCCCTGAGCTAGTTTTATATCGTTTTCGTTTATTAGACCAACATCGTTTGCTAGTATTTTAAATTTTACGCAATCGTTCTCTATCTTTTTGATTTCTTTTGATACAGCTTCTCCGACTCCTGCTACATCTGCTTTTATGATTATAGGTATAACTTTCAAATCTTCTGTTGAGCAAAGTGCAACTTGTGAGCCAGCTTGTTTTTTATTGCCAGCTTTGTTTTCTTCTATGTAAGCTTCGGCTTCTTTTTTTGTTTTAAATGAAGAAAAAGTTTGTCCAGAGTTTGGAAGTTTTGAAAAACCAGTTATACGAACAGGTGTAGATATAGGAGCTTCTTTTATAGGCTTGCCACGAAAATCTTCAAAGATTCTAACAGGAGCCATAGAGTCGTCTACCACTACAAATTCTCCAGATTTTAGAGTTCCGTTTTTTACTATAAGTGTTGCTGATATTCCGCGCTTTTGATCCAAGTTTGATTCTATTACGACACCACTAGCTTCTATATTTGCATCTCCAGATAGTTCGTTCATCTCTGCTACTAGCAAAATAATATCTAGTAGCTCATCTATTCCAGCTCCTGTTTTAGATGACACTAAAGCAAAAGGCACATCACCACCGTAGCCTTCTAGGTATATACCTTTTTCTGCTAAATCTAGTTTTACTTTTTCTGGGTTTGCGTTTGGTTTGTCTATTTTGTTTATAGCGACAACATAGGGTACCTTACTTTCGTTTATAGTATTCCAAGCTTCTACGGTTTGTGCTTTGACACTATCTTCTGCAGATACGACAAGTATAGCTATATCAGCAGCCACTGCTCCACGTTCTCTCATGTGTGAAAATGCTTCGTGACCTGGTGTGTCTAGAAAGGTGATTGTCTTGTCTTCGCCTTTTTCATTTTTGTGATTTACTACATATGCAGAAATATGCTGAGTTATGCCACCAGCTTCAGTATCCACGATGTTTGTCTTGCGAATATAGTCTAGCAGTGTAGACTTTCCGTGGTCGATATGTCCCATCACGACCACCACTGGTGGTCGTGAGATTTTGTTGTTTTTTTCTTTCATAATATTTAACGAATTTTCTTGCGTGCGTTATCTAGCGTTTCTTTTTCTTCGAGGGTCATATCTTGACCTGCTACGCCGGATTTTATTTCTTTGGCAAAGACACTCATACGATCTCTAGCATATAAACTAGAAAATATAACTCCATCGTCTTCTTCGTTTATAAAAGCAACCGCAAAACTCTGGTTGCTACCCGCGTCTTTAAATGGGTTGAATCGGATTAGGTCTGTACCTCGTATTGACTGTTTTATTTTATCCTCTAATATTACAACACGCTTCTTAAGTTCACTTTCTTTGCTCTCAAGATCTTCTATATCTTTGATTAGGGAGACAAAGGTGTTTTCAAGATTTGCGCCACTTTTTCCTCTCCAGAAAGTTTTCAGTCTTTTTTCTGTCTGAATATTCCAAACAAATAGTATAATTACAAGGAAAGACAATATAATTATTAGAATAGTGTTTATATCCATAGAGAACAGAATTATACACTAAAATACCATGTTTAGCAAAGTGATATTCAATTTTTTAAATTTAATAAAAAGCTCAAAAAATCGAGTCTATCTCGATTATGCTTCGCGTACCCCAATCGACCCGAGTGTTTTAAAAGTGATAGATCAAACTTACAAAAATTTTTACGGCAATCCGAGCGCTCTATACAAAGAAGCACTAGACTCTAAAGCCGAGATCGACAAAGCAAGGTCTAGTATAGCCAAAGCATTAGGAGCTCGTAGAGATGAAATCGTGTTTACAAGCGGTGGGACTGAAAGTGACAACTTGGCTCTCTTAGGGGTTTTAGAAAAAATAAAAGATTCTAATCTAGGTTATAGACCTCATGTATTGATAAGCTCAATTGAACACAGTGCAGTATATAATTTTCTAGATAAAAAATATGATCTAGATATAGAGATTGTTCCAGTAGACGATAGTGGTGTTTTAGATTTAAAAATTTTCTCAAAACTTTTACGAAAGGAAACAGTTTTGGTTTCTGTGATGTATGCAAACAACGAAATAGGCACAATCGAACCTGTAAAAGAAATTGCAAAGATTATTCGTAAATTTAAAAAAGATTCTAGCAGGGAAGAGAGTGGAACGTATCCATTACTACATACCGATGCAGTCCAGGCATTGAATTATTGTGATTTGAATGTGCAAAAGTTGGGTGTAGATATGATGTCTATAGCGGGTGGCAAGATATATGGCCCATATGGGATTGGGGCTTTGTATGTAAAATCAGGAATTCCCTTAAAAAATATTTTTGAAGGTGGTTCGCAAGAGTTTGGTCTAAGACCTGGTACAGAAAATACTCCCAGCATTGTTGCCTTTGCATCTGCAGTAGAAAAAGTTTGTAGCCTTCGCGACGCGGAAACACAAAGATTGTCACTACTACAAAGATTTTTATTTAATTCACTGAAAAGTGTTTGGCCGGGTCTTGTTATCAACGGGTCTTTAGAAAATAGACTTCCAAACAATATTCATTTTAGTATTCCGGATTTCTCTAGTGAGTTATTGGTTATTGAGCTAGACAATCAAGGTATTGCCGTCTCATCTAAGAGTGCTTGTAAAAGTGACAGCGATCAAGTATCTCATGTCATGAAAGCTTTGGGTGATCGTAATAATAAAATAGGGGATATTCGAATTAGTTTGGGACGATATACAACAAAGCGAGATCTAGAAAAGCTTATTGAAGCTTTGAAAAAAATAAGGAAAAAATATAAATTAAACAAAAAATAAATCATTTTTCAGAATTTGATGGTCGTGCTATAATGCAAAAACAAGTTAATTATTGGTTGAATTTTTGACTATTCCCTTATAACTTATTACTAATCACTACCACCATGCCTCCATTTGGAAATTTTACAACTAAAGCAAAGGAAGCATTGAAACGAGCCCACGAGCTCGCTATTGAACGTGGACAGAACCATGTAAACACACTGCACTTACTCACAGCTCTCGTATTACAAGAAGAGTCTATGGTTATATCTATCCTCGATCGTCTTGAAGTAGATACTGTTTTACTTACGGACTCTTTACTTGAGGGTATAGAAGCACCCGAAGCAAAAGGAACTATGTCTCCTTCATATCAAATATATCTAACACCAGATCTCGCCCAGGCCATAGAGAGCTCTAGTAAGGTTGCTCAATACTTGAAAGATGATTTTATATCAACTGAACACTTGCTAGTTTCAATACTTGAAAATCCTAGTGAAGCGCGTGAATTACTTTCAAAATTCAAAATTACAAAAGAACAAATTTTGAAAGTCTTGGAAGAATTCCGCACAAACAACATAAAAGATGCTGAGATGCCGAAAAAGTTTCGTGTACTCACTAAGTATACTCGCAATCTGACAAAGCTTGCTCGTGAAGACAAGCTAGATCCAGTTATAGGTCGCGACAGTGAGATCATGCGTATCATGCAAATACTTTCTCGCCGCACAAAGAATAATCCAATACTCATAGGAGAACCGGGTACAGGTAAGACTGCTGTGGCTGAAGGTTTGGCTACACGTATTGCAAAAGGTGATGTAACAGAGTCTCTAAAAGATAAAGAGCTTGTCTTGTTAGACCTTGGATCTTTGGTTGCTGGTACAAAATACAGAGGTGAATTTGAAGAAAGACTTAAAGCTATCATGAAAGATATTGAAAAGGCTGATGGAAAAATAATTCTTTTTATTGATGAGATTCATACTATTGTTGGAGCAGGTGCAAGTGAAGGTGCGATGGATGCAGCAAACTTACTAAAACCAGCTCTTGCTCGTGGAGAATTGCGTGCTATAGGAGCTACAACTCTAAAAGAATATCAAAAACATATCGAAAAAGATCCAGCACTGGCTCGACGTTTTCAGCCTGTCTATGTAGATGAACCAAATCCAGAAGATGCGATTGCTATTTTGCGAGGGTTGAAAGAAAAATACGAAGTCTATCACGGTGTACGGATCACAGACGATGCTATTATCGCAGCGGTAAATCTATCTACCCGCTATATCACAAATCGGTTTCTTCCTGACAAGGCGATAGACTTAATCGATGAAGCTTCTAGTGCACTTCGCATAGCACTTGAAAACAAGCCTTCTATACTTGAAGATGCTCATAGAAAAATAATGCGTTTTGAAATTGAAAAAGAAGCTCTAAGAAAAGAGGTCAACGTGCATGCAAGCAAAGACACTAAAGCGCGCATAAAAGTTATTGAAAAAGAGATCGCAAATCTAAAAGAAAAAACTCGTGAGTTAGAACTCAAGTGGCAAAATGAAAAAGAAACTGTAACTGAAATACGTTCAATCAAAAAAGAACTCGAAGCACTTCGCGTTGAAGCAGATGGAGCAGAGCAGAGAGCAGACTTGGGACGCGCAGCAGAGATTCGATATGGGAAAATACCAGAACTCAACAAAGATCTTGAAACAAAACTTGCTCGACTAAAAAAACTTCAGAAATCTCGTAGAATTTTAAAAGAAGAAATCACAGCAGAAGATATTGCTGAAGTTGTAGCGCGCTGGACTGGTATACCACTTGCGAAAATGCTTGAAGAGGAGCGTGCAAAACTCGCTCGTATGGAAAGTGAGCTTTCAAAGAGAGTTGTTGGCCAAGAAGAGGCGATAAAGAAGATCGCTGATGTTGTACGTAGATCTCGCGCTGGTATCTCTGATCCAAATAGACCAATAGGTTCGTTTATATTTTTGGGTCCGACTGGTGTTGGTAAGACTGAGCTTACAAAAGCTCTCGCTCAGTTTATGTTCAACGACGATAGGGCGCTTGTGCGAGTAGATATGAGTGAGTATATGGAGCGACACAGTGTCTCAAAACTACTAGGCTCTCCACCAGGCTATGTCGGTCACGATGAGTCAGGACAACTCACAGAAGCAATAAGACACAGACCATACTCAGTTGTACTGTTCGATGAAATAGAAAAAGCTCACCCTGAAGTTTTCAACGTACTCCTACAAGTTTTGGATGAAGGACGTCTAACTGATGCAAAGGGTAGAGTAATAAATTTCAAAAATACGGTAATTATATTGACCTCAAATATAGGCTCTAACTTCATAGACAAGATGGAATCAATGGGCTTCTCTATGAAAGACAAAGAGAGTGAGTACACCATGACAAAAGAAAAAGTTTTGGAAGCAATGAAAGATTATTTCCGTCCAGAATTTTTGAATCGACTAGATGAAATAATAGTCTTCGACGTACTTACTCCAAAAGTTATACGTGATATTGTCGGAATACGCGTAGACTTGGTAAAAGATAGATTGAAAGAAAAAGAAATAAATCTAGAACTTACCGAAGAAGCTCTATCTCTACTTGCAAAAGAGGGCTACGACCCACACTTTGGAGCAAGACCTCTCAATAGACTGATTCAGACAAAGATATTAAATCCTATAGCGATGTATTTGATCCAAAATTCTGTAGTGAAGGGTGATACTGTAAATGTGTCAGTCCTAAACAATGAACTCGTGATCGAAACAAAGAAACCAAGAGGGAAGGTGAAGAGTAGTATAAAGACTAGAGTTACTAAATCAGTAAAATAAAACAAAACCCGCGCAAGCGGGTTTTGTTTTATTGTGCGTCGGGCAGGATTTGGTCACGAATAATTTTTCTTACAGAAAATTTTCGCGACCTCGACTCGGCGACAAGCACTCGCTTCGCTCGTCTTGTATACCGCCTCCGTCTTTCAAATCCTGCCCGAAGGCTACAAAAACAAAAATCGCCCGATATATTCATATCGAGCTCATTTGTTTTGTGCGTCGGGCAGGATTTGAACCTGCGTAGCCCGAAGGCGACAGATTTACAGTCTGTTGTAATTGACCACTCTACCACCGACGCATATTTATAACAAAGTTATTATACAGAAAATACGAAAATTGTCTAACTATAAAAAAATAATCCCCCGCGAAACTTGCGGGGGATATGAGTTTGTTACCGGCTTACCATCTACCGGTATTTTTGGCTGACTCGTCCTTTTGTTGGGACTTCGCTATGAAGTCGCCGACGGTGGCGCGATGCTCTGCATTCTGCACGAGCTTCATCGCTGCGGCGTCGGAGCCGGATTTTGCGATCGCGATTTCACGCTTCGTCATACCCCACATTGGGTTATGCTCGAGTTTGCGACAGATCTCGCGAGCCATTTTTTCCTCCTCTTCTGTGAGTAAGGATTCGGCGTCCGGACCGATCAGGCCTTTCAGGCGACCATACTCATTGGTTGGGGGGAGTATCCCCATTTGATATGTTTTTTTCCATACAAGGTACTTAAATTCCTTGGTAACGAAAAAGCATACCCCGTGGAAATTCACGAAGAAGTTTCCAGAACGGGTTAAAAGTTTTTTTCCAGGGTTTTTAAACACCTGTTTTCCAATATTCGTTTTTCTGTTGTTCATTGTTTACGATTTGCTAGTATTATAGCATATACAATATAAAAAGTCAAGAATACTGATCTAAGTACTTGCTATATATAGCTATTTATGCTACATTCTTACTACTTATGGCACAAGACAAACTAATCAAATTGGCCCACAAACCTACAGGAGAGGTTTATTGGACTCGCAAAAACAAGAAACTTGTAACTCGTAAAATTGAGCTCAAGAAATACAGCGCAAAACTCCGAAAACAAGTAGTATTCAAAGAAGTAAAGAAATAAGAAAAAACCCCGCATCTGCGGGGTTTTTTCTTTGACATTTTACAAATTTTGTGCTAAAATATACTCAGACAAAATTTAAAAACATGAAGAGAATAAAAAATGAAATTCAGTGTGACATGATTATTATTGGAGATGGAGTCGGCGGTACTTCACTCGCATACTTAGTTGCAGGATTCACAAGTATGAACCGTATTCTTATTTTGGATAAGAGAAATGGTATCGCAGAGGGTAATTCACATTATTCTCAAAACTCACAAACACTCCATACTGGAGATATTGAGACAAATTATAATCTTGAAAAATCTACTGAAGTTTCTTTTGCAACTGCTATTACCGAGAAATACCTAAGAGTATTTGCTCCCGGCGCATTTCGTGTTGATGGGAAAATGGTAATAGCTGTCGGAAAGAAAGAGGTAGCTGAACTCAGGCTTAGATTTGAGAAAATAAAGCATCTGTATCCGAAACTCAGACTAATTGAAAGAGAAGAGATAAGAGAGCTTGAACCCAAAGTAATGCTTGGGAGAAGAGCGGATGTAGAGATATGTGCACTTCATACCGAAGGTTTGACTGTGAACTTCCAGAAACTAGCGGAGTCGCTATTTCAAGAAGCAATAAATACTGGTAAAGATATTTCTCTTCGTACAAATAAAAATGTACATAGAATATATAAGATACCTGGTGGATACAAGGTTGTCACAGACAGAGGCAGTTTCACTAGTAAATTCGTTGCCGTTATGGCCGGAGGGTATAGTCTTAAATTGGCCAAAGAGCTAGGTTATGGAAAAGATTGGGGAATATTTTCTATTGGAGGAAATTTCTATTTTTCAAATAAGCCATATCTTTTACGCATGAAAAACTATACTATGCAAGATCTAGATCTACCTATGGCAGCAGTGCACGGCGATGTTGAATTAGAAGATGATTCTATATCTAGATTTGGACCGACGGCAACAATATTGCTGACGCTTGATCGTCGTGATGGGATGAAAAGTTTCGGGGCATATTTAAAAACAGGTGTCTGGACTTTGAAAGGAATTATGAGCTTATCGAAGGTATTGTTTAACAAAAAACTCATGTTCTTTATGCTTAAGAATATGACGTACAGCATACCTCTCGTGGGAACGTATTTTTTTATCCTTAAGGCAAGAAAAATTGTTCCGAGTCTTAAATACGGAGATATTCGCAAAGCGCAGGGTATGGGGGGAGCTCGTCACCAAATCTACGATACAAAAACTGGCAAACTCGTCATGGGTGAAGCCGAAATATATGGAGACAAAATTCTTTTCAATATCGCTCCATCACCTGGAGCAAGTATATGTATAAAAAATGCGTATGACTATGCTAAGTGGATGGTTGAAGCTTCAAATGGAGAATTTACATTCAACCAAGAAGCCTGGGATGCAATATATGGCGTAAAGGAAACCAAAGAAGAACTCGTTTCATAAACAAAAAAGCAGGAAACCCTGCTTTTTATTTTTGCTCGAGCGGTAAATCTAGTGTATACTCAGCCAATAAATAAGGGCCTATAGTTCAGTGGTAGAATTTCGGTCTCCAAAACCGACGACAGAGGTTCGAATCCTCTTGGGCCCGCAATGATTCACAAAAATATCTGGGAGATATTTGAGTGAATTTTCATTGCGTAAGCACAAAGGATGAGAAGGCCGGAGCACGACTGGTGCGAGGCGAGGTCACGAGATTTTTCAGCAGAAAAATACTTGTGACCGAATCCTCTTGGGCCCGCATGGAAAAAGAAAAAGGAAGCAGTTAGCTTCCTTTAAAAAATCTTTACCCCGACATTTGAGCCGTTCCACGGTCCCTCCAAGGACTGAGTACTTCAGTCTCCTGGTCTAGATTGCGCACAGCATCCAAATGGATACCACAAGCTTGCGAGGTCTTAAGTAGATACTAGCATATTATAAATTATATGTCAAGCTTGTTTTCTCTTAAACCAAGTTCTTTGGCGTTTTGCGTATTGCCAAATAGCGTTTTCAAGCTCAAGTAGCATTTGGTCCTTTGAAATCTTTTTTTGTAAGTAAAGCGCAGTATAGCGACACTCTAGACCTAGATCGTTCATCCGTTTCCAAGATACTCCAGATTCGTGGAGTTTTTTTGCTTCACGGAGCATGCCGAGCTTCATGCGTTCAAGTAGGCGAGCATGAATATTCTTTTTCAGTAATTCATCGGGTAAATCTATGTATACATCGAATACTTCGTATTTTGGCTTCGATTGGATTTTTGGAACAGAGCCGATTGATTTTGCGATTTCTATAGCACGGAGAAGGCGTACTCGGTTTTTTGTATCTATGCTTTTAAATCTTTTTGGATCAAGTTTCTTGAGTGTTTCGCAAAGTTTCTCGGTTGAATATTTTTCTAGTTTTTTGCGAAGCTCTGTGTTCGGTGGAACTTCAGGCAAGACAATCCCTTTTGTAACTGCATCTATATAAAATCCTGTGCCTCCGACAAGTATTGGCAAGTTTCCGCGTCCGTGTATTTCGTCGATTGCACGCTCTGCATCTTTTTTAAAATATGAAACAGAATAAACTTTTTTCGGACTTACGATTGAAAGCATGTGATGGGGGATTCCGGAGGAGAAATAGCTACGAGCTATAAGCTGTGAGCTTTTAATACGGGAACGGTCGCGAGGGGTTTTGCCTGACAATAAATCCAGACCTTTGTAGACTTGGCGAGAATCAGCGGAAACTATCTCAGAAGTGACGCCATGTTTTTTTAAATACTTTGCCATAGCAATACTAGCTCCAGTTTTTCCTGAAGATGTAGGCCCAGTGATTGAGATTATAGGTTTTTTTACTTGCTTTTTCATTATATATGTGGTATAATTCTATGCAAACGTTCAATTATGAAAAGCATAAAAAAATATTATTATTTTTTGCCCATCATTTTTTCCATTTTTCTCTCAAGCATCTTTTTTTTAAAAGGAGGTTCGAGTGATAAAGATAATGTACCACAAAAAGTTGAGCGCGTAAGTGTTCACCACAGAGAGTACAAAAATCTCAAGCCCGAATTGAGCTACAGCCGTATATATTCAGATCCTGAATTTGAGAATTTGAATATGCTGGGTACAGTATCAAAATACGGGGTTTATGGAGATGTTGGGAAAGTTCTCCGCGCCATGCGTTTTGAAAATATTTCAAACGCAGTTGAGAATAGGTACAATCTTCCGCATCACATGATCCTCGCTATGGTCATAGAAGAATCCAATGGCGTAGATCTCTTACCAAATGGACGCAATGATGGAGGTTTCGGTCTCTGTCATATGCAACCAGCCACAGCCCATGAGTTTGGTTTAAAGATTTATGCGGACTGCAAGAAAATGGTCTGCGAAGAGCATGCTCTGGAATTGAAAAATATTTTAGAGAAGAATAACTTTGACCGAAGTAAGGTGCAAAAGTATGACGACAGGTTTAACCCGATCTTAAATTTGGATGCAGTCGGAAGAATGCTGGCAAGTTATATGGACGGTCCAAAAATTAAAGGCTTAGGTCCTGGTCGTACTGCAATATGTAGATACGCTGGCAAATACAACTACAGCCAGTATTGGGCTGATGTAAGACGTAACATGAACCTGTTGTCTGATGAAGAATTTATGAAAAAAGTTGAGGATGCTTTCAATAAAGCAAATCCAAACTTAGTCATAAATGGCGAAAGAGGGGATTTCGATTCATATATCGCTACATCAGCGGAGCAGGCCTACAACTACGGCTTGGGAGAGTATTTAAAACTCCCGAAATACCTGCCCAAAAATTCAGAAATCGTTTTGGCAACAATAGATGATTTCTAAAAATAAAAACGCTCCATATTGGGGCGTTTTCTTTTTTATTGACTATGTGTTTATAAAAGTGTAGTTTGTTTAAAAAACAAGTTATGAGCGAAAAACTTAATAAAGATTTTTTTGAAGGTAAAACACCCAGATATCTTCTGAATGAATTGATGACTCCATCAAGACCGATTGATCAAAAGTGGCAGATCATTTTACACATCGAACAAAATTTTATTGATCCCAAAGCAATGCTTGCCGAATCAAAGAGGAAGCTTGAAGGACAGAATCTGCCGGATTCAGTAATAAAAAATATCTTGTCTGCTCAAAAAACAGCCGTAGATATATCTATGTCGCTTTTGAATCTCGACCAGATAAACGGAATGGCAGATATCGATAAAGTTTTCGGCCAGATGAAGGAAGTTCATGGGGAAGAGGCCTATTTGGAGGAGGGTAAAATCTAGTATTTTTACCCCTTGACAAAAAAATAGCGATATGCTATACTCCTTGCAGATCAAATACAGCACATGCCATACAGCGTAGGAATTTTCAGGTTCTACGTGACGGTCAGTCAGCTGTTGTTCATTTTTAGGGGCCTAATGCGATGCACTTATTGCTATGCAATCAGCCCCATTGCCCGGATGATATATTCTACGCAGAGAACAACATCTGATTAGGTAGGTCATTTACCTGAAGAATTTGAAGCAAAGCCCCGTACAGCCCTCTGTAAAAAGAGACATAGTACGGGGCTTTTTTGTTGACAAAAAATACACGCAAGATATATTTAAGTTAAATAAATTGTTATCTTTATGAGGAGAAATATTTTGCCAGCAGAATTCTTCCAGTCGAGGAGTTATGAAGATCTGTTAATTATTTTAACTAGATCTATTTATACCGATGAAGAGAGACGACAGATAATTGACTACTTGATCGAGAATTATGAAGAAAAGATGATGCTCGACGCTGTCGGCATGATGCCCACACCACTTGAACATATGCGCACGTATCGTCTTCCAGAGCGATACCAGAAAGGGGTGAGGATTATTGATATAGTGCAAGATTTGATTTCAGGGGAGGTCAGTCAGACAGAAAATGTAGATATATATAATTTTTTTCTGCATAATTTCAAAACCCCTTCTCAAGTTTTAGAAGATGCGTACGATAAAGTTGATGCAGACTTCAAAATTTCAAGAGAAGATGAAGAGATCAAGAAGCTTGCGATCCTTGTCTCTATGACAATAATCCAAGAGATCGGAAATGCCATTCAGAATGATACGATGAACTCTGATGTAAACATTAGGTTTATCGTAAACAGAAATTTGGATAAATTTGAAGATGTAAAGAGGAGAAGGCAAAAGATTTCTGTACGTAAAAAGGCGTAATAAAACCTCCCTTTCGTCGGGAGGTTTAGATTTTATATATTTGAATATTGTGTTAGTATATTTTTGAAATTACCCGGGTGGATATAAAGCAAACTGCTTTGCTTTATATCCGAGCATAGCGAGGTGGCCGACACCCGGGCAATGTTTGCGAAGCAGATCAAAAATACGAAGTATATTTTTGAAATTGCCCGGGTGGATATAAAGCAAACTGCTTTGCTTTATATCCGAGCATAGCGAGGTGGCCGACACCCGGGCAATGTTTGCGAAGCAGATCAAAAATACGAAGTATATTTTTGAAATTGCCCGGGTGGCGGAATGGTAGACCTGCCTGCCGGCAGGCAGGCGCAAGGGATATAAATATGTATTATGTATATGCTCTAAAAAGTTTAAATAGAAATTATATATATGTTGGCTTAACAAATAATCTTGATCGTAGATTTAATCAACATAATTCTGGATAGGAAAAGACCACGAGAAGCTACGCACCTTTTGTTTTGCTTTATAGTGAATATCACCAAACAAGAGCAAGTGCTAGAATAAGAGAGAAGTATTTGAAATCTGGTTCCGGAAAAGAATTTTTGAAATCGATATAAATATGCCCGGGTGGCGGAATGGTAGACGCAAGGGACTCAAAATCCCTCGATGGCAACATCATGAGAGTTCAAGTCTCTCCCCGGGCACAAAAACAAAACACTAGCTTATTGCTAGTTTTTTGTTTTTGGTGGAGAGACTTGAAAGCCGGAGCGCTGATTAGAAAATCATGTCGGGAGACAAGGCGCGAGGTGGGCGATCAGCAGATTTGTTCCGTGAGGCTTCGCGAGTGAGTTGAGAGGCAAAAGACAAGAGAGTTGTGATTGTGTTTATTCAAATAGGGACTACCTTACACTTTGACTTATACTGTATTACTGGTATTATAAAGAAAAAAATGAAAAAGATTGTAGTGTTCGCTATTGTGAGTTTGCTATTTTATACGGCTTACTGCATTTATTTTGAAAAAGAGATCTTTTATATTGATTCAGCGAAAGAAATTTTAGGTTTAGATAACAAGACTAATATTGAAAGTCGAAATATATCAGAACCAAATTTTAAAAATAATTCTGACTTTTATGAACCATGGATGATACTAGTGCCAGTAGTTTTTATCTTATTTGTAGGATTAATTTCGATAACAGGAGGTAATGATAATAGTTATTTTCCGAATCCATATGATAGATGGGATCGCATACCTTCAAATTCTAAGTCGGAAGATTTTTCGAGTTCCGCAGATATAATTTACAATGATCATAATTAAAATAACACCCATAAATTGGGTGTTATTTATTTTTGTTGACATAACACTTCATTTAGTTTAACTTGTAAAAATAATTTAGTTCGTATGAAAAACAGAATAACACCAGAAAAGGTTTCAAAACCCAAACACAATGAAGTATTTGTCTTTGGTAGTAATTTATTGGGTCAGCACAGAAAGGGTGCAGCCGCGGATGCAGTTAAATGGGGAGCGAAGTGGGGACAGGGAATAGGGCTTGCGGGCAGGACCTATGGCATACCTACCAAGGGCCGAACAATGCAACATATTTTACGTATCGAAGAGATAAAAACATATGTTGATACATTTATCTCTTTTGCAGAATCTAGACCCGACCTAACTTTTTTAGTTACAGAAATTGGATGTGGAAGATCCAAGTATGACCCAAAAGATATTGCCCCACTTTTCAAGCGTGCAGTAAAGGTAGGCAACATCTGGCTTCCAAAGAGATTTTGGGAATGTTTGGAATAATTTTATAAACTCGCGATTTGCGAGTTTTATTTTTGCCGAAATGTATGATTTTCTGGTACAATATTTGTCATGCAAGGACGTTATGAAAATTCTATATTCTTTATTGATGTAGATAAAATTGAACCAAACCCATATCAGCCAAGACGCGATTTCGAAGAAGGCCCACTACAAGACCTAGCTTCGTCTATACGTCAGTATGGAGTATTACAGCCACTAGTTGTGTCACGCGTGGAGAATATTACGGAAGATGGAGGTATGGTTACGAGGTACGAGCTTATTGCAGGAGAGCGGCGTCTGAGAGCTTCTAAGATTGCGGGTCTGATCCAAGTCCCAGCGATTATTAGAGTCGGCGATGATTCGATGGCAAAGCTGGAGCTTGCAATCATCGAAAACCTACAACGTGAAGACTTGAATGCAGTAGATAGAGCTCGGGCATTTCTAAAACTTCAAGATGAATTTAAATTTACTCATGCACAAATTGGCGCAAAGATGGGCAAGAGTCGTGAGTATGTTTCAAACACAATGCGTCTACTTGCTCTACCACAAGAAATCCTGGACGCTCTTTCTGGAGGGAAGATTACAGAAGGTCACACCCGTGCACTTCTGATGCTGTCTGATAGAGCAGAGGAACAAATGGTTTTGTTCAAAGAAATTATTTATAAAAAAATCAATGTTCGTGACGCAGAAAAATACGCACGCAAGATTGCAGTAGAGCGAATAAGAAACAAAGATTATGTTCCTGACCCAGAGATTGTAGAGATGGAATCAAAACTCCAAGAAGCTTTAGGCACAAGAGTCCATATAGAGAAAAAAGAAAACGGCGGATCAATCACGATAGACTTCTTTACAAACGATGACCTACAGTCTATTTTGTCTATGATAAAAGAAGCTGAAAGTAAGCCAGTATCATCTATGCTCGATAATTTTATAGCAAAAGCAGACAGTGTTTCTGGTGATGAGATAAAAAATAATACAGAGGTTTCTCCTGTTATGGTAGAGAAGACAGAAGTTGTATTAGAAGATTCTCAAGAACCAGAAGTTTTCTCGGATGAAAATGTTGGTGAAAAAAATGAAGATGACTCAGATCTCTACAACATAAAGAATTTTTCAATATAAAAAAACCGGCGAGTGCCGGTTTTTTTATTTGCCCCCAAAAGATAGAAATTTGGAAAGCAGACTGTTTTCTCGTAAGTATTTTTGAATTCTGTGGCGAGCTAAAGTGGTCTTCGCATAGTCTAGCCACTTACTAGAAGGATTTATATCTTTTCTTGTAGTTACTTCCACTATGTCTCCACTCTTGAGTTTTGTAGATATAGATACGAATTTGTTGTTTACCTTTGCTCCTGCTATGTGATCTCCGATATCACTATGGATTGCATAAGCAAAATCTATAGCACAAGATTCTTCTGGAAGGTCTATAATATCTCCCTTTGGAGTGAATACAAAAACTCTATCTTTGAAGAAATCGCTTTTCAATGTTTCTAGAAAATTTTCAGAACCATTTATATTTTTCTCGGCATTGCGAAGTTCTTCTACCCAAGGGTATTGGAGTGCTATTTTATTTTTCTTGGTTTTGTTTAGGTTTTCTTTGTATGCAAAGTGTGCGGCGATACCGTACTCTGCCTGTTCGTGCATATCTTTGGTGCGGATTTGGATTTCTACAACTCCTCCGGTTCCAGTAAAGATAGTAGTATGTATACTTTTGTACCCGTTTGGTTTTGGGGTTGCTATATAATCCTTGATTCTGCCGGGCAAGGGCTTCCAGAGGCCGTGAATTATGCCGAGCACCTGATAGCACTGCTCTATGTTTTCTACAATAACTCGTACAGCTATGATGTCGTATACTTTGTCGATATCCATCTCGTATTTCTGCATTTTTTTATACAGTGAGTACAAGTGTTTTACACGCTGGTCTACAGAAACATAGTTTAGACCCTGCATCTTGAAATTCTTTTTCAAGGCCCTTTCTACTTCTGTTAGATATTTTGCATTTACTTCTTTTTTCTCTTTTAGAAGTTCCACTACCAAAGCGTATTCTTTTGGATATGCATATGGGAAGGCTGCGTCTTCTAGTTCGCCTTTTAGTTTACCCATACCGAGTCTGTTTGCGAGTGGAGCATATATCTCAAGTGTCTCTAGTGCTATGCGTTTTTGTTTGTCTGGACGCAAGTGAGAGAGTGTTTGGACGTTGTGTAATCGATCAGCAAGTTTTATCACGATCACGCGCAAGTCCTCGGCCATTGAGACGAAAAATTTACGCATATTTTCTACATTGCGTTCAACTCCTCGATATTTTAGTTTTCCTAGTTTTGTAATCCCGTGAACAAGGAACTGTATTTCTTTACCAAAATTTTTCTCTAAATCTTCTTCTGTGACATCTGTATCTTCGACTGTGTCATGTAGCAAACCTGAGGCGATTACGGTACTGCTCATACCAAGATCTGCCAGAGTGAGGGCTGTTGAATATACATGGTTGAAGTATGGATCTCCGCTTGCTCTTTTCTGGGGTAGGTGAGCTTTCTCTGCAAATTCATATGCACGAGTAATAAGTTCGATGTCGCTATCGCTCGGGTTTGAGGTATGTTTGAGTAGCTCTTTTAAGCTTGGCATATTTAAACTATATATTAAAAATAGTTTTTTGACAAAATAGACTACTAGTGTTAGATTTTTAAAAAAGATCTTTTATGGAAGAAAAAAAAGGGAACCTTGCTTTGCTATATGGCGGAAGCGATATTGAAAAAAAGATGACAAAAGAGATTCTTACAAGATTTCAGGTGAATTTCATGACAGATGAAAATCTTCATAGCCCGGTAGTTACACTCCAAGGTATACCGGTGGGTACAAAAATCGCTGATAAATATTTGAAGATAGAAGGCTTTATGAATATTTCAAAATATGCCGAAAACTTACCTGCGTCAAAATTTATATACAAATATACTTTCAATTGTCGCGGACGTGAGGTGAAACTTTTCAAAAATATTTTTGGAATAGATGACCGAAACTTTCATCTTTTAGCAAAATTTTGAAATCTTTTTGAAAAAATATGATTACCGAATCATGGATTCTCATATTTTTGAATGGTTTGAACATGAGAACAAGAGAATCTTCATTACAGAAAAGGAAACTGTACCTATCGCACATGCAGTGTATAGATTTGGCATAGAAGAGGTGGTAAGAATTTACTCTGGAGAGCAATACCTTAAGGCGAGAAATGATCCAGAATTTACCAATACGCAACAACTTGTCGCTATAAAGTCATGGCAAAATCTTGGGTTTGTTCATGAACTAACCTGTGGAGATGATACTCACTTGGATCAGGGGGCTCGTCCTGTATTGGAGGGGATAGAAAAAGATGGAAAAGTTTTTCTCATTTGTCCAAAATGCGGGTATCTTCAAGAAAGAGTTCCTTATATGGTTTTCGCTATGTATTTAGTAAACCGTAGATAATTTGCGACGGTTTTACTTTTTTTGAGTTATTTGTTAGAAATAGCTTAAATAAGTAAATATGAATATATATATTGCAAGACATGGCGAAAATGAAGACAACGCAAATGGAATTCTAAATGGACACCGAGACCTACCTCTAACTTTGAAAGGGTATGATCAGGCGAGGTTTTTAGGGGATAAGATTAAAGAAACTGGAATTGTTTTTAACAAAATCTATTCATCTCCTTTAACTAGGGCAGCTGAGACTGCAATTATTGTTGCTAGGAAGATTGGGATTTCAAATCTAGAATATCACGAAGCTCTGATTGAAAGAGATTTTGGAGTCATGACTGGTCTTAAGGTTAGCCAGATTGAAGAGGTATGTGGCGATAGGGTTATTAAAGCAGAACACATTACATATTTCCTCGATCCACCGGAAGCTGAAACATTTTTGGATTTACTTGCTCGTGCAAATAAATTTCTACTAGAACTTGAAGCCAATCATGCAGACAATGAAAACATACTTCTTGTTTGTCACGGCGATATTGGCAAGATGATATATGCAGATTTCTATGGATTAGAATGGAGGGATGTGCTTGTGAATTTCCATTTTGGTAACTGTGATCTGCTTTTGGTATCTAGGGATTCTCCGAAAGAAGATGCGCATGTTTTTGAATTTAAAAATATATAACGAAAAAACCTCATAAAATTGTGAGGTTTTTATTTTTGACAAAAATTTTAAAAAGTGTATAAATATATTCATTAAGTTCATCAAAAAAAAAAATAGAATGACTGAAAAAGAAATAGTAGATTTGTTTGCGAAAATAGAACAGTTTACTTTGGTATTCTGGATTGCTTGCAGTATCGTAATGACCTTTTTACCCAGGAGGGTAGAATCTAAATCAGTAGAGACAGATAATAAAACCTCTGAAGAGGAGGAGTATCAAAAATATTTGATATCCCATGTGCGATTAAAAAGAATAAAGTTTTCTTTTATTTTAGTGGTAGTGACCCTTGTTGTGGTCCTTGCTAGATATTTCGTAGAAAAAATATACGGCGACGGAGGAGATGTTATTTTTGTTTTATTACTATTGCTTGTTACATGGAGTGATCATCACGCGTATAGAAAGCTGAAAAAAGCTTTAAGCGAGCAGAAATAAAAAAAGAGCGATAATATCGCTCTTTTACTTTTTTAGTTTATCTGGACGGTGGTTAGGACACTTATTATTACTACGGCGTTTAGGGATTGTTTTCGGTCACGAGCAATAATTCTTCGTCAAGAATTATTGCTCGTGACCCCGACTCGCGGTTTTGCGTGCTCGCAAAACATCGCTCCGTCTCACCAAAACCAGTTCGCACACAATGAAGATTGTGTGCTTGTGGTTATTTATTGAGTTTATGAGGATTGTGATTCGGACAAGCTTTGTTGCTGCATCTTTCGGGAATGGTTTTGGTGCCTTCCATCATAAGGCTTCCACACATATCACAGATTCGTCCCGTCGGCTTTGCTTTGATTGCATTTTTACAATCTGGATAGTTTGAACAAGAATAAAATATTCCAAATCTTCCACGGCGCTCCATCATTTCACCTTTTTTACAAACAGGACACTCTACGCCAGTCATTTTCTTTTTCTTTTCTTCTTCGTCTTCTTTTATAAATTTACATTTTGGATAACGAGAGCAAGATATAAACATTCCGAATCTTCCTTCGCGTATTACAAGTTTTCCACCTCCGGATTTAGTAAGTTCTTTTTGTTTTCCGTCTTTGTCTATTCCGCATAGTGGGCAAGGTTCGCCAATTTCTTTTGGCCCCTCCATAATCTTGCCGTCTATTGTGCGTCCACCCATACAATTTGGAAAATCTACACAAGATAAAAACTTTCCATTTTTACCAAGTTTTATGTACATTTCTTTGCCACACACAGGGCAAGGAAATTCTTTTGGTCCAGAACCTAGGTTTGTTATCTTTTCTATTTTGTCTTTTGACTTTACGTCTTTTAGAAAAGGTCCATAAAAGTCTTTTAGAGTTTTTACATATTCTCTTTTTCCGTTTGCAATATCGTCTAGTTCATCTTCCATCTCAGCCGTAAAAGTGTCAGAGATATATTGCATAAAATTATTTTCCAAGAAAGTTGATACAACATCGCCTGTGTCAGTAGGGAAAAGAGTCCTGCCTTCTTTTGTGACATACCCACGCTCTTCTATAGTGCGCATAATAGATGCATATGTAGATGGGCGTCCGATCCCTCGAGCTTCGAGTTCTTTGACTAGTCCAGCTTCTGTATAGCGAGATGGGGGTTGGGTTTCTTTTTCAGTACTTCGTAAATCTACAAGTGTAAGTGTTTCTCCGATGGAAACCTTTGGTAGCTCAACATCTTCTCCACGAGCGTCTACATCCACAGTAAGCCAACCAGGGAATATTACACGTGATCCATTGGCAGTAAAATCTGGTATATCACTATCTATGTTTGCAGTAATCTTTGTGCGCAGCACTTTTGCATCTACCATTTGTGATGAAACTGCTCTTTCCCAGATTAGACGGTAAAGTTTTTGTTGTTCATCGGTTACACCGCCACGCATATTTTCAACATGGGTTGGACGGATTGCTTCATGAGCTTCTTGGGCATTTTTAGATTTTGTTTTGTAGGTGTGCGCTTCAGCATACTCTTTGCCGTATTTTTTAGCGATAAGAGCTAGTATTTGACTTTGAGCTTGTTTACTTAGATTGGTTGAGTCGGTACGCATATATGATATGTGTCCAGCTTCATAAAGCTTCTGTGCAATTTGCATAGTTCGAGATGGAGAAAATCCAAGTCTAGTCGATGCAACTTGTTGAAGTGTTGAGGTAGTAAAAGGTGCGCGGGCTGATCTCTTTTGCTCGGTTTCTTTTATATCTGTAACTTTCCACGTACCTTTTTTACCTTCAGCAAGAATTTTGTTTACGATTTTTTCGTCACGAGGCTCTTCGGTGCAAGATAGCGTAAGAGAATATTTTTTTGTAGTTTTAAAATCCCCATCTATAACCCAAAACTTTTCAGGTATAAATGCTCTGATTTCTCGTTCGCGTTCCATAATAATTCGAAGTGCAGGGGATTGAACTCGGCCAGCTGAAAGTCCATAGCGTACTTTTTTCCATATTAGTCCTGATAGGTCATAGCCTACTAGTCTGTCCAAAACTCTGCGAGCTTCCTGAGCTTTTACTAGTTTTTCATCTATGTCACGTGGATTTTTCAAAGCTTCTTCGATAGCCTCTTTTGTAATCTCGTTGAAGGCGACACGCTTGATTTCGCTTTTAACTTTTTTATCGTCGTCTAGTATTTGCTTTATATGCCAAGAAATAGCCTCACCTTCGCGGTCCGGGTCAGTTGCGAGTATTATAGAATCGGCTTTGTGTGCGAGAGTTTTTAGTTCGCTTATAACTTTTTCTTTACCGGCAGAATTTTCATAGTGAGGTACGAAACCCGCTTCTATATCTATAGCTTTTTTGTTTGATTTTGGGAGATCACGAATATGACCAACAGACGCGCGAACAGTATACTTGCCGTCCAAGTATTTTTCGATAGTCTTTGCTTTTGATGGTGATTCGACGATTAGAAGTTTCATATTTTTATTGCCCGTAAATTAAATATATATAGGCATGTTGCTAAATTAGTACCACTAATCAATTTTTTTAGCAAATTTTATTTTTTTAGACACGTCTGATTTCTCCCATTTCTTCTTTTATCAAACCTTTGATCTCAAGCACTGAAAGTATGGAATTTGTCTCAGTTATCGGCCTACCTACAGTTCGCAGTATTTCGTCACGACTCCTAGGCTCGCCTAGTAGTTCAAGTATTTTTTGTTCATCTTCTGAACAGTTTTCTATCTCACGATTTACATCTTTGTTTTCAGCAGAAAAGCCCAATGCTTCCAGTAGATCATTTTGACTTGTTATGGGTATTGCACCTAGTCTGATTAGGGAGTTTGTTCCTTTTGATACAGGAGAAAATATAGAACCTGGGACAGCCAATACATCTCTATTGTATTCGGTGGCAAGGCGGGCGGTTATGCGTGTTCCAGATTTATCTTCGGCTTCTATTATTAGAACTGCTTTTGATATGCCAGCCATAAGACGATTGCGACGAGGGAAGGTCCATATTGCCGCTGGTTGCTCTGGTTCAAATTCAGATATAAGGCAACCGCCTCTAGAGACGATACTATCGGCTAAACCTCTGTTTGAATATGGATAAAGATTTTTGTTTGATAGTCCTGAGCCTGGGAATGCTACCGTCTTTAGACCTGTTTCTAGTGCAGTCTTGTGTGCGATTGTGTCCATACCAAGTGCAAGACCAGAAACTATTACAACAGGATATCCTCGGAGTCCTCTTATGAGCATTTCACATACGTCGCGTCCATAGCTTGTGTATTTACGAGATCCTACAACTGTCATATATATAGAGCCGGTTGGAGGAAGTTTGCCTTTAATATAGATTTTTTTAGGAGGATCTGGTATTTCCTTTAGACCAAAAGGAAAGTCTTCTTTTTTAAGCTCTTCTATATTATCCATATATTTGCATACTTTTCGTATTCTTATACAATTATAGAAAAGTATAATCGAAATGGTAAAGAAAATAAATGTCTTACCTCTACCCAATAAAAAGCTTGAGAGAATAAAAGAAACTGATATTGTTGATTTTGTCGATAAAAAAGGCTGGGTAAGTTTTTTAATCGATATAGAATTTGAAGATGGCAGGCTCATCCAAGAAAAGACTTCTGTGCCTCTGAATTCTGAAACAGAATTAACACCAGCGTATTATTTTACAGTAGGCGTTCAGATGCTCGCTTCTATAATCGGTGCCGAGTACAGCTTTGTTCACCACAAGAAAGATTTTATTAAATTGGGGAACATACAAGAGGACTATGAAAATTAAAGCTCTAAAAGATGGAGCTTTTTTATTTTTGAATATTTTGTTATAGTTTGAAAATGCTAGATATAAAGTTTATCCGCGAAAATCAAGATATTGTCAAACAATCTATTTTAAAAAAGAGGGCTTCTGTTGATATAGACGCGCTTCTTTCTCTAGACGACAGGAGACTTGAGCTATCTAAAATATGTGAAAGTTTGCGTGCAGAACAAAATCTTGCTTCAAGGCAAATCGCTGTAGAGCGCGATGAAAACAAGCGTACTCAGATGATTTCAGAAATGAAATTGATTAAGGATGATTTTGAAAAAAACGAGACTGAACTGAGAGAGGTTATGGAATCTTGGCAGAAGATAATGCTAACGATTCCGAATATTCCTTCTGTTGATACACCCGAAGGTGAAGACGATAGTAAAAATATAGTAATAAAAGAATGGGGAACTAAAACAGAATTTTCATTTACACCAAAAGAGCATTTTGAAATTGGAAAGGCTCTCGGTCTTATAGATACTGAGACTGCAACTGAGGTGGCTTCGTCTAGATTTGCATATTTGAAGGGTGATCTTGTGTTGATGCAATTTGCTCTGATACAGATGTGTTACGAGATGCTTTGCAATAAAGAGACTCTAGAAGGTATTGCAAAAAATGCAAATATTTCTATTCCTGTGGATACTTTTACTCCAGTTATCCCGCCGGTTTTTGTTAGACCCGTAGCGCAAGTTAAGATGGCTCGTTTTATGGGTGCGGAAAATCATTATATGTTTCCTGAAGATGATCTCATGCTCATAGGTTCTGCTGAACATACGCTCGGCACAATGTATATGGATAAGATAATAGACGAGCGTGACCTGCCCATAAGACTCGCTGGGTATTCAACTGCTTTTAGACGTGAAGCGGGTACATACGGAAAAGATACAAACGGAATCTTGCGCCAACACCAATTTGATAAATTAGAAATGGAAGTTTTTTCTCTACCAGAAAACTCAATGCAAGAACAAAACTTCTTGGTTGCGATCCAAGAGCATATTTTGCAAAGTTTAAATATTCCTTATCAGGTTTTATCTGTGTGTACAGGCGATATGGGATTTCCGGATTATCGACAGATAGATATAAACTCTTGGATGCCAGGACAAAATAAATATCGCGAAACTCACAGTGCTGACCTAACAGGAAACTTTCAATCTAGAAGATTGAATACTCGAGTTAGACGCGCAGACGGAAAAATAGAGCCAGTACATATGAACGACGCAACTGCTATTGCAATAGGGCGTACACTTATAGCAATAATTGAAAACTACCAGCAAGAAGATGGTTCTATAAAAGTTCCCGAAGTATTAAAGAAATATTTAGGCGGAAGAGAGTTTATTGGAAAATAATAAAATTGTTTTTTCATGGATAGCAAAAGAGTCGTATTAAAACCGTCTCATATAGCCGAACGTGAAAGGAAGGCTAAAAAACGCCGTCTGTATTTTTTATTTGCCACTGTAGTAGTATTTTTAAGCATCCTGTCTTTCGTATCTCACTTGCGTTCAATAAATATATCGAACGTTATAGTAGAAGGTAATCGTATAAGTAGTGTTCGAGATATAACAAAATCTGTAAATAAAACAATAGAAGGCAATTATCTTTTTATATTTTCTAAATCAAATATTTTTATATTTTCGAAATCAAGTATAGAGAAAAATCTGTTGTATGAATTTCCTAGACTCGAATCAGTCTCAGTATCGAGACTTGGTTTTAATGGTATCAAGGTAGAAATAAAGGAGCGCGAAGGTCAGTATCTGTGGTGCGGATATTTGGAAGAAGATTTAAATATAAATTCTGAATCAACTTGCTATTTTACCGATGGGGAGGGTTATATTTTTGGCACGTCGCCATATTTTTCTGGTAATGCGTATTTTAAGTTTTATGGATCTGAAACTATGGATCGTACAAACAGTCCGGTTGGTCAAAATTTGGTTGCAAAAGAGCGCTTTATAGAACTTCTCCGGGTAGTTTATGGTCTTGAAAGACTGGGGATAATTTCTGAATCTATAAGAATACGAGACAATGGCGAGTATCATGTATTTTTAGAAAAAACAGCCAATAATCAAGATTTTAAACCTTTTATTATTTTGTCTAAAGACAATGTCCTGGAGGAGTCTTTGGATAATCTTGCGGTGGCTTTTTCATCTGTAGATTTCAAAAAACAATTTGACGAACAGCGTGACAGCCTGTTATACATAGACTTACGTTTCAAAGACAAGGTGTATTATAAGTTTGCACCTAGGACAGCAAATTTTTAAATGAAAGATAAAAGTATTAAAAATCCAGAAAACTTTTGGAAGGGTTTAAAAAAGCCCTTTTTTTGTCTTGCGCCGATGGCTGATGTAACAGATATTGCATTTAGAACAATAATCTCTAAATACAGTAGGCATGGAGAGAGTGGCGGAGGTCCTGATGTGTTTTGGACAGAGTTTGTTTCTGCAGATGGTCTCATGAGCGAAGGCAGAGATGCTTTGAAGATAGATTTAAAGTATGGTGAAAGAGAGCATCCAATAGTCGCACAAATATTTGGATCAAATTTGAAAAATATGCGTGACACAGCGAAGCTTTGTGCAGACTTGGGTTTTGATGGTGTTGATATAAACATGGGCTGCCCAGATAAATCCATAGAAAAACAAGGAGCTGGTGCTAGTCATATAAAAAATCCTGATCATGCAGTACTAGTAATACGAGCAGTAAAAGAAGGAATAAAAGACAGTGGGAGAGATATTCCAGTATCGGTTAAAACTAGAATTGGTTATAACAAAAATAATATATCCGAATGGATCCCGAAACTTTTAGGCGAGAATCTAGCGGCACTTACAATACACGCAAGAACTAGAAAAGAGATGTCACTTGTCCCAGCACGGTGGGAGCATGTTCGTGAGGTTGTCGAGATTAGAGACAGGATGGGTGTCGACACACTAATCATAGGCAATGGAGATTTGAAAAACTTAGATGATGCAAAAGAAAAAGTTAGCACCTCGCACGCAGATGGTGCGATGCTCGGCAGGGCTATATTTGGAAATCCGTGGCTTTTTGATTCAAACAAGAAAGAGGTTTCTTTGAGAGAAAAATTGGAAGTCATGTGTGAACACACAGAGCTTTTTGAGCGAGAGCTCGGCGAGTTCAAAAATTTTGCAATTATGAAAAAGCACTACAAAGCTTATGTTAACGGTTTTGATGGAGCAAAAGAGCTTCGTGTTAGACTTATGGAAGATGCTTCTACCGCAAAAGAGGTAAGGCAGATTGTGGAAAACTTCCTTGCAGGCTATACAGATCTGCTATAATAGAAACCAATGTGCAATAGATTATTCAAAAATGTTTTTTGTCGACCGTTTTTGGATTTTCGCAAAAACACCTCTGAAATTTTCAGAGGTGTTTTTGTTTTATAAATTTATTGGAAATTAATATGGTGAAAAATCATAGTGGTATCGAAGATACCAAAAGTTTTAGTGCGGTCATAAACAAGCTCAGGGCATTTTTTCTGAGCAAGGGTTTTTTAGAAGTGCACACTCAAGATAGGTTGTCGATTCTTGCTGCTTGTGAAGATCCTTCTACTGTTGCGACCTACAATTATCTTGGGTCTCTGTGGCCATTGCCACAAACAGGTCAAATGTGGCTTGAATATGAATTGTTAAAGAACCCCGATGTTACGGGGTATTTTTGTGTCTCAACTAGTTTTCGGAACGAACAGAATCCAGTAGAAGGTAGGCATAAGTTTATTTTTCCAATGTTTGAATTTGAATCAAAGGGTAATATAGGGAATTTACTAGATATGGAAAAAGAATTGTTGGAATATTTGGGATTTAACAAAGATAGATTAGTAGAAAAAACATACGATGAGCTAGCAGAAAAATACAAAGTAGATGAATTGTCTTGGCGAGAAGAAAATAAAATGTACGAGGATCTAAGTCCTAGTGTGTTTATAAAAAATTTTCCAGTTCGCACCTCACCTTTTTGGAACATGAAGAAAGAAGGGGATTATGCGAGAAAAATTGATTGTATTATCTCAGGGCATGAAACTATTGGCTCAGCTGAGCGTAGTTCGGATGTAGACGAGATGCGCAAACAGTTTCATTCGATAAGTGACGGTAAATATGCAGGCAAACTATATGAGCTTTTTGGTAAAGATAGAGTGGAGGCAGAGCTCGAAGAATTCTTGTCCCTAGATTTCTTCCCAAGATTTGGGGGAGGTATAGGTATAAGTAGACTTATTGATGGTATGAAAAAGGAGGGCTTGCTATAGATATGATTTTCTTTACAAAAACCCGAGGATGTTATCTCGGGTTTTTGTTTTGTCTAGATATGGGTGCTATAATCTCGGGGTGAATAAAGAACACGTATCTCTATATAGAAAATACAGACCACAAACTTTCAACGATGTTGTGGGACAAGATCATATTGTTAAGGTTTTGGAGTCTAGTATAAAAGATGGAAAGATTGCCCATGCGTATCTTTTTGCTGGTTCTAGAGGAACGGGAAAGACTTCTATTGCTAGAATCATGGCGACAGCCTTAGGTGTTAGCGACAAGGATTTTTATGAGATAGATGCAGCTAGTAACAATAGTGTTGCAGATATTCGCGAGCTTCGTGAGGGTGTAAGCACTCTACCTTTTGATTCAAAATATAAAATCTATGTACTCGATGAAGTCCATATGCTCTCCAAAGGTGCTTTCAATGCGCTTTTAAAAACTCTAGAAGAACCACCAGCACATTGTATTTTTATACTAGCAACAACAGAACTCGATAAAGTTCCTGAAACTATAATCTCAAGATGTCAGACTTTTAACTTTAAAAAACCAAATGAAGTTGTCTTGGCTTCTGTAGTAAGAGATGTAGTTAAAAAAGAGGGTTTCGCAATACCAGAAGAGAGTATTGAGCTCGTGTCAATTTTAGGTGAAGGATCTTTTCGTGATACTTTGGGAATACTACAGAAAATTTTATCATCTTCAAATAACAAGAAAATAACCTCCGAGGAGATTGAGTCTATAACAGGAGCTCCTGGTTCAGTTTTGGTCAATGACTTTCTATCTTCTTTAGCAGAGAAAAATATAGTTTCTGGTATTTCGGTTCTGGCTACTATAAACGAACGAAACATAGATCCTAAATTGTATTTGAATTTAGTTTTGATAAAATTACGTTATGCTCTAATGCTACGCTACGCTCCAGATATGAGATCTAGTATACTGGAACATGTTAGCTCTAAAGACCTAGAATTTTTAGAAGACTTAGTAGCTAGGAAACCGGATACCATAACTTCACATACATTAGAGATACTCTTGGATACTTACCAGAAATTAAGAAATTCTGTTATACCAAGTTTACCCATAGAAATTGCTTTGATTGATATATGCGATAGGTAATATATGAATTTAAATAATTATAAAAAAATTATGTTGACTAGCTTGGTTGCTTTTGTGGTAGGGGGTTTGTCCGTATATTTTTATCACGGTCATGAATATTCAGATAATTTAAATTTTTCTCAGGAACGTTTTACAGATGAATATGAGTTTATATCGCCACTTTTAGAGTGCGATAGTTTTGAATCTAAAGAATTGAATTCTTTCGACGAAGATGTTTATGATTGGGCTAGCTTATTGATGGAAAACGGGTCTATAGACAACCTGTCGTATTATTTTCGAGACTTAAATAACGGTGTTTGGGTTGGTCTAAATGAGGAGGAGAAATTTGCACCAGCATCGCTCATGAAGTTACCATTGATGATTTCGTATCTAAAACAGTCTGAAAATGATTCGAGCTTACTAAGTCAGTCATATATGTTTAATTTCGAAGACGATGCTTACAGTAAGCAAAATATTGTTCCAGATGAGCTGATGTCCGTAGGCGCATATTACACAGTAGAAGATCTAATATTTAGGATGATTGCTTATTCTGATAATTCTGCACTTAGTATTTTATTGAAGAATAGCGGTTTGTTTGGATTTCGGGTTTTCGATGATTTAAGCATAGAGCTACCTAAAGATAAAAATAATGAGGATTTTATGTCTACAAGAACTTATTCTAAATTTTTTAGAATTCTATACAACGGGTCATATTTGAGCTTTGCAAATTCCAACAAAGCGCTTGAGATTTTATCTAATACGCAATATAAAGATGGTATTGTCGCAGGTGTTCCAGAAGATGTGGTTGTGGCTCATAAATTTGGTGAGAGGGAAAATAATGGTGTAAAGCAACTGCACGACTGTGGAATAGTTTATTATCCAAATAAGCCATATGTTCTATGTGTCATGACAAGAGGAGATGATATAGATAAGATGTCTAGTGCCATAGCCACACTGTCTGAATATACATACAAAGAAGTTAGTAGTAGTTTCAAATAATCAGCAAAAAAGAAAAATTAGAGATCTATAATCTCTAATTTTTCTTTTTTGCTGAGTCTTTTTATTTCTGCTTCGCGAGCTCTAGCCTTGCTATATGTTTTGTATTTTTCTGAGTATTTTAAAACAACGGGTCTGCGGATTTTTGTATAATGCGCACCAGACTTAAGGTTGTTGTGTGCGTAGATGCGTTTTTCTAAATCGGTAGTGGATCCTGTATACAAAGTCTTGTCGGAGCATTCGAGAATATATACAAAATACATAATCAGATTTTATAGTTTATTTTTCTAAATCTAGTGTTTCATCGATTCTAATCTGGGATACGAATTCTGGTACGTGCGATACGAGTATCATCGCTCCAGTATAAGCAGAAAGTGCTTTTGCAATCACAGGTAGGTGTCGGAAGTTTATGTGGTTTGTGGGTTCGTCTAGTATAAGTAGTCCAGGGCGTAGTAATACAAGTCTAGCAAAAGCCACCAAGCCTTTTTGTCCTTCGGACAGGGCGCCGATTTTTGTATTTATAACATCACTTTTTATTAGAAAACTAGATGCTACTGCACGAAGTTTCTCTTGATCTACCTTCACTCCACTTTCAAGCATCGCATCAGCTAGACATTTGAATACTGGATCGTCAAAATTTAGGGTTGAGAAGTCTTGTCGATAATATCCAACGCGGATATTTGGAGATATTTTTGCACCCTTTGCACGACCTGTTGCCATACTCTCTAGAAGTGTGCTTTTACCGATTCCGTTCGGTCCTTTTAGTAGCAGATGCTGATTTTTCTTGATTTTTATATTTGCAGTCCGTTCAATAATCTTGTGTGTAGATGGGTGCATAATTGTAAAAGAAGATATGTTCATTATTTCTCCTAAGATATCTTCTTGGGCAGGGATCGTAAAGTCACGAATTGTCTTATCTTCTTTTCGAACATCCACCATCTCTTCCTCTAGTTCCTCGGCGAGAGCTTTCATGCGTTTCGCTACAAGACGAAGCCTCCCACCTTTGTGGGCAAATTCGTTGGACTTGTCTTTTTTTGCTTGAATTTGTTTTGCGAGTTGCGCATTTTTCATATTTTCTTTTTCAACTCGGGCAGATATGTCTTTTAAAACATCTTTGTAGTTACCAACATACTGTTCAATTTTTCTAGTATATACATCTAAGTATAAAACCCCAGTAGAAAAAGCATTTAAAAAGTCTGCATCGTGTGAGATAACCATTACTGTCTTTTTGTAGTTAACCAAGAATTCTGTTAGGTGTTTTATCCCAGCGTGGTCTAGATTATTTGTAGGCTCGTCGAGTAGTAGTAAGTCTGGGTCTTGGATTAGAGCTGATGCTAGTAGCAGGCGGGCCTGTTGGCCTCCAGAAAAAGTTTTTATCACTCGGTCGTGTACTTTTGCGTGACCTTTCAGATTTACAATCTCAAGCACTTCGTCGATTTTCGGGTCAATATCGTAAACTTTGCTCTTGAAACATTTCTGAAAAAAATCTCGCACAGTTAAATCCATATCTTCGCGTGGAATCACTTGGCGAGCTATTGCGATAGATGTGCCTCCGACTATATTTATAGTTCCATTTTCAGGTTGATGTAGTCCAGTTATGAGTCCAAATATTGTACTTTTACCAGCACCGTTTTGTCCCATGATTGTAATCTTGCTTCCTTCGCGCAAAGTAAAACTCACCTCATCCAAGATTGGTTTGTTTGGTCCGTATTCAAATGTTACTCCTTCAAAACGGAGAATTGCTTCGTTTTTTGCCATATGTCGTTTATTAGATTCTTGAGAATAGACTATAGCAGAAATTCTCTAAATTTCTAAATTTTCTTTGACACATTTTTTATTTATGTTATTTTTATAATCAAATAAAAAACAACATGAATATAGTTCTTTCAACTAGAAATCCTAGTAAAGCCCTCCAAATAAAAGAAATATTTTCCAACTCACTTATAAATATCCAAACGCTTGATGAAGTGGGCATAGAAGGCGAGGCGGTCGAAGATGGAGAAACCTTAAAGGAAAATGCGTTCAAGAAAGCTGTGTACGCCCTCGCTTTCGCACCCAAGTTTTCTTGGGTGATGGCCGAAGATACAGGTATATTTATCGACGCTCTAGATGGAGATCCAGGTATCATATCTGCTAGGTGGGCAGGGGAAGGTAAAAGCACCTTAGATATAATGCAGTATTGCCTTCAGAAGATGGAAGGCATTGAAAACCGCACGGCTTATTTTGAAACTGTTGTAGCTTTGATTTCTCCAGAAGGTAAAGAATATTATTTTTCTGGAAAACTTTACGGTCAGTTACTAAAAGCTCCACGCACAAATCCACAGCCAAGCATGCCGTACAGTCCACTTTTTGTACCAAATGGACACAAGAAAGTTTGGGCCGAGATGAGCGTAGAAGAAGAGAATCAAATTTCTCATAGAGGCAAGGCGTTTCGCCAAGCTCTCGAATTTTTGCAAAAGTTTTAAACAAAAACCTCCCAAGCGGGAGGTTTTTTAAATTTAAATTTTATTTTTCTGTAATCACAATAAGTGCTGCGGGACCTGGACTCGGTCACGAGTTACTAAGTCTGCTCGTATGAGTACATACTGCGCGGACTAAGTACTCGCGACCCCGACTCGGCGACAAGCACTCGCTCCGCTCGTCTTGTATACCGCCTCCGTCTTTCTCGTCCAATTCCGGCGAGCAATCGAGCATAATTTTTTATAAAGAAATTTATAAAAAATTTCGCTTGCTGCCAGACCTGGACTCGAACCAAGATAACCTCCTCCAGAGTTTCACCTATTACTGATTTTCTATTCAAAGCTGGGAGACCTGGACTCGAACCAAGATAACCTCCTCCAGAGGGAGGTGTCCTACCATTAGACGATCTCCCAGCTTTGAATATAAAATAACAGTAATTTCCTACGGAACCGGATGAAAATGAAAACTGATTCATTTTCATTCCTACCATTAGACGATCTGGCAATATTCTTAACACGTTCACAATACTATATTGGAGCTTTATTTTCAACGATTTTGAAAATACTCAAATAGCATCTATACTTGATGTGTGGAAAATAAAAATACAGAAACAAACGTTCGTTTAGTCTTAGCACAAATAGGTGTGATTTTTGTTTTACCTGTGCTCTTGCTTTATTTTGGATTGGTTCCAGAATCTTGGAGAATAGTCGTGCTTTTTATATCCTCGCTTTTTATTTATGGAATTATAAAATATGAACGCTGGGAACAAAAAGATTTTGGATACAGAATAGACAATTTTCGCCATGCACTTTTGCCTTATACAGCGTTTACTTTAGTTGGGGTTACATTGATTATTTGGTTTGCAGATCAAAACGGTATGACTCCTGTAGAAGGTTGGTGGACTAACCCACATTTTTTGTATTTATTTTTAATAGTCTCTTTTTTACAAGAGTTTGCCTTTAGAGGATTCTTGATTCCACTGCTTAAAAAAGTTTTTAAAGATAGGTTAGGTATAGTTTTGATCAACGCTCTACTTTTTACACTTATTCATATTCTTTATCCGGTCCCGACCATCATGTTGCCTCTAGCTTTTATTGGAGGCTTGGGTTTTGCGACTTTATACATGATCTATCCAAATTTGATTTTGATCAGTCTTGCGCATGCAGTTTTAAATTTTGTCGCTGTACTTTTTGGTTTTTTCGTAATAATCTCATAACATGCTTGAACAATTAACACTATACGTACAGAACTCAATCCTACCTCTAGGAGCGTTAGGAGTTTTTACAGGTTCTATTATAGAAGAGGTTATTGCTATCATACCTTCATATATAGTGCAGATGGGCGGAGGATTTTTGCTTATGGGAGTTGATCCTATAAGTTTTGTGTCTCTGTTGAAACTTTTTCTTTTAGTAATAATCCCAGCTTCGCTTGGAGTTACTGTTGGTTCTATATTTGTGTATTATTTAGTTTTAAAAGGCGGGGAGCCGATGGTGCGAAAATTTGGCTGGATACTTGGAGTGAGTTGGGAGTCTATAGAACTCTTTGTTGCTAAACAGCGTTCTAGAGGTAACGATACGCTAATTGTTTTTATTTTTAGAACACTACCTTTCATACCTAGTGTTGTTGTGTGTGCATATGCAGGGATTATAGGTATGAGTATGACTAGATATATGGTGTTAACTTTTTTTGGAACTCTCATACGCGCGGCAGTTTTAGGTTTTATGGGCTGGCAAAGTGGAGTAGCGTATGAAAAATACGGTAAGGAGATTCAGGGATTTGAGCATATCGGCCTATATGTGATTGGTTTTATAGTTATACTTTTTATTTTCTTGCAGTTTAGAAAAAATAGACTAAATAAATAGTTTTACCCTTCTTAGAGAAGTGCAAATTGTGCTATAATTTCTCTATGTTTTTTCGTCGTAGAGCCGGGACGAGTCATATTAAAAATACATGGATAGAAGATATTACGATTTCTGGTAAATCTAAGGTTCTTTCTCTGCGTCCAACATATTTTGTAATACGAATTGATAAACAAAAGATACGCGAACTTTTCAGTAAAGATAAATATTTTATAGGTTACGGCTTGGTTGTTTTGATTGTACTAGCAGTTTCATCTCTCTCTAATCCTACAAAAGCCG
Organism: uncultured Candidatus Saccharibacteria bacterium; assembly: GCA_964634365.1. Classification (GTDB taxonomy): domain Bacteria; phylum Patescibacteriota; class Minisyncoccia; order Phycocordibacterales; family UBA9973; genus CAZLWF01. The sequence goes on from CAZWJU010000001.1 coordinate 55,333, forward strand.
ATGTTGTAAATTTCTATCCGACTAGCTGTCTTGGTGGATGGGAAAATCCTGAAAATGCAACCGGCGCTCCTAGTTTAGATAAAGACGAAAATTTAGAATCTTTCAATGAAGAAAATTCAGCTCGCATGCGTGGCACTTCTGATATCTTTTGTGGAGGATTTGAAGGTGAGATACCTCCAGAGGCAGTTGCAAATTCTTTTTCTTTGAGTTTTAGAATATCTGTTGACGATGGGTCTGTTGAACATAAAAAAACTGAAGTTCTTGTTGTGCCAGAAACAGAAGAGGTGCGAGTTGGCACTGATAATATAGAGCTCATAGAAATAGAAAGCTCAGATACAGAAAACCAATCTATTGATCCGACGGAAAACCAAGAAGTGTCTATTGAGCAAGATTCAACAAACACAGCAGAAACAGAGGAAGTTTCAATACCAGAGTCAGAGATACCTACAGAAGATGTTCAAGTTGAAGCCCCAGCGCAAGAATCTCCAGAGCCAGAAAATTCACCAGAGTCAACTCCTGATACAACAGAGTCTTCCGGTGAGTCTGCATTTTTGAGATTTTTTACAAGGAGAGTTCATGCTGAGGGCGAGGTTGTAACAGATTTAGAAGTTGCTGAAGATATTGTGTCACCGCAAGTTGAAGAAGCACCAGCTCAAGACACTATTTCAATCGAGGAGTCTGTTGTAGACGAACAATCTGCTGTTGAAAATCAAACTTCAGAACAAATAGACACTGGACTAGAAGAGGTAATAAATATAGATAGATCTTCATCTGAAAATGATGAAATCGATTCGAGTGTCTCTGAAGATGGTAACACAGGAGATTTGGCAGAAGTTGTACCAAATGACGCAATACTTAAAATTATTTACACACTAGACGGAGAAAAATGGGTTTCACTCGGTTACATATCCATGAGCTCTTGGAAAGATTTGAAATTTAGTATTCCCTTAACAGATTGGTCTAGTGTGTCTAGTTTTCAAATAAAACTAGAACAGATTTCTAGTTACGACGAGAGACCTGTTGTTTTCTTGGATTCAATTATTCTTTCAGCTGAGTACGACGGACTAGGAGAAGATCCTATCAGACAACCAGACTTTGGAACAGATGTAATTTTGTATGATAAAACAGTCGATGACATAAGAGTTATAAAAATACTACGCAACGATATACCAATGATTTGGTATACAAAAATTCCTCCACCAGTCGATTTACCTGAAGGAAAAATATTAGAAGAGCAAGATGGAGTGGAGATTATAATGGCTACAGATGATACTCCTATAGTGGACACAGAAACTCCAACAGATTCTTCTGGCGAGGGAGACGTTACGTTGCCTGTGGAAGAGCCTGCGAGCGAGGTATTACCAACAGAAACTATACCTGAAAATCAAGATACGAATTCAACAGAAGAAGGTGCAGAAATAATATCTTTTGTTAGAAAAATTAAAAATATTTTTGGTGTATTACAAGTTTATGCCGAAGGTGAAGAAGGCGGAGCTTCCGATGGAGGTTCTTCTGATAGTGGCGGAGGAGATAGTTCTTCTCAAGGAGGAGATTCATCTAGTACAACAAGCGAGAATGGTTCAGATTCAAGTAGTTCAGAATCTTCTTCTAGTGAATCAAATTCTTCGTCTGGTGCAGAAGAGAGTGTTAGTTCTATTGATCCTACGGATACAAATAATTCTGAAAATTCTGTTACGGAAGATTCTTTGGTTGAAGAAAACAATTCTGTTGTATCAGAATCTGATATTACAACAGATAATCAAGTAAGTGATTCAATAAACAAGGTTTTAGATGATATAAATATTGGTGAGGGTGGTAATATTATTATTGATACTATTAACAAATACGATAACAGTGATATTAAGATTACAGAAGATCTTTTGTTGAGTACAACAGAAGAAATTATTCCTGGTTTAACACCTATTTTATATACAGAAGAGCAGATTATGGAAGAGAGGGCGAGTGGTGTGGAGTGGAATTTGGTTGCTGTAGGAGAATCTATTGATACATCAACACCTGTGGATGTAAGTGGAGGTATAATATTTTGGTTTGGGCCTGGTAAAAGTGTAATTTATCAGTACAACACAGCCTCAGGAGGAATATCTTCTGAAGGTGTCAGTGTAACTACTGATTCGGAGGTAAAATATTTAGAGCCAAATGGTGATGTGTCTGAGGTGTCTATAGATATTCAAGATTCTGAAATAATTACACCAAAAGAAGAAATAGAAAGACAAGAAGCTATATTAGAATCAGAAAATAGTCAGACTAATATTATAGATACTGTTGACATATAACACACAAACAATGTATTTTTTGAAACCGAAAAGAAAAATAAAATCATTATTTAAGATATTTAATTTTAAAAAAATATTGGTTTTTATTTTTACAATAATGTTTTTATCCAGTGGTCTTACAGACTTGGTTTTGATGCGTGTGCTAGAAAAGAGATCAGACGATCCTGTTATGAAAAGTGCTGAAGCTGCTACCTATCAATTTTTCCCTACAGATGTAACAGTTGAAACTGGTACAGAGCAAACAGTTACTTCTCAGACCGCTGCTGCGGCTGAAGGTACAAACTTGGGTTCGCACACAGCGTTGCTAGGAAACGATGCTTTTCATTGGGCTGTTGCCTCGACTACTTCGGGTGTGTCTATGATCACAACTGTCGGTGGGGTAAACCTAAACGGTGCGAATAAGCTCGACATAGGTACGGAAATAGACTTAGATGCAACTATTCCAGTTATAAGTTTTCAGATTTGTGACTGGAGAGATTCGACTAGTGTGAACAATGCCGCAGACGCAAACTGTACAACAGGTGGATGGAGGACTATCAATACAAAGAGCTTGACCAATACCGATGTGACTATTACTGGTACATCTACACTTCAGCTACGTTGGCAGATATACAACGGATATTTTTATAATGGTTCAACGAATGGAGGAACACTGATTGACACACCGCTTGCAAACTTCGTTAGTGATTCAAATGAAATAAAAATTCGCTACTATGCAACAACAAATACCACTTCTGTTGTGTCTATAGATTACCTCACAGTTTTTGCATATATCGACTCTATATACTATGCAAATTCATATTCAGATCTAACTGATGGTTCTGGTGGAACAGAAAACGGAATAATCCCAAACACCATACCGGTTGTGAACACGGCCACGGCTTTTGCTTCGGCTGGTACAAACGACAACACTCGTTTCAGTGTCGCAGTAACAACTCCTGCTAACAACCCAGACTTCTATTTGTCGTATAAAAATGTAAAACAGTATACAGGTATGAACACTATACTTTTAGGAACTTCGGTGAGTTGTAACTCCGCTACTACAATACAAGCATATATTTATGACTTTACTGCAACCACCTGGGACACACTAGGCTCTGCTGTGTCGTGTACCACATCGGATGTGGATTATCGTTTTGCTCACAACACAGTAGCTGACGCAGGCTTTGTTTTGAATGATTTCATATCAGACGGAGAGATTCGTATAAGATGGACCACAACTGCCGATGTTTCAAACAACGGTATAAGACTCGATTGGCAATATGTGATGCTCGGCTCTGTAAACTCGGATTCATCTTTGTGTGAAATATCTTTTGGTACAGGAACTGCAACAAACTGCACAAACACTCGCGGTATGGATACAAACGGGTCTACAACATCTTTTGATATTGCAGGAGAGGATGAATCTGCAACTATGGGTACAGGAGAAGCGAATTCATTTTATGTGGCTGATACTGACCAAGACACGACTGTAGAAGAGGGTGTTTCTGCAAACATATCTTTTCCTATAACTGTGCCTACAAACGCTCAAGTGGTGGGTATAAACTGGGCGAGTCGGGAGACTTCGCGCAGTACAGGAACAACACAGGTTATAAATAGTGTTAGAGATTATTCTGGTTTTACCTCTACAGCAGGTGGATGGACCGATGTTGGTGCCGCTGTAAACGCCACAACTCAAACATATCAGGATACAGTAACACAAGGAGCGGTACTTTTGTGGGGACAACAAATAAACCCAGAAGATTATGTAGATACAGTAAATGGTCGCATGAATATGCGTTTACGTACCTCGACATCTGGTGCAACAACTGACAACTCTACAACTGCTTGGGACTTTGCGATGATGTCTATACAGTGGATAGAAGATTCGTATAATCCTACAGTGACTTATCAATTTGCTCCAACAGGACAAACTCTTGTTACAGGCACTGATACACAAGCAAACAACACTATTGCCGCTGGTGCAAACGGTGCAAACACTGGTTCGTGGAAGGGAACTCTTGCTGACGACAACAGGCATTGGGAGCTTACTGGTACAGCTAGTGGTATAGATGTTCAGCTTTATATGAATGGTGTAAAGATAAATGGAGCTAATACAATTATTGTTCAATCTGAAATAGACGTCGACGCAACTGCACCAGCACTTTTGATCCAGATATGTGATTGGGTGTCCACGACAAGTGTTGACCATGCAGCTGACGCCCAGTGTACTGGTGGTGGCTGGAGAACACTTAACTCGCGTGATGTGACTGTTACTCCGACAACTGCAACCGCATATACATGGAATGTATACGATGGTAAATGGTCAAATGGTTCCAACACTCCGGTTTCTACTCCACTTTCAAACTTTGTTACAACGGATTCAAACAAGAGAGTTCTTATAAGATACTACTCAACAACAAACGCAACAACAGCAAGTAACTTCGCAATAGATTATTTGCGTATTTTCCCTGTTATTAATCCTGTGTACGAAGCAGGCGACGCAACTGCTCTTACAAACTCTTTTACAGGAGATTACACAAGCACAAACACTGTGACTCAGGGTGCAGCTGACAACACAGACCTTCAGTGTCTTGGTACAACAGGAGGTCCAGACTGCTATTTGTCATTTTTTAATGTAAAAACATACCCGAGCATGAACACTATACTTGCACGATCGGAGTTTGCTTGTTCGGTTGGGGGTACTGCGCCTGAAGTCAAGATGGCATTTTACAATTTCACGACAGCAGGATGGACAGATATCATAAATGAAATCGCTTCGTGTAGCACCACTGACACTGTTCGCATAGGAGCGGTGAATAATATTACAATAGGTGATTATGTACACAATGGTGAAGTAAGACTTAGATACTATCGTTCAAGTGGAACTGATACTGGTGCAATACAAATAGACTATGCATATATTATGGCTGGTACTACGAACTCTGATTCTGGGGCGACAAATTGCTTCATATCTTTTGGTACACTTTCTGCAAACGATTGTACTGCAGCAAGGACTATAAACATGAACGGTACGACAAACAATGGTACTACTTGGCAGATCCTCGCTGAAGATGAAGATACTGATCGTGGTATCGGAGAGGCAAATACTTATTATCCTTTTGATACCGATGCGGATGCTGCGGCAACAGAAGAAGGTTCAGGATCGCACACCAAATTTTCTTTGAGTGGAGAACCAACGTACGGATCTATTACAGGAATATTTTTTTCATCTCAGCATATGGCTGGTACTGGTGGAACCGTGGCTCTCGGTATTGCAGACTATTCGGGATATAACACGGCTGCCGCAACGATCGGAGGTTTTATAGCGCTCGGTGCAACCGCTACGACGGCTCTTGTATATACCGACAATATTACTGTAGGTACTACTGTTTCTGGTGGTGCTGCCGGATATATGACTAATCCAGATGATTTATTGAATACATCTGGCAACGAAGCGTGGTTTCGTCTACGTACCTCGACTGATGGTAGCTCAGCAACAAACGCGGTTAGACAATGGGATTTTGCCATGATTGGGCTTCAGTGGGTAGAAACAGAAGATAGAACAATTTCGTTTGATATTTCTGATACAACTATAGGGTTCGGTCCTCTTACTACTTCGAATGCTCGTTATGCTACTGGAGATGCAGCTGGCAGCGACACGGAAGTAGAGGCGCATACAATATCAGCATCTTCTAGTGCAGCGGGCGGATATACAATAACTGTGCAAGGTAACACACTTACAAGTGGTGCGAACACAATAGATGCGATCGGTGGAACAAACACGGCTTCTAGTGCGGGGACAGAGCAGTTTGGAATAAAGGCATCTGTGTCAGGTGTCTCAAATTACCATACCGTTGATTCTACATACTCAGGATCAGGATATGGATACGATGGAACTTCAAGTGCTTCAACTTTCGCAACACAATCCGAAGGCGACGGTTTTACTTCAACATATTCTGTTAGTTATATTGCGAACATGTCTACAGGTACAGAGACTGGGGCATACTCTACAGATTTAAACTACATATTAACTGGTAATTTCTAGTATCTTTTTACTATTTAATATTTTCTGTGTTATTATGAATATAACGCATAAATATTATGATAAAAAAAATTACTAGCTTAATAGTGATATTTTCTCTAATATTCACAAACTATGTATGGTTTGTGAACAGGGCTCTCGCAGCAAGTGTCACAACTTTCTCAGATACACTTTCGACTCTCACTGCTGCAACAGCTTCTAATCATGAAATACTTTTCATTACACCTACTGGTGTTGAGGCAAACAATGATTCAATAGTATTTACTTTTACAGGTTTTGATGGTACATCACTCGACGCTATTGCTTTTGGTGATGTAGATTTGGCAGAGAGTGCAAACGCAAGTTGTTCTACGCCAGGTTCTTGGACAGATAAAACACTAGGTGCTGCTGACGGAGCCTCTACTTATGGCGTTGCTACTAACTCGACAACACTTGTTTTTGATCCACCAACCACATCTGGCTATATAACAGCGGGAAGATGTATCCGTGTAAAAATTGGTACGAATGCAACAGGTGGTACAAACCAGATAACAAATGGTGGGGCCGCAACTGCGCATTCAGTAGCTATATCTGGAAACTTTGGAGATACTGGCACTGCTTCTATAGATATTATTGCCGATGATTCAGTTAATTTGAGTGCTACTGTTGAATCTGCTATCTCATTTACAATAGACGATACGGCGATAGGTTTCGGTACACTAGATTCTGCTGGTGCCAGATGGGCAACCGGGGATGCGACAGGTACTTCTTCTCTACCAGGAGACACGTCCGGGGCACATCAAATGACACTTTCTACAAATGCTGCCTCTGGGTATTCGATTACATATAGTGGCGCAACACTAACAAGTGGTGCAAATACTATAGACGTAGCAACAATCTCAGAAGATGACGATGGATCATCGGGCACAGAGCAATTTGCTTTGGGTCTAGATGATAATGGAGGTAACGTAACTATAGTTTCAGACTATGATCTAGCAACCACAAATAGTTATAAGTTTGTAGCTGGGGCGACCACAACCGTTGCTTCTGAGACAGCTCCTACTACAACCGAAACATTTGACGTCCAATATATTGCAAACATATCGACAAGTACTGAAGCAGGGTCATATTCGACAGATATTACTTGGATAGCAACGGGTAATTTCTAAGGTATGATATCCACAGTGTTGCTATGATATTTTTTGTGTGTTTATATGGTACAATTTTAGAATAGATTATTAAATTATTATCCAGATTTTAAATATGATAAAAAAATTTACAAGCCTTCTAGTAATACTTTCTGTAGTCGCTACTAATTTTGTAGGTTTTGCAGATAAAGCTCTTGCTGCCAGTGTTACTTCTTTGTCTGATACACTTGCAACACTTACAGCATCTACTGCCTCAAACCACGAAATAAAGTTTGTAACACCTTCTGGTGTCGATGCTGGTGAGTCAGTATCTGTGACTTTTGACGCTGATTTCACAGGACTTGGTTCTATTGTTGAAGACGATGTTGACTTCGCAACTGGTGATTCGAGTAACTGTTCTACAGCGAGCTTTACCGAAGAAACAACAGCCTCTTCTCCTTCAGGTGCCACATGGGGGGTTGGTATAGCTGGACAGGTTGTAACAATAACTTCAGGAACAGACACTGTAACGGCCAGCCGATGTGTTCGTATAAGGATTGGTACAAACGCTACAAACTCTGGAACAGGTGCAAACCGGATATCAAACGGAGTTGCAGCTAACGCTCACTCTATAACAATAGGTGGAACATTTGGCGACTCAGGCACAGCAGCAATCGACATAATCGCAGACGACTCAGTAAACATAACAGCAACAGTTGATCCTACTATAACTTTCACAATATCTGATACAACAGTTGGTTTCGGAACACTCTCTACCTCAGTTGCAACTTATGCAACAGGTGATACTAACGGTACAACTTCTCTTCCTGGTGACACATCAGGAGCTCATGAGATGACAGTAGCAACCAACGCATCTTCTGGATATTCGATAACATATAACGGTGCAACTTTGACATCAGGAGGAAACACTATTTCAGCAGCCACAATCTCATCTGACAACGACGGAACCCCAGGTTCAGAACAATTCGCTCTAGGAATTGATGACAACGGAGGAAACGTAACCATTGCTTCAGGATATGATCTCGCTGGTACAAACAGTTACAACTTTGTAGCTGGCACTACCACAACAGTCGCATCTGAAACAATTGCCACAGCAACAGAAACTCTAGATGTTCAATATATTGCTAACATAGCAGGTACAACTGAAGCTGGTTCATACACAACAAACATTACTTGGATAGCTACAGGTAACTTCTAAAATGTATGATTAAAAGAAGATCAATAATAGTCACACTATTTGTTGCGCTATCATTTGTTTCTTTTGGTTTTGTTAAAAATGCTGAGGCTCTAACACTTACTCCGGTTAGACTAGAGATTAGTGGAGACGCTGGTAGTACAGTTTCAAGTGAGATTACTCTTATAAACGACAGAGACACAGAAGAAACATTTTATTCTTCATATGCGAACTTTGAAGCTCAAGGTGAGACAGGAAGTCCAAACTTCGTTGATCCTGTAGAAGGTCTTGGAACATGGATAAAAACAGATGAAGTTGTAGTATTAGGTCCTGGCACAAGTAAGATTATACCTGTAACAATAACCATACCTGCAGGCACTGAAGCAGGAGGATACTTTGCTGCTGTATTTTTCGGTACAAACAATCCTAACTTAGGTGATGCTGGTAGTGTTTCTATTGGTGCAAAGACTGGAGTGCTTGTATTGCTACGAGTAAACGGTGAAGTTAGTGAGCAGGGTGGAATACTCGAATACGATACAAAGGATCACAAGAGATTTTTCACATCACTACCTGTTGATTTTTATTACAGATTTCAAAATACAGGAGGAGATAGAGTTAAACCAGAAGGAGATATAACAATAAAACACTTTCTCGGTTTTGTTCGTGCAAGAGTTCCAGCTAACTTAGTAGAGGGAAATGTCCTACCAAACCAAATTCGAAGATTTGAAGCTTCATGGCAGAGTAGAAATGGGGAAAGTGTAAAAGAAGGAGAAAAATTGAACTTTATTGAGAGTGTAAAAAACCAATGGGCAAACTTTGCCTTCGGTTATTACAAGGCAAATATAAGTCTTACATATGGAGAGGGTGATAAGATTACAGAATCTTCTGTGGGTGTATGGGTTTTTCCATGGCAACTACTCCTAACTATAATCGTAGCTCTGTTCACAGTAAGATTTATTTGGAGAAAGGTTTCTATACACAGAAGAAAAGAATTGATGTCTGAGATGCGTGAAGAAATCATGAAAGAGATGAACAATAAATCTAATACTGAAAAAACTCATATACAGTTTTAGTATAGGTAAAGGCCGATGTCTTTATTTAATAAAAATAAAAAGCATATTATGGGTATATTTTTGCTCGGTATGCTTTTTATTTTTTCTGCTGAAGTATCTAGTGCAGTTGATTTGAATATATCTGCTCAGGTTGGTGCGGGTGGTGGAGATGTCGGAGGTGGCGGAGGAGGAGGCGGTGGTGGAGGTGGTGGAAACGACGGAGACTCCACTGTAAATTTTTCTGGGTATGCTTATCCGCTTTCGCAAGTTATAGTACTTCGTGATGGCTTAGAAGTAATCCAGACTATTGCAGGGCCAGATGCAAAATTTAGTATAAGTATCGACAATCTTCCAGAGGGCAACTACACTTTTTCTGTTTTAGCAGAAGATTATCAGGAGAGAAGATCTACACTCTTCACGTTCCCTCTATATCTAACCGATGGCCTTACTACGACTATATCTGGTATATTCATCGCTCCTTCTATAGCTATAGACAAGAGTGTGGTCAAGCAAGGTGAGCAGCTTACTATCTTTGGACAATCTACTCCAAATTCCGAAGTGTCTATAAGCGTAAACTCACTAAATGAATTTATTTTGAATACTATCTCAGACAGTAGTGGTGTGTATTTATCTGTATTTAATACAAGTCTTCTTGAGATAGGAGACCATACTACGCGTTCATACTCTAAGTATCTAGATGCAACATCTTCATACTCTAGTACACTTGCTTTTGAGGTTTCTGACAAAGCAGGAGAGGTTTTAATTTGCGGAAGCAAAGCAGATGTTAGTTTAGATTGTCGTATAAATATAATAGATTTCTCTATGCTAGCTTATTGGTTTGAGAGAGTAACTCCACCACCCGCTTTTGATCTTTCAGGTGATGGTAAAATAACTTTGATTGATTTTTCTATAATGGCTTATTATTGGACAGGATAAATATGAAAATAAATTATTTCAAAATATTTTTTATAGTTACTTTTTTTGCACTAAACTATAACTTTGCTTTTTCTAGTGGGGCAGATTTGATATTAAAATCTCCGGAAGGTGAAGTAAAAACGAATAGCCCTTTTTCTGTTAGTGTTTTATTGGATACATCGGGCGACGATACCAATGCAGTAGAAGGTGCTCTCTCTTTCAATGAAGATTTTTTTGAATTTGTAAGTATTGTTGATGGTAACAGTGTGGTTACTTCTTGGGTTCAAAAACCAGAGTACGAAAATGGAAAGATAGTTTTCTCTGGAATCATGGCTGGAGGGTATTTGGGTACAATCGATCCGCTTACTAATGCTATAGGCCCAGGTATTTTGTTTGAAATAATTTTAATTCCAAAAACTGAAGGGATTGGCTCTGTGACGCTGTCTGATGCAAAAATTTATAAAAATGATGGACTAGGTACATCCAAGAGCGTTGCAACTAAGGATTTAAAAATAAGTTCGGATGTAAATGGGGTTTCAAATTATCTAGACAAGATAGACGATGTTCGCCCTCTTGTTTTCTCGCCTATAATTTCAAAAAATAATGAAATGTTCGAAGGTAGATATTTCCTCGTGTTTGATACCAAAGATAAAGAGTCCGGTATAGATTATTTTGAAGTTAAAGAGGGTAGAAAAGACTGGGTAAGAGCAGAGAGCCCATATGTACTCACAGACCAAACACTAACTAGTCGTATACGTGTTAAAGCAGTAGACAATGCTGGGAATGAGCGCATAGTTACTTACGGAGAAAAAACAAATTTTCCTATTTCGATTCTCTCTATACCAATTGTACTTCTACTTGGCATAATAGTGTTTATATATTTTTGGTACACTAGAAAAATACGTGTTTTAAGTGTAAAATAAAATACATGATTCTCTCTTCGGTTAATATAAAAAGATTTTTGATTGCAGTCTTTGCCTGTTTATTTTTTATTTCTCCAAAACTTACCCACGCTGCTTCGTTTCAGATATCTCCTTCGTCTGGTAGTGTCTCAAGCTCAGGTACCATAACTTTAACTGTCAGTCTAACAGCAAGTTCTGCCACCCCGATCAATGCTTTTTCTGGTAGATTGAATTTCCCAAAAGAATTAGTTTCTAATACAAATGTATCTATTAGTGGTTCAATCGCAAATTTTTGGACAGTGCAACCATCTGTATCTTCTGATGGAGTAATAAGATTCGAAGGAATTGTTTTAAATCCTGGTTTCAATGGTTCAGGAGGCAAATTATTTACTGCAACATTTAAAACAGAAGGTAACGGTACAGCAAACTTCAATCTGACTAGCGCATCGATTTTGGCCAATGATGGATTGGGTACAAATGTTTTGACTGCTACGCTACCTGCGTCTGTATTTACTATTGGCAATGCAGCGCCTGTCGCAACTACTCCCGCTACAACTAGTTCTGCTCCGATTGCTCCAGAAATAATATCTCTATCGCATCCAAATCCAAATGGATGGAACAAGGAGACTGTGGCTGATATATATTGGGAGCTTCCAAAAGACGCAACCGGCGCCTCATTTGTTTTAGATAAAAATCCTGGGACTATACCAGCGAAAGTTTCAAAAGGATTGGTGAGTTCATATAAGTCTGAAAAACTAGAAGACGGTGTATGGTACATGCACGTAATGATAAGAAATTCTATCGGGTGGGGAAGTGTTGCTCACTACAGAATCGGTGTTGATACAGTTGCGCCAGAGTATGTGAACATAACTCATGTTCACGAGGAAATACCTATGGGTACTAGCAAGTTTGATATAACTGGTGAAGATGCAACTTCTGGTATAGCTTATTATGAAGTAAGTTTTGATGCAGGTGAGCCAGAAATTTTTAAGAAATCACTAGCAACAGATTTGTTTGAGTCAAAAATTTTACCACCTAAAAGATACTTGGTTGTTGTAAATGCATATGACTTTGCCGGAAACGCGACTCCAGCGATTATGTACTTCACTGCACTACCAGTGAACCCACCTGTTATTGTAGATTATTCCAAAGAATTAAATAGCGGAGAATATTTGACTATTTCAGGTACTGGATATGAAAATCAAAATGTAAGAATTCGTTTTGAAAAAAGTAAAACATCTTTCTTTTATAAAATATTTGCACACACTAGAAGTGCGGCGTTGAATGAAGAGGTAACAAAAGTAGACAAGGATGGGAACTTTGCTTTCAAAAATGATGAATCTTGGAACGCTGGAATATATTATGTAACAGTTCGAAACGAACTATCCAACGGAGCTTTCAGTGAATACACAACTCCTGTTCAAATAACAGTAGAGAGTGGTGCTTTTGTTAGATTCATAGAATCCTCTCTAAGATTCTTGATACCTGTTATTCCTTTCTTGCTTGCAATCATACTTATACTTTTTGCAGGATTATTTATTTTAAGATTTTTCAAAAAATACAGAAGAATCCTGTCTAAACAAGTAAGAGAAGCTGAGGGTGTGGACGATGAATCTATGAGATTGATTGACAGTGAAGTCTTGGATGAGATAAATCTTCTCAAAAAAGTACGCTCAGGTGAACCTCTGTCAGAAAGAGAGCAGGCTTTCCTAACTAAACTTCGAGGGGATTTGGGTGTTGCAAATTCTATAATTCAAAAAGAAATAAAAGATATAGAAAAGAAAATATAATATCTTATAATATGAATTTTAAAAAAATATTCCTAATCACAATAATACTACTTTCTTTTTCTAGTCCAGTGCTGGCCATAGAATCAAATAATACTGGTTTTATATCAGAAAGCGTTTGGTTTTCCGAAGAAGATTTAGTCTTGGGGGAAAGTGTAAATATATATACAGCTTTGTTCAACAATTCCTCTTCTGTACTTGAGGGAAGTGTTACCTTTTTTGACAAAGATGTAGTATTAGGAGTTAAGACTTTTTCTATACCTGAAAAATCTGTAAGGGATGTAAAACAATCTTGGATTGTAACATCAGGAGATCATGAGTTGTATGCGAGTCTAAGTATCAAAAAAACTGACATAGAGCTTGGTGAAAAAATTACAGAACCACTTAAATTCACAATCCAAGCCCCTGTTGTTGCCGAAAAAGATTTGGTAGCTGATGAAACCAAAGAATTGCTATCTGATGTAGATGATATACAAGAAAAAATTATAGAAAGTATTCCGCCGGAGGTTTCAGATAAACTGGAGTCTTCTCTGTTTGGAGTGGAGAGTTTTAGAATTGAAACCTCCAGTAATATAGAAGAAAAGAAAGATGCCAAGCAAGAAGTTGTCGATAATTTAAAATCTCTACCGGAGAAAGATTCAGTTGATTTAGAGATCGGTCTAGAAGATGGGAAAACAAACGTAGATGTAAAATCCACCCCACTAGATACGCCTCTTGCTTATGCTGGTCTGTTTTTCTACACAATACTTAGCTATATATTCAAGTCCACGATAATATTCTATGGGCTTTGTATTATATTGATATTCTTGGTTTTGCGGGCTATTTACAGAGCTATGCGTAGACGCTCTTAATACTACAGAAAATCATTTTTGTAAGACTCGACAGTATTTAAACTAGTTGATATACTCATATTATGCCTAGGCCACTTTTTATCGTATTGATATTTGCAAGCGTTATTTGGGCGCCTTGGTGGTTTTCTTTTATAATGATATTTAGCGGGATAATTTTTCTGGATTTCTCGCTAGAGTCTATACTGGCAGCTTTTTTGGTTGATATGCTTTATGGGGTAGGATTGTCTAGATTTATCGACGGGCCTTTTGTCTTTACTCTCGTGGCGCTTGTTTTATTTTTTGGTAAAAGATTTTTAAAACCTTATATTTTTATAAATAAATGATTTTCAAAAGACGCAGGAGAAAAATAGCTATACCCGAAGTAGATCCAGATGAAATATTTTTGGATTCTCAAAACATACCTTCTTTCGATAGTCAGCAATTTGAAGGCAGAATCGAAAGTGCCATACCAAAACGCACAATATTTTTTCTAGGCTCTTTTTTTGCTCTTGTCGGAGTCGTGTTTGTTTTCAAGGCTGGTGTATTGCAATTGAAGATGGCTGCGGCTTATGCGCTTCGAAGTGAACAAAACAGTTTAGATACTATACCGCTTTTTTCTGATAGAGGTGTTATTTTCGATAGAAACGGAGTTGAACTTGTCACAAACAAAATGATTCCGGATTCTGATTTTCCGGTTAGGAATTATACAGACAAACAAGGCTTTTCTCATATCTTGGGTTATGTAAGTTATCCAGCAAAAGATACTAGTGGAGTGTATTGGCAGAAGGAGATTATTGGTAAAGATGGAATCGAAAAATCTATGAACAGTGTCTTGTCTGGTAAAAACGGTTTGAAAATTTTTGAGACAGATGCGTTAGGGAAAATACAATCTGAAAATTTAGTGAATACTCCAGAGCATGGAGAAAACATAACTTTGGCTATAGATGCGCGCTTGCAAAACGAATTTTCTTTGGCGATTGAAAGATTGGCCGAGACAGCAGGCTTTATTGGAGGAGCTGGGGTGATTATGGATGTAAATACAGGAGAGATTATTGTTATGACTAGTTTTCCTGAATACGATTCAAATATTTTATCTTTAGGAAGCGATAGAGAAACTATATCTAGATATATTCATGACAATCGTAAAGTATTTTTAAATAAAACAGTCGGGGGGCTTTATACACCCGGATCCATAGTGAAGCCTTTTGTGGCGGTCGGGGCTCTCATGGAAGATGTAATCGATCCGAACAAGCAGATTTTAAGTACAGGATCTATATCTTTACCAAACCCATACAATCCAGAGTTGAAAACTGTTTTCAACGATTGGAAGGCTCATGGCTGGGTAGATATGCGCAAGGCTCTGGCTGTTTCTTCGAACGTTTATTTTTATGAAATTGGTGGAGGGTTTCAAGATCAGAAGGGTTTGGGTATAAGCAATATTAAAAAGTATACTCAAATGTTTGGTCTCGGTAAAAAGACTGGGGTAGATGTAGCTGGTGAGCTTACTGGTACGATTCCTTCACCAGAATGGAAAGAGAAAAATTTCCCAGGCGATATATGGAGAATAGGAGATACTTACAACACTGCTATTGGTCAGTATGGATTTCAGGTTACTCCAATTCAGATGGTTAGAGCAGTTGCTGCTATTGCAAACGGTGGAAAGTTACTGACTCCTACTATATTAAAAACCGATAAGCCCGTTGGAAATATTGAAAGTATTGATATACCAGAAGATGTTTTAAATATTGTTCGAGAAGGAATGCGCATGGTTGTAACAGAAGGCACTGGTTCCATAATGAACTACTCAGGTATCACTGTAGCTGCAAAAACTGGTACAGCCCAAGTTGGAATATCTAAAAATTATATGAACTCATGGTCAATGGGATTCTTCCCATATGAGAACCCTAAATATGCTTTCATTGTGCTTATGGAAAAAGGCCCAAAGACAAATACTATTGGAGCAAGTCATGTTATGAAAGATGTGCTTTACTATATAAACACCTATGCCCCAGAATACGCAGAATAGTCATTTTTTGTTGACTTTTAGGCTCTAAAAGCTACAATACTCTCATGCAAAAAGACGAAGAATATATAAGTGCTGAACGAAAAAAGGCTTTAGAAATAGAACTTCACGAACTTCAGACTGTCAAAAGAAAAGAAATACTTGAGAACCTTGAGTATGCAAAATCACTCGGAGATCTATCTGAAAATGCAGAATATCACCAGGCACGTGACGAGCAAGGTAAGCTTGAGGAGCGTATTGCTAAAATAGAACACATACTCCAATCATCAAAAATCATAAGTAAATCAACTGGTGGAACTAGTATAGACATAGGATCAAAAGTGGTTGTATCAAAAGTTGATTCTGATCAAAAACAAGAATACGAAATAGTAGGTAGCGAAGAAGCTGACATGGCACAAGGTAGACTGTCACACCGTTCTCCACTAGGTATAGCGCTTATGGGCAAAACAAAGGGTGATACAGTGAACATAGAATCACCAAGAGGAAAGTCGAGTTATAAAATAGTTTCAGTTCAATAATTTTATGGCAGCATTAGAAGAAATTCGTGAGTTACGTCTACAAAAGTTAGCACGTTTACAAGAAGCTGGTATGGATCCATACCCAGCTCGTATTACTCGTGACTTGGCTATATCTGATTTGCGTGAAAATTTTGAAGAAAAGTTATCTAGCGGCGAGGCACTGAATATAGCTGGTAGGATAATGGCGATTCGCGGACAAGGTGCGATACTTTTTGTCGTGCTCGATGACGGCACAGATAAATTTCAATGCGTTTTCAAAAAAGACACAATAGATGAAAAACTTTTCGCTTTATTTACTGAGAACATAGATATAGGAGATTTTATTTCAGTTAACGGAACACTTTTCACAACAGAAAGAGGAGAAAAAAGTATTTTGACCAAGACTTGGAGTATTGTCACAAAGTCTATCCTACCACTTCCTGAAAAATGGCATGGGATAACAGACGAAGATGAGCGCTACCGCAAGCGATATCTCGACATGCTTATGAATCCAGAACTTAGAGAGATCTTCAAAAAGAGATCAAAGTTTTGGAATGTTATAAGAGAATATCTTTTAGAAAAAGATTTTATAGAAGTAGAAACTCCTGTGCTTGAAAATACAACAGGAGGTGCAGATGCGCGTCCATTTGTAACTCATCACAATGCGCTCGATATAGATGTGTATTTGCGTATATCAGCCGGAGAATTGTGGCAGAAAAAGTTGTTGGTAGGAGGATTCCCAAGAACATTTGAAATAGGGAGAATTTTTAGAAACGAAGGTATGTCTGCTGAACATCTTCAAGACTACACTCAGCTTGAGTATTATATGGCGTACTCTGATTTCAGAGAGGGTATGGAGATGACAAAAGAATTGTACAGACTAATCGGAGAAAAAGTTTTTGGTACTACAAAATTTACCATAAAAGGATTTGATATAGATTTGGCAGATACTTGGCAGATATATGATTTTGTTGAGATTTTGAAAAAAGAATATAGCATAGATGCTTTCGATACAAATGTAGAACAAATCGAATCTATGCTAAAAAAATATGACATAGTCTACGATAAAAAAGATTTGAGTATTGAAAGGGGTATCGATCTTCTATGGAAGCGTGTACGTAAAAATATAGGTGGTCCAGGATTTTTGATTGGAGTACCAGTCTACTTGGAACCTCTTGCAAAGAAGAATTCAGACAATCCAAAAACAGTTGAACGTTTTCAGGTAATACTTGCCGGTAGTGAGATGGGTAAAGGTTTTAGTGAGCTCAATGACCCAGTAGATCAAAAAGAAAGATTCATGGCTCAGCAAGCTTTGCGTGACGCAGGAGACGATGAAGCGCAGATGGCAGATATGGAATTCGTCGAAGCGCTAGAGTATGGTATGCCTCCAGCGTTTGGTTTCGGTTTGTCTGAGAGATTGTTTAGCTTTCTAATGGACAAGCCAGTACGCGAAACAGTTTTGTTTCCACTAATGAAGCCACGAGATTAAACACAAAAAGTAAAACCTCCCAGAAGGGAGGTTTTTATTTTTACATACCGAAGAATCCTCGGAACAATTCTTTCATTCTCGGATCAAATTTGTAGACATATGGTTTATCCGGAAGTTGATTTTCAACCGGTATAAATATTTTTGGGATCATTCTTCCTTTGTCGTCTTTATTTAAATTCAGTATCCCGCAAAAAATAGAATCAGTTTTGAGCCCATCAAAATTTTTCATTTGAGATGGGGGAGTAACTGGCTCAATAAATCTCGGTACTATTTTACCATTTGGTAATTGAGTAATTTCCAAAATACTTTTAGTTATGTTGTCTATTTTTTTCATAGTGTGCTGTTTTTATTAGATTACCACAAATATATTCTTTGTCAAAAGAGAGTGATTTTAGTTATCCACAGAATTAAATTTGTTGGATTGTGGGACAAAGTGGAGTATAATTACACCAAGTGGGATTAAGTGGGAAATATTAAAAACTATGCTAATCGGAGAATACACACATTCAATAGACGACAAAAATCGTATATCACTTCCAGCAAAATTTCGAAAGGAAATGGGGAAGAGTGTTATTCTAGCGCCTGGACTCGACAAATGTATAGCCATGTATACATCTCGAGAATGGGAGCGGGTTTCAGAGAAACTTGCCGAGAGCTCAGTTCTCCAGTCTGACAACAGGAGTTTCGGCCGCTTTATGTTTGGTGGCGCGGTCGAGGCTCCAGTTGATGCAGCTGGTCGTATTCTCATACCAGATTTTTTAATACAACGTGCAGGTCTCAAATCTAAAGTCGCTCTGATAGGTGTGCAAAATAGAATTGAACTTTGGAACGACAAGGTATGGCAAGAATACAAGCGTGCGGTTGATTCACAAGCTGACCAACTTGCTGAAAAGTTGGGACAGATAGGTGTTCTCTAGAATATGAGTTCAGTAGAGAAACACCCACACATAAGCGTTCTTTTAAACGAATCAATAGAAGGTTTAGATATAGGCCCAAAAGATATTGTCCTAGATGGCACTGTAGGAGCTGGAGGTCATACGTTTGAGATTTTAAGTAGATTTAAAAACTCCAACATCAGACTAATCGCTCTCGACAGAGATGTTCAAGCTTTAGAGATTGCTAAATCTAGATGTAGAGAATTTACAAACGTATCTTTTCATAAAGAAAATTTTCGCAACTTAGATAAAGTTCTTGCAACTCTAGACATAGACAAAGTAGACGCAGTCTTGCTCGATCTAGGTGTCAGTTCTATGCAACTCGATACACCTGGGAGAGGATTCTCATTTATGAGAGACGAACCACTCTCTATGACTATGGCAAGCGACCAGTCTGATACAGGAGTAACTGCATACGATGTAGTTAACACTTGGGCAGAAGAGAGCTTGGCGGATATTATTTACGGCTACGGCGAAGAAAGATATTCGAGACGTATTGCCCGAGCAATAGTAGAATCCAGATCAATAGAGCCCATAAAGTCCACAGCAGAGCTTGCAGAATTGATCAAGAGCGCGGTCCCTTTCTCTTATAGAAATGGCCGAATACATCCAGGCACAAAAACATTTCAAGCTATCCGTATCGCAGTAAACGATGAACTAGGCTCAATCAGAGAAGGTTTGGATAAGGCTTGGTCACATTTGAGTAAAGACGGAAGACTTGTGGTTATATCTTTTCACTCTCTCGAAGATCGCATAGTTAAAAATTTTATAAAAGAACACAAAGACGAAGGTCTCATTATTACAAAAAAACCAAAAACTGCTAGTGACGAAGAAATCAGATTAAACCCAAGATCACGCAGTGCAAAATTAAGAATTTTTCAAAAAAACAAATGACTATAAAAAAAATACAACAAAAAAGCAGAACATTGACCGAGTCACGCGGTAAGCAACTTTTCTTTTGGATGGTTGTGTGTGCTGGCGCACTGTTTGCTATGTATTTGTATTTTTTGTCTACTACAGTATTTAGTATAGTCACCCGCAAAAACGTAGAAAACGATATTAGAGCTAAGGTTACATCTATTGGTGAGCTCGAGCTTACATATCTAAATTATTTTTCATCAATCAACAAGACTCTGGCTTATGAAGAGGGCTTCATAGAGCCAAAGGAAGTATATTTTGTATCAAGAAACACACTGCTAACAAAAGCAGAAAATTCTTCATATGAACTCTAGTTTTCTGTTTCGTATACGAATATTGGTAGGGGTTTTTGTCTTCGTAATCTTGCTTGTAGTTGCGAAGCTTTTTTATATCCAAATCATACACAAAGATACATATACTGAAAAAGCTGATAGGCAGTACGCTACACCTGTCGGTAGTATGTTCGATCGCGGAAGTATATATTTTAGTACCAAGGACAATACTCTGGTATCCGCAGCTACTCTAAAAACTCTTTTCAAAATAGCTATAAAACCCAAAGAGATAGTCGACCCAGAAGCTACTTTCAGTAAGCTCCAAACTTACATACCACTTGAACATGAGGAGTTTATGAAGCAGGTTGCAAAGGTTGAAGACCCTTACGAAGAGATTGCGGTTCGTCAGACGAAAGAGGTTGCAGATAGTATAAGTCTCGCAAAGATACCAGGTGTTTATATATACAAAGAAAAAACTAGATTCTATCCAGGCGATTCGCTCGCTTCACATGTTTTGGGCTTTGTCGCTTACAAAGAAGATGAGTTGTCAGGACGCTATGGTCTTGAGCGAAGTTACGACGAAACTTTGTCTAGAGGCAAAGAGTCCGTGTACATGAACTTCTTTGCAGAAATTTTTGCAAATATTCACGATACTATTTTTACTCGCGAAGAAAAAGACGGAGATCTTGTCCTGTCTATTGAACCACAAGTGCAGACACTACTCGAAGATGAGCTTGTAAAAGCCGTGGAGCGCTATGGAGCAGACTTTGCTGGCGGAATGATAATCGACCCACGTACTGGCGATATGATAGCGATGGCGCGCGTCCCAGGATACGATCTCAATGCTTTCAAGGAGGTTACGAACCCTCTGCTCTATGGAAATACAAACGTCGAAAACGTATATGAGTTTGGGTCTGTTATAAAACCTCTTACAATAGCTTCTGGTATAGATGCCGGGGTGATAACTCCAGAGACTTCATACAACGACCAAGGTTTTGTAATTTTGAATACAAAAAGAATAAACAACTTCGACTTGAAAGGTCGCGGACCAGGTACAACCATGCAAGATGTTTTGAATGAATCTCTAAACACTGGAAGTGTGTTTGTAATGCAAAAACTGGGCCATGACAAGTTTAGAGACTATATGATGAGCTTTGGGATTGGCGAGAAGACTGGTATAGATCTCCCGAATGAAACAACTGGTCTTGTTTCAAACTTGAAAAGTACACGTGAGATTGAGTATGCGACTGCAGCCTTCGGTCAGGGTATAGCTCTGACACCTATCGAAGCACTACGTGCTTTTACTGTATTTGCAAACGATGGTAGATATGTAACACCGCATCTAGTAAAAGAAATCAAATATACAGACGGGACAAGTTATAAAACTGAAGTAGAAGAGAGCGAGCAAGTCATATCCGAAGAATCTGCTTTTACGATTACCAAAATGCTTACTGTTGTAGCAGATACTATGATGAAAACTTACGGGCTATCTTTCCCACACTATTCTCTAGCGGTAAAGACTGGTACAGCCCAGGTGGCACTTGAGAGCGGGGGAGGATACTATGACGACAAGCACCTACACTCTATATTCGGATATTTCCCAGCTTATGAGCCAAGATTTCTAATATTTATGTACATAATGGATCCAAAAGGGGTAAAGTATTCTGCACAGACTCTTTCAGGTCCGCTTGTAAACACAGCAAAATATTTGAGTACTTACTACAACGTACCACCGGATAGTATATAGAGTATTATTGGATAAGCCAGGCTACAAATATTAGTAAACCAGGCAAGAACCAATCAAACAGAAAGGTAAAGAAACTTTTAGGTAATTTACTTTTTTGTATAAAATCATAAAAAACCCACTGTCTTTTAAATGTTCCATATTGAAAATAAGTAAGTATACATCCGCCTAGTACTAAGTCTTGAATCCTGAGAAGCATGAATACGAGAAGGATATAATACCACTCTAACCAAAAAACAGAGCTGATCATTAAAATAAAAAATAGCCAATGAGTTATATCCGCAAGTATGGCTATAGATTTATTTTTCATAATTTAATTTACTTTTCTACTGTCACAAAAACTGGTATATCAGATACTACTATCTTAGCCACACCATCTTCTATCAAATATCCGCGAGTAAGTGGCTCCACTTCTCCTTCTCGTACGAATCTCTCAGTTAGCACAATAGATCCTTCAGCAGGGAAATTTGCAGTTAAGTCAGAGGATGATGTAAAGTTTTCATCTAACCAGATTATCCATTCGGTATTTTCACCGTTTTTAAAACTATATAGTACGAATTCAGGTGAGCTTTCTATGCGAAGGGGAATGCTTGCGTTTTGAAAATGTTTTTTCATTTGTTTTACAAACATATCCTCAACTGATCCATCTTTGTAAGAGAAGTCTTTTGCAAGCAAGGCGAACTCGTATGAGAGTTCGGTGCTTTTTTCTGCACTAGAGACTACAAGTGAGAGTGTTTTTTCTGTTAGGTTGGATATATTTTCTTGGTCTTGTCTTACCAACACAGCTCTACGAGGGCCGTTGTCTGGCAATAGACCGATTAGTAAAAATATTGATATAGAGCTAATTAGTATATAAGCTTGTTTTTTTGTGATTAGATTGTTCATGTACTGATTATATACTCGAAATTTATTTGCGAAAAGTCGTAAAAATTGGTATATTCTCGAGGCAAATGGCCCTATCGTCTATCGGTTAGGACACATCCTTCTCAAGGATGGAAGCGCGGTTCGATTCCGCGTAGGGTCACCATCACGTGCTAGCACGAGAAGCATATAAAATAATACTTTTTGACGATCAAAAATTTGCACCCCTCTGAGAATCGAACCTTCTTTGGCGCCGCTGTTAAAAGGCTTGGCTTACCCGAAATATATACACTGTGCCCCTTAAGGTATAATACATCTATGTGGATTTCAAAAGTAACAATAGAGAATTTTAGAAAAGCAACAGCCTTCATGCCTATAGAAGTAGAGCTTAATGATGGTCTTAATCTTTTAGTTGGCGAAAATAATGTAGGTAAAACTTGTGTAGCTGAAGCGCTCGCTCTTGCGCTGGGATATGGAAATTCAGATCGAAATGTTTTTTTAAAGGAACAGGATTTTAACGATCCAGCAAAACCCATCAAAATCAGCATAATGTTCGATGGACTATCGACTGATCAAGAAGCTGCTTTTTTACAAGCGCTTGTAATTGAAAAATATTCTGAATCTGAAGAAGAAAGTGGCACAGGAGAAGTTGTTAGGGCCAACTTCCAATTTCTGTTTGAACTAAATAATAGAAAAATAAGCAATAGAGTGCTTTGCGGGGAAAATTTTGAGGTAAGTGCCCCTATGGACTTAATTGGCAACCTTAAGGTGACTTATTTGCCTGCATTACGCGATGCAAACCAAGAGTTTAAGCCCGGGTACAAAAGTAGAATTGGAAAAATATTGAAATCCCGCTTTGCGGGTGGTGATCAAGAGGTGATAGAACAAATTTTCGAAAGAGCTAATATCGAAGCACTCGCACATCAAGGAACAGCAAATCCAGTTAGTGCGCTTGCAAAAAAGGCAAACACAAGCATTGAAAAACTTTCTTTATATGGCACCAACAACAAAATAAAAATGGAGTTTGTTGAACAGGAGTTCAATCGGATTATTGCAAATATATCAATGAAAACTGATGCTGGTTTAGACATAGAAACAAACGGACTTGGTTACAATAATTTAATATATATTGCAACAATAATCACGGAGCTTGAGCATGACCATAAAGAGGAGCCACACTCATACAACTGCCTACTAATTGAGGAACCAGAAGCCCATCTGCATCCTCAGCTCCAAACATTACTACTTGATTTTGTTCAATCTAATTACCCAGAGATTCAAGTAATTCTAACTTCACACTCCCCTACACTAGTCGCAGAAACTGAATTTAAAAACTTAAGTGTCATGTCCACTACGCCAACTGGAGTAGTAAGTAGGCGTGTTGCTAACTCTTCAATATCTGGAGATCATGAAATATTTCTTCAACGCTTTCTTGATGTCACAAAATCTCAATTGTTTTTTGCTAGAAACATAATTTTTGTTGAGGGAATTACTGAAGCATTACTACTAAAGTTATTTTGGGATCTTTATTACACACTTGATGACGAGAAATTTTCTCGCCAAGGAATTGAGATCGTAAATATTAATGGTGTTGCTTTTAGTCCTTATGCAGGATTAGTAAAAGGAATTTTTGCAAAATCAAATATCAAATGTACAATCTTGACTGACGATGATCGAGGTAGCGGAATAGCATGTCCAGTAAATTCAAGATTCAAAGATGGTGACAGTATCAAAAATACTGAAGTAATTGAGACTATTTTTGCAAATAGTCCACTCTCGAGCAGGGCTAAAAAGCTTAGCGATGAGGTTAAGGAGATTCAAAATGAGGGTTTTAATAATTTATCGATTTTCTTGGCAAGAAAAACTTTTGAGGTTGAATTTGCCCTCGCTAACATTGAAAACAAAACAATGTTGGAAGACCTTGCTGGTATGACTAGAGGTTCTTTAGTTGGGATGAGTGAAATCGGTGCAGCAGTAGAGTTTTGGAAACAAATTGTCGAGAAAGATATTAAAACTGAAGTTAGTACTATGATTGCAAAGAAAATCCTCAATAAGGAAACGGTGTCATGCCCTCAGCACTTTATTAATGCATTTGAATTTATCAGACCAAAGAAAAAGCAATCTCAAAATGGAACTAACTGATAGACAAACAGAAGCCGTGCAACAGAATGGTTTATTTACTCTCGCCGCTTGCCCAGGAAGTGGTAAGACTGTAGTTGTTGCCAGCCGAATAAAACGCCTTATTGATTCAGGTGATCTCCAGCCTTATCAAGGTGTTGCGGCAATCTCATTCACTAGAATTGCAAGAGACTCTATACAAGAAACCTTTAGGGATATGAATGGCCTACCCTCTAAACATCCACATTTTATAGGCACATTTGATAGTTTTTTAAATCAATATGTTTTTTTACCTTTCTCACACCTAATCTCTAATAGCGGTAAACCTATGACAATTCTAGATGTCGAATCTACATGGTTGTCAGAAAAGATTTTTCCTATGCTTAAATCTGAAAAAATAATTGCGGAAAAAGTTTTTTACAAAGTTGATGGTTCATTTGGTTACACAGGAAGAGAATTACCTCAAGAAAAACTAGTGCTTATTAAAAAGAAAACGAAAGAATTAAATTTAGCAACACAGTCTGATGTAACTTATTATTCTTTAGAAATACTGAGAAATAACCCAAAGATACTACAAGCTCTTCTAACGAAGTTTCCTTACATCATTGTCGATGAGGCTCAAGATTGTTCAGATATACAGATGGAAATAGTTAACACACTTGTTACTGCGGGTCACTGTGAAATAATGCTCTCTGGAGATCCTTATCAGTCTATATACGAATGGAGGGACGCAAAACCTAGTCTTTTTATACAAAAAACAAACGAAAAAGGATGGGCAAGTCTTTCCTTAAACCATAATCAAAGAAGTGGACAAGCTATATGTGATGTATTGAATAAGTTTGTAGAACCCAGCAATATAACTTCTGATCCTTCTCGTACGGAACTAGTTGATGCAGAGGTTGCTTTCATTGAATCTGCGGACCCTGTTTATATCCTAGAACGTTTTCTTGAACTAACTGAGGCTAAGGGAATATCCACTTCCCCAGAAAACATCGCAGTTTTATACAGAGCACACGGATCTGCAATGAATACTAAAACAACCATTGACTATGTTAATTCTTGGTGGGCTGGATCAATAGATAAAGTTGAAATGCTTGGAACAACGGTATTACCAGTTAAAATTGCTTATTTAATGAAAACTGGTAGCTACGCTGAAGCCTTTAAATTTTCTCAGCATTTTTTTTATTTTCAAATGCATAAAGAATTACTACGGAGTACCGACGAAAATAAGTTATTATTTGAAAATATTGAAGTAAAGAAAATTTTATGGAAGTTTTGTCGTACCATACCATCACTTAAACAAGACTTAAACCAATGGATTGAAAAAACAAATTCTCTTATAGCTGCTACAGTTGAAGCTTTTTCGAACCTTGGTTTAAATATTGTTGGTAAGCAGGTTTCAATAAAAAAGAAACTTGGCTTTAACGAAAATCCAAATATCTGGGAAGTTCTCTCCGAACGTGGAATTGAAAGAGACGATATTTTGATTGAGAATATTCATCAAATTAAAGGAAGATCTTTTGACGCTGCTTTAATTTATGTAGAGTCATCAGCTAAAAAAGCTATGTCAGCGCAAAAAATAAAAAACATACTTGCTTCGAAAGAAATGTTTGATACAGTAACAGCTGAAGACGGGAGATGTTTTTATGTAGCTGCCTCAAGAGCAAAAAGACTTCTTTGTATTGCTACTACAGATAAAGAGCTGATTCAAGCTCTCCTATAGCTTTAAATTAACTTTTTTATTAATCAATACAATTTCACTTTTTAAACACATCATAAATTTCCGTTTTTCTTCGATAGACCCCTCAATCAAAATAAACTTTGCGTAATTCCGTATATCAATATCTTTCACTGTTATTGTTGTCTTAGTTCCTAACAGCATTTGTTCAAATTTCTTGAATCTTTGCACTTCGGCTGTGATCTTCTCTTTCATTGGTAGAGTTTTAATTTCTAAATCATCAACAAGTTCTTGTAATTGAGATATCAGGTCTTCTTCGTTGATGAATCCGCAAGGACAGTCCTGGTCTCTTGTCCTTGTGCATTTGTAGTAGACATAGCGGTTCACATTACCGTTCTTCTGGTGCTTAAATTTCTCGTCTGCTGTGATTCCTGAACCACACAAACCACAGGTCATAATCTTGGTGAAAGCAAATTCTTTCTGTTCTGACCTTGGTGTTAAGGTTTGGTTTTTTATTTGTATTTGCACTGCATCATACAAATCTTTGGTGATAATCGGTTCATGAGATCCGTTGTACCAATTGCCAGATCCAATAGGATATTCAAACTTTCCATAATAAAAGGTGTTGGCAAGTATCTTGTATATATTCCCAAGGCTAAGATGCATATTTGTTTCCGTTCTGAAATTAATCTCTTCTTTCAACCATAAAAATAACTTTCTTCCACTCCAACCATCATATCCAACTTTTTCAAACATTTGTTTTATGATCGGTGCACGCTCTTTATCTATTACTGATTCACATTTCTGATCTATTCTTTTGAACTTTGTATATCCAGTTGGTGGTCTACATGGCCACAGTCCCATTTCCACTCTAGCCCTTAGTCCTCGCTTCACATTGATACTCTTGTTGTCATTCTCGAGCTTGGCTTGAGAACATAGGATCATTAAAAGAAATTTTTCATTCGGTGAGTTTGAAAACGTCTGTCCGTATGTCTGTATATGAATCAATTTTTTCTGATCCATAAGATCAACTAAAGAACCAAGGTCTCCTGCATTTCTTGAAAGTCTATCAGGTGCCCAAGTCAGGATTCCGTTATATATACCTTTTGCAATTTCTCCGAGCAACTCCTTAAATACAGGTCTTTGTCCTGATTCCTTTGCTGAATGTGATTCTCGTTTTATATCTACCATATTAAGCTTTAAACGTTCTGCAATAGCAGTCATTTCGTTAATCTGTGAATCTATAGACAAAGCCTGTTGCTCATCAGATTCGGTTGATTTTCGAGCATATAGACAGTACCTAATCCTTGTTTCCGTTATTGATATATTGTTTGCGATTTTTCCTATAGCATTCGTCTCCATATACATATTAATGACGCAGAAAGGGTCTTTTGCTAAGGCCTCGCTTGTTGGCAACTTGTTGGTAACTTCCTCTGTGATTTTGAGGGTCTGCGATATGATCGTCTGGAATAATAGCGGTTGAAATGCTATTATTTATTTACAAGTTAATAGCAAGTAGTAGCCTAAACCATTGGTAATTCCTATCAATGGCATGGCGAAAAGTCCTTGGAAGATAAAGAACCCATCATGTGGGGTTTGTCTTCCAAGGCCGTATCGGGAAACTGGTACGGAGGGTTAAAACCCTCGACCATGTGGTGGGCTTTTTGTATACAATTTAGTCCATCCAAAAATTATTAATACTAAATAAAATAAATATGGATGAAAAAAATAGTACTCCAGAGAAAATAAAAACATTTAATTTGAGAAACTTCTCTGTTTGGTTTTTGGGTATAGTTTTGCTTTTTGCAGGAATTGGAATGATGAGCGAAAGCATCTTTGCTGGAATTTTAGCAATAATCTCGGCTCTCATAGTATTACCTCCAACAGTAAAGATTATGAAGGATAAATTTAAATTTCAGATATCCAGAAATCTTACTGCTATTATTATCATTGTTTTGATCGGTATTGCTACATCTATAAATTCAAGTGTTGAGAAAAATACTATAACAGATACAACCTCTGATACATCTATTCAGACAACTGAGCAATCTGAAACAACACAGGGTAATAAACCTGTTTCCTCAGAAAAAACATATCAAGAAGTATTCTCTTTTAGTGGATCAGGAGCAAAGAAGTCTGAACCATTTACCATAACTGGTAGCAGATTTAAGATTGCATATGATTGCAATGGAAGTCTTTGCCAAGCATTTCTGTATAAAGTTGGAAGCGATATAATGTCAGATCTAATAATAAATAGCAGTGGTCCAGTGAAAGACGAAACAATAACTTACGGAAGTGGTGAATACTATATTCAGTCAAACACAGTTGGTACGTATACTATGACTGTTTATGATTACAAATAGCCCTTCTTTCTTTTCTCCTCCTCCTCTTCTTCCTCATCGGCTGTCTCTTTTGCTAGATCCAAAAGAGACAGTTTTTCTCCATTGTTATATGAAGCAGGTTTATCAACCTTAAATTTAGGGTGTCTTCTTTTCATGTAACAGTTCATTGCTTGCCAATGTCTCTCATTTATTAAAGACATTAATTTTGATTCGACGAGATCATCAAAGAATTTATCACCCTCTTCGATTGCGTCTTCAACATCATTGTTAAATTTTATATCTTCTTTCATCCATCTATAAACAGTGGATCGAGCTATTCCCATTTTCTCGCATACCAGTTGTATGATAGGTGCTTGCTTTAGGTGTTCCAGAAACTCTAACTTTGTCTTTTTAATTCTCGCCTGACTATTAGGCCTTGGTGATTTTTTCATTGGAAATTTTCTTAAATCTATTAATTATTAACTGACAGAAGATCGGTTCTTTTTCACACATATATGCTGTTCTGCTCAGTTGTTCACATGCGATCATAATGCTCCCTGATCCTGCTGTAAGGTCTAGTACAACATCTCCAGCCTTGCTACATCTCTTAAGAGCCTTTTCGTGTAGCAGAGGACTCTTTTGTGTTGGATGTTCATATTCACTACTTGGAAGCCGTTTAACTGTCCATATGTTCAGATAATCATTAATTTCGTCAATAAGATTATTGCCGTTAGTCATCTCTTTGTTCATAATCTCATTAAGGTTATTTACATCCTTCGCTAAGTATGGAGAACCAATGGTTCCGTACACACAAAACTCTGTTGCTTTATTAAAAGCAGTTTGAGGTGTCGGTGATGCGTTATTTTTGAGCCATATACAAAGTCTCTTTGAATCTATATTGAGTTCTTTGTATAAAGTTTGAAACAGCCACACATATCGCTCATCAGTCCAATAGAATACATGGCAATTCTTTTTCGCTACTGAAATAGCGTTTTTCATCATCTTTCTTATGAATTCCGCGTACTCAGTATCAGACTTATTGTCGTCAGTTGTTCCTCCATAATTCTTTTTACTTTTCTTCCCACCTACACCTTTGTTGTAACTTAAGTTTATGTTGAAAGGTGGATCTTGATTTATCATATCTACCAAGACTCCATTCGTAAGTTTCTTAACTGTGTTTGGATCCGTCGCGTCACCACATACCAATCTATGTCTTCCTAATTGGAACACATCACCAACTTTAATGTCGGTTTTCTTTATCTTCTGTAATTCTTTTTCTTCATCCCAAGAATCTCCAACAACTTCATCTTTCTTATCGAATATGTTTGATAGTTCAAAACTATCGAAACCTGACTTTAGTAATATATCTACATCGAAATTATCATGAAGTATATCCCAATCCCAATCTCCGTGAATTGCATTCGAGGAGAGGAGGTACTGATCATACTCTTGCTTCGTTAGTTTTCTATTTGGAACTCTAACTTCAATCTCTTCTTCGCCTCGATTAAGTAATTTAAGAACCATCAATCTCTGATGACCAGCGATCACCTTATTGTCAGTGTCCACTACAGGTATTTCGACCAAGTTGAATTTTTGAAGACTTTGTTTCAAATCTTCTATTTGCTTCGGACTCATAATCCGAGGATTTTTTGCGTTCGGAACAAGAGCTGAGACTCTACGAGTTTCAGTATGCCAAACTAAGTTAGTTTTGTTTTTCATAACAAATAACCAGGGCTTTATGTTAATTGTCTAAAAATGCACCCCTTAACATTGTCTAGACTTAAGATGCTCCGGCTCAAAGACCTCTAACACCTTATTAGTTCTAAACTTCTGGTTATTTGGAACTATATATATTATAAACCCCACCAATTCCACACCTCCTATTTTTGGTATTTTTTCTTCTAAAAGTATGATAAAGTTTACCTATTAATAATGGGCTTTAACTCGAAAGTCGTATGTATAAAAAAACCAATATTCCACATAATTTCCTTAAGTTAATGTATAGACTAACCGCGTTTTTCGCGGCCTTTTTATTATTTTTTCAGCCAATAGGAGTACTTTTTGTTTATGCTGAAGATGATATAGGTATTGCAACTGAGATTACAGTAGACAACATGGTTGCGGATACTGATGTTCAAGAGGCTGTAGAGACACCTACAGAGCCTGTTTCTGAAGAAATTGTAGAACCCGAGGTAACCCCACCAGAACCTGAAGTAGCTGGTTTAACAGAGGGATTATCTATGCCTGAATCAAATCATAAACCGATTAGTATAAACACTAAGGTTGATCCAGAAGTAGATAGTTCAACAGGGTCTCTTGTTTATAATTATCCAATCTACACAGCTCCCGGAAGAAATAATTTAACTCCAGAACTTTCTCTTTCATACAATTCATCCACAGTAAATAATACTTCGATTGCAGGATTTGGTTGGAATATAGGTATACAGAGTATTGAAAGACTTAATAAAGATGGCGTATATGAATTATACGGAGAAGATAATTTTACGTCTTCCATGTCAGGTGAATTAATTGGGGTTGATGCTACCAATTATGTATCAAAAGTTGAATCTGGAGATTTTATTTCATATGCAAAAAGTGGTTCTGGATGGATAGCAAAAGACAAGAACGGTACTGTTTATAGTTTCGGTCTATCTGCTTCTTCAAGACAAGATGATCCTTCTGATAGTTCAAAAGTATACAAGTGGATGATTGATAAGATTGAAGATACTAATGGAAATACAATCATATTTGAATATACAAAAGATAATGGACAAATATATCCAAGTAATATTTCTTATGTGAACGATGCAGTGGGAGCTATGACTATGGATATAGATTTTACTCTTATTTCCAATAGTCATCCATACAAAGAATACAAAACAGGTTTTGCTGTAAAGAATAATTACCTAATAGACCAGATAACTATGTCAGTGGCAGGTTCATGGTTTTTAAAATACGATCTTGATTATACATATAGTTACCCAAACAACAGAGCCCTTCTTTCTTCTATAGAAACCACAGGTAGAGATTCATCTTTAAATGAAGTAACGCAGGATCCAGTTGAATTTGAATATCAGCAATGGAGTTCAAATTGGATCGAAGATACTACATGGGAATCTCTTTTTCCGTATTATTCACCATCTTTATCTATCGGTTCTTATTCCTTTGGCGAAATAAACGGAGATGGATTGCTCGATGTTGTTTGTGGAAAAGCATATCTGGGAGGTTACTGTTCAAATGACAATCCTGTAGTTGCTATAAACAACGGTGATGGATGGGAATCTTCCACCTTTGGATTCCCGGAAAAACCAGATGTACCTACGCAAAGAGAGAGGTTTATAACTTCTAGTGGTGAAGATAGTGGGCTAAGATTTTTTGATGTCAACGGAGATAATTTGACTGATTTTGTGAGATCGACTGCTGATGGTTCATATGTATATATAAATGATGGTACAGAATGGGTTTATGATGCTTCGTGGGATATGATCCTTCCTTTTTCTGGAGGATATACAATACCAGGATCTTATTCTTTTGGAGATGTAAATGGAGATGGCCTTATAGATGTTGCATGTGCACAGGGGCAGTCTGATCATAATTGCAACACATCGAATCCTTATTGGACGCTCGTTAATACAGGGTCTGGTTGGGAAAATACTGAAAACTATGGAGGAAGTGACGCGCTCGTAAGTTCTACCGAAGAAGATACTGGGGTGAGAATGGTAGATGTAAACGGCGACGGTCTAGTCGATTTCATGCGTGCAAAAAATTCTGATAACGAAACTTATATAAACACAGGCAATGGATACGTTGTGGATCCAGTCTGGGACTCACCACTTCCTTTTGTCGATAGCCTTACAATCCCTGGCTCAATTTCTTTTGGAGACGTAAACGGTGACGGATTAATTGATATCGCATGTGCACAAGGACAATCGGATCATTACTGCAATACATCTAATCCACAAGATATATACATAAACAATGGTGCTGGGTGGTCGGCTCAACATGTATATGGTGGACCAGATTCTTTTGTTGATGAAAGCGAAGAAGATACTGGGGTAAGAATGATGGATATAAATGGCGATGGGTTAATGGATTTTATCAGATCATATGAATCTGGAGGTCTACAAACAGATGTAAATATAAACGGAGGATTGAAGACAGATTTACTAAAAACAATCACTTCTTCTTCTGGAGCCGTTGCTTCTTTTGAATATAAACCTAGTACTCAGTATTTAGATGGATCAGGGGATTTGTTAAACAGCACTCTCCCTATAACCGTAGATACAGTAAATAGCATCACGACTGATGATGGTTTTGGGAATGAATCCACAGAAACTTATACATATGCAGATGGTTTTTATTATTTCAACACACCTCACGATCGTAAATTTGCAGGTTTTGGACTTGTTACAAAAAATGATGGAGTTGGAAATGTAACAAAAACATATTTTCATCAAGGTAATGTCACCGATACTGCAAATGGTGAATATGACGATCATATTTCAAAAGCAGGAAGACCTTACAGGGTAGAAGAATATAACGACTCCAATGACTTATATCGTTTGACGGTAAATAAGTGGGATAAATATAATATCGGAACTAATCATGATTTTGTAAAGTTAGTCAGGAGTACAATACTAAATTATGATGGTGACGCCGATCATAAAGATACTGCAACTGAATATACTTACGATAATGCAAATGGAAATCTTCTAACTAGCATAAACTGGGGCGAAGTTACAGCTTCCACAGATGGGTCATTTACAGATACAGGTAGTGACAAG
Organism: uncultured Candidatus Saccharibacteria bacterium; assembly: GCA_964634365.1. Classification (GTDB taxonomy): domain Bacteria; phylum Patescibacteriota; class Minisyncoccia; order Phycocordibacterales; family UBA9973; genus CAZLWF01. The sequence continues at coordinate 89,078 of CAZWJU010000001.1, forward strand.
TCAACAGAGACATCAACCTATACTTCGAATATTGGGGCAAATATTTTAGGCCTTCCTTCGCAAATTACTACTGTCGATCAGTCTGCAAATAAGGTTAACGAAACTAGATATTTCTATGACAATCAGACATTTGGCAATGTGACAGATGGAAATATTACAAAAGAACAAAAATGGGTTTCTGGTACAACATACCAGACATGGAAAAAGTCATATAATGCAAATGGAACAGTAGCAACTGAAACAGATCCAAGAAATAAGGTTACTGCCTACACAACATATGATTCATATGGATTGTATCCGCTAACAGTTACCAATCCATTATCACAGACAACAACATATTCCTATGATTACTCTTCTGGAAAAGCCATCGAAGTAACTGATGGCAACGGATCAAAAAAAGAAATGGTTCTTGACGGATTCGATCGTCCACTTGAAGAAAAAATTTCTGATCCAACCAGTGGAAGTCAGGTAACCAAGACTACATATGCATACAACGATACATCTTTCCCGCATTCCGTTACAAAGAATGATTATCTTGATTCAACAATTGCTCGAACATCTTATTCATATATAGATGGACTTGGACGAACAGTACAGGTAAGAACAGAGATGGAGGATTCTGGAGACTACTCAGTTAAAGATACTGTATACAATGAGCTTGGATTGGTGGAAAAAGAATCTTTACCATATACGGATACTGGGTCTTCATACGAGTCTCCTACAGGGACTACATCGCTGTATACGAATTACACATATGATGCTCTTAAACGTCCGCTTACAATCGCAAATAATCTTGGGACAACAACAAATTCATACGATCAATTGATGACTACCACTACTGATCCACTAGGAAAAGTGAAAGATTATATCAATGATGCACGAGGAAATCTAACTAGTGTTGTTGAGCATGATGGAGCGAGTTCATATACCACAAACTATGAATGGAATTTAAATGGAATGCTTACTAAAATTACTGATTCTTTGTCAAACATAAGAAACTTCACTTATGACGGTATTGGCAATAGATTAAGCGCAGAAGATTTACATGCTGTCGGAGATGCAACATTTGGTGCATGGACCTATTCTTACGATGCTTCTGGAAACATGGCACAGTCTGTTTCTCCAAAGGGTGATACTGTGAATTACACATATGATGATATAAATCGACAACTTACAGAGAATTGGACAGGAGGAACAGGAACTGAGATCACCTATACATATGATTCATGCACCGAAGGAATAGGATATCTTTGCTCTGCAACTGTTTTAGGAGGAGTGGCAACTACATATGTTTATACTCCAAATGGACTCATAAAGTCGGATACAAGAACAATTTCAGGAACTGGATACACAACTTCTCGTATTTATGACAGACAAGGAAGTATCACACAAATGCAACTCCCAGATTCATCACAGATGAGGTATACCTCCAACTCTGCGGGACTAAAGGAGACAATGCAGAAAAAAGAAGTTGGAGGAAGCTGGACCAATGTCCTTACTGACATCGATTATGCACCAACAGATCAAGTTGCATATCTTGCATACCAAAATGGAGTGACAACAACAAATACTTTTGATTCGACAAAACTCTATCGTCTCACAAATAAAGTGACTGCAAAGACGGGTGGCTCAACATTCCAAAGCATTGCATATACATATGACGCTGTTGGCAATATCACAAATCTTGTTGATAGTGGTGCAACAGGAGGAGCAAAGACATTTGCAATGACATATGATAACCTCCATCGTCTCACATATATAAATGCAACAGGTCTCGGAACAGGAACTGCGTACAATCAGACTTTCGCATATAACTCAATCGGAAATATCACTTCCGTCACAGGTACTGGAGGAACTCTCTATCCTACAACCCAATACAACGGTTTCGCTGGTTCAAGTTATGCGAACCCTCATGCCGCAACAAAGATAGGAGGAGTAAACCGTACATATGATCAAAATGGAAACATGTTAGGTAACGGTACTCTAACTAATACTTGGAATTACAAAAATGAATTGACACAAACAGTTGTAGGAGCAAATACCATGAGTTATACATATGACCACAATGGTGATCGTATGACATATACAAATCCAACTGTAACTACAATTACTCCAAGCAAAGAATATGAAGTTACAGGAACCCTTAAAAAGAAATCACTTTATCTTGGTGATGAACTTATCGCAACAACTGAGGATAATGCAGGTACAATCACTCCTCACTATGCTCATACAGATCACTTGTTTGGTTCATCAGTCATGACCTCAAGTACAGGAACACAGGATGAACTAGTAGACTACTATCCATTCGGAGAAGGTAGAGTAGATACTCTTGCGGGCTCTTTCAAGGAACGTCATAAGTTCACAGGACATATCAGAGACGAAGACACTGGACTTGAGTATGCAAAAGCGAGATACTTGAATACGAAGTATAATCGGTTTATTTCGCAGGATAAAGTGTTTCAGAGTTTGGGAGACAAACAAAGAACTAATGAGTTAAGTGGTCAAGATGATCAACTAATACTTCAAGATCCACAATCTTTAAATTCATATGCATATGCAAGAAATAATCCGTTCAAGTACGTTGATTATGATGGAAATTGGTATAGTGAATTCTTGAGTGGACACCAATCAACTTCAAGTTTTGTTGGAGAAGTTGGGAATGCGGCTGCTCATCTTGGTCCAACCTGGCAATCTGCTATGAATCATCCCGTTGCTACAGGCGCGATTGTAGGTGTAGGAGCTGGTGCGGTGGCTCTGGGAGGATCGGTAGGAGCTACGGCTTTAAGTGCCGAGTTGCTTGGTAGTGCAGGAACTGCTTGTGTTGCAGCATGTGGTAATATACAAAAAGTAATTCAAGAGTCCCCGCAGTCTCTTGGAAAAGCCGGAGAAGTTGCTTCAGGTTTAGTGAAAAATACACAAAGAATTGAGTCTGCAACAGGGTCTGCAAAATATAGAATACCTGATGGATTGGATCATGCGAATAGAATTATTAGCGAAGTTAAAAATGTTAATCAGCAAAGTTTAACTAGTCAAATAAGAGACTCAATTATCTACTCTCAGAGAAATGGTTATAGATTTGATCTATATACAAGATCGACAACACAAACTTCAGGACCACTTAAAGATTTAATTAGTAAAGGTCAGATTGTATTAAAAAATCTTGGTAATATAAAATAGTAATATGGAAAATATAAAGGAGTTGCAGATAACATTAACAGACCTTGCGGTAAAGGTTGCATTGTTTTATAAAGTGAAACTTGATTTTTCTTTAAACTCAGTAAAAAAAGTTGAAGATGTTTTATCAAAAATAAGCGAAGAATACAAAAAAAATCAGAACGAGGAAGGTATAGAAGGCATTGCTCTCGAGTTTGCCGCATATATTATCACTGTTATCGAGAGGAATTTGCTTTTAGGTAAATGGCAACGAGACTCAGAATTAGGAAAGGATACATTTCCATATGATCTTGGAAATAACAATTATATTTTCCCCTATGCATGGTGTCAAAAAAGAATATTTGATGGCGATGAAGACAATGTTTGGCAAAAGTTTAAAACTTTGGTTTTAGATAAGTATCAAAATTAAAAATAGTCCAAAAAGTGTCTCACTTTGTCCTATTTTCGTATACGCACGAGAAGGGTCATCGTGGTATTGTAAAAAGGTACTAATTAACCTTGTGGGGTAAGGAATCAAAAAGTTCTATCTCGAGAAGGCTCACCCCATCATATTTCATCTAAGTAAGTGAAATATGTATATAAAATTATATTTACTATCGTTTTCATAACATTAAATAATATGTCTATAAAAAGTGTGTCTACAGAACTTAAACGTTTTTTAGAATCAAAAGATCCTGAGGTAATCTGTATTATGGGTAAATGGGGTATAGGTAAAACTTATACTTGGAAAAAATACTTACAAGAAACATCACAAGCAAAGAAAATTGGTCTTAAACGATATTCTTATGTGAGTTTATTTGGATTGAATACAATTGAATCAGTAAAAAACACTCTCTTTGAAGCAACAGTAGAAACTGATTGTATTAAGAATGGGCCAAATATAAAAACATTTCAAGATAATTTTAAGTCAATGGAGGTAACCGGACGTGCTCTTACAAGATTAGCCAGGAATCTTCCGAAAATTAAAGATTATGTTCCTGATATGTTCATTACTGTTCGTAATCAAATTATTTGTATTGATGATTTAGAGCGAACAGGCGGTAATTTAAGTACTATAGAAATATTCGGCCTCATTTCCTTTCTTAAGAACGAGCGTAACTGCAAAATAGTCCTTCTTTTTAATGATGAGCAACTTAAAGATGCAGAAAGCGCAGAATTCAAGAAGCAGCTTGAGAAAGTAATTGACATTAAGATAAGATTTGAACCTCTTCCGGAGGAAGCAGCAGATATAGCAGTAGACAAAACCACATCCTTTTGTGAGGAGTTGTCAAAAGTAACTACTGCACTGGGTATAACTAATATAAGGGTAATTAAGAAGATTGAAAATTTATTAAAAAAATTAGAAAAATTACTTATTGATAATGACAGGAGAATATTTAATATTTCAATCTCTTCAGTAGCGCTTCTTAGTTGGTCAATTTACGAACCAACATTTGCTCCATCATTGGACTTCATAAAAAACTTTGTTAAATATGCCGATATATTTCTTGATAAGGACAAACAAGAGTCTGAAAATGAAAAAAAATGGCGCTTAATGATAAATAGTATTCAATTTTCTAATTTTGATGAATGGGATGCATTATTATTGACTATAGTGCAAAATGGCTATATTGATGAAGAAATTTTACAAGATAAAGCAAAAGAACTAGATAAGCAGTGGGAACTACAAGATAATGATAATTCGTTTCATGAAGCATGGCAAAAATATCGTCACTCTTTCGATCTAAATGATGATACTGTCTTAAATGGGCTTTATGAAGCATTTAAGAAAAACGTGCAATCCGTTAGCCCAACTAATTTAGATGCTACACTTGTTTTGTTTCGTAAATTTAATAGAAATGATCAAGCAAATGAAATGGTTGATTTGTATATGAATACAAGAGATGAAAAACCAGAATTCTATGATTCTAATCGATCTATGTTTTTAAATATCAAGGATCCAGTTTTAATTACAGCTTTTACAAAAAAACTATCAAGTTTTAAGGACTCTAGAAGTACTCAAGAGATTTTGGAAAAAATTGCAAAAAATAGTGGCTGGAACCCAGAAGATATCGAAGCATTAACTGCAGTTTCAGAAAATGAATTTTATGATTTATTTAAAAAAACTAAAGGGAACCAATTAATAATAATAGTGAGCCAAGCGCTTAAATTTGCTTCTTATAATCCTTCTGATGAAAAAATGGAAAGAATTAGTCTAAATGCAGAAAATGCATTAAAGAGAATTGCAAAAGAATCAAAAATGAACTCTGAAAGAGTTAAATCTTTATATGGCATAACCATAGATGATTAGTCCTCGAAAGACTGGAAAGATTTTAAATTAATTTTCTATATATCCTGAATGTTTAATCTTGTTAACAATAATGCCTTTGTTTGTTCAGAAAGTTATTCTGTGGAATTACAGCATAATTATTTCATGCTAAAATAATCCCATGAATCATTTTGGAGAACATGTAACCTTGGATGGTTACGGGGGAGACGAAGAATTGCTAAACAGCAAAGATGTAGTACTGGCTTGTCTTAAAAATCTGCCTGAGCTACTCGACATGCATATACTCGCAGAGCCTGTTGTGTATTTTGCAAAAGGCAACGACGACAAAGATCCAGGTGGCTGGAGTGGATTTGTAGTGATAGAGGAGAGTCATATCAGTATCCATACATTTCCAAAAAGGGGATTTGTGAGTATCGATGTGTATACCTGCAAGAATGGTATGGATCAGAAATATATAGAAGATTATTTTATAAAAGAATTCAAACTCACTGACACAGAAACGAACTTCATAATCCGAGGCAAGAAGTATCCTGAGAAGAATCTAGTGTAAATATTAAACCCCATTTCAGTTGAAATGGGGTTGTATTTTATAAACTGAGGAACTCGAATAAAATCATCATTAGTTTTCCAAGTTCATCATTTAAAACGTTTAAACCAGTGACAACATTCCTGCGCTTTTCTTTTTCTAATGTCTTTTCGATCTCTGCAGATACTTCTTTGATCAAGAATATGGCATTGTAGAAACTGTCTTTATGGAATGTAGTATTTTTGTGTGCTATTTGCGGATTATCCATCTTGATAGCATGAATAATTCCTGGTTCAAATTTTTGCTCAAAGTATTTCTTAAAAGCTTTGTTGGAAGGGGAATAAGTCATTATTTCATCTATGGACTTCAGTGCAAGATGTAACTTTAAGGAGAATTTATAGCTGTTGTTTATCATTTTTTTGGTACATTTAGTTTATAAAACAATAGCATAATTTTATCAAAAAGTCAAATAAATTTAAAAAAAATTAAAACCCGGGACTTCCGGGTTTTTTTTGTTATTTCTTCATTTTGATTACTACCTCGAGAAATTTCTCGGTGATGCAGTATCTTCCCAGCTCATCTTTTACCAGGTATCCAGGGCTAAGATAACATGTTGTGAAGGCAACTGGGGCACCTCCTTCTACTAAAGCTCTCAATACAAGTCCTTCACTATTTGTGACATTGTGCTCACAAAGTCTTTTATAATCTTCCCATGAAAATGGTGTCCATTTGTCTGGGTTGATTTTGTTTTGAATAAATATGATATTTTGTGAGATTATTTCAGTCTCACGGCTTTGCCAAGAGCTACCTCCAAGGCTTATACCTGCAAGATCTTTTGGGAATATTTCAGTTAAGATTTTATTTTCCAATTTTTTTAATTTTCTATATTATACATTTTAATTATCAAATGTCAAACAAAAACACCTCAGACTGAGGTGTTTTTGTTTTTATTTATTCTTGTGAACCCAGATATACAGGTCTTCGAGGGCTTTGACAGCATCCCCGGCTGCTATGTTGTTTTGGTGGTATAGGCCGTTTGTAGCGTCTCCTGCAGCCCATATACCAGCTACTGAGGCTCTTTGGTTCATAGGGTCGACGATTATCTTGCGTTCCTTGTCGAGCTCTACAAAACCAGTCAAAAAGTCAGTATTTGGCAACTGGCCGATTTCTACGAATATTCCAGTTGTAGGTAGTGTTATTTCCTCGCCTGTATTTTTATCTTTGTAACTTATAGACTCTACAAATTGTGAGCCACTTACTTTAGTGATTTCTGCATCGGTTATGATTTTTGCTTTTGGATTTGCTCGAAGTTTTTCAACGGTTACTTCATCTGCGCGGAACTCAGAGCTTCTGTGGATTAGAGTTACGCTTTTACAATATGCAATAAGTTGGAGCGCAGATTCAAATCCAGCGTTGCCTCCACCTAGTACCACTACATCTTGGTCAGAGAAAAGTGGGCCATCACACGATGCGCAATATGTGATACCTTTGTTTTCGTATTCAGTAGCTCCAGGTACATCGATTTTTCGTCTTTTTGAACCAGTTGTGATAAGTACACTTCGAGTTTCGATTTGTTTACCATCGTTTGTACTAACTACAAATATATCGTCTTTCTTTTCAATTTTTTCTGCGCGCACACCTTCCATGAGTGTTAGGGATTTACCATTGTAGTCTTCAGCGTGTTCTTTTAGACTCTTTGCTAGCTCCGCGCCAGAAATAGCCTTAGTTCCAATCCAGTTGTATATAGTTTCAGAGACGCTTGATTGTCCTCCAAATTCTTCTGCTATTAAAAGTGTCTCAAGGCGCTTGCGTGCGGCGTATACTGCGCCTGCTACTCCAGCTGGCCCTCCTCCTAAAATTATTAGATCGTATGTCATAGACAATGATTATAGCATATTAGGGAATAGTGATAAGGGATAAGGAATAGTTAATAATAACCCGCCTCTGTCGGGGTTTATTTTTCTAATCGTTACTTTTTCAAAAAATAACTCACTTAATAGTGTTTCAAAAGACACGAAAATTTACTGCTATAAATTTTCTTTGTTTCGCGCCGTCGCACTACACAGAGTCTTTTGAAACACTATTTGCGTTCGTCTAGATATGTAAATCTACAAGGCAAAGCTAGGGTTCAAGAATTCTAAATACACCAATCCCCGACCTTTTAAAAGACTAGTGAGGGTTGATTAGCAAATCATGTCGGGAGACAAGAGCCGAGCTCGAGGAATTTTATAGCAATAAAATATCCGTACTTTTAAAAGGTCGGGGATGCAAAGAAAGTTTTCCAGAAACTAGACTCTAAGTTACCGCTAATAAAATTAAGGTTATGGGAAAAAAGAAAAATCCCCAGAGGGGATTTTTCTTTTACTAGAAATTAGTTGCCTAAATTCTAATCTTACTATTTTTATTTCTTAGGTCGTCTTAGGAAAGCCGGCACCGCACTCCAATCATCTGTATCATCTTCAAAAATATCATCTTCTTTTACCTCTGCTTTTTTTAGGTAGTCTGAAGGTAGAGAGTTGTGTATTTCTTTCTTTGGTTCGATTATTGTTTCAGGTTTAGGGCTAGGTTGTATTACAGGCTTTGCTTCAAATTCTTTTTGTCCTTGGAAAAGAGATCTCTTTGAAGAATCAGTAGGGAATCCAGTTGCAATAACTGTAACCTTCATTTCACCTTTTTTGAGTCTTTCATCGCGGATTGTTCCGAATATTACACGTGCATCTTTGTCTATAGATTCTGTAATTATTTTCGCTGCTTCTTGGATTTCTAGTATTCCCAAGTCATCTCCACCTGAGATTGCAAAGAGTACTCCGCGTGCTCCGTTTATAGATAGATCGAGTAGAGGAGAGTTTATAGCTTGTAGTGCTGCAGTTTGTGCGCGGTTGTCTCCAGATCCAAATCCGATACCCATGAGTGCACTTCCTGCATCTGACATAACTGCCTTGATGTCTGCAAAGTCTACGTTGATTATACCTGGAGTTGTGATCAGGTCTGAGATTCCTTCTACAGCTTGGCGCAAGATTTCGTCGCAAAGTGCAAAAGCTTGTTTGAATCCAGTGTCTTTATCAGCAATCATTAACAGACGGTCGTTTGGTATTACGAGTATTGCATCAACTTCTTTTTCAAGCTCACTTAGTCCATTTTCTGCAAGCTTCATGCGTTGATTGCCTTCAAATGAGAATGGTTTTGTAACTACTGCTACTGTTAGTATCCCTTGTTCTTTTGCTGCTCGAGCTACGATTGGAGCTGCTCCAGTACCTGTTCCTCCTCCCATACCGCAAGCGATGAACACCATATCTGCGCCTTTTATTGTGTCTTGGATTTCAGCTTTTGTTTCTTCTGCAGCTTTCTTGCCCACATCAGGGTTCATACCAGCACCAAGACCTTTGGTAAGGTTTTTACCAATGTGAATTTTCTTGTCTGCTAGAGACTTGTGGAGGTCTTGTGTGTCAGTATTCATACATATGAATTCAACACCCTTTACCTTAGAGCTAATCATGTGGTTTATGGCATTGCCGCCGGATCCTCCGACTCCAATAACCTTTATTCGTGCAAATGTTTCAATTTCTGGGTTTATTTTAGGCATACAAAACGGCATTTGGGGATCCCCCAAACGCGTACTAAAAGTAGTAATGGACCAAAACTGTTATACCAGTCACTATACCAGATAATATTGAAAAGACACAAGGGGTACTAGGGGAGTAGCTGTTTACCCAAAATTCTGAAGAATTTTTTGAGATTTGTGAGTATTCCGCCCCCGCCTCCTATCATAGATGATTCTTTTTGTATTATCGCAAGACCAAATGCGTTGCTCCAAACAGAATCACGGATTTTACCTTTTGATATTTCTACTAGTTGATCTATTCCTAGTCTTGCAGGAAGTTTAAGTGAAAGTCTTGCTCCTTCTTCGAGATTCGTAAACTGAGAACTGCCTCCGATAAATATTGCACCTGCAGGTAACAGTCCAGATCTACGAATTTTTTTCAAATGTGTATCTATTAGCTCGAACATATCAGAGAGTCTTGCTTCAATAATGTCGTCGAGTTTTCTTTTTGTGAAATTACTCATTATGCTTCCAGTTTTTATACCTTCTGCTTCTTCTAGAGGAATTTTCAATCCGAGTGCGATATCGTTTGTTATGTCGTTTCCTCCAATAGGGAAGACTGACATTGTTACAGGTTGGTTGTCTTCATAGACTACGATACTTGTAGTTTCAGAACCGATATTTACAAGTACGCAACCTGCGGTTTTTTGTTTTTCACCAAGGTGTATTACTCCTGCAGCTACAATACTAGGTACTATATCTATAATATCTACTCCAGCTTCACTAACAGCTCCTATAAGCAGATCCAAATGTTGAGCTAGGGAAGTATTGAAAAGTGTTTTTACTTCAAGCTTTACACCCTTCATACCGATTGGCGAACCTAAAACATTTTTACCGTCTATACGAAAAGCGATCGGGTGGTTGTCGATTATTTTTTTGTTGGCTAGAGTGAGTTCTTCTTCGGATTCTAGTATGGCTTTTTCTACGTCTAAGTGAGTAACTTCACTGTCTGCCTTTGATATGATCGCAGAGCCAGAGCTTGTCTCGCACGCTAGTGTGACTCCGCCTACACCTAGCATGACTCTTTTTACAGATACTCCAGAATTTTTCTCAGCATCTTTTAGAGCACGTAGGACTGATGCAGAAACATGAGCCTGATTTACGACATATCCATGTCGCATACCTCGAGTAGGAGCAGAGCCAAGTCCAATAACCCTTGGGTATTGTTCACCCTGTATTTTTTCACACACAACAACACGTGTAGTTTGTGTGCCTACATCTAAACCGGCTGTAATATTTCGCATACTTGTATTTGGAATTCGAAAAGAGGATTATTTTATGTGAAAATATTTTTTCCACTTTTCTTCCTTGCTTTCCATTGTACTACCATGATCGAATCCTAACAAATGCAGCATTCCGTGGATAATTAAAAATCCTGTAAAATTTTTTACATTCATACCAAACTTAGGCGCTTCTTTTTTTATTACGTCTGGAGCTAGTAGTATTTCGCCAGATTTTTCTGTTAGAGAGAAAGATAGTACGTTGGTCGATTTGTTTTTGCCTCTGTATTTTTTGTTTATCTTTTTTATTTCTTTATCTTCCATGAATACGATTGAGAGTTCGTATTTTTTACCCAAAATCTTTTCTTTCATATTCGCAAAAGGCAAGCGTGGAAGCTTGCCTTTCGTTTGGTTGATGATACTTGTTGTATCTAGTTTCAACATATCTTAACGAGAACGTTCTACAATTTTACCTAGTTTCTTTAGTCGTTCCATGTTTTTTCTCTTCGCAAGATTTTTTAGTTTACCTTTTTTTAGTGCTAGTTTTGAAAGCGCTCTTTCGCTGTATCTGTTACCTTTCACTTTTTGAAGTAAACCAGCTTCTTGTACTCGACGAGTAAAACGTCTTAGGACACTGGCATTGTTTTCGTTTGCGTTCTTTTTTATTTCTATACTTACGGTTGACATAAGTGTAAAGATACCATAGTAATACCAGTCTTGCAAGGGGGTATTTATAGGATACTACTAGGATTTATCTCTATTTCTATATCTAGAGGTAGGCTTCTTAGGCTGGACTCTATACCGCTGTCTAGATCTTTCTTTTGGGCCAATTTTTCCATAGACCATGAATTCTCGGGTATTTTTAGAAGAAGAGAGACTTTATATTCGTCTTTTTTGCCTGCGACTACACTTTCCCATATATCAAATTGCACACCAGAGAATATTTCTATTAGAATTTTTGATATTTCTGTGACCTTTTCTTTTTTACCCTTTGCTACGATTTTGAATATTGTTGAATATGGTGGGTAAAAGAAATTTTTCCTATCAGATAGTTCGTTTCTGAAAAAAGAATGTAGTGTTCCGTGCATATATGCTTCCAAGACATCTTCTCCGCTTCTGGATTGGATTAGTAGTTCGTCTTTTGTGTTTATGGATATGTCGTCTAGAAGTCTGATCACTTTTTCGCTGATCGTATAAGACGGAATCGAAAACAGTGTGTCAAAAGATACGATTACAGATACCGGTACTTTTTTTGTAAAATAGTACATTGCAAGTTCGGTTCCGACTAAAATACTTCCTGGAGAATTTTCGAATTCCTCGATTAGTGCCACAGCTTCTTTGTGGGATTTTATGCGTTCTTTGTCTATTTGAAATATTTTTCTAGAAGGGAAGCGTTCAGAGAGTGCTTCGTAGACTCTGTCTGTCCCGATTCCGAGTGCTACAAGATTCCAGCTTCCACAAGATGAGCAAGTTATGTTTGTGCGCTCTTTGTATTTACATTTTTGGCACATAAAGCTACGAGCTCCAGTTTCGTTTTTCTTGTCGGCTCCGAGTAGGAACAGAGGGGTTTTGCATTTTGGGCAACGCACACGCTCACCACAATCGTTGCAAACTGTTGTAGGAGCGAAGCCTTTTCGTAGCGCAAACATAAAAACACTAGTTTTGTTTTCCTCGGTCTTTGCCAATAAGTTTTCTACTTCTTCTGAAAATATAAAGCCCTGCTTTTTATCACTTTTAACACTGCGGTCGATTAGGGTTACTGAGTTTGGTTTTTCAATTCTAAAATTTAGAGGTCGAATTTCTAAAAATTCGTGAGTTTCTAGTTTGTATAAAGTTTCTGAGCGAAGTATCGTGTCGCATAAAAGCAATCTTATCTTATAAGTATGTGCGTAGAAGTATGCCACTATCCGCATATCTATATGTGGTGTAGATATAGTTTTGTATGCATCGGAGCTTTCATTTTCAACTATCAGGGTACCGATATCTTTTCTCGGTACACACAAAAAACTTCCTGTACCTATGATGCATAGCGGGTGTGGTTCCTCGGATATTTTCTTGAAAGATTTTACTAACACAGAATCTTTTTCTCCACTGTACAAGAGAACTGAGTACTCTTCTATTCCGCGCGACAGGAAGTCGTAAAGTTTCTGAGCATCAAACCATGTTGGGACCATTATGAAGACAGACTCTTTGCGAGCAAAAGATTCACGGATTAGTGTTTTGTAATAAAGTTGCCGCTCGCTCTTAGAAGCTTGTAGGATAAATTTTTCTACTGATTTTTTGTTTTGGCTTGCGATTTCTTGGTCCGGTTTTTTATCCAATTTTATTTTCTGAATAAATATAGACGGTATGAGTGCGCTGAAAACACTAGGTCCAGTTGCAACAAAGTATCTTCTGGTCATTTCTACAACTTCGAGAAATTTTTCACTTAGAAAAGTGTGTCCTTTTACACGTGATATTTTTTTAAGCTTAAAGGAAGCTCTTTTGAATTCTTGTTTATCGGTTTTTAAGTCTTTGCATTCGAGTACGAGTGCGTCTACCTCTCTTCTGCCTATTTCTACACTAACTACACTCCCTGGCTCTATGGGATTTCCTGAAAAATAAGTTAGCTCTTCTAACTTAGCTACTTTTTTAATTGGCACTACTCGGACGCTGTACATATTCCAAAAATACCATATTGGCCGGTTTCTAACTATTCTTGCCAAAGTGTGTTTTATTCTGTACTATCCGAATTAATATTGCTCACTAAAACAAAATTTAATATAGATGCAAAAAATAACCGCAGAGACTACTTTTTCTACTCACCTGATTGACTCAATCAAGAATGAGGCTGAGATTGCCATGAGGGCAGGAATATTTCCGGGTTGCGTGATTGGCTTGATTAAGCCAAATGCAAACAACGGCAGGGATATCGATGATGTTTTTGATTCGCTCATATTGAGTTACGGATCCGCTACGTATGGGCACTCACTACTTCTCGGTCAATATTCCGTGTACGATATAGCGAGTATTACAAAAACTTTTACTGCCATGCTCGCACTAAAGCTAGTAAATGATGGAAAAATATCACTCGATACAAAGATTGCAAGCATCTTGCCTTTGGAGGGTGAATATATAGAAGATATAACTTTGTATCACCTGCTTACATTTACTATTGAATTCAATTTGCGAGAAGGTATAGATGTTTTATGGAATATGCCTACAGAGAAAATATTGAAAACTATTTTTACAGTAGGACTTCGAGAGGCTCCAGGCACACATCATCAGTATCGAAACTCCACAACATTACTTTTGGGATTGGTAATTGAGACGGTGGCTGAAAAACCGCTTGATATATTCATGAAGGAGGTAATTTTCGAGCCTTTCGGTATGCACTACACTACATACCACCCGAGTGATTTTTGCCTTTGGAAAGATGCGATTGTTCCAACTGAGTATGATGAAAAATTCAGAAAGAGATTGATCGTAGGAGAGGTACATGACGAATTATCTTGGAAGTTTTATCAGGATAATAAAAGATGTACTGGAGTAGCTGGAGTTTTCTCTACGCCAAATGACCTTGTTCAATTTGCAAAAGCAGTGTTGCGAGGATGCCAGATCGGTGGATACAAACTTTATCCAAATGGTTTTCAAGATGAAAGAAACATCGGTATCCAAATGCAAAAGGATCAACTCACTCATCTGCCGGGACACAGATTCGGTTTTGGGTGGGATAAGTTTTTTCCTGAATATTCGCATTGCAGATGTTTTACTGAAAATGCGATCGTAGCTACGGGTTTTACTGGATGTTCAGTAACGCTTCATACTGAGAAAAAGCTTGGGATTGTGATTTGCACAAACGTTGTACATCCTAAAAGGCGCACAGATAAAGCGATGAAAGAATTTCGTCAGCGCATAGCGAATCTTGTGGTGTATTGCAAGCATTGCGATGAATGATTTTACAAACGACTCGAAAAAGGGTCGTTTTTTTGTTATTATTTTTTTATGACAGAAGAAGCTAAAAAATATTACGAGGAGAAATTGAAGGTTTTACCGGATGCAGATATAAGAAATACAAGACGAAATGAACCTGAAAATATTGATCAGATTAGGAGAGTTCATCTTACAGGTGTTTGTGGTACTGCTATGGGATCTTTGGCTGGGCTTTTTCAAGAGGCGGGATATGAGATTAGTGGTAGCGACGAAAAATGCTATCCACCGATGAGTAATTTTATAAAAAATAATAATATAAAATTTTACGAAGGTTTTAGTGCAGAAAATATTAATGGAAAAGATTTGTCTATTACTGCAAATATGTTCGGCGCAGACAATACAGAAGCAGTTGTTGTAAGAAATAATTTTCTACCTCAGCTTTCAATGGCAGATGCAATCAATAAATTTTTTATTAAAGATAGAAAATCGCTAGTAGTCTGTGGTACTCATGGTAAAACCACAACAACAGGACTTTTAGAACATGTTTTCACTGTTTGTGGTAAAGACCCAGGATATCTAGTAGGTGGGATACCTGTAGGTAGTGAGAAAAGTTACAACGTAGGGACTGGCGAGCATTTTATAATTGAAGGCGACGAGTACGATACATCTTATTTTGATAAGAGTCCTAAGTTTTTGCATTACAATCCATATATCGCGATTGTAACTTCAATTGAGCTTGATCATGTAGATATATATAGAGATTTGGAAGACTATAAACAAGCTTTTAAGTTTTTGGCGCAGACAGTAGCGGAAAATGGTTTATTGGTATTGTGCAATGAGAACCCGAACGCATTGGAGCTTAAAGATTTTACAAAAGCAGAAGTTGTGACTTATGGTTTTGATGAAAGTGCAAATATTTTTGCTAAAGATATAAAAAATAGTCTGTCTGGGCAAAGTGCAGATATATATATGAATAAAGTTTTACTCGGCAGAATAGAAACTCCACTTTTTGGTAAATACAATTTACTTAATACTTTATCGGTTGTAGCGGTCGCTATGCGCGAAGGGATTTTGTTCGATGACATAGTCCATGCACTAAAAACTTTTCGAGGCATGAAGAGAAGACAGGAGATAATAGGTATAGAAAATGGAATAACTGTTATAGATGATTTTGCTCATCATCCTACTGCAGTGCGAGAGACTTTGTCTGGTATTCGAGAAAGATTTCAAGACAAAAGAATCGTGGTATTTTTTGAGCCACGTTCTGTGACAAGTAGAAGAAAGATTTTTGAAAATGAATATGGCAAAGCATTTTCTGATGCGGATTTAGTATTTTTATCCATGCCAGAATTGCGCTCTGTAGACAATAAAGATGATTTTGTTGATCCAGAAAAAATTACTTCAATAATTCGTTCAGAAAACAAAGAAGCATATCCATTGAAAAATGCTACAGAAGTTTTAGAAAAATATTTACCAATATCAAAAGAAGGTGATGTGGTTGTTGTTATGAGCAACAGCTCTTTTGATGGGATACACAAAAAGCTTCTAGAAAAGTTGAAAAACCTATAACTTTTAGGCCTGTAAAAATATGCTATAATACCGGGACTGATGGGATTTTTTTCTAAAAAACTCGGTATAGATTTGGGGACGGCAAACACGCTAGTGTTTTTGCCAGGCAAGGGAATTGTTCTAAACGAACCTTCTGTTGTCGCTGTGTCTGAAGTAGACAACAAGATTTTGGCTGTGGGCAATGATGCAAAAGATATGATCGGCCGAACTCCAGATAGTATTATCGCTTATCGTCCTATGAAAGACGGTGTTATAGCAGACTATAGAGTAACAGAAGCGATGCTCAGGTATTTTATAAGCAAGGCTATGGGTAAATGGAATTTTATAAAACCTGAAGTGATGATATCTGTTCCCGCTGGAGTAACCTCAACAGAACGTCGCGCTGTGGTAGAAGCTGCTATAAAAGCTGGTGCTAAAAGTGCGTATGTTGTTAAAGAGCCGATACTTGCTGCAATAGGTGCTGGTATCCCGATTCATGAATCGAGAGGGTATATGATTGTCGATATCGGTGGAGGGACTACAGACGTTGCTGTGATATCACTCGGAGGTATCGTGTCATGTACTTCAGTTAAGTGTGCTGGAAATAAAATCGATCAAGCGATCGCTGACTATATAAAGAAAAAGTTTTCACTTGCAATTGGAGACAAGACTGCAGAAGAGGTAAAGATAAACATAGGAGCAGCAGTAATGCTCGAAGAAGAATTTACAATGACTATAAAAGGCCGAGACTTTATCCAAGGTCTTCCTCGTACTGCTCAGGTTTCAACAAACGAAATTGTAAAAGCTATAGACGCAGAGCTCAAACAAATGGTCCGTGCAATCAAAGATGTACTACAAGATACTCCACCTGAGCTTGCAGCAGATATCATAGACCAGGGGATAATCATGACCGGAGGATCTTCTATGCTGCGATCTTTGCCTGATCTCGTATATAGAAAAACTGGCGTGAAAGCTCGCCTTGCGGACGATGCGCTGTATTGTGTGGTAAAGGGAACAGGTGTCGCACTAAACCACCTCGACACATACAAAAAAACAATCATTTCAAAAAGATAAAATGCTAAAAGTATTTTTAGAAAATATTACTCTAGAAAAATTAGACGCTACTCTAATATTAGAAGGAGATAAAGATAAAGTTTTTGAGCTTGTAAAAGATTTTTTAGACAGATCTGGAATAAAACATGTGGGCAATCCAGATGTGTGTATAGAAGAATTCTCGACTTTTACTGTCGGTAACGCAGAGGATTTGATTCGGCGTTCAAATTTGATGTCTCACTCAAACAATAAAACTTTTGATATTTTCTACTGTTCCTCTATGACACCTGAGGCGATGAATAAAATCTTGAAGCTTTTTGAAGACCCGAAAAAAGACAAACATTTTATACTCGTAGTTCCTAGGAAAACAGATATACTACCGACTCTTTTATCTAGAGCAACAGTGCTCTCACTAGAAGGCAACAGGATTGATGAAAATGCAGAAAAGTTTATGTCTATGGATATCGCAAACAGATTTGAATTTGTAGTAGAGCTTTTAGATAAGTTTGAAGACGAAGAGGATACTGGAGCGAAAAGAGATAGTATGGTCAGGATGCTAGATTCAATAGAAATTATTTTAAACAAATCTGGTGGAGTAGCAGAAAATTTGAATTCTCTAAAGTTGATATCCAAATATAAAAATTATTTGGGTCTCAGAGGATCTTCTCCTAAAATGTTGCTCGAACATCTAGCGCTAATTTTACCTAAAATCAAATCTTAAAATTTATCATAAATATGCTACAATAATCTTATGTATTCAATAGACACATTCGTACAAAATGCAAAAAAGGCCGGAGAATGGCTTTCAAAAGAGTATTCACAAATTCACACAGGCCGAGCTAGTCCGACTGTTTTAGACGGAGTTAGCGCGGAGGCTTATGGAGTTTTACAGCCTTTGAAAAATATTTCATCTATAACTATAGAAGACCCTAAAACTTTGCGTGTTGTACCTTGGGATAAAACTTTGGTTAAGTCGATAGAAAAAGCTTTACAATCTGCAGACATAGGACTCTCTGTTGCGACTGACGACTCAGGTATCAGAGTAATATTTCCTGCGCTTACAACCGAGAACAGAACAAAGCTAGTTAAAATTTTAAAAGAAAAGTTAGAAGATGCTCGCATAACAATCCGCAAAGAGCGTGAAGATGCGATCAGCCAGATGGAATCCGATAGTCTTCCAGAAGATCAAGAGTTTCGTATGAAAGAAGATTTGCAGAAAAAAGTTGGTGAAGCAAATGCAAACCTAGAAGCTATATTTGAAAAGAAAGAAGCTGAAGTAATGAATTAATCCGATTTTATGTCCATAATTATTTTTATCGTTGTTTTATTGGTATTGGTTTTGGTCCACGAGCTTGGGCATTTTCTTGTTGCGAAAAAATTTGGAATTCGTGTAGATGAGTTTGGTTTCGGTTTTCCTCCTCGCGCAAAAACTCTTTTTAAAAAAGGTGAGACTATATACAGTTTGAACTGGATTCCTTTTGGTGGTTTTGTGAAAATTTTTGGACAAGACAGAGACGACGAAGCAGTAAATGGTCCAGATAAAGATAGAGCTATGATAAACAAACCTAGATATGCGCAGGCGCTTGTACTTGTGGCAGGTGTTGTGTTCAATCTTGTTTTAGCTTGGCTTCTGTTTACGGTTGGTTTTGCCAGTGGTATGCCTACGTCTTCTAGTTCACTGCCTGAAAATACAATTCTTGAAAATCCTGCGCTAATGGTAACTGATGTCTTGAGTGATTCTCCTGCGCATAGTGCAGGGTTGATGCCGGGAGACAAGATTGTCTCGCTTTCTGCAGGAGATGAAATATTGGATGGGCTCATAACACCAGCAGAGCTACAGGCTTTTGTACAAATTCATGAAGACGATTCTATATCACTAACTTATGACAATGGTAAAGAAATAAAAGTCACAGATATAATCCCAGAGACAAACGATTCTGGTAAAAAAGTTATTGGTATCTCTATGGATACAGTCGGGGTAGTAAAACTTCCTTTTTTCAGAGCCATCGCCGAAGGTGCTAGATACACAGCCATAACAACATGGGGTACAGTTTTGGGATTCTATAACTTAATACATGATGCAATCGTCGGTTCTGGAGATATTAGTTCTGTGACTGGTCCAGTAGGAATAGTGAAGATAGTCGGCTCAGCTTACGACATAGGTTTTATATATCTACTGTCTTTCACTGCAATAATTTCAGTTAACTTGGCAGTGATAAATATGATTCCATTTCCAGCGCTCGATGGAGGTAGATTGCTATTTTTACTTATTGAAAAAATAAAAGGTTCTAGTATAAATCAAAAATTTGCAAATACAGCAAACTTTGTAGGGTTTTGTATATTGATCGGTCTAATGCTCATCGTGACATATCACGACATAGTGAAATTGTTTTAGCTTTTTACTCTTGCTAAACATCAAAAATATTGTTAAAGTAAAAATGCCTTAAATCTCGGGCATTTTATTTTTATACTTATACGATTCATGTCTATTAGAAATATTGCAATCATTGCACACGTTGACCACGGAAAAACTACATTAGTAGATGCACTTATGCGCCAAGCAGGAATGTTTGAAGCTGGTTCATCTATGGACTCAAACGCTCTAGAACAAGAGCGTGGTATTACTATATATTCTAAAAATACTTCTCTTATCTACAAGGGTACAAAAATCAATATAGTAGACACTCCTGGTCACGCTGACTTCGGCTCTGAGGTTGAGCGTGTTTTGCGTGCAGTAGACTCAGTTGTCCTGCTTGTCGATGCCCAAGAGGGACCAATGCCACAGACTCGTTTCGTTTTGAAAAAATCTTTGGAGTTAGGTTTGAAACCTATTGTTGTTATAAATAAAATCGACAAACCAGCTGCTGACGTAGCGCGTGTTCACGATCAGGTACTAGAGCTTTTCATAGAGCTCGGTGCTACAGATTCACAAATAGATTTTCCTACACTTTATGCTATTGGTCGCGACGGTGTTGCTAAAAGAGAGCTCACTGACGAATCAAAAGATCTATCTCCACTACTCGATGTAATCTTGGAAAAAGTTCCAGAAGCTAGCACAAGAGCAGACGAGCCTTTTCGTGCTCAAGTTTTCAATCTCGCATACGACAACTTTTTGGGACGTTTGGCTTTGGTTCGAATATATTCTGGAAGTGTAAAAACTGGAAAATCTATTTTTGTTAGATTGCCTGATGGGGAAGTTCGTACAGCAAAGATCACAAAGCTAAATACATTCGAAGGATTGAATCGAAAAGAAGTCCCAGAGATTATCGCTGGAGATATCGCTATGATTGCCGGGATTAGTGATGTGTATATTGGTGAGACAATCAGTGAAGAGGCAAATGCAGAAGCTCTGCCAGCTATCGGTATCGATGAACCTACAATCTCTCTAGACTTTTTTGTGAACGATTCTCCTTTTGCTGGACGTGAAGGTAAGTTTGTTACTAGTCGTCAGATTCGCGAGCGTTTGGAAAAAGAACTCGAAATAAACGTTGGTCTAAGAATAGATTTCAACAATATGGACAAACTAACTGTGTTTGGTCGCGGAGAGTTGCATATCGCAGTCTTGCTCGAGACGATGCGTCGCGAAGGTTTTGAACTTTCTGTATCTCAACCACAAGTAATTGTGAAGCATGAAAATGGCGTAGATCTAGAACCATTCGAGGAAGTTATTGTCGATGTACCTGTTGAAAGTGCGAGTGCAGTTATCGAGAAGCTTACAAAACGTCGTGCTTCTATGACAGAGATGCGTGAACGCGAGGGTATAAATCGTCTTGTTTTCGAAATGCCAACACGTGGGCTTTTGGGATATCGTGGTCAGTTTGTGATTGATACAAAAGGTGAGGGGATCATATCTTCACGTGTGTTAGGTTTTCGTCCATATGCAGGTGAAATCAAACTTCGTGAAGTGGGTTCTATGACTTCTATGATTTCTGGTAAGGCTGCTGGGTATGCACTCTGGAATCTTCAAGATAGAGGTGTTTTGTATATTGGTCATGGAACAGAGGTATACGAAGGTATGGTTATAGGTAACACTTCAAAGGGAGATGAGATGGCTGTAAACCCAGTAAAAGGAAAGAATCTTACAAACGTGCGCTCTTCTGGAAACGACGAAGCTATTGTGCTAAAACCACCGTTTACACTATCTATTGAAAGGGGTCTTGAGACTATGAGTGACGATGAATATCTAGAGATAACACCAAAATCAGTACGCCTTCGCAAGAAGTATTTAACAGAGCAAGATAGAATAAAAGCCAATAGATAAACCAGATTGTCTAGTTTTCCACAGTCCTTGACTAATTTATTGACTTCTGTTATATTCTAAAGTATAGTTTAGATACAATTTTAATTAATTTTTAACATTTTATAAAAAAGTATGGCAACCACGACTTTCAAACCAAAACAGGTCACAAAAAAAATCCTATCACCACTACAGGATCGAGCTTATGATGTAATCATAAGTAGATTTGGTCTTGATGATAGTGCAGAAAGAAAGACTCTAGAGGCTATAGGCGAGACTTATGGTATTACACGTGAGCGTGTACGCCAGATAGAAAACGCAGCTCTACAATCAGTCCGCAAATCTGATTCATACAAGGAACATGCTCCTGTTTTCAACGAACTTCGTTCAATAATCGAAGAGCTCGGTGGTGTTGTATCTGAAGACGATCTACTCTCAAATCTAGCTAAAGACAAATCAACTCAAAATCATTTTCATCTATACTTAGTATTGGGTGATGAATTTACAAAACACAAAGAAGACGATCATTTCAAATCACGCTGGTCAGTAGATTCTGAAACAACAGAGAAAGTTCACGAATCTCTAAAGAAGCTTTACACTTCACTAAAAGACGAAGAACTTATCCCAGAAAGTGATCTAATAGAAAAATTTTTGGATCATGTAAAAGATGTTTCAGCTGAATACCGCAACGAAGAAATTGCACGTCGCTGGCTATCTATCTCAAAGACAATAAATAAAAATCCTCTTGGAGAATGGGGTAAGGCAGATTCATCAAACGTAAAAACTCGTGGTATCAAGGACTATGCTTTTCTTATGATGAGAAAAAATGGCGAACCTATGCACTTCCGTGATGTTGCTGATGCAATATGCAAGACTTTTGGAAAGAAGACTCACGTTGCTACATGTCACAATGAACTTATCAAAGACTCTCGTTTCGTACTTGTTGGTCGCGGTAAGTATGCTCTAAAAGAGTGGGGCTACAAGCCAGGTGTTGTGAAAGATGTTATAAAGGAAATTCTTAAAAAAGAAGGACCTCTATCAAAAGATGATGTTGTAGAGAAAGTTATGAAAGAAAGATTCCTAAAGAAAAACACAATTCTAGTAAACCTACAAAATCCAAAGTATTTCAAGAAAAACAAACAAGGTCTATATACTCCAGCATAGTATTGCGACTGAATAAAAGAAAAATCCCCTCCGGGGATTTTTCTTTTGAATAGGTTTTACTTTTGATATACTAATACCAATGAATCAAAAAGGTTTTGCAAACTTACTTCTAATAATATTTGGTTTTATCCTAGTAGCTTTTATTGTTGGGTATTTTGCGTCTAGGCAAAGCTATTCTCCGGTTATGTTTCCAAATATTACTGGCGAAAGTAATTCTCCTTTTACAATGTACAGCCAAAACAAATGCGGACTCTCTATAACCGATCCTTCTGCAAATGAATCCGTCGGTAGAACTATAAATATAAGCGGTTATGTAAATGGTTGCGGATGGAAGCTAGACGGTTCTAGTGCGGGTACTGTTCAGGCGCTAAATTCCGGAGGTCAGGTTATAAGCGGTACTTATAATCTATACGTGGCAAAGCACTCACCGTTCAGTGCTTCATATTTCAATGCTACTTTATATATAAATGGTCAGACTTCTGATACAGGCTCACTACTTTTTAGAAGCACAGGGAATCCAGAAGATTCTAAGCTTATAGTCTTGCCTATAGATTTCAAATAAATTCACTAATCGTGTAAGATATATTATATGCAACCTGATTTTTTCATCGGAACACTAATCCAACTACTACTTTTTATTTCATCGCTCGCTCCTATATGGGTGCCGATTATGCTTATAATCGTGGCTTGGCATATGTGGGTGAAATATTTGCGAGTTAGTTACTTGGCCAGCCTAGAGTGGTCAATGCTTGAAATTCGTATTCCTCGTGACGTTTTTAAATCTCCTGAAGCGATGGAAATAGCTTTAGTAAATGCTTTTCATCAAGGTGGAGGGATGGGTAACTGGTATCAAAAGTATTGGCAGGGTCGTGTACACATGTGGTTTTCTCTTGAGATAGTTTCGCTCGAAGGCAAAGTGTATTTTTTCATAAGAACTCCAAAAACTTTTCGTTCACTAGTTGAGTCTCAAATATATGCACAGTACCCTCAGGCTGAAATAAGTGAGGTGAGTGATTATACAGGTAGAGTTCCTCATTCAAAGATTGGGGAGTGGAGTATGTTTGGTAGTGAATTTAAATTAACAAAGCCAGACCCATACCCGATCAAAACTTACGTAGACTATGGACTAGATAAAGCATCTAGCTCTCTTGATCCAGAGCAACAGATAGACCCTATAACTCAGATGTTAGAATTCATGGGTTCTATAGGCAAGGGTGAACAGATTTGGTTTCAGATATTGATAAAAGTACACACAAGTAGATATCACAAACCAGGAACATGGTTTGAAACTCGTGATTGGAAAGATTTAGCCAAAGAGGAAATTCAGAAAGTTATAAAAGGTGGGCTGATGGTTACAGACGATGCAGCTGCTCGTACAACATTGAATCTCACAAAAGGCCAGCAAGAAGTTATAGCTGCTATAGAGCGCAATGTTAACAAGCAAGGTTTCGATTGTGGTATGAGAGTTATTTATTTAGCTGAAAAAGATAGATTCAATCCTATCAATATTACTGGTGTGCTTAGTATGGTAAAGCAATACAACTCTCCATCTCTAAATGGTTTTGCTCCAGCAAATGCGACAGGCTTTGATTATCCTTGGCAGGATCCAAAAGGTCGCCGCACACAAGCTTTGAAGCTTGAAATGTACAACGCATACCGTGAAAGATCTTTTTTCTATCCACCACATCATTCGAAAAAAGTCGCAAATAAGAAAGTTCACAGAAAACCTTTCGTGCTTTCTAGTGAAGAGCTCGCTACGGTATTTCATTTTCCTGGTCGCGTGGCTGAAACACCATCGTTTAAACGTATCGATTCCAAGAAAGTTGAACCGCCTGTCAATCTGCCTATGTAGTTTATGGATACACAAGAACCTATAAATATTCAAAATACAGTACAAACAGATACAAGCAAATGGTCTGGTCAGAGAATACGAAATCTAGTCGTATCTTTTGTCGTACTAGTTTTATTTTTACTGACAGTTAGGGCAATATTTATACCACCAAGTGGTTTTGTTAGTGGTGTATCTGTAGAAGTTCAGTACGGAGATAGTCTTATGACCATATCCAACAAGCTCTATGAAGCCAAAGTAATAAAATCCGTACCCGTATTTCAGTTTTTTGTTGTTTTGTATGGAAACGACAAAAATATATTGGCTGGAAATTATTATTTTGATAAACCTATTTCTACAATCCATGTCGCGTTGCGTATGGCCAAAGGTGACTACAACAAAGAAGAGGTTAGAGTTACTTTTCCAGAAGGTATGACCGTGTATGAGATGAGTGCTTTATTGGAAGAAAAAGTTTCAAATTTCGATAGAGAAAAATTCTTGGATTTGGCAGAAGACAAAGAGGGTTATCTGTTTCCTGACACATATTTTATATCTCCGAGTGCAAGCGAAGAAGATATAGTAGATCAATTAAGTAAAAACTTTGATAAAAAAATAGCCGAAATCGAAGATAAGTTTCTCTCCTCAGGTCGCTCTATGGAGGACATAATAACAATGGCTTCTATAATAGAAAAAGAAGCGAGTGGAGACGACGATAGGTCAGTTATATCAGGTATACTCTGGAAGAGGATTCGTATAGGCATGGCTCTGCAAGTCGATGCGACACTAACATATATAACCGGCAGGGATTCTAGTGAGCTAACACTAGACGATTTAGATAGCGACTCTCCTTTCAACACTTATGAAAACAAGGGACTGCCTCCAGCTCCAATTTCAAATCCAGGTATACTATCTATAGTGGCAGCACTAGAGCCAACAGAAAGCCCATATCTTTACTATCTACATGATAGCTCTGGGCAGATTCACTACGCGAGAAATTTTGAAGAGCACAAGAAAAACAAAGCTCTATATTTACAATAATAATTTTAATTTTTAAAAAAGATGCATAAACAGAATCTGGCTTTTATTGATACTGAGACTACAGGACTTGATCCAGAAAATCATGAGATTATTCAGATTGGTTGTGTTTTGGTTTCTCAAAATGTAGATGCAGACGGCAATCAGGTATATGAAATACTCGAAGAGTTTGAGCTTAAAGTAAAGCCCGAGAAAATTGAAAACGCAGACAAGGTTGCTCTCCGTATAAACGGATACAATGAAGCCGATTGGGTTTTTGCTTATACTCTAAAAGAGGCAATGCAGATATTCTCAGACAAAACAAAAGATGCGATTATGGTAGCGCACAATATGCCTTTTGATTTTGCCTTCTTACTCAAAGCATTTTCTACAACAAAAGTAGAAAATAAATTGCACTATCATAAACTAGACACTATATCGATTGCTTATGCGAAAGCTAAAAAACGCGATGATATAAGTCGTTTCTCTCTACGCTTCTTGTGTGAAGTATTCAAAATAGAAAACAAAAATGCACATACTGCACTTTCAGACTGTAGAGCGACTTTTGAACTTTATAAAAAGCTTATGAAGTTATAATTTTCTTTTTTTGCAAAATTACAAAATAAAGGTAGAGTGTCTACTGTGAGAGAAAATAAATCTAAAAAAGTATTTGTAGGCGTTTCTGGAGGAGTGGATTCTTCAGTTGTTGCCCATATTCTAAAAAAAGACGGGTATGAAGTAACCGGTGTTTTTATTCGTACTTGGACCCCAGACTTTATAGAGTGTACTTGGCGCGACGAGAGGCGAGATGCCATGCGGGTTTGTGCAAGCTTAGATATACCGTTTATGGAGTGTGATGCAGAGGAGGCTTACAAAAAAGGTGTTGCAGATTATATGATCGAAGAGTATAGACTGGGGCGTGTTCCAAACCCGGATGTTATGTGTAATCGAGAGGTGAAGTTCGGTGTGTTTTGGGATTTTGCGCGCTCTCACGGAGCAGATTTTATTGCTACTGGTCACTATGCACAGAACAGACTAAAAGACGGAAGCTATGAACTATTGGTAGGCAAAGATGATTCTAAAGATCAAAGCTATTTTCTATGGAAGTTAAACCAAGAAGATTTAGCACACACTCTTTTTCCAATTGGGCACTTAGACAAGACAAAAGTAAGATCAATCGCAAAAAAAGCTGGATTGTTTACTGGAGAAAAGAAAGATTCTCAGGGAGTTTGTTTTTTGGGTCCTCTTGATATGAAAGATTTTTTGAAACACTATATAAAAACTAGCAAAGGATTTGTTTTAAATACAGACGGCGAGATTATAGGTGAACACGATGGTGCGCTATTTTTCACTCTAGGCGAAAGACATGGTTTTACTATTACAAAAAAGACAAATCAAGATACTCCATACTATGTTGTATCAAAAGATATAAATAAAAATACAATAACAGTTAGCCACGAACCAAAATCTCTCGAAGCAGAAAAGAATATAAAAATTATAAATACAAACTGGATTAGTGTGGTGCCAGAAGAGGGTAAAATATTTTCTGCACAAGTCCGCTACCATGGAGAATATTATCCTTGTTCGCTAATCGGTGTAAAAGACACAGGGTCCAGTGTGATTTTTGAAAATGAAAAACCTCTTGTCTCTAGTGGTCAATCTATAGTTTTGTATGATGGAGAAAAGTGTATAGGAGGTGGCGTGATTGCATAATCCTATAAATATTGTATAGTGAGAAAAATTCTTAGCTATGCAGATAGAAGATACTTTGCTATTACAGATTCTCGTGACGAGATGGCTGTTTTTATTTTTGGCTGTATTTATTGTAGGGGAGCCCGTGAAGTGGATTTTCCCAAAATTTTACGCTTGGTACAGCGACTATTGGTACCGAACAAAATACAGATTCATATCTGTTGAACTTCGTAGTTACTTGTGGTTCAGAGGATATTGGTTTGTTTTTTACTTTTTGGTAGCAGCATACCATTGCTACATGTATTACAATCATTTCAATTCTGTGCTTATAGCATTTAGTACAGGATTGCTTGTAAGCGCCGGGATAGTAGGGCTCATAAAATACTATGGCAGAAAAAGAAACGTGTATGCGCAGAGTACGTATTCTGTAGTTACGATTGCAGTTGCGCTGTTGCTCATACATTTTCTTGAGCCGTGGCTTATAGAAAAGTTGTTGCCACTTGTATAATTTTAAACCCTTCCACAGCGGAAGGGTTTTGTTTTATTTTGGATAGGATATAATTCAATACATATGGATCAAATATTTAGTGCAGAGAATTTATTTTTTATAGAAAGACTTGGTTTTGCGATGTTGCTAGGTATGGCGATAGGCGCAGAGCGTATCATAGCTCACAAGACTGCTGGCATGCGAACATACTCGCTTGTTGCTATGGGTTCAGCTTTGTTTGTCATAATTTCTGAGATGATAATAGAGATGCATCCAGGTCTCGACAACAACCCTGCACAAATCCCATCTCTTGTTATAAGTGGTGTGGGATTTTTAGGAACAGGTCTCATGATTTGGAAAGATTCAAAACTTTTCGGTTTGACTACTGCTACAAGTATTTGGGTTGCGGCAGGTATTGGTATTGCTTGTGGATTTGGCTTTTTCGAACTCGCAGTATTAGCGACTATACTCACTCTATTTATATTCGTAGTATTGTGGTTTTTAGAAAACAGACTTCGTCACTCATCTTTGGTTCAACACAGTGACCCAGAGGATTTCAATATATAGATTTATAAAATAAAAAAGCCGCTCTGTAGCGGCTTTTTTATTTATGAAAAATAAGCTATATTTTAGATTATGAAATCAGACGAAATCCGCAAACGATTCCTAGCTTTTTTTGAGAAGCGAGGACACTCTATAGTACCTTCATCACCACTAGTTCCACAGAACGACCCATCTGTGCTTTTTAACACTGCTGGCATGCAACCACTTGTTCCATACTTGATGGGGCAAAAACACCCGCTCGGTTCTCGTATTGCCGATATTCAGAAATGCGTTAGAACCGGAGACTTGGAAGACATAGGAGACAATCGACACTTTTCATTTTTTGAAATGATGGGGAACTGGTCTCTCGGAGACTATTTTAAAGAAGACGCAATAAAGTGGAGTTACGAATTTCTAACTTCTAAAGAGGAAGGCTTAGGCCTAGATTCAAAATTACTTTATGTAACTATTTTTGAAGGTGATGAAAATGCGCCACTCGATGAAGAATCTAAAAATATATGGATGAGTCTCGGCATACCAGAAAATAGAATCTATGCACTTCCAGCAGACGATAACTGGTGGAGTCCTGGTGACAACGGCCCTTGTGGTCCATGTAGTGAAATGTTCTACGATATGACAGGAGGTAGTGTCGGTGATTTGTCACATGAAGATTTTATAAATTCAGTTAGAGACGAGCGCGTGATTGAGATCTGGAACGATGTTTTCATGGAATATGAAAAGAAAGATGGAAAAGTTGTAGGAAAACTTGCTCAGAAAAACGTAGACACTGGCGCTGGGCTAGAGCGCATGACCGCTGTTATGCAAGGTAAAAATACTGCTTATGACACAGACATGTTTGATGGCATTATGGTTCATGCAAAAACTCTGTCGCAAGATGTTTCTTCACAGAGAGTTATTGCTGATCACATGAGAACAGCGGTATTTATGATTGCTGACGGAGTTCTGCCTTCAAATACAAAACAAGGTTATGTTCTAAGAAGACTTCTTAGAAGAGCAGTTCTAAAATCTGACAACAAGGAAATAGAAAGCGGCAAGATTTCTGTTCTTGTAGATTCTGTTGCGGATTTTTACGAACAATTTTATCCAGAAATAAAACAAAAGATTGGAATAATAAAAGTAGAGATTGAAAAAGAAGTTTCAAAGTTCAAAGAGACATTGCAGTCTGGGTTGAAAGAGTTTGAAAAAGGAACTGATCCGTTTATTCTCGCTACAACTTATGGTTTTCCTATTGAGTTAACAGAAGAGTTGGCAAAAGAAAAGGGAATCGAGATCGATATGGTCGATTTCAACAACAAGATGTCCGAACATCAGAAGCTCTCTCAGACTTCTTCCGCAGGTATGTTCAAAGGAGGTCTCGCAAATCACAACGAACAAACTATAAAACTTCACACTGCTCACCATCTTCTCCTCGCAGCACTTCAGCAGGTACTAGGCAAGGAAGTAAAACAGCGGGGAAGTAACATCACCGAGGAGAGGCTTCGTATGGACTTCGCCTTTGATCGCAAGATGACCGACGAAGAGAAAGCGAGAGTTGAAGAAATCGTGAACACATATATTTCACGTGGACTCAACGTTGTTCGTCGCGAGATGCCACTTGCTGAAGCAGAAAAGATCGGCGCGGAGATGGAATTCGGTGCAAAATATCCTGAAACTGTTTCTGTTTACTTCGTAGAAGATGAAAACGGCAACGCTATATCAAAAGAGTTCTGTGGCGGTCCTCACGTAGAAAATACTTCCGTTCTCGGAACATTCAAGATTCAAAAAGAAGAAGCTTCTTCACAGGGTGTGCGACGCATCAAAGCAGTGTTGAATTAAAAATATGATTCTACAAATTTTTCATATTAGAAAAACTATTCGTGACATAAAAGACGCAAGTGAAAATCCTGCTAGTTTTGCAGTAGGGCAAGGCAAGGAGCTTTTTCTAGGTGCAGTATTACCACTACTCTTGCCTGTAGTTGTACTAACTATTGTTTTAGCTGTGTTTGCATTTAGTTCGCTACTTGGTGGTCCATTTTTACTTGCGAAGATACTTTTCTGGATAGTTGTATTTCCAGCTTTCGTATCTGTTTTAGTGATAAGAAAGCTGTACTTGATTCTTTTTTCTAGAAAAAATATACCAACAAAAAATACAGACAAAGTCGTAGCTACTTACGATAGTGAAGGGAAGAGAATAGACTAAATTTGCTTAAATTGTAAAAGTGTTGTATAGTTTTGGTAAACCAAAACGCACAAACTTATGCTTAAATTCAATATCGAAGAGATCGAAAATTTTAGTCCCAGAATGGTAGCCGTGGGAACTTTTTTATTAGTGGAAGATAAAATCCTTCTACTTCAAAGAGCTTTTCACAAACCTCAAGGTGGTACATGGGGTCAGCCTGCTGGTAAGGTTGAGTCAGGAGAATCTTCAAGATGTACAGCTCGTCGTGAATTACAAGAAGAGACAGGCTTGTCAGTTTGGGAAGAGGTTTTTGAACCGATAAGTACTGCCTATGTACGATACGACGATTATGATTTTGTGTATGAGACTTTTATTTTGAGACTACCTGATTTTCCAAGAGTGCAGATTGATCCAAAGTCACATATTGGATTTATGTGGACGACTCCACAAATGGCGCTCTCCATGAATCTGATTCAGGATATGGATGAGGTCATCAAACACACCTTCAATCTGTCCTAAACTTATAAAGAGCCTAAAAGGCTCTTTTATTTTTTTAATTTTGATATACTAGATGTATGAATTTTTTTAGTAGAAAAAATCACGAAGATCTTGCGCTTGTGCTCGACATAGGTTCAGCATCTGTTGGAGGTGCTTTGGTAAAATTTTCGAAAGATAAAAAAAATACAAAACCTACTATTGTATACAGTACTCGCACAGATTTAGTTTTCGAAGAAGACTTAAATTTTGAAAGTTTTCTAGCGAAGATGTTACTCGCTCTCGCCGATGTTGTGAAGAAAGTTCACGACGCTAGAATCGGTGCTCCAAAATTTGCCTATTGTACACTCGCATCGCCTTGGTATGCATCTCAGACTAGAGTTATAAAGCTATCGAAAAATACTCCTTTTGTTTTTTCACACAAGCTCGCCGATGAGCTAATAGACAAAGAGCGCAAGACTTTTGAGAACGAACATGCTGGAAAGTATCGCGAACTTGGTGAAAATGTTCGCATACTAGAGGCGAAGACTATCCGTGTGTCTCTAAATGGATACAGGGTAAAGGAGCCGATTGGTGTAAAGGCAAACGAGCTAGATATGACTCTTTATCTATCTATGTCACCAGAAGCGATCCTAGTTTCCATAGAAGAAGTGATAGAGAAAGTTTTCAGATTGAAAAAAATATCATATTCATCTTTTGCCTTTGCTTCGTTCATATCTACAAGAGATCTTTTTGTACATGAAGATAACTTTATTCTTTTGGATATTGGCGGGGAGCTTACTGATATATCAATCATAAAAGATGGTATGTTAGTAGAAAGCGTTTCTTTTCCTTATGGTAAAAACTTTTTACTAAGAAAAATCAGTCGCGCTCTCAAGAAAAGCGGAGGCGAGGCTCTGTCTTTATATCGTATATATTCAGATCTAAAGTTAGAGAAAAATTTGGCAGATAAATTTTCAGAAGTATTGAAAGAGGCTCAGTCCGAGTGGTTAAGCAATTTTAGTAACGCACTGGCTGGTATTTCTGTTGATCTAGGTATACCTGAT
The DNA here is from genome assembly GCA_964634365.1 of uncultured Candidatus Saccharibacteria bacterium. Taxonomy (GTDB): domain Bacteria; phylum Patescibacteriota; class Minisyncoccia; order Phycocordibacterales; family UBA9973; genus CAZLWF01. Next base: position 121,066 of record CAZWJU010000001.1, read on the forward strand.
ACAGTATTTCTTACTGCAGACAAGGATACTTCTAGTTGGTTTATTGCAACACTAGAAAGTGAGGAGTTCCACAAATACACTACGACCGAACATCAGTTCAGAGTTATATCTCTCGGCTCTGTTGCGACAAGTGACTATCTTAATTTTTCTGGTTCAGTTATTAGAGATCCGTTTATTATGTTAGAAACTATTTTTATTACTAGAATTCGAGTATAATATATTTATGGCAAAAAATGTTGTAGAAGATATCATAAAAACACCAAAGCGTGAACCTTCTGTATTTTTTTCTGAGCTTGCAAAAGCTACTAACAAAACTCTCTCCAATCAAGAGATAAAACCAAAAGCTCCAAAAAGTACTGCAAAAAGTACTCCGGCAAGACAGGCTCCGCCAGCAAGACCACCTAAAAATTCTGTGAACCCTGTTTTCGTGGAGAGAAAATATCACAGACATGCTCGCATATGGATTTTTGCAGCTCTATCACTATGTGTTTTGTTCTTTGCACTGTCTTTTCTGTTTTCAGGCGCAAGTGTGACTGTATCACCAAAGACTGTGTCTATTGATCTAGCTACAGATTTTTTTGCAGAGAAAGATGCTGTACTGCCTAGTCTACCTTTTCAGCTAATGGCCATAAATGCTACAGAAAAAGTTTCTTCACCTTCTACTGGATCTAAAGTTGCTAGTACTAAAGCTACAGGTACAGTGGTATTGTTCAACGAATACAGTACTACTCCACAAAACTTGTTGATAAACACTCGTCTCGAAGCTCCAAATGGAAAAATCTATTACACCGACAAAGCAGTTACAATACCAGGATATAAAAAATCTGGTACTAGTATCACACCAGGTTCAGTCGATGTAAAAGTTACAGCAGCCGAAGCGGGGGAAGACTACAACAGTCCGCTTACAGATTTCACCATATTAGGTTTTAAGACCAACGCCGATAAATACGCAAAGATGTATGGACGCAGTAGAACAGAGATATCTGGTGGTGCAACTGGAAACATGTACACAATCAGTGCCGAAGAAGCTAGTGCTTCATATGAAAAAGCTCGCGAGACTCTAAACCAGACTCTTATGACTCAGGCGCGCACAGAACTCCCAGAAGGTTTTGTCCTTTTCGACAATGCGCTATTTATATCAATAGACGAAAGTAGTCCAGTAACAGATTCAAAGGAGACAGAAGTCACACAGACAGCTACTGGTACAGCCCAAGCGTTTATATTCAAGCGATCTGATCTGCACGAAGTAATTGCTCGTAAATTTATTCAAGATTATGATGGCGCGCCTGTACATATACCAGAGTTAGACAATTTAGTTTTTGAACTCAAAAACAAAGATTCTATAGTACCTGCTACAGTAGAGGATATAACCATCAGTCTTGCCGGAAGTGCGAACATCATATGGGATGTAAACAAAGAAGATATAATCTCTTCTCTAGTAGACAAGCGCAAGAAAGATTTTCAGTCTATTATGTCTTTGAATCCAAACATACAGAGCGCTGAAGTTATAATAAAACCATTTTGGGAGAGAAAATTCCCAAGTAAAACAGAGTCGATAGAAGTTATAGTAAACGAAGCTTAGTTTATATAGTTATAAATTTGACTAATAAGCTTTAATTTGCTATTGTTATCTAGCTAACGCATGAGTGATAAAAAAGAAATTTCACGAATTGCTTCTGTTGAAGAAGCATTACCAAGTACTCTTTTCAGAGTTGCTTTTGAGGATGGTGAGACCATCCTTGCTTACTTGTCCGGTAAAATGCGCATGCATCGTATAAAGGTTATGATTGGCGACAGAGTAGAAGTTGTTATAGACCCATACGGTGGAAAAGGACGTATTGTCAAAAGACTTTAAATAGAGTATTATATACAGGCATTTTAACAAATAACCCAAAAATGCTTGTAAACAAAGGGTTTTATACCCTTCATTTTCCATTATTTCATGAAAATTAGAGCAAGAGTAAAAAAGATGTGTGCAAAATGCAAACTTGTTAAACGCAAGGGTCATCTTCGCGTTATTTGTGATAATCCAAAACATAAACAAAAACAATAAAATCAAATGAGAATACTAGGTATAACAATTCCAAATGAAAAGCGCATTGAGATAGGTCTTACTTCTCTTTACGGTATAGGTCTAACAAGATCAAGAAAAGTTCTTGATGAAGTTAAGGTCCCTTACAATAAAAAGGCAAGTGAGCTTACTCCAGATGAAGAAAACCAGATCCGTAAGCTTATCGAAGATTACAAAATCGAAGGAAACCTAAAGCGCGAAATCGCATCAAACATAAAACGTTTGAAAGATATCAAAGCTTACCGAGGAATCCGCCACATGCACAAGCTGCCAGTACGAGGACAGAGAACAAAAACAAACTCTAGAACTGTACGAGGAAACGTTCGAAAGACAATGGCAAGTGGACGCCGAAAACTTGAAAAGACTTAAAATTTGAATTTTATTTAATTTACTAAATTTATAAAAACCGTGGGTAAAAAGAAAATTACAACAAAAGACGATGCACAAGAAGTAGAAGCTACAGAAAAAGCTCCTGTTTCTGCGCAACCAAAGACTCCAAAGAAGAAGATCACTGCTGCAACAATGCACGTAGATGCTACTTTCAACAACACAAAGATAGTTATATCTGACAAAGCTGGAAATACACTTTTCTGGTCTTCAGCAGGAGCTATGGGATTCAAAGGTGCAAAGAAAGGTACTCCTTTTGCTGCGTCAAAGGTAGGTGAAGTATTGGCTGACAAAGCTAGCGCACTAGGTATCAAAGAATTTGATGTAATTATCAGAGGAGTTGGGTCAGGTCGTGAGAGTGCTATCCGCACATTTATGGCAAGAGGCTTTGACCTTACAGGTATTCGCGATATGACTCCTGTCCCACACAACGGTCCAAAACCTAAAAAACCACGAAGAGTTTAATTTTTAATAGTATTTAAAACGATTGAGTTATGATTACAGGTCCAAAATATAAAATGTGTCGAAGATTGGGTTCAGGTGTTTTTGAAAAATGCCAAACTCAAAAATACACTCTCTCTGAGGGTCGTAAGTCTGCGTCTGGAAAAAGACCAAAGCAACTTTCTGGATACGGAGAACAACTTCTAGAAAAGCAACGCATTCGCTTCAGTTATGGAGTTAGTGAAAAGCAATTCAAAAACTACGTTAAAAGCGCTAGTTCTATTAAAGGTGCAAATGCTTCAGAAAAACTATACGAAGCTTTAGAAGCTCGCCTAGACAACATAGCTTACAGACTTGGACTTGCTCACACACGAAATCTTTCACGTCAGATGGTTTCTCATGGTCATATTTTGGTAAACGGCAAGAGAACAACAGTGCCTTCATTTAAAGTTAAAATTGGAGATGTTATTACAATACGCGAAGGGTCGAAGAAAAGCGTTTTGTTTGCAGATTTAGAGAAAAAGCAAAAGAATTATTCTATGCCAAATTGGTTGTCTTTTGACACAGCTCGCATGGAAGGTAAGGTTATCGGTGTTCCAAAAAACGCAGATGCGTTCCTCAATTTTAATGCAGTGCTTGAGTTTTATAGTCGCTAGTCATTATTAGTTTAACTAATCGATATAATATATATGTTAGATCATTCAATTATGTTACCTTCAAAACCTCGTGTTGTTTCAGAAGATGCAACAAAAGGTATTTATGAAATCGACAATCTATATCCAGGCTACGGACACACACTCGGTAATTCTCTACGCCGCATAATCCTATCTTCACTACCAGGAGCAGCGCTTACATCAATCTCTATTGATGGTATTTCACACGAGTTCTCTACAATAGAGGGCGTAAAGGAAGATGTTATCATGATTATCCTTGCTCTTAAAAAAGTTCGCTTTAAAGTTAGTAGTGACGAGCCTCAGCAAGTAACTCTAAAGGTCAAGGGACCAAAGGTTGTTACTGCAGGAGATATAGTTTGTCCTGGACAAGTTGAAGTTATCAACACAGACGAATATATCGCAGAAATCACAGGCAAAGGCAAAGAACTTTCTATCACTATGAACATTGAAACTGGACTAGGCTTTGTACAAAAAGATGTACACCAAAAGTCAAAGACAGACATAGGCACAATCGCTCTCGATGCAATCTTTTCTCCAATCCGTCGCGTTGCTTATGAAGTTGAAAACATGCGCGTTGGTGACAAGACAAACCACAATCGTCTACGTATGATAATCGAAACAGACGGTAGCGTTGATCCTCGCGAAGCTCTAAAGAGATCAATCGAGATCATGATCACTCAGCTCAAAGCTATATTCGATTTCAAATTTGAAGACGAGGTTATGCCTATGGCAAAAGAGGACTCTTCTTCTGATGAGCCTGTTATAGAATCAGCAGAATCAAAAGATTCTGGTGAAGATATGTCAGATATTTTGAAAACTCGCATCGATACACTAGACCTTTCTACTCGTACACTAAACGCTCTAAATTCTGCAAACATCCGTACAGTTGGAGGTATCGCTCGCAAGAAGAAAGAAGATCTTCTTGAGCTTGAAGGTATCGGAGAGAAGGGTATACAAGAGATTCGTCGTATGTTATCAAACTTTGGTATTACCCTAAAATAATCCCATTCACTAATTACTAATTACTTTTTACTAATATGAGACACGCAAACAACGTAAGAAAATTTGGCAGAACATCGAATGCAAGAAGAGCTCTTCTGAAGAGTCTTGCTCTATCGCTTATAAAACACGAGCGAATCACAACAACAGAAGCAAAGGCAAAAGAATTGCGTCCTTATATTGAAAAGCTAGTTACTCGTGCACAAAAAGGCGATCTTGCTACACGTCGCGCAATCGTTGCTCGTCTTATGAACAGAAAAACTGAGACAAAAAAGCTTTTCGATGAGATTGCACCAAAGTATGCAAAGAGAAAAGGTGGATACACACGAGTATTGAAGCTTCCACAAAGAAAAGGCGATGCAAGTAAAATGGCGATTATTGAATTTGTATAATATATAAAAATACGGTAGTATATCGAAACACAACTATGGAATACACACTTGATGCAAAAGGAATAACAGTAGGAAGAACTGCCACAAAAGCAGCGATGATTTTGATGGGTAAAAATAAACCAGGAAGCAAGAAAAACGTTATAGCTGACAACAAAGTTACAATCGTGAATGCTTCAAAGGCAAAGATCAACGCAAAGAAGGCTCGCGAGACAGTACTTGAACGTTACACTGGATATCCTAGTGGTCTTATACTACAAAATATCGACGAGGTAATCGCAAAGAAAGGTCATGCTGAGCTTTTCAAGCTAGCAGTCTACGGTATGCTTCCAGGTAACAAGCTTCGTGACAAGATTATGAAGAATCTAATAATTACAGAATAGTATGTCTGAAAAAACTACAACAAAAAGATACATTGAGACAATCGGTCGCCGCAAAACAGCAAGTGCGCGTGTTAGACTTACTCCAAGTTCAAAACTTTCAATAGAAGTAAATGGAAAAGAACACTCAGCATATTTCCCAACAGATGAACACAGAGCTATTGTTATCGACCCATTTACAAAAGGCAAGATTGATCCAAAGTTTACAATCACTGCTCTCGTAACTGGCGGAGGAATACATGCTCAAGCTGAAGCGATTCGTCACGGTATAGCTCGTGCAATCGTAGAGCTCGATGAAAACGAACACACAAAGATCAAGAAACTCGGTTTCCTAAAACGTGATCCTAGAGCAAAAGAGCGCCGCAAGTTCGGTCTCAAGAAAGCTCGTAAGTCACCACAATGGTCAAAACGCTAAAACAAAGAGTCGCCTGCGCGACTCTTTGTTCGTTTTGACGGCCGGAGCGATGTCGGCTTGCCGACCGCGAGGCGGGCTCGCAAGTACTTAGTCCGCACAGGTGTAATCACCGAGCAGGCTTAGTAACTTGTGAGGTAAACGCTAATAACTAAACCCCCTCTCGGGATTTTTGTTTGACAAAGATATATTTTAGTGTATTATTTTAAAAAACGTACACACTATGGATAAAAAATTAAAAAGAAGTCTGCGCCACAAAGCAGCTTTCTATGCAATATTTTTAAAAGGAAACATCATCATTGTGATGTTGATGGCCGTATTTTCATCCGCGGCATATCAGCTTTTTGCTTTTGATGATATGCATATGCAGATGAAGCTAATACCTCTGGTTGTTTCATTCGTAGTATCATTTGTTTTTGTGTATATTCTTGCAATGTACACAGACTCTGATATTGAGAGTGTTGCAGTAAGTTGGCAATGCCGGAACAACGAAGAAATCATTGAGTTAATGGTAAAAGTGAAGTATCTCGAAGAAAAACTCAACAGCAATCCCGCTCCTGCAGGTTTTCTCGATGAGCGAGAGGCTGATTTATACGATTATAAAAAAAAGATCGTACGTCTCGAATCCGAGAACAAAGAGCTCGAAAAAGTGAGCACTTCGTTCACATAAAAAATAAACCCTTCATGTTTGGAGGGTTTTAATTTTGCCAATTTTTTAAATCTAAGTATAATCGTGTATATGAAAGACGAAGAAGACAAGAAAATAGATGAATCTGTGGTAGAAAACCGAGACGTAGAAGTCGACGATGATGTTGTCGAGTTTGTTTTTGACGACAACGGGGAAGAGGATATAAAAGCTACTCTAAAAAAACTCAGAAAAGATTTAAAAGAAGCTCAAAAGGAAAAGACTGAATATCTCACAAACTGGCAACGAGAGCGTGCAGATTTTACAAATTACAAAAAAGACGAACAATCTCGCAGAGAAAGCACATTAGCTTATGCTAGAGAGAGTTTTGCCGAGGAACTGCTCCCAGTGCTCGACGCTTATGATATGGCATTTTCAAACAAAGATGCTTGGGAAAAGGTAGATAAAAATTGGCGCATGGGTGTCGAGTATATCCACGCTCAGCTTTTGAAAGTTCTAGCAGACAATAGTGTAAACCCTATCAAAGTATCTATCGGGGATAAAATTGATCCAAAATTCCATGAAGCCGTAGAAAATGTTCCAACAGAAGATGAGTTAGCGGATCATACTATCGCCGAAGTTACTCAGTCTGGATACATAATAGGCGAGCGAGTGCTCAGAGCAGCGAGAGTAAAAGTATTTGAATTTAAAAAGTAGATATAAAATAATAAGCACATTTCAATGTGCTTATTTAATAAGAAGCGCCTTGCATTTTTCGATCTTTTGCATTTCGCACGGTGACGCCCAAAAGACAAAAATGCTTAAAAGAGAAACAGCGACCATTTGTTAAAATCCTCATTTTTTTACTTCAGTTGGCGGATTGATCCTTCTGAAAATAGTCTTTAATTTTAAATGATACAAGACCAAACTCTCATCATCCCCAATGGTTTACTTTGAATGGAGAACCACAAATGAATATCGGCGCTTTCTAATATGAGACTAACACTATTTCCCAAACATTTCAAACAAAACTTTTTGTGTTTCTGTGTCCATCGTATCAGTAGTAAAAATAATTATTTCACTCGTCAATCCGAGATCTTTTTTTATATTTTCAAATAAATGTTCAAAAGGGTATGGAGATATCCATGCGCTATTTTTCAAACACACGAAACCAGCTTTTTTTAGCAGGTAGCGCAAACTCTCGCGTTCATTTTTTCTAGACTCAGGTAAATCTAGGAGTATTATTCTCCATTTTCCATCCCACTTTGGATCGAGTATCGCATTGTCACTTTCGAGTTTTAGACTGTTAGCTTTCTTTTTACCTTCATTTGTTAGTCTCGTATATTTTGTCCTATCTGAGGATAGATTCTCCACCAGACCTGCCTCTTTTAGACCCTTTAGAGAGCGATTTATGGCGTATACAGGCACTTTAGTGGCTGGTTTTGGGATAATACGTTCACTGAGTTCAGAAACCGAAATAACCGGTTTTTCAGACAGTATTTTGAGTATTTTCTTTGAAAAATCTGGCTTTTTTTGCATATCTAGATATTAACATACTTTTCGCGAACGCAAAATACTTGTCAAAAAGTTATCCACATGTATAATAGGGGTATAGTTATTAAATTATCAGTAATTTACATAAAACATATGTCAAAAATAATTGGAATCGACCTAGGAACTACAAACTCAGCTGTTGCCATTATCGAGGGCGGACAGCCAAAAATAATTGAAAATATTGAAGGCAATCGTACAACGCCTTCTATTGTTGCGACTGCTAAAAATGGAGATCGTCTTGTTGGACTTTTGGCAAAACGCCAATCTGTTACAAATCCAGAAAATACAGTTTACGGTATCAAGCGCTTTATGGGTCACAGATTTGATGATGCAGAGATCCAGAAAGATCGCGGTACTGCTCCATATAAAATAGAAAAAGGTGAAAACGATGGTGTTGTTGTAAAGATGAGTGACAAAAATTATCGCCCAGAAGAAATCTCTTCTATGATACTTGCAAAAATCAAAGCTGATGTAGAAGCAAAGCTCGGAGAAAAAGTTGCTGAGGCTGTAATCACAGTACCGGCGTATTTCAATGACTCACAACGCAAGGCTACAAAAGACGCGGGAGCAATCGCAGGACTAGATGTAAAACGTATCATAAACGAACCTACAGCCGCGGCACTCGCATATGGATTCAATACTAAAAAAGATGAGAAGATAGTTGTATACGACTTCGGAGGAGGAACTTTTGACGTATCAGTACTAGAAGTTGGAAACGATGTTATCGAAGTAAAGTCTACAGACGGAGATTCTCACATGGGAGGAGAAGATATCGATCAGAAGATTATCAAATGGATTGCCGAAGAATTCAAAAAAGAATCTGGTGTGGATATTACAAAAGATGTTCTTGCTCTACAGCGTCTAAAGGAGGCAGCAGAAAAAGCAAAGCATGAACTTTCTACTACAACAGAAACTGAAATCAATATTCCATTTATTACTTCTACTGCAAGTGGACCTCAGCACCTACTTATCAAGATGAGTCGTGCACAGTTAGAGTCACTCGCAGATGAATTCATCACTCGCTCAATCGAGATCACAAAGCGCGCTATTGAAGCTTCACCGTTTAAAATTGGTGAAATCAACGAGATCATAATGGTTGGAGGTCAAACTCGTATGCCAAAGATTATCGAGGAGGTTAAGAAACTTTTTGGCAAAGAACCAAATCGCTCTATCAACCCAGATGAAGTTGTAGCACTTGGTGCAGCAGTACAAGGTGGAGTTTTGAAAGGTGATGTTCGAGATGTTCTACTTCTCGATGTTATCCCTCTATCACTTGGAATTGAAACTTTGGGTGGAATCGCAACAAAGCTTATCGAGCGCAACACAACTATCCCAAATTCAAAATCTCAGATTTTCTCAACAGCTGCCGACAACCAAACTTCTGTAGAGATTCATATTACTCAAGGTGAGCGCCAAATGGCTAGTGACAACAAGTCTCTCGGAAGATTTATCTTGGATGGTATTCCACCTGCACCTCGAGGTATGCCTCAGGTTGAAGTGACTTTTGATGTCGACGCAAACGGAATACTTTCTGTAACTGCAAAAGACAAGACAAGTGGCAAAACTCAATCTATTCGCATCGAAGCATCTTCAGGTCTAACTGACGAAGAGGTAAAGAAAATGCAAAAAGACGCAGAGCTTCATGCCGAAGAAGATAAAAAGAAAAAAGAAGCAGTTGATATAAAAAATACTACAGAGATGATTCTCTACACTGCTGAAAAAGCTCTCAAAGATAGTGAAGGTAAAATATCCGATGATATTAAAAATTCTGTGCAGGCAAAGATCGATGCACTCAAGGCAGTAAAAGACGGAAGTGATCTAGAAGCTATCAAAAAAGCATCCGAAGAACTTTCAAACGAGATGGGTAAAATTGGTGAGGCGATGGCTAAAGCAAACGCTGAAGCTGCGCCAAATCCTGAGGCTAACACTGAAACAAAGGCCGACGAGCCAATCCGCGATGCGGAAACAGGTGAGAGTGAAGCAAAATAACCATTAATCGAAATAATCAAAATCCGCAGTTTATGCGGATTTTGATTTATAGATTAAAATTTAAAATTTTTGATATACTTGAATTTATATATGGATAAAAGACTTCCAGGAGGAGAGCTAAGAAGCTCAGAAATATACAAGACAAAAGAACTCAACATTATTGATATTGTTCAGAGATCAGGCTTGGAATTGAACGAAGTTAATCCGATGATTTTGGAAATGTTTACAGACAAAGATTTTGTTTTTAGCCTACCAGAAGCTATAAAAAGTGATCCAGATAAATTGGCTGCATGGCTAAAACATTCCAATGCTTTCAACTCAATTCGTCACAATAATGAAATCTTTGGGGAAAATATAATTATTCCTGAAACAAAACACGCAGACGGTAGAATCAGAAGAGAAGAGTCCGGACAAGAAATCTTAGTAGATCAAATTGAAAAATTAGAGATTGATCCAGAGAGTGTTCTTTTCTTTAGGAGAACTCAACCAACAAGCGAGGTGAGTAATCCAGAGCATTATTGGACGAGTGATTATTGGGAAACAGTTTCGGGTTTACAACAAGAAATTTCAGGCGAAAATAGAGAAAAGTCTGTTATTTTATGTTCTTCTCTTGCTGATATATCTTCAGATAGCAAGCTCATTGCAGATATAAATGATGATAATGGTCTCCCTGTTCGAAGAGTTGCTGATTTAGCATATGATCAAAAACGCTGTTTGTTTGTAATTAATTCATTTAAAAATATATGAAAAAAGAGGCAATATATGCAGGTGGATGTTTCTGGTGTACAGAGCAAGACTTACGCAAAGTCGATGGAGTTTTGGATGTTTTACCTGGTTATATAGGCGGAGACGAGACTAGTGCGACATATATGAAAGTCGCAAGTCATCAGACAAAACACCGCGAAGCAGTAAAAGTAGAATACGACGATACAAAAACTTATTTCAAAAAGATCACACAATTTTTCTTGGATCATATAGATCCGACAGATGCAGGTGGTCAGTTTTTTGACCGTGGAGACAATTATAAAACTGCGATTTATTTCTCGAATCCAGAAGAAGAGATTATCGCCAAGTCTCTTTTAACAGAGCTCGGAGAAAGTGGGATATACGACAAGCCTATCGTAGTCGATGTACTACCAGTTTTGCCTTTTTATATTGCTGAGTCTGAACATCAAAACTACGCCGAGAAAAATCCAGTTCGTTATAGTGCATACAAGCAAGGTTCAGGTAGAGAAGGTTTTACAAACATGGTCTGTGCTATCAGGGATGAAAAGAAAATAAATTGGAAAGATTAAGAAGATGAAAAACAAAAAAGTTATAGTAAACGATAAAATGCAAAAAGGTTATAGTTATTTTCTAACTGAACCTATGGGTAAAAATTTTGCAAAAGATTTCAAGCCACAACTCTCACCAAAACAGATGCTTGCCCTCGGTGTATTTGGAGGTGTGTATATGCGTGACTGTACTCGCGAATTTCCACGTGACTGGTTTACGCGCGCTAAGTTTGCAAAAGACGCGCGCGAAGCGAAGATAAACTATTTTAAAGTAAATGCGTCGCAGCCACTTTCTGTCTGGAGAAAAAAAGGTTGGATATACAAAGATGATCCACGCGGATGGTTTCAGTGGTACTGTCGCTATTATATGGGGCGTAGAATTCCTGCAGAAGATGCTCGTCAGATAAAACGTTACAATGCTATTCGTCGACATGTCGGACAAGTTGTAGCAAATTGTAGAGTGGGGGATATAAATTGCCGACCTCGTCAGCGTCAGGCGCTACTGCACTGGGCGTATGATTCTCGAAAAATCTAAGTATTCACAAAATACTAAAAATATGGTATAAAGTATCAAATTTTTTAGTATGGCATTTTATAAAAGAAAAGTATTACCAACTCAAGCTGAGATAGACGCTCTCGAAAAAGATTTCGTAGGCCCAGATTTTAACTGCAAAAAAATTGAAAGCACTGATATATTGGCTTCGCTTTCCAAATATGAAAAGAAGGCGCCAAGAAAAACCGAAGGTATCGAAAGGGGTTATGTTTTTATTCCGACCAATCCAGAAAACGACTACCGTGTGATTATCTGGGGTACAGCCAAAGAAGGCGGTGGAGTTAAGATATCTGATTACGGATGGGTTCTTATTCTAAAAGGAGACAAGCCAGTCTACTTTGCAAAGAGAATGGAGCGAACGAAGAATTATATTTTGAATATCAAGCGTAGGGCTTGGGTCACAATATATAAAGTCCGCAATCGTCCGCACTGTCCACATCCGGGATGTGAGCGCCTTATGGAGATTTCAAAAACTTCCATTATTGGTGCTGTGGTATGGAAATGTGAAAACAAGGCAGTCCATGCTCGTCCGCATTTTCGCAATTGGGACTATGGTTTACCAAAAAAGGCCAAGGCTTTTGTAAACGAGAGTCGTAAGTCTCGAGCGAGATATTACAAAAAGCACAAAAAAGAGAACAAGGTTGTAGTACCAGCGCAGTTTGTTCGCAAAAAAAGAAAGCTGAAAAAGTGAATTAAATCCCGTAAGGGATTTTTTATTTTGGGTGCTATACCCCATTAGATAAACGTTGTTTTATTTTATAACTTATTTGACTTATAAACAAAAAATAAATATAAAAACATTTGAGATAACTATCTAACGGGGTATACTATCCTCACAAATGACTCAACGTGAAGCCCTAAATATATTAAAAACTGGTGCAAATGTATTTCTAACTGGCGAACCTGGCGCTGGAAAGACTTATGTTATTCGTGAATATGTAGAATATTTACGCGAGCATGGACTGGAACCAGCCATAACTGCTTCGACCGGTATTGCTGCTACACACATCCACGGGCAGACTATCCACTCTTGGAGTGGTATCGGAATCAAAGATTCTCTGTCCATGTATGATCTCGAAGCATTGTCAGAAAAAGAATATTTAGTAAAGCGCATAAAAAACACCACTACACTCATTATCGACGAGATATCTATGCTTTCGAGTTCTACTCTGGATTCTGTAGACAAAGTTTGTCGCAAACTTCGAGATGTCGACGAACCTTTTGGTGGAGTGCAGGTTGTACTGGTTGGAGATTTTTTTCAGCTCCCGCCGATTTCAAATGCAGGCAGTGTAAAAGATTTTGCTTATAACAGTAGAGCATGGAAACAACTTGCTCCGGTGATCTGCTATTTGTCCGAACAGCACCGCCAAGAAGATACAGAACTTCTCTCACTCCTATCAGCAATCCGTAGAAACGAAGTCGAGGAAATGCATTTTGAATATATACAATCTCGCATAAACACAGGTGAAGAAATCGGAGAGTCTATCACTCGTCTTTTTACAAAAAATGTATCTGTAGATGCGCTCAACATGCAATCTCTCGGTAAACTCGAAGGTATGGACCATACTTATAACATGGATTCAAAAGGTAAAGCCTCCATGGTCGAAGCTTTGAAAAAAGGATGCTTGTCTCCAGAAGTTTTGATCTTAAAAAAAGATAGTGTGGTTATGTTTACAAAAAACAATCCACAAGCAGGTTTTGCAAATGGTACTTTAGGGAAGGTTGTCGAATTCGATAATCTGTCGCATTACCCAGTAGTGCTTACTCGTAGCGGAAGACGTATCACTGTCGAACCAGCTGAATGGGCCATAGAAGAAGACGGTAAAGTTCGCGCGCGCATATCTCAGCTACCTCTCCGGCTTGCTTGGGCGATTACAGTTCATAAGTCACAAGGTATGTCTCTAGATGCGGCAGTGATGGATTTGCGGGATGTATTTGAGTACGGACAAGGCTATGTCGCGCTATCTCGTGTACGCACACTAGCAGGTATATATCTGCACGGTATAAACCAAAAATCTCTGCAGGTTCATCCAGAAGTTTTAGAAATAGACGAATCTTTTCGTAGGAAATCTACTGACGCCGCTTATCATTTTGAATCACTCGATACCGGAACTATAAAGACCATGCATGAAAATTTTATCAGGGCTTGTGGGGGTAGTGTAGAGAAGCTTGTAGGAGAGAGAGTTAGTAAAAAGAACAAAGAGAAGACTGAAGATAAAACTCTCGCACTACTAGAAGAAGGATGTTCAATCGAAGATATAAAAGAGCGTAGGGGATTGAGTGAAGGTACGGTTATCGATCATATTGCCAATCTTGTTAAAAATGGAAAGTTTGAAAAAGATCGAGTGCGCCAATTGTGTTCGAGTGACCTGCTCAATTGTCTGCCTTCTATATTTAAAGCGTTTAAAACAGAAGGTTTTGAAAAGCTTGCACCGGTACATGCATATCTAAAAGGTTCATATACATACGAAGAGCTAAAATTGGCTCGGATTTTATTCCAATAAAGGTTTTTATATTGGTATTGACAAAGTGAGCGCAATTTGCTATACTACTGGTCGCTTTAATTAGTTCATTTTTTCACCAAAAACAACGCGCATGAGAAAAACGTTTTTTGCTATTTTGACTGCGGTTGCCTTTGTTGCAATGATTGCATGGTCACCCCCTGCATATGCTGCACCGAAGACAAAAACCGCTGAATTTAAAACTGCCGCCGGTAGCGAAATGATCATCCTGGACACCGGGCCGATAGACAATATCGCACCTGATATTCCGGAAATTACGATCGATCCTGCTACCCTCACTGCCGCGACCGCTGCAAACGAAAAACCGGATGCCATGGAAATGGATACCGGCCCGGAAATCGGAAATATTATTTATATCAATACCACCGATCCGGAACTTAATAACAATGCAGCAACCACCGACCCTGCCGCTACTCGCACTAAATGGCCTTCGACGAAGGCATATCTATGCGACTAGGCCGCTAAGCTCGGAAGACAAGCTCCACACAGCCCTCTGTAACACAGAGATATTGTGTGGGGTTTTTTTATTTCAATAAAATTTTGTTATAGTGATTGTATGAAAAAACAAACACAAAACATAATTGCAATTTTAGGTATTATTATTTTTGGATTTTTAGCTTTTACATATAGAGATAGCAACACTGAGAATAGTGGTCGTGTTATGGCACCACAAGATTTGGTGCTTGGTGTCGGGGGCAGTGGTGAAGCTCTCGGGCTCACTGTTACATTCAACTCACTTGTAAACGACTATCGTTGTCCAGTAGACGTACAGTGCATAGAAGGTGGTGCGGTAAATACAAACATAACTCTAAAAGATAGCGAAGGGGAAGTCACGATGAATTATTCATCCGACGGAGTTCCTTATTCTTTCAATGGATACGAAGTATCGATTGTCGGAGTGTCTCCCGATCTTTACTCAGAAAAGTTTATTGACCCAGCTAGTTATGTTGTTACATTCAATGTAAAAAGTGCTATGACTGGTATCGTAGACAATCCAGATTATTCTGGTGGAGCAGGTGGTACAGTTCCTAGTGGCGAGAATCCATGTTCCGCTTTAGGTGGATTTTGGGATGGAGTAAATCTAGAGTGTCTCGGTGTAGATAAAAATACATGTCAGGAAATTGGTGGAAATTTCAACGAATGCGCAAGTGCTTGTCGCAATGACCCAACGGCAGAAGTCTGTACTATGCAGTGTGTGCAAGTGTGTGAGTTTAAATAAAAGCTGTATATAAATAAACCTCCGAAAAAAGCCTTAAAACTAGGGCTTTTTTCGTATCTTTTTAATTGACTTTTGTGTATTTATATGATATAATTCTGTAGTATTTAGTTCACAAAAAACCAAATTTCATATAGATGAAGAAAATCCTAAGCTTAGTATTTTTTCTGTTTGCAACATTCGCGTGTTTCGCAAAAGAAAAAAAGCAACCGGCATATCTCGACAAAGATAATGTGCCGAAACCAACTTCGTATTTCGTAAATGATTTCACAGGCAAGGTTCTCGAACCCGAAGAGATCACTTCACTCAACACAAGGTTACAAAAGTACGAAGATTCTACGTCCACGCAAGTGGTGGTGATCATTATGTCAACGTTGCCCAAAAACTGGGGCGACATATCGGACCTTGCCTTTGAAACTGGTGACCGATGGAAAATCGGCCAAGAAGACAAAGACAATGGTGTTCTGATACTGATCCTGTTCGATGAACGCAAGATGTTCATCGCGACTGGATACGGCGCAGAAGGTGCTCTGACAGATATGTTGTGTGCGAGAATTGTCAGGAATGATATGGCCCCGCTTTTCAAATCCGGAGAATACTACAAAGGTATCTCTGCTGGTATTGATAAAATTCAACTCGCTATGAAAGGTGAGTATACCGAAGCAGATGCTGCCGAGCTCGAGAGTGTTCAGTTCAGAAAAGGTTTATGTCTGTTTATATTGGTCGTTGCTGTTTTTATATTCAGCATCGTAGGTGCGGCATCGAATCCTCTGATCGGAGGATTTTTGCAAGCCATTGCGACATTCATAACATGGTCCGTATTATTTGGAGCAATATTCAGTCCATTTTGGATTATATTGATAATCGGAGTAGTGGTGGTTCTGATCCTCTCTCTGGCTTTTAGTTCAGGCGGAGGAGGTGGTTTCTCTGGCGGAGGTGGAGGGTTTTTCTCCGGTGGCGGAGGAGGTGGTTTCTCTGGCGGAGGCGGAAGCTTTGGCGGAGGTGGCGGAGGCGGAAGCTGGTAAAGCTCCTTTCTTCAAAATATAAAAAACTGGTTTTAACAAACCAGTTTTTATTTTTTTTATTTACCTATGTTTTGTTGTTTAAAGTTTTATTTTGTGGGATGATTGGAGTATGGAATTCTCATCTACATTCATAACTCTCGCAGGGTTTATCATCGGACTCGGTGCAGTGACAGTCATCGACCTGCATGGTTTTCTCGGACGCAAGTCTTCATACTGGACCGAGGCAACTATCCGCACACACAAAGTCACGAAGCCTCTCATCTGGATCGGGATACTACTTGTTGCTATCGGAACATTTCTGTCTGGTACAAACGAACTTATAACTTCTAATGATTTTGCGTTTAGACTTGTCATTGTATTTTTCATGATTTTAAACGGAAGCTTTTTGTCTTTTGTTATTTCACCGGAGCTTTTGAAAAGAGAAAAGGAGAGTAGAGCGAGCGAACTTTTACCACAAGTTATGCAGAACAAGATTGTCATAAGTTTTGTTGTTTCGTTTGTTCTCTGGTGGGGACTGTTGGCGTATATCGTAAACTCGATCATTTTCTAGATTTTGCATTTTAAAAGCCCTTCAATCTGAAGGGCTTTTGTTTTTTATTTTCTTGAATATTCTTTTATGATCTTCAAAGAAAAGTGTATTCTTCTGATACCAATATGCACCTGTGCAAGGGGATTTGTGTTTTTTTGATCTATATCCTGCGATCAAGTCTCTACTTGTAACAACCTGATATCCTTTGAATAGCGCGGATTGTGTAGTTTCGTATACACAGAAGCCTGCATTTATGCCCATAATCAAGATAGTTTTAGTTTTTAAAGTCTCGAGAAGAGAATCGAGTTTCGTATTGTAAAATGCATCATTGTATTTCTTTTCCAAGAAATGTATATTATTCCCTGATCTATTTTCCACTACTGATCTTATATTTTCTATTGTTTTTCCAAATCCAGCATATTCAAATATGACAATAGGGACAAGATTCGCATTGCAAAATTCCAAGATTCTTACCTGATTAGGAACTATTCTCATTTTCCTATAGTTTTTTTCTACAAACTTATCCTGCATATCTATCAATAAAACACAAAGACCCCTGAGGTCTATTTTTCTGCCCATCGGTACTGATTTTCAAAAACTCTATTACAGAGTACTTTTGTTGTCAAATAAAAAATCCCCGAAAAGGGATTTTGTTGTGTTTAATTTTTTATTTTCATGACCTCTGCATGCAGGAGGTAGTAAAAGTTCGCACCATTTCTTACTACCATACCCGAGGTTATGTAAACAATCTCAGCACCACGTTTTATCCTGCGTCTGTTCATGCGCAGGACTGCATCTTCGTATGCTTCATACGGGTTTGCGCCGACTCCGATTTCGGACAAGTTTTTCCGGTAAGAAAAACAATTTATCTCATTTGGAATTAGATCATCAGCGTCTTCTGGCCAAGCCGTTTGAAATGCTTTTTTAGGCCTACCCCAATACATAGCTCCCCAGAAATTAAATACTATATGTTTTCTGTCATCCTCGAGTTTCTCTGGGATGTTCGGGATGATGCCAAATAGGCTGATTACTTCAAGTCTTCTCTGGTCTTCTTTTGTAGTATCTTTCATCTGTAACTTTTTTCAAACAATACACTTCATTGGTGTATTTGTCAAAGATTAATCCATCCCGCCTCGTATCCTCGAGGCGGCTTTCTCTAACCCAAACCCCGTTGTTTTGTGAGGGGATTTGTGGGATGATAGGGCCATGGAACCAAGGTTTGAGGAACTAAAGGCGAGAATACAGAAATTCTGTGATGACCGTGACTGGTCGCAATTTCACGATCCGAAAAACCTTGCTATTTCACTCAATTTGGAAGCTTCAGAAGTCCTCGAACTCTATCAGTGGACAAAGGACAATCAACTCAAACCTGAACGCGCTGGAAAGATAAACGAGGAACTCGCGGATGTTTTCTATTGGCTTATCATGCTTTCAAATCACTACAAGATAGATCTTCTCGAAGCTCTACAAAAGAAAATGGACGAGAATGAGACAAAGTATCCTGTAGAAAAAGCGAAAGGAAATTCCGCAAAATATAACGAACTATAAAATGTCAGAAATTCAGTCATTCAAATTTAACAAAGATTATTTTCATCAAATACGAGAATATCGCTTTGGTAAAAATTGGCCTGCTGTTTATATTATCGAAAACAAAAAAGAAGTGTACGTTGGCGAATCGACGAGTGTATACAGCAGAAGTCGACAGCATTACGACAATCCAGAACGCAGAAAATTAAATACGATTCATGTTCTCAGTGATGAAGAATTCAATAAATCAGCAGCACTCGATATAGAGTCATGGCTTATACAGTACATGTCCGCAGATGGAGTATTTACTCTTCAAAATGGAAACGGTGGGATGCAAAACCACAACTATTTTGATAGAGAAAAATACAAAGCAAAATTTGAACTTGCTTGGGAAAAACTCCGAAAACTTGGTCTTGCTCGTAATACTCTTACAGATCTAAAAAATAGTGATCTATTTAAATATTCACCTTACAAAACTCTGACTGAGGATCAGCTTGTTGTTGCAGAAGAAATATACAAATACATAAAGTCGGGAGAAAAAAGAACTATTATCGTAAACGGTAAGCCTGGTACAGGGAAAACAATTCTTGCAACTTTTCTTTTCAAGTATTTGAAAGAGCAAGAAGAAACAAGGAATCTTTCAATTGCTTTGGTGGTGCCTATGACGTCGCTTCGTCAAACTGTAAAAAAGGTTTTTAGTAAAATAAAAGGCCTTTCTGCTTCGATGGTTATTGGTCCAAATGAGGCGACTCAAAAATACTATGATTTGCTTATTATAGACGAAGCACACCGCCTGCAAAGAAGAAAAAATATTATGGGAATGGGTGCATATGACAATATAAACAGACGACTTGGTCTCGGAAAAGAAAATACTCAGCTCGACTGGATAGTGAGGTCTTCAAAGAATCAAATATTTTTCTATGATGAAAACCAAAGTGTAAAACCATCAGATGTAAGAAGTGAAGATTTCAAAAAACTTAATGCAAAGCACTACACACTCACAACTCAAATGCGCGTTGCAGCGGGGGAAGAGTATATCGAATTCATAGAAAGTGTATTTGACTTGAAACCTATAAAGAAAAAGGATTTTGGAGACTATGAATTCAAAATATACGACGACATCCACAAAATGTTTGCGGATATAAAAGAAAAAGACAAAAAGCATGGACTTTCTCGTGTGGTTGCTGGCTATGCTTGGCCATGGCATACAAAACCGGGAAGAAATTCTTCACAAAAGCATGATATTGAGATCAACGGACTCAAGGCTGTTTGGAATTCGACTGCGACTGATTGGGTTAATTCTAAGAATGCTATCAACGAAGTTGGTTGTATCCACACAGTACAAGGTTATGATCTTAATTATGTTGGAGTAATAATTGGCCCGGAGTTTGGTTATGATCCAGATAAAAAGAAGTTTTTTGTAGACAAAGAAAAATATTTTGATAGAAATGGTCGAGCAGGAATTCAAGATCCAGCGGAGCTCGAGCAATACATAAAAAATATTTATAAAACACTTCTAACAAGAGGGATAAAGGGTACGTTTATTTATATAAGTAATGATAATCTTAGAAAGTATATGGACTATTTTTTAAACCAACGTTAATTTTTAAGTGTAATGAAGCTGATACATCAAAGTGAAAAATATTTAAGATATTCCAGACGAATCGCTCGGAAAGCTGAAAAGCATAGGCTTCGCAACAAAAATAGAGATAAGTCTGAACGCATAATTACCGCTAAAATGTCTCCAAAACAGAGACAAGAGTGGAATGCAAAAAAGCAATATAAAGCGGTAGTAAAAGCTCCTGTGAATTTATCTTTTCTCGATGACCCAGAATCAGTAACCGAATTTATAACTAAGACAGAAAAAATTATTCAAGGTAGTCCATCTTTGTACTTTGATATGCGACAAGTAAGAAAGATCGATTACCCTACAATAGCAGCACTTCTCGCAGTTACGTACCGCTCAGTAAAAAGTGGTATAAAAATTAACGGTAATTTTCCAGATGACAATACATCGAAAAGTATTCTTATGAAATCTGGATTTTTATATACAATGTTCAGTAAAAATCCCGATGCAGGCCATAAACATGATATCAATGCTGATAATCAGTTGTTTACGTTAGATACGGCCGATCTAAAGGTTGTTGCTGAGATAATTAAGTATGTCTCGATAGCTCTTTTTTCAAAAGAAAAAAAGCTTCCTGGATTAAAACTGATTCTGGGTGAACTAATGGATAACACAAGAAATCATGCTGCAAAATCACCCAATGTCCCTGAAAGATGGTGGTTATCAATAAATTACGACCGTAGTTTTAAAAAGGTTAGTTTTGTATTTATAGACTATGGTGTTGGGATATTTACCAGTCTTTCACAAAAAACAGAAGATCACGCAGTAAAGCGTTTATGGCTTAAGGCACAATTAATTTTTGGATCAGAAGCTACAGATAGACATTTAAAAGCAATAGTTACAGAATCTGCTGGAAAAATACATAAACTTCCCGGTGGGCACGGTCAAGGTATTTATGGTATATACCAGTCTCTTCAAAGATCAGAAGTCGAGAAACTTTTTATTATAAGCAATAACGCCTTTGGTAATATTAGAGATGATGATTATAAAAAATTAAGGAACGAACTAAATGGAACATTGTATTACTGGGAGATTTGTGATAAGAATATAAATTTATAGTATAATAAAATTATGATAGTTATATCAGTAGCCAAAGATTTCTCTAAAACCCCAGGCTTTAGATACAGAAGTCAGAGTCCAGATACTTCTGGAGAACAATTTAGAGACGAGATTCTTGAACCGAAGTATCTAGAAGCTGTTTCAAATGGAGAAAAACTTCAGGTCATTTTGGATGGCACTGATGGGTATCTTACTAGTTTTATTGAAGAGTCTTTTGGTGGGCTACAGAGAAAAAATTCTAAAAATAATATTCTCAATTCTATTGAAATAATCTCAAATGATGAAAGGCACTGGATTGAGGATATAAAACGCTATGTCAAAGAAGCTCTCGAAAAATCAAAATAACTACCTATTCTCTATTTTGGTAGGGGTTTTTTTCGGATCCTTAACCTTTTTTATACTATTTGCTTCATTCAATTCTTTTAGGGTAAATACAGAAATTAGTTTTGGGGTTAATCCAATTGATTTTATTTCGCTTTTAATTAATACAATTTTGGTGATGTATGTGTTGCGGACTCTTAGTCGTAAAGATGATAATGATAAGGTCGAGCGAGAATTACTCATTGGATATTTTACTAAATTTGAAGATGACTTCAGTAGTGGTATCCATAGAATGACCTCTTCCTGTGGTATTGAAGGAGAAGAAGTTTCGGCTTTTTTTAAAAAACATAGCATGTATCTACAAGAACTTATAGACTTATCAGAAGATCATCGGCCAGAAAATGCCCCAAACTTAGGATCTTTACAATCTAGTTTTAGTGAAATTTTAGACCTTTTATCTAATACTCCTCGTGAGGGAGAAATTGAAGATGGAGTACGTATAGAAAATGGTTATATTTTTTATTCCCCACGACATCTAGCAGAAATTACTAAAAGTATGGGAAAATTTAAAAAAGCAGTATTTAATGTTAGTGTTTGTATAAATAGATCTTGATTTTTTAAATACACCCAACAAGTTTTTACCTTTCCAAATTATCACTTCTTATATTTACAGAACGAATAATTTGATTATATACTTGCTAAATAGCTCTTTAATAAAATGACAGAGGGTAAGGCCATTTCCGGATAATTTTGGACTTTATCTACTTAGAAGGTCCCGGATAGATACTTTGAATAACTCAAGGTCTTTATTCGGGGATCCATTCTAGGTCGATACCCCAATTTACTAGAAAATAATCTTTAAATAATTTTATGAAATTTGAAATTTATAAAGATAGCCGTGGTGATTTCCGGTGGAGATTCGTTTCTTCAAATGGAAAAATCATTGCAGACGGTTCTGAAGGTTATTCTTCAGAAGCAAATGCTATTAATGGTATTAATATCATTAGAGAATACGCGGCTGGTGCAAAAATCTATCGACTTAACTATTAGTTAATTGATAGATGAAACTCTCTGTCATTTTATTAGAGAGTTTCCGCTATGTACAAATCTTGTTTTGCTAGTTATGCATTTAAAACTTAATTTTTTGATACAATTAGATTGTAATTTATGATCAAAGAATACATGCAATATCTGAAAGGTAATCCGGAGAGGTTGTGGTTCAAGCGCAAGCTCTATGGCTGGGGTTGGACTCCGGTTACATGGCAAGGGTGGGTTGTGATACTTATATACGTCGCACTTGTGATGCTCTTTGCCTTTACCATCGACGAAACTTCACCTACTCGCGAAGTAGTCTTCACTGGCATGTTGCCCATAGCCATACTGACATTTGCGCTTATCCGTATCTGCTACCGGTTCGGCGAGAAGCCTCGCTGGCAATGGGGAAAAGTGAAAGAAGATAAATAGTAAATTTAAAAAAGTTATTTTGAAAAAATTGAATTTAATTAAATTGAACCCAACTCATCCATCCTGTATATCATTCTAGCATTTTGCAAAATTACAAAATGTCATAATTATTTAAACACAAAATATATCAATGCAAACATATAAAAACATAAACGAATATATAAAAAACGTTCCGAAGGAGCATGTGGCGCGGGTGCGGGAGATGCGAGCGCTTTTGCAAAAGCTTGTGCCGGACGGAGAGGAGGCGATACGCTACGGTATGCCGACGATGCAGATCGAGGGCAAGAACTTGCTTCACTATGCAGCGATGAAGGGTCACTTCGGATTTTATCCCGCACCATCTGGTGTAAAAGTGTACGAGAAAGAATTGAAAGCAAAGGGGATAGAGTATTCAAAAGGTTGTATCCGTTTTCCATACGACAAGCCTCTGCCCGTGGCACTCATCCAGAAGATCATCAAATTCCGCCTCAGTGAAATAAACAAAAAATAAATTATCATTTCAGCATTTTGCAAAATTACAAAATGATATAAAATATATTTAATATGGATTTTAGAAAAATTGAGAGAATCGCAAAAGGTTTCGCAAACAAGCGTAGGCTTGAGATTCTGGAGCTCTTGGACCGCAAGCCAGAACTTTCAGTATCTGATATATCAGAAAAATTGAAGCTAGGCTATGAAAATACCTCTGACCATGTGCGCAAAATGACTTCTGCAGGACTCCTCATGAAAAGAAGTGATGGTCCAAATATCCGCCACAGACTAACTCCTCGCGCAAAAGACATTCTAGCATTTTGCAAAAAGCTGAAATGATATAAATATCTGCAGGTTGGTATCCAATTTATTTTTTTATTGTATAATTTATATTATGGAAACAACAATAAATTATTTTGCAATTTTAGTTTGTGCAGTTCTATCTTTGGTAGTAGGTGCGATATGGTACGGCCCTTTGTTTGGAAAAGCGTGGGCTAGAGTAGTCGGTGCAGATCAATATGATCTAGAGAGGAGAAAAGAAATGCAGAAAAAAGCAATGCCACTGTATTTTATACAGTTCGTACTCGTCTTTTTTCAAGTTTTAGTACTTGTTCATTTGATAGCAGATACACAAACTGTCTCTGGTCTATCTCGCTCGCTGTGGATTTGGGGAGCATTTATAGTGCCGACAATCGCTGGGACAGCTATGTGGAACAATGATTCTAGCAAGGTATCTTGGGCACGATTTTTGATCCAGTCTGGATATCAGCTTGTAATATTTTTTATATTTGGACTTATACTTACTTTTTGGCAATAAATAAGAAGTAAAATCGGATATAATCGCTTCTCGTCTCGGAGGTTCTTTGGCGATTTGATTTTTATTTTTTAGGTGATATGTTGTTTAAAACGAAGGCTTGACCAAAGTAGTGGCGAGCGAAATGGTTATGGGTCTAAAGTTCTTTCTTCTGAAGAGCGGTTGAGGGGTCCTGTGAAAGTGATACCCCAAGTAAAGCAGTCTTCGATTGCTTGAATTCTGCCAGCACCAGCTGGCGACCCTAATGCCTTTGTTAGCCTCGGTTTTGCGACCGAGGCTTTATTTTTACTCTAGACTTTTATTTTTTTGGGTGTAATATGGTAAAAAACTTTTGTCATGTTCGATTCAATACTGTTTCAGATCCTTTTAGGGATTGCCAGTGCCGTATTTTGTGTAACAGGCATCATGTACTTCTTTATAAAAATCGGAAATGTTGAGTTTAAAAAGACAAAAACTCAAAAAATCGAAGTCTCTGTTTTTAGCGAAGAGGAAGATCCAAGTAATGAAAAAAATTTTTCAAACTTCGTTATTGCGATGACTGACTGGGAAGAATGCTCGGAGAAAATGAGCAAGGAGGAGATGATAAGCGCACTGGAGAATGCAAGAAACGATATGACTTTTGATTTCTTCAGTTCACCTTTTTATAAAAAAGGTATACTTGCCTTGTATGACCCGCGGCAATTTTATTCGGATCTTCTCGATAGGGTTTACGACGAGGGGAGGGTAAAATTTAAATAATAAGAAACTACCTAAAAGGTGGTTTTTATTTTTGGTTATGTTAATATCAAAAAAAGAGTCCTTATGGGAATGAAGATATTTTCAATTTTTATTAAAAGCAAAGTACAAGAAATTCCAAAAGAAGTAGTTTGTGTAAGGTGTGGAAACAACATATCTCCTTACAAAAATTGTTGTATCTTAGGATATGACAATAGAAGTAATTCCAGTGTCTCATCAGAAGGCATAGAAGTTATATGTTATATATGCACAAGACATTTGGGTTTTGAGCCAAACGCTATATCCGGGGTAGGTGGGGTTGTCCCATCGATATTTTGGACAGCAGAAGGTATTGCTAAACTTAGAGGATTAGGAGAAAAAATTCATATCAGAAATATAGCAAAAAGAGAAAGGAGAAGAAAAAACAAAAGAAGGAATAAAATAAAAAGAAAACGCCGTACATAATGGTGTTTTATTTTTATAAATATTAATATAAATACATGAAATACATAATCGATGTTCGCACAAAAGAAGAGTTCGATAGTGGTGCAGTAGAAGGTGCACTGAACTTTGAACTTGCTCGGATCGAGGAGGGTGAGACACCCGATGTTCCGATAGATACAGAGCTGTATCTATATTGTCGCAGTGGCGGTAGATCTGGTAGAGCTCTGGAGATACTTTTATCACATGGATTTACTAACGTCACAAACCTGGGTGGTCTTGAAGATGCAAAGAAATACTTTGCAAAAATTTGATATAATTATATACATGAACAACTTCACTTCTTATTCGGAGCTTTTAAAACCCTCGTGGGCTCCACCGTCGTGGATATTTGGTCCAGTATGGACTTTTCTATACATATTGATCGCGTATTCATTTGGAACTGTATTTTACAAACTAGTGACCAAGCAAATACCTTTTGTTGTCGCGCTACCGTTTATTTTAAATCTGATATTCAATTTTTCTTTTACATATTTTCAGTTCGGTCTCAAAAACAACACTCTTGCTGCGATAGATATATTGCTAGTACTAGGGACACTTGTGTGGGCGATGATCGCAATATTTCCACACGCTCGCTGGATCACGTATATACAGATTCCGTATGTGCTCTGGGTTAGTTTCGCTACAGTATTACAACTTACAATCACATTTATAAATAGATAAATAAAATATATGACAAAAATTTTTTCAAAAGTGTTCTCCATCACTACACTTCGCTTGTTGATGGGCTTTATATTTCTCTGGGCTTTTTTAGACAAGACTTTTGGTTTAGGGATTGCGACCGAGTCTAGCAAGGCCTGGATCGCTGGCGGAAGTCCAACAACAGGATTTCTTGCAAACGCCGTCCAGGGACCTTTTGCTACATTTTTCAATAGCTTGGCGGGAGTTGTGCTGGTTGATTGGCTTTTCATGCTCGGACTTTTATTTGTCGGAGTAACATTGATCCTAAACAGATACGTGAAGTGGGGAGCGGTCGCAGGTATTTTTATGATGCTACTCATGTATGCGTCTCTGCTTTTCCCTGAAAATAATCCTTTTGTCGACGATCACTTGGTATATGCAGTATTGCTAGGATATATCGCAATAAATTCCAAGAGATAAAACTGGTACAAACTGATCGGTTTTTATGAAGAAGAATTTTACAATCAAAACAAAGGTGTGGCGATGGCCGGGAGACGGTGGCTGGCATTTTGTAACACTAGACAAGAAGCTTTCGCAAGATATTCGAAAAGTATTTACCAAAGGTTTTGTAAAAATCCGCGTCGAGATTGGCAAGAGTGCTTGGGATACTTCGCTTTTTCCTCACAAAGAATCTGGATACTTACTCTGTATAAACAAGAAAATCCGCTCCAAGGAGGGGATTTTCGAAGGCGATGAGGTGAGTATAAAGATAAAAGTGCTCTAAGCTTTTTTTAGAAATTCTGTTTTTAAAACAATACCTTTCATACCATCTACACTGCACTCTATCTCGTTTGGTTCATCAGTTAGGCGGATACTTTTAACTTTAGTGCCTTTCTTTATAACAATAGAGCTGCCTTTTAATTTTAAGTCTTTAATCAAAATGACAGAGTCTCCGTGTGCGAGAGTGTTGCCATTGCTATCTTTTGTTTCGATCAATTCTTCTATTTCGTCTTCATCTTCGTATACTTTGTTCATAAAAATGATTATATACTCAATCTAATTTAAATGGTAGGATTCGATACATATGCAAGAACACCCAAACAACCCACGGCAAGGCAAAACGCTCGAGCACATACTCAATTTTCTAGTTGAGCAATACGGCTGGGAAGAGCTCGGCAACGAGATCAATATCAATTGTTTTATAAATGACCCGAGTATCAAATCTAGTCTGACATTTTTACGCAGAACCCCATGGGCTCGCAAGAAGGTTGAAAATCTGTATATCTATACTACAAAGAAGACGGGTCTAAAATAAAACTAAAGGCATGGTGATCATTTTAAATAAAACAGAAGATAAATTTTTTCAAATCAAAAACACACGCAATGGTAACGGTGTTTTCACTCGCACCAATTTCAAAAAAGATAAAAAACTTTTTGAGATAAAAGGGAAGTTTGTCACTTGCGATGAAGACGACGATATGGACGAGACAGAAAGATCAAATGCATATCGTTTCAATAAAAATCTTTTTATCAGCCCCAAAAACAGGTTAGCTGATATGGTAAATCACTCGTGCCTACCCAATGCAAAAGTTTTAAAAGATAAAAATAAACTCTATATATATTCAATTTGCGACATCTTGAAAAATGAAGAGGTGCTGATCGACTATTCGACAATCTTGGCTAGTGACGATATCTGGACCATGAAGTGTAACTGTGGGGCTAGTGGGTGCAGGAAGTTTGTTAGAAATTTTACAAAGCTACCCAAATCAATCCAAAATCAGTATATAAAAGACAAAGTTGTACCGGACTTTATATTGAAAATACGAGATTAGCGCACTGTACTATTTATGAAAATTAGTTTAATATTGAACATATGGCAAAAAGAATAAGTCAGGATATCAAGCCTCAAAATCATCACCCTCGCAAGACAAAGAAGCGTCTTGCTATAAAAAAGGCGATGCTTGCGGCTAGAAAACCAAAGAAGAATCGCAAAAGTAAGAGAAGAAAAAAGTAAATTCTCACAAAAAACCCTCATGAACTGAGAGGTTTTTTGTTTGTGTTTTGTGTTGTATAATAAAAGTATGAAAGGATATAAAGACAACATAGAAAAACTAACACTCAAAAATGAGAATTTTCGAAAAGTATTGTATACAGGCAAGCATTCTCAGCTTGTGCTGATGACTCTTTTGCCAGGTGAAGAGATCGGTCTAGAAGTTCACAAAGAAAATGACCAATTTTTCAGATTTGAAAAAGGTGTGGGTCAGGTGATAATCGATGGCAATATTTATGAAGTTAGCGACGGAGATGCTGTTGTTGTACCAGCTGGTGCAGAACACAACGTAGTCAACACTTCAAGCACAGAGAGTTTGAGACTTTATACTATATATTCTCCAGCTCACCACAAAGACGGGATCGTACGAGAGACAAAGAAAGATGCTATGGAAAACGAAGCAGAATTTGATGGAACCACAACAGAATAGAAAGATATGAAGAGTAGCGAAATATACGATTGCATAGTAGTAGGCGGAGGAGCTAGTGGGATGATGGCCGCTGGTGTTGCTGCCGAGTCCGGCAAACGAGTTTTAGTGATTGAGAAGAATCGATCTCTCGGAGAAAAACTCAAGATTACTGGTGGTGGTAGATGTAACATAACAAATGCCGAAGAAGACTTACGTACTTTTCTAAAGTCCTACGACAAGGCAGCGGATTTTTTATTTTCGCCTTTTTCACAATTTAACAACAAAGATACTTTTACTTTTTTTGAAAAATTGGGCTTACCTATAGTAGTACAAGCTCGCAAACGTGCATTTCCTGAAAGCGAAAAAGCTTACGACGTGTATATGGCAATGAAAAAGTATCTTGAAAAAGGCAAGGTTGAACTGAAGTTAGGCCAATCTGTACTAAAAGTTACGCGTGATGGTAGTGGTAAAAATATTGCTAGCGTACAGACAAAGGATGGAATATACAAAGCCAAGTCTTTTATATTTGCTACAGGTGGAGTATCGCACCCAGAAACCGGATCGACTGGTGACGGGTTTAAGTGGCTAAGCGATCTAGGGCATGAAGTTGTAGATCCGACACCGACGATTGTGCCAATCAAAGTAAAAGATAAGTGGGTACACACACTGGCTGGAGTATCTATGTCTTTCATGAAGATAATATTTTATTTAGATGGTAAAAAACAGTTTTCAAAAACTGGTAAAGTACTCTTTACACACTTTGGTTTATCTGGGCCATTGATATTAAATAGTTCAAAAAAAGTTTCTGAACTACTGCACAGCGGTTTGGTGACTGCTAAAATCGATGCCTATCCAGATACAGAACTTGGAGATTTAGAAAAGAAAATAATAAAAGTATTTGATGCAAATAAAAACAAGTCTCTCAAAAATGTTTTCAAAGACATAGTTCCACAAGGTATGACCAAAGGTTTGGAGATGCTTTTTAAAGATATAGATTTTGATAAAAAAGTTCACTCTATAAACAAAGAGGAACGTAAATACATAGTTCAGACTCTAAAAGCTCTACCTGTGACTATATCTGGTCTCATGGGGTATGACAGAGCTGTTGTAGCGGACGGAGGAGTTGTACTAAAAGAAATCGATACAAAAACTATGCGCTCAAAACTATTCAACAATCTGTACCTTACTGGAGACCTGTTACACATCAACAGGCCTAGTGGTGGATACTCGCTCCAGCTCTGCTGGACTACTGGATATGTTGCAGGAAAAAATGTATAAAGAAAAAGCTCCACAAAGGGAGCTTTTTTGTTAGGCGATGCCTGGTTTATGCAGCGGTACCTAGTCTGTGCAATGTCCTAAAGTGTGAACTGATCGCACCAGAGAAAGATACTTTGTTGTAGATTATGTTATGTTTTTTACAAACACTCTCTACAATCATATATATCTTTGGATAATGCACGTGAGATATTCCGGGAAACAGGTGATGAATTGTTTGAAAATTCAAACCTCCTACAAGCCACGATATGACTTTTGACTTTACAGCAAAATCTGATGTCTCACGGACTTGGCTTTCAGCCCAAGATACCTCAATTCTACCTGTTTTTTTATCTACAGCAGGGAATGTGCTGGTCTCTACTACGTGTGCCAGCTGAAAAACTATTGATATTACAAAACCGCAAACCACCCCGCACACAGAGTACCCGATGATTGTCGGGACAAATCCCACTAACATACAAGGTAAAACTAGAAATATAAAAAAATAACCAAGCTTGCTAATCCAAAATAAAAAGTGATCAAGCTTGCTCATTTTTATAGTACGATCGTGAACTCTTTGATGGATGTATTTATATAAATCCCTAAACAGCCAGACGATATATAACAAACAATATAGCACTGGCGCATAAATATGCTGAAATTTATGGAACCAGAGTCGCTTCTGTTCATCTTTTAGTGTCCTCATTAGAGGATATAGACTAATATCCTCATCTTTTAGCGTATTAACAAAAGAGTGATGGTTTATGTTATGTTTGTTTTTCCATAACACTTCAATTGAAACCCCGAGTATTAACTCGAGTACTCTACAAATTGTATTGTTAACCCACTGTCGTTTTGAAAAGCTTCCATGGGCCGCATCATGCATGATGTTGAACCCAATACCCGTAAAAACTAATCCTAAAAGTGCACATAGTCCGAGAGAAAGTGTGTTGCTGTCCGGTGTGTAGAAAACTATGTACACATAGAGTATTGGAATCAGACTTAGGAAGAGTATGGTTTTTATATACAATTTCCAGTTGCCGTATTTTGAAATTTTATTTTTCTCAAAATAAGCATTGACCTCTTGCACAAGATCGTTTCTAAATGAATTATCAGAATTGTTATATTTTATATACATATTTTTTTGTTTTAGAACGTTTGATTCTAAGTATAACAAAGTAAAATCCTTTGCCAATTATGACAAAGGGTTCTTTTAAAGCTGTTTTAAGGCTACAAGCAGGGCCTCTGATAGAGTGGCGCTTCTAGTCACTTCTCCACCTGTGAGGATCTTGTGCGGATCTGTACGATCTCCACCCATCTTTTCGGCAATAATATTTCCGACACATGTTTTTTCAAAACCTCGCACACTAGCTTCGTCTACGTATTTTTTCGGGAATTGAATCCCTGTCGAAGTAGATACGATTTTGTGGCCGTTTTTAGATATCACTACCACTACCGCTATATCGAGGACGATATTATCATTTACGAAAAATATACCGCTCTCTATGCCTATGGCGATTTTATCTGGGTGTGCTTGTCTAGCACCTTCTGCTCTTGTGAGTGCTCCGCTGTATGTTTCTTCGAAACCTACAGGTTGCTCGTTTTGTCCAGAAGATGTTTTCACTGCAAGTATGTCGTATTCGTTGTGATACAACAACACACAGGCTTTTTCCAAGGCTTTAAGTTTTTGGATGCTCGAGGAGCCTAGTACAAATTCAGTTTTCTTCATATATTATAAATTCTGAGCTTAGAATACATTATAAAAAGGATATTGTCAAATATAATTTGTATGAAATAATGTTAAAATAAATGTATATGTTGCTCGATGAACACATAAAAGGTATTGTTGAGAAAATTGAGAAAACTGATATTTCTGAAGTAAATTTCGATATCTTATTAAGAGATCTCATAAATAGTCTAAATATTAATCTAAAAAAACCTGAATTAATTGAGAGGTATGATTCTTATAAAAAAACCATTGTGAGTATAGAAAAATACCCAATTGGATCAGATGGATATGCGATCTCATATGATCCATTTGAAAACGAAGAACTTTTTTGGGACACATGGAATAAATATGGGATTGTGGTGGGTAAGAGTGTAGTATTAAGGGAAGTATGCAATTATGCAATAGAAAGGATGCACAAAATAATACATGATATTAGTGGCGGTAGTTGCGATCTCGACAATCAAGATTCATGGATAAATACTCCAAGCGACCATAACGGAGTGTCATTCTTGTCTCGTGGTTTTTTTGAAATTTATCACGATAGAGCACTCTCGAGCATTCGACAATCACTTAGACTTTACATACACCATGTATTGATCTGGGGTAGAACTGATTTGTGGACTAGTTTTGATCGGTTGGGGGTTAAATTGCCAAAACATGAGGAATCGTATGGACTACCTTTACACGTAGATCAAAATCCGCGTATTCATCCAGATTTTAAAACTATTCAAGGAGTACTAGCTTTATCAGATTGCCCAGTCGAGAGAGGGACTTTTGTTGGGGTCCCAGGATCAAAATCACTATTTCAAGAATATAAAAATTTTGCCCCTGAGACAGGTGAGTTTGTACAGTTAGATGATTCCGCTCCAGTCGCTGAATTATTGAAGAGTTGCGCAGAACCTATACCTATACGTATGGGTGATATTGTCACATGGGATAGTCGAACAACTCATGCAAATACTGAAAACAAGTCAGGCAAGACTCGGTTTGTTGCATATGTAGCTGCTGGTCCTGCTCGAGAGGATAATGCCGAGCTATTAGAAGTACGAAATCATGCATTTATATCAGGAATTGGAAGCAATGTTCGTGAGGCATTGATGCATGCAAGTAAAAAATCAAGATATTCTAATTATGAAGTTTTAAACAAAGTACGGGAAGCAGAGAAGCTGACTCTACTTGGTAAATTGTTGTATGGGCAAGAAAAATATAAAAAAATCTAAAAAAAGAATTCTTTTGAATGCCGAACCATTTGGTTTTGGACCAACTGCCGCTGTTGCAACTTTTTTTCCGTATATTAGAGATAGTTTTGAGTTTGTGGGGTATTTGGGTAAGTCACATACACTGGATTTACAAAAAGATTTGCCATATGATTCTATACATGATTCTACGAATTTAAAAAATTCTGATTTGGAAAAAGTAATAAAAGAATATGACATATTTTTTACAGCTCTTGATTTCGAGATGATTGGCATCGCAAAGAAAGCTAGTGTTAAAACTATTATATATGATTCATTGACTTGGTATTGGAAAAGCATACCGAAGCTAGTAAGACAATCCGACTTATACATAGCACAGGATTTCTTTGGTGTTAAAAACAGATTAGTAGATGAACCAAATTCTTTTCCAAAGGACACCAGAATAGTACCTCCAATAGTTTCTAAAAAATCTCCAAAAATTTCGAAAAAGTACACACTTTTAAATATGGGGGGATTGCAAAATCCATTACTCGACGCGAAAGATTTTGAGAATTATGCGAAGCTATGTATTCAAGTAGTGGAAAAATGTATAGATAAAGATGAAAATTTGATTATCGCAACAAGCCAAGCTGTTGCGAGTAGGCTGAATCATCCAAGAGTAAAAAGTTATAATAGGACTGACATGTGTGAGATATTAAACAATACAAAATACGCATTCATGACGCCTGGACTTGGCAATATATATGACACTGCAATATTTAACATACCGACAGTGTGGCTACCACCAGCAAATGATAGTCAAGGTCAGCAGGTTTCTATATTGGAAACAAAAAAACTTTTAGATACTAAGATTGATTGGTCAGAACTTGGAAACAAGATTGATTATTTTGATACTCAAGATAAGGTGCTTGAACAAATTAAAAATGCTATCAATACCACACTAGATGAAGAATTATTAGGTAATCTAGTAAAAGACACTAGGGAGCAAGTCAAGGATAAAAATGATACTCCTGCTTGTGAGTTGCTAAATATTTTTGGTATAGAAGGGGCAGAGAAAGTGGGTAGGATTGTTTATGATTATTGTAAAGAAAACTAATATGACAAAGTTATATTTTTCATTTTTAAATAAATTTACTGTTGGAGTATTTAGTAATAGTAAAATATTATTTTCAGACAAAGAGATGGTTTTACTGAGAGCTCGAGTTCCTGGAATTTCACTATTATCAGATAATGATATAAAACCAGATTTAATAATAGAACACAATGAATCGAGTAATCTATCTTTTGTGCAAGAAAAAGATAGATGCATAATTTATGACACATGGGGAAGCAAAATACCAGATGACGTATACCATCTGATCTACGGGATGGTCAGATCGAAATGTATTAGCATGAATATTTTTCCTGTTCACAGTGCTTGTATGGGCTCGGATGAATATATCCTTTTGGTAGGACATAGTGGTTCTGGGAAAACATCTATTCTAATCGAATCCCTACAGGATCCACGAATAGATGTATTTTCAGGAGACAAGACATTTGTTTCTTTTGAAGACAGCACATTAAAAGCAATTGCTGGTACAAAATCAATAACAATTAGAAAAAGAGATTTTGAAAATTTAGATGATAAATATTTTAAAAACTTTATTGATTACGGAGATAGGATTGTTTTAAAAGAAGTAAAATCTAGTAGTGTTGACGACAGTGTCAATATAAAAGCAGTTGTTCTCGTAAGGGTAAATGACTATATACAAGAAATAAAAAAGGAGGATATGCAATCCGCACTCCATACACTATATCCATTTTTCTTGGATACGATTAAGGTAGATGTTATTTTAGATAGACTTGGAGAGGTATACATAGGAGACTCTTCAGTAGATAGCCATAAACATTTATTTAGCTCACTTTCAAAGACACTGACTACAGTACCAGTGTACTCTGCAACTGGTTCATCAAAATTTATTTATGAAGAAATCTTAAAATTATTATGAAGAATAAAATACTCTATGGTATATGCGGTATCGGTAGTGGGCACAGTCAACGCCAGTTGCCAATTATTTTAGAATTGGCAAAAGATTCGGAGATAGTTATATTTGCCTATGATTTCAGTTTTGAATTCTACACGAAATACTTTGATAAAAATGAAAATATTGTAGTGGTAGAGGTTGCGGTTCCTTTTTATGTAAGCAACGGAAATGGGATTGATTTTACCGCTACTGAAAAATTAGAAAGAAATAAAAAAGATTACAAAAGTATAAATGAACTAGCTTTTGAAAGAGTATCCAAAACAATTGGTACGCCTGATCTGGTTATAAGTGATTACGAACCTATATGTGCCCAATATGCATATAAAAATAATATCCAACTAATCACGATAGATCAACAGAGCAAGTACCTCTCAGGTATTTTTGAGGAGAGTATAAATGGAATTAATTTCAAGGATGAGGTAGATCGTTTGAGAATGTTTTTCCCAAAAGCAACTGCACGTATTGTTTGTTCATTTTTTAATTTTGATGTAAATAAAAACGCTGAGGAACTATTAATTTTTGCACCTATCATAAAAAATGAAATAAGAGGAATTTCCAATAATGTAATAGATAACAGTAATATACTAGTTTACCTATCTCCCCAGTACAATCTCGATCAAACCGTTAGCGATATGGTAGGAATATTTTCGGCTATTCCGAGTATTAACTTCAATGTATTCAAAGCAGGCGAGATAAGCGCCCCTTTATCTCAAAATGTTCATTTGTATGATTATGGAGATCAGAAATTTATGGATATCCTAGAGAAATGCTCGGGAATAATATCCACAGCTGGCCATACTCTACTCTCAGAAGCTATGTACTTAGGAAAACCAGTATATTCAATTCCTCTGCCTTTGTATGAACAGCAAAAAAATGCACTCATTATTGAGCAAAATAAATTTGGTATAAAAAGAGACGGCGTAACACCAGAGGATGTAGGATATTTTATTGATAATTTACTTAATTTTAGAAATAATATAAAGAAGGATACAACCGTATTAGTGAGAGGAGATGGAAAGACTCCTATAATTGAATATATTAGAAAGAATCTCCTAAAACCTTGATTTTATAGAGTTATTCAGTTGGCTATATACAAAGCTATATCAAATATTGTATAATTACATGGCTAGAGAACTTATAATTAATTTAGTAAGCCAGCACATTTAAAGTTGTGTTTTGGCCAAAGTAAAATATGCCAGCAAAAAAAGCAAATTCTGCATTTATGAAACCTCTAAGTGTTAGTGATGAACTAGCAGCTGTAGTAGGTAAGGGTCCAATGCCTCGAAGTGAGGTTGTAAAGGCTCTATGGGTTTATATCAAGAAGCACAATCTTCAAGACCCAAAGAACAAGAGAAACATAAACGCAGATGCAAATCTAAAAGCTGTATTCGGAGGAAAGGCAGTAGTAAATATGTTTGAAATGACAAAGCTCGTTTCAAAACACCTTTCATAGTTTATGAAAAATAAAAACCCGAGGATTCTCGGGTTTTTATTTTTGTAGATTAAAGTTATATTTAATACATGAAAGAAATTTTAGCTATATCTGGAGGAGTGATCGCAATAATTGGGAATATTCCATACCTGATTGATGTATTTAAGCATAGGGTCAGACCTCATCCATACACTTGGTTAGTTTGGACTATTGTTTCCGGGGTGATTTTTTTTGGACAAATTGCAGGAGGTGCTGGTGTAGGTGCTATCCCAACAGGTTGTGCAGAGATTTTTACTTTAATTATATTTTTATTCTCACTAAAATATGGGTTCAAAGATATCAAGAAATCTGATACGTATTTTCTCGTAGCTGCGCTTTTGGGAATAATCCCTTGGTTACTCACGAAAGACCCTAGTCTGTCAGTGATCATAGTCGTAACTATAGACCTAATAGCTTTTATTCCAACTATACGAAAAACATGGAGAGAACCAAAAACTGAGACACCTATTTTATATAGTATGAATGTTACTCGTCACACGCTAACTCTTTTTTCTCTTGAAACATACAACATAGCGACTACACTACACTCAATCGTCATGATCATCATAAATACACTTATGACAACAATCATCCTAAGGAGAAAAAACAAGAAATAGCGACCGTGGTATAATACTCGTATGAAGATAGAAAAATTTGAACAATCAGGATTTATTTTTGAATCAGAAAACGGCTTCAGGATTGCTTTAGATATTGGTAAATATACACCAATTGAAAAACTAGAGGGTATTACAGTCGATACTTTTATTGTTTCTCATATACACGGCGATCACTTTTCAATAGATCATATAAAGGCACTTTGTCCAAATAAAGTTTATATAAACAACGAGTGCAGAGAGACACTTGGTGAAGATACATTGCCGTTTGAAATTGTCGTAATAAAAGAAGGGGAGACCTTAGATATAAATGGAATAAAGTTAGAAGTTTTCAATGTAGACCACGGACCAAACGTATCTGCTCCACTTGAAGAGAATTTCGGATTTTTACTTGAAATTGATTCAAAGAAAATATATTTTGCAGGAGATATGTTCTACGAATCTGGTATAGATGTTTCGAACTTAGAAGCAGATTTTGCACTTATCCCAATCGGAGGGTTCTATACTTTTGGACCAGAAGAAGCTTTTGGTTTTGTTAGACAGTTTAAAAAGATTGGCGAAATTATTTCTATGCACTATGAAAAGACTCCGGAAACAAAAATAAAATTCTTGGAGATAGCAGAGTCTGTATTTAAAATATCTTAGAAGAGATGAGAATTATTGTAAAAGCTAAGACTGGTTCTAAGGTAGAAAAGGTGGAGCGTCTAAACCAAGACCCTATGGATCTCCCAGGAATAGTTCACGATACTCCGATGTACAAAGTTGAGG
Organism: uncultured Candidatus Saccharibacteria bacterium; assembly: GCA_964634365.1. Classification (GTDB taxonomy): domain Bacteria; phylum Patescibacteriota; class Minisyncoccia; order Phycocordibacterales; family UBA9973; genus CAZLWF01. The sequence continues at coordinate 158,740 of CAZWJU010000001.1, forward strand.
TCAGAGAGCCTCCGGTTGATGGAAAAGCGAACAAAGCGATTGTGAGATCTTTAGCCAAGTACTTCAACACTTCGCAGTCGAGAGTAGTTTTGGTAAAAGGTGAGTCATCAAAAAATAAAGTCTTTGAAATAGATTTATAAAATATTAGAAATTTAAAAAATAAACATGAACAAAAAGAAAATAATTTTAATAGCGTTAGCGGTGGCTGTATTAGTCGGGGGATATTTCTTGTTTAGTAAAACAAATAAAAAAGTAGAGCCAGTTACGGATTTATCAGGTGGGACACAACTATGTTTTTATAAGGAAAATGTCACAGACAACAATCTTATAGACAAAGCGTGGCTCACAATGTACCTTAAGGACCAAGAGGTTACCGGGGAGTTCAATAATATTCCGAGTGAAAAAGACAGTAAAAAAGGTCCTTTTGTTGGCAGTGTGGGTGATGTAGACAAGATGGCGATGACTCGCACAGCTCTTGTGTGGTGGGAGACAAGCGCAGAAGGTATTACAAACAAAGAACAGCTTTCTATAATGTTTGGTGAAGGTATTGCCAATATAGGTTTCGGAGAGATGGTTGATCGCGGTGATGGAATATATGTATACAAAGATATGGAAAATATAGATTATAGTTTTGAGTTAAATGACGTATCTTGCGAAGATTTGTTCGAAAGGATCGTTGTTGAAGATTATATACGCAAAAATATATCTAAGATCTCTACAAAGTCGCCAGTATTGGGAGGAACTTGGTATGTTCTGAGTGTAGACACAGATCCATCAAGAGATACTGCAACAGTTAGGTACGAAGATGGTCATGTGCAAGAAACCGAAAAGTTTAAATATACACAGGAAGGCAACACTGTTAATATCATCTACTAAAATAAATGTTATTATATAAATTGTATTTATAAATTAATCTTAAATATATGGCAAAAGGAAACGAATCTCGAAGAAAAGAAAAAAAGAAACCAAAGAAAAATAAAAAATAATTTGGTTAAAAAATAAAACCACCCCAATTGGGGTGGTTTTATTTTGTTAGGCGGGTATTATGCGCGTGTAACATTTACAGCGTTTTTACCTTTTGGTCCGTCCTCAACTTCAAATGACACAGTGTCACCTTGTCTTAGATCTGAAAAATCAACACCTGAAAGAGAGTTCATATGAAAGAAAAGATCTTTCTCGAATCCTTCTGCAGTGATGAATCCAAAATTTTTACCATCTACGATTGTTTTTATAGTACCAGTCATGAAAATTTTGCTAGCTAATAAAATTACAAATGAAAGGTATGTTTGAGAAATCGACTTGTTTCGAAACCACAACTTCTTTTGTATGTCAAGTATACAGTATAAAATACTTTTTGTCAATAGAAAAAAACGCTATTTATACACAAAAAAGCCTCGTTGTGGTATAATCCTAAGCACATTATAAGTAATAAAATTTGTATTTTATGGACACTATATTTCTAATTGGACGCATTATATTTGGAGGATATTTTATATATAACGGAGTAAATCATATTTTGCACCACAAAAACCTTGCTGGGTATGCAAAGATGAAGGGCGTACCAGCTGCTAGTTTCAGTGTTGTTTTTTCAGGGGCCATAATGCTCTTGGGAGGACTATCGATCTTATTGAATTTCCGAATCATACTTGGTTTTTGGTTAATAGTTTTGTTTTTGGTGCCTACAACTTTTATAATGCACGCTTTTTGGAAAGAAAAAGATCCTAGTGCAAAAATGAACGAAACAATCGCTTTCACAAAGAACGCTGCACTAATAGGTGCATGTCTCATGATGATCGCTTCACTATTTGTACCTTTCTAAAAAGATTTATTTAAAATTTATACTTGGTTTTATTTTATAAATTTATAAATACGACTTGAAGTAAAAACTTATGGCTAAAAAAGACTACTACGAGGTACTCGGTGTATCAAAAACAGCAACAAAAGACGAGATCAAAAAAGCTTTTCACAAGCTAGCTCATAAATACCACCCTGACAAAAACAGTGGTGATGATTCAAAGTTCAAAGAGGCCAATGAAGCCTACCAGACACTTTCTGATGACACAAAGAGAGCTCAGTATGATCAGTTCGGACAAAGTTTTCCAGGCGGAGGCGGAGCAGGTGGTTTTGGAGGATTTGATTTTAGTGGAGGCTTCGGAGGAGCCCAGGGCTTTGATATGGGAGATCTAAATGAAATATTTTCAGATTTTTTTGGTGGTGGAATGGGACATGGTAGACAATCTAGAAGAGGTAGAGATATCTCTACAGAGATAAGTATAAATTTTGCTGAATCTGTGTTCGGTGTAACACGTAAAATACTGATTACAAAAGTTTCTACATGTGAGACTTGTAATGGTAGTGGTGCAAAGAAAGGGACTAGTACTGAAACTTGCAAGCACTGCAATGGAAATGGCCAAGTTCGAGAGATGAAAAGATCTTTCCTGGGCACTATTAGCACAAATCGAATTTGTGAAGAGTGTGGAGGAAGCGGAAAAATTCCAAAAGAAAAATGTGGGGATTGTCGTGGTGCAGGCGTAAGACGTCAAGAAGAAGAAATATCTATCAAGATCCCTAGTGGTATTCAAAATGGAGAAATGATCCGTATGACCGGTATGGGCGAAGCCATGTCTCATGGAACAACAGGTGATTTGTATATAAAAATAAATGTAACTCCACATCCAGTCTTTACCCGCGAAGGATCAAATCTTAGTATGAATCTAAGTATAAAGCTATCGGATGCTCTACTGGGAGCAGAGTACAAAGTAGAAACATTAGACGGGGTTGTAAACTTGAAAATACCTGAAGGTATAACTCACGGAGAAATCTTGCGCATAAAGGAAAAAGGTGTGCCTAAAGCTCAAGGTAAAAGAGGGGATTTGCATATTAAAATTCTAATAAAATTCCCAAATAAACTTACACGTAAGATGCGTGAATATGCAGAAGGTTTAAAAAGTGAGGGGATATAGATATTTGATTTTTATTAATAAATGTTATTTAATATAGAAAAGTAATTTTATGCAAACATGGTTTATATTGGCTGCAATAGTAGCCCCGTTATGTTTTGCCTTAGTAAACATATCTGACTCGTATCTTGTAAAACACGTTGCTCCGATCAGAGCACTATTCTTGTTTTCTGGATTGTTTACTTTCGTAGTAGCTTTTGTTTTTCTGATTATAAGCATGACAGGTGGAATAGAAATATTTCTTCCTACTAAAACTGTACTTATACTTCTACTATCTGGAGTATTAGAGTTTTCATGGCTCTGGTTCTATCTGAAAGCACTTGAAAATGAAGATGTTCCAGTATCGTCCGTGATACCTTTTTTCCAGCTGATAGGAGTGTTCGTGTATATACTTGGGATTATATTTTTAGGTGAAAAACTTGCTGTTAGCAATCTTTTCTATGCATTTTTGGTATTACTCGGAGGAGCAATGCTAGCCATAGATTTCAAAGAGTTCACTTTTAGATTCAGAGAAGCATTTCTAATGAGCATCTCAGCCCTAATCATAGCCTTGGGTTCAGTTTTCTTTAAAACTCAAGCTATGGACGACCTTTCGCTTTTTCCAACTTCAATGTTTTGGATGAGTTTGGGTATGGGTATCACAGCCCTAGTGTGCTACATAGCACTACCTACATTTAGAAAAGAACTCCATGACACCATGAGCGAGAACCAAAAAAGCAAGACAACTATTGCAATAAATATTTCAAATGAGGTCTTAAACGCAATAGGTCTTGTAGCAGTAATGTTCGCTAGTCTAAAAATTCAAATAGCACAAGTATACGCTGTCGGTTTACTTCAGTACTTCTATGTCTTCTTGATTGGATTAGTCGGAACACTTGTCGCTCCACATATATTCAATGAGAAAATTTCAAGATCAAGCCTGATCCCGAAGATTATAGCCATTGCTCTCATGATCATAGGAGGTGCGATGCTTGAGATGCGAAGTTAAATAAAAAACGCTCTGTTTTGCGCAGAGCGTTTTTCTTATAGGTAACCCCAATCTCTAAGTCTCTTTTCATCTCTATCCATAAAACGCTTACCGACATCGTTTCTATAGATCATTTTAGGTATTATGACTTTATTTATACGAGTATATGTATCTTCTATCGCCAAAGGTAGAGTATCTCCCATACCTGTAACGTACAAAACATAACCACGATTGTCTGAAATATAAAATTGGTTTGCGTTGTCGAAATCTCTAGATATTTCTTCAAAATGTATATGTGAAGGATCCTCTCCATTTAGGTTGTGGAAGAAAACATTCATACCATAGAACTCACTAAAAGCTTCTTTTTTAGTATATGGGAAAGGCGGGAGGGCGATTAGTACTACTAGTCCGTAACCTTTCTTGTACTTTAAGTCGTATTTTTCACCACGAGCAACTGCATATAAAAATTCTCCCCATGGTGAAATATGGATTTCATCGTGTAAATGAATTATAGGGGATCCAAATCTGGGTGTAGCTTCAAGAGGCCAAGCGCCGGTTTCGTTGACTATACAATTAATTTCAAAATCTCCTCTAAAATCAATCTCTCGGAGATATGGAACAAGTGGATTTAAGACTTCTTTGAAAAGTCTGTTGTTCTCGTCTTCACTGTACCAAGCTAAAGTACCCATCTCACTTGTAGTGGGGCCAATATCTCCTGGAAAAAACTTTTTATGTTCAATGTTGAACTCTATAGGCCCAACCCAATCAGTACCATTGAAATACCGACCGACACCAATCTCAACTCCATCTATACGCTCCTGTAGGGTTATACGTTCTTTGTTTATTTTAGGATTAGTAAGATAATTTTTCAAAACACTAAGCACATCTCTTCCGTCATCAAAATATCCTACATAGTTAATACTCTTTGAAGCATGGCCGTTTTGTTTTAGTACCCAAGCTCTAGGGTTTTTCTCGACATACTCGATTGCATCATACATTGCTTCGAAATCTTTGGTTTCTTTTGTCTTTAGTCCGTATTTACTAAATATAACTTGCGCGTATTCACGATCTGTTTCAAGCTTATCTCCTTCGACAGAACCACCGAAAACTGTGTAGCCCTGTTTTCTGAGTTTTGATTGTTCTTTACCCCAACCAACATCGTCAAATACAATTAGTCCATCTTTACCAACCCAAGGAAGCTCTGCTTTCCAGTTGTTTGTTTTTGGAACTATAAAATCTAAATTTCCACGTCGAGCACGTTCGTGAATATAGAGTTTAACCTCATGACCTTCATCTACAAGTCTACGGGCCAAGTTTCCAGCTATTAGGTCATTTGATACAAATAAAATTCTCATGATATAATAATCATTATACACTTGTATGGATAAAACGACAAAATATTTTATATTGTTTCTTTTTATACTTATGGGCATATCGGTCGGATATACTTTTTATACCTCAGTAATTAGAGAGAACTTTTCTATTACTGTTACAGAAGAATAAAGATGAACGACATACTACTTTGCCCAGACGCAATACCAAACGTACTAGGTATATTCGATTTTTCGATAGCACCTAGATTGCTTTTCTATTCATATATTCCTATTGTGTTTATAAGTCTTATAATGGGATTCTTGATATTTTTCAAGGATAAATTTTCCTTGCGTGGGTCTCTTTTCTTGACTCTAACTGTATCTTTTGCTTTTTGGGTTTTGAGTATTTTGTTTCAATGGACAGCGGCTAGTGCTGGGCTGGTTCATTTTTCATGGCAAGTACTAGCATTGTTTGAGGTACTCATATACATATCTTCATTTTATTTTGTTTACGTATTTGTGTACAAAAAAGATCTTGGAGTTTTTTTGAAAATATTCTTTTTCTTGTTTTTGATTGCAGTGTCCTTGTTTTTACCATCTGAATATATGATGCGTCAATTCGACTTAGTTAACTGTCAATCAGTACTAGGGGTATTTTGGACTATAATTTATATTTTTGAATTTACGATACTGCCAATAATTTTGTTTTTAGGTTTAAGTAAAGCTCACAAAATAGAAGATCCTGCTACACGCAAGCAATCTATAATAGTCACCATAGGGAACGTTCTATTTTTAGCTATATTTGCACTTTCTAACATAGTAGGTGAAATAACTCAGCAATATGAATTTAACTTATTTGGTCCTATAGGAATGGTCTTGTTTTTAGTTCTAGTTACTTATTCGATGGTTCGTTACAAGGCTTTTAATATGAAGTTAGTTGGGGTGCAGGTTCTAGTATTGGCGCTTTTGACTTTAGTTTTTTCACTACTTTTTATAAACAGTCTCGATATAATCCATATAATTATAGTTATAACCCTAGTCCTGCTTTCTATTGTAGGATATTTCCTGATTCAGGGTGTTATGCGTGAAGTTAGACAGAAAGAGAGATTGGCAGTTTTGTCAGATAGTTTGGCAGAGGCCAATGAAAAACTTAAAGATCTAGATAAACTAAAAACTGAATTCTTGTCACTAGCATCACATCAACTCAGAAGTCCACTTACTGCAATAACAGGATATACTTCGATGCTTCTAGATGGATCTTTTGGAGAAGTTCAGCCTAAGCAAAAAGAAGCAGTAGATCGTGTATTTGAATCAAGTCGCCACCTAACAAAAGTGGTCGAGGACTTGCTCAATGTTTCTAAGATCGAACAAGGTGGTATGAAATATGAAATGAAACCTTTTGATTTTACAGATGCAGTTAGTACTCTCGCTACAGATCTATCTATCACAGCCGAAAAAAAGGGATTGAAATTGAAATTTAGTACCGACAGTGGCAATAACTATTGGGTAAATGGTGACATGGAAAAGATTCGCCAAGTTGTGCTAAATCTAATAGATAACTCTATTAAATATACTGCTGAGGGCTCTATAGATGTATCTGTGACACGCTCTCCACTAGACAGAGTTTTGCTATCAATAAAAGACACAGGAATGGGTGTTACCCCAGAAGTTGCAAAAACTTTATTCCAAAAGTTTAGTCGCGGAGAAGGAGGTAAGGTAAACACCGGAGGATCTGGACTTGGTTTATACCTAGCAAAAGAAATTGTAGATGCACACAAAGGCAAGGTTTGGCTTGAATCAAAAGGAAAGGGAGCTGGTACTACATTCTTTGTAGAACTATCTACAGTAGAAAAACCAAACAATTAATACAAATAAATTTAAAAAACTACAGAGCTTCAAGAGCTCCATAGTTTTTTAATTAATTTTTTCTGATTATTTGTTCACCGTTTGGTAGATCTTTTACTTCGTATCCCAATTTTTCTATATCTTCACGCAGGGAATCAGATAACTTCCAGTCTTTTTCTGTACGCGCGTTGTGTCTCTGCAGAGCAAGATCTTCTACATCTTTTGGTAACTGTTGATTTTTATTTTTCTGAGATGTTTCTATAAGATTTAAACCTAAAACTTTATCGAACGTAGATATAGTAGAAAGCTTGCTTGAGTCTTCTATAGAATCATCTTTTAAAAGATCCCAAATCAGAGCTACAGCTCTAGATATTTCAAGGTCGTTGTTTATAAAGTTATTGAAATTATTTATATATGTAGAATCTTCGTCTCCATATTCTTCACCAAGATTTTCTATATGAGCAACTAGTCTAGTGTAGGCATTTTCAGCTGCCTCGAGTGCTTCCCATGTAAAATTTAGAGATGAGCGATAGTGACTAGAGAAATAAAAGTATCTCAAGGCCATAGGGGAGAAACCTTTTTCTACTATATCGTGCAGAGAATATGCATTGCCCAAGCTTTTACCCATCTTGCCTCCATCTACTTGCAAAAACGCACCATGCATCCAACATCTAACGAAAGGTGCCTTGTCGGTTGCTCCTTCGGACTGAGCTATTTCGTTTGGGTGGTGAGTGCTTTTTAGATCTTCTCCTCCTACGTGTATATCAAATTGCTCGCCCAGATACTTCATACTCATAGCTGAACACTCTATGTGCCATCCAGGGAAGCCAACACCCCACGGCGACTCCCATTCCATATCGCGCTTTTCATCTTTTGGACTAAATTTCCATAAAGCAAAATCTCGAGGATCTTTTTTTTGCTGATTGAACTCAACACGAGCGCCAGCTTTGATCTTATCTAAGTTTGAAAGCTCTCCATACTTGTATCCTTTTTGTTCAAAAGCTACAGTATCAAAATATATACCATCGTCTATCTTGTAAGTTAGACCTTTTTCCTCGAGTTTCTTGATTAGGTCGATTTGCTCACTTATATGTTCTGTTGCGCGTGCAAATATTTTTGGAGGAAGGAGATTTAATTCTTTATATGAATTTAAAAAGTCATCTATATAAAATTGCGCTATTTGCCAAGCATCTTTTCCTTCGCGTTTTTTAGCTTTTTCCATTCTATCTTCTCCTGTATCTGCGTCACCGAGGTTGTCTCCTGTAAGATGACCTACGTCCGTTAGGTTCATTACATAATCTACGTCAAAACCGTTGTATTTTAGAGTTCGGTGGACAATATCACCTAAAATATAAGTACGCCAGTTACCAATAGTCACATAGTCGTAGACCGTAGGACCACATGTATATAACCCCACAGTGTTGCCTGTAGATTTAAATTCCTCTATGTCTTTGGTAAGTGAATTATATAGTTTCATTGAGTCGATTATAGCCTGATTCTGTAATCTGACCAAATAGTATTGACTTTTTAAGCCTTTTCGCATAATATATAGCTGTTATATGGCAACAAAGAAAGCAACAAAAAAATCAGTTTCAAAGAGCGAGGAATTCGCTGTTATTTCTACTGGCGGAAAACAATACAAAGTTAGCGCCGGGGATACTCTAACAATCGAAAAATTGCCTGGTAAATACAGCGCAGGAGACGAAATAGCCTTTGAAAAAGTACTCTTAGTAGATAACGGTAAAGACACAACTATCGGAACTCCTTATATATCTGGAGCGAAAGTAATGGCAAGCTTTATAGAAAACGGCCGTCACCAAAAAGTTATCGTTATGAAATACAAGCCAAAAAGTCGTTACAAAAAGACAAATGGCCACAGACAAGAATTCACAAAAGTTAAAATCACAGCTATAAAATAAAACCACTCAATTGAGTGGTTTTATTTTTAGTGCCTGTTACCAAGAGCATTTTTCAATGTATCACTATCTGCGTATTCAGGCTCGCTTCCTGTAGATAGACCTCTTCCGAGTGAAGTAATCAGTATGTTTTTCTCTGTGCATAAATCCCTCAGTAAATTTCTAATATATGAATCAGTATGTTCTCCGTCCGGAGTAGCAGGAAAAGCTAAAATAACTTCTTTTAGTCCACCGCCCGCAGATTCACTTATTGATCTTACCAGTTCACGTTCTCGGATGTGACTTTGTACATTTTTCTCGACAGGAGGTACGAGGCTACCTAGTATAAAATATTTACCCTTGTGTGCATGTGTACGCTTGAAGCTTTCACAGTCAGAATCTTTTTCTACAACAAGTAGAGAAGTCAGGTCTAGATTTGTTTTTCTACACACATCACACAGACTTTCGTTGTTTTTTGCAAAGTGTATAAAACAAGACGGGCACATAGATACGTTTGATTTTAAATTTGTTAGTTCTTTTATGAGCTCTTTTTTATATTCATCTGGAGCATTCAATAAAAAATATACGAAACGCCTCGCTTGGCGAACACCAATACCAGGGAATCTTTTGAAAATATTTGCGAGATTGTCTATTGGATCCATTTTTGTACTTTTTATATTCTAAAACATATCATTGTCGTCAATCTGTCTTGGCTTTGGTGGGGGAGTAAAACTTCCAAGATCTCCTTTTTCTATAGGTAGATAAGAACCGGTCTTGTCATCAAAATACAAGTCTACCTTGCCGGTAGGACCATTTCTGTGTTTTTCAATCAATATTTCTGCTAGGTTTGTTCGCTCAGATTGATCTTTGTATTTATCTTCTCTGTGTATGAACATCACAACGTCAGCGTCTTGTTCAATAGATCCCGAATCTCGGAGGTCTGAGAGTCTAGGCTTTCCACCACGAGATTCAACCGCACGAGAAAGCTGTGATAGTGCAAGTACTGGAACATCCAAATCACGAGCAAGACCTTTTAGGGATCTAGATATCTCAGTAACTTGGTTCACCATCGAATCATAATTTTTAGATGTTGTCATGAGCTGTAGATAGTCGACTATAATCAAACCTAAACCGTGCTCACTTTTTAATCTTCTTGCGGTAGCACGCATTCTCATAATAGAGTTTCCAGCTTGGTCATCGATAAAAATCGGAGCCTTAGATAGCTTGTCTAGCGCGTCACGTAGGTTTGAGAATTCAGAATCAGCAGATAGTCTTCCTGTGCGAAGATTCCAAGCATCTACACGAGACTCAGACGCGAGCATTCTGTCCACTAATTGTTGGGCACTCATCTCAAGAGAGAATATTCCTACTGGTATATTCTCTCTTGTTGCGGCCATACGAGCAATATCGAGCGCGAGCGCTGTTTTACCCATAGACGGACGTGCAGCTAGAATAATCAGGTCTGAATTTTGCAATCCTGATAACATTGTATCCAAATCTTTGAATCCTGTTGGTACACCACGGAGCCCACCTTTTGTTTCGTGTAATTTTTCTATACGCTCCCATGCAGTAGAAAGTGTCTGTCTGATGCTTACAAATTTTTGTCCTTTTGGACTAGATGTAATACTGAAAATTCTTTTTTCAGCAGTATCCATAATATCTTCGATTGTATCGTCGGACTCACTAAAACCTAAATCTGAAACATAGTCGGCTGCGTCTATCAGTTCACGAAGTATATATTTTTTTGCAACTATGGACGCATAGTGCATAGCATTTGTAGCAGACGGCACAGATGCTACCAGTTCAGACAAGTAACTCGCGCCACCGATATTTTCGAGCTCTTTTCTCTCAGACAATAGATTTGTCACTGAAACTAGGTCTATAGGCTGGTTTTTTGCAGCAAGGTCAAGCATCGCCTGAAATATAATCTTGTGTCTTGTACTATAAAAAGCATCTGTAGACAGAGTTTCTGCAATATCAATAATCGCTCCAGGCCTAACCATAAGCGAACCTAAAACAGCCTTTTCACTCTCTGTGCTTTGTGGTGGGACACGGATTTTATTGTCTTGTAGTTTCGCCATTGGGCTTGATTGTACCACATGAATTTTTTTATAAAATCCATAAAAGTGCATTTAAAAGTTAGTATCGTGTGGATTCTAAAATATTTCATAATTCTTGATATATTTGCTAAAATTAAGTCTATGCAAAATAACAAAACTATTGTACTAACAGGAGATAGACCAACCGGAAGGCTCCACTTGGGACACCTTGTAGGATCTATACAAAAAAGAGTTGCTCTGGCAGAAGAATCAGACAAGTCTTTTTACATGATTGCAGACATCCAAGCTCTAACTGACAACGCAGACAATCCTGACAAAGTTCGCAATAACGTACTAGAAGTAGCGCTCGACAATCTAGCATGTGGCCTAAAACCTGAAAAAACTATTATGTACATCCAGTCAGAAATTCCTGAGATCGCAGAACTAACAGTATTGTTTATGAACTTAGTCACTTTAGCGAGACTAAAAAGAAATCCTACAGTAAAAGCTGAGATGCAACAGAAAGGCTACGGTGAAGACGTGCCGGCAGGTTTTTTAGCTTATCCAATATCTCAAGCTGCTGATATTTTAATTATGAAATCAAATCTAATCCCAGTAGGAGAAGATCAGTTTCCAGTTATCGAACAAGCAAATGAGATAGTAGATACTTTCAATCGTCTTTATGGAAATGTTTTTGATCGTATAAAACATATTAGTGGTGATACAGCAAGACTTGTGGGGACAGATGGCAACGCAAAAATGTCTAAATCTCTCGGCAATTGTATATACTTGGCGGATAGTGATGAGACTATAGAAGAGAAAGTTATGGGCATGTATACAGACCCAAATCATATTCGCGTGGAAGATCCTGGTAAAGTAGAAGGGAATGTAGTTTTTACATATCTAGATATTTTTGACCCAAACAAAGATGAAGTTGCAGATCTTAAAAAACAATACGAAAAAGGCGGGCTCGGTGATGTAGTACTTAAAAAAAGGCTCATAGAAGTCCTAAAAGAAATAATCTCTCCGATACGCGAAAGACGAGAGCAACTCGCAAAAGATCCAAAAATGATCATGGATCTACTTGAAGAAGGAACAAAAGAAGCTCGCAAAGTTGCTAGCGAAACTATGCGTGAGGTTCGTAGTGCACTAAAAATAGATTATTTTTAGTAAATTGACTTTTAGTAAAAAACTTATATAATGTGAGTAGATAAAAGCTTTTTCGTAATATGAATATAAAAAATAAAGAAAAAAAATTGGCTTTCAAGGATTACAGAGACGGCATTAGAACAATCTGGCAGTTGATCACGGTGAAATACAAAAGAGAAATCTGGACACTTGTGATACTGTCTTTTTTTATTGCCATACTCGACGGTATAGTACCTCTCATATCTGGTAACTTCTTCGATAGACTCGTAGAGGTCAAAACAAATGCGAGCGCCGTATGGATATCGCTTGGCGTATTGATTGTAGTCACAACCATATCTTCTTTTGGTCAAAGATGGAAATACACTAAAAGCGACCTGGTAAACTACAAAATCATAACTGACTACCATGCAAATGTTGCAGCGAAACTTGTTCGTCTACCTATGTCATATCTAAACAGTAGACCGATGAGTGAGATCGAGCAAAAGTGCCAAAGAGCAGGGAACAATCTCGAGAACATGTTCCGAGATGTTTTAATAGAAATTCTTCCTGCTTTTTTAGGTATAATCGTAGCTTTTGTAACGGTCTTCACTATCAACACAACACTTTCGCTTATACTTCTCGGCGGGGTCTTGGCTTACATACTCGTAATACTGCAAACAGTGGGAGATGGTGCAAAGCTCCAACGCGAAAACCAGAAGCAATGGGTTAACGCATGGATCGCAAGATCAGATGGCTTGTACAATATTCCAACAGTAAAACAATTTGCTGCCGAAGATTTTGAAACAGAAAAAAATAGAAAGAACTTTACGGAAAAAGTCTTTGGTGCGCAGTTTAATCTCTGGAAGATGTGGAGCAAGATAAATCTCTGGCAGAAAATTATTATCTTGGTTACACAAACTATTGTTCTGTCTATGTCAGTAGGGTTTCTAAAAAACGATATTCTCTCTGCCGGACAAGTGATAGCTTTCAATGCTTATGTTGGTATGGTGTTTGGTCCGTTTTTACGCATGGGAAATATGTGGCGAACAATCCAAAATTCGATCATCAACGTACATGATGCAAACGAAATACTATCCATGACACCAGAAGATTATACGAAAGACAGCGCTGCTGCTAAAAAAATTAGCGGTGAAGTTGAGTTTAGGGGTGTCACTTTCTATCACGATGAGAGAAAAGTTATTTTGGACAATTTAAACTTCAAGGCAAAAGCCGGTTCTGTTGTCGCCTTTGTCGGTAAAACTGGATCAGGTAAAACATCTCTTACAGAACTAATATACCGATTCCACGAACCAACAAAAGGAGAGATCCTTGTAGATGGCATAAATATTGGCGAATACAATCTAACATCTCTAAGATCTCAAATTGGAATCGTTCCACAAGAGCCTGTTCTTTTCGATTCAACTATCCGAAACAACATAATGTATCCAAAAAGTAAGGTTAGTCAAAAAATTCTTGATGAAGTTGCTCGCAAGGCAGATTTGCTTGAATTCATAAAAGATCAACCTGATGGATGGGATACGGTAGTTGGAGACAGAGGCGTAAAACTATCTGGTGGACAACGCCAACGTATTGCAATCGCTCGAGCACTCTTGGCGAATCCTAAAATTTTAATTTTAGATGAATCTACATCAGCACTTGATGCAGAAACTCAGAAAAAAATTGAAGATTCTCTAAGGGAGCTCATGAAGGACAAAACTACTTTCATAGTTGCACACAGACTTAGTGCGGTACGCGATGCAGACAAAATATGTGTACTCCACAAAGGCAAGATTGTCGAAGAAGGAAATCATGAGGAGCTAATACAGATTCCAAATGGACGATACAGAAAACTATATGAACTTCAGTACAGAGAAGCAGAGATAATCGAAGCTGAAAAAGTACTAGAAGAATAAACCTAAAACCGCGAGTTTAAAACTTGCGGTTTTTTATTTTTAGAGTACGATAAATATATCCACTGATCCGCTGACAACGGGGAGGAAAAGTCAAATATTTCAAGGTCATCTCGCTCGAAACGAGACTGACGAAGTAGGGTGGCACCGCGTTTCAAACATGAATCGCCCCTGCGAATTTACAAACTAATGTAAGTTCGAAGAGGCGATTTTTGTTTCCTCTAGAGCTCTAAAAAATATGGTGAAAGCTATACATGTTTCTGAATTAAAAAATCATAGTGGTGAAAATGCTACTGTGCAAGGTTTTGTACATACACTACGTGTGCAAAGTAAAATTATCTTTCTAATAATCCGTGATGTTACCGGAATCGCTCAGACAGTCGTGGAGATAAAAGATCCGGAAGTATTTGAGATTGCAAAAAATCTATCGCATGAATCAGTTGTGCGAATCAGTGGTTTGGTAAAAGACGTACCCCAAGCCCCAGGAGGATTTGAAATAGGTGTAGAGTCTATAGAAGTTTTATCAGTTGCAAATCCTGAACTTCCGATTCCAATTATTGAAAAAGGAAACGAGGAAACAGAGGCTCCAACACGTTTTGACTACAGATGGATTGATTTGCGCAAACCTGAAAAAACAAAAATATTTAAAGTTTGGACTGAACTTGAAAAAGGTTTTAGAAAATACTGGGATGAAAATGGATATACTCAGCTATACTCTCCATCTTTTATGTCTACTCCATCAGAAACTGGAGCTGAAGTTTTCGAAGTAAACTATTTTGACCGCAAGGCATATCTTGCTCAATCTCCACAGTTCTACAAACAAATGGGTATCGCATCTGGTTTTGAGCGTGTGTTTATAGCTGGTCCAGTATTTCGCGCAGAAGAATCATTTACAACTCGCCATATGACAGAGTTTACTGGATGGGACTTTGAGATTGGTTTTATCGAATCACACCACGATGTTATGGACCAAGAAGAGGGCATGATAGTCGCAGGTTTTGAAAATTTAAAAGCAAAATTTCCAGAATTAAATATAGAAGTTCCAGCTCGTCCATTTCCACGAATCAAAATGACTGAAGCAAAAGAAATCTTGGCAAAAGAGGGGATCGCAAGCTCTGAAGACCATGACCTTTCTCCAGAAGAAGAGCGCGCGATCTGTGAATATGTAAAGCGCGAGCGAAACCATGAATTTGTATTTATATGTGATTATCACAAATCAAAATCTGCTTTCTATCACATGAGACTTGAAGAGGGATCTGATAGATCTCGTCGCGCAGACCTACTCTTCCGTGGTATTGAGATCACAACTCTCGCTCAACGCGAACACAGAATTGAAATACTTGAAGCTCAAGCAAAAGAAAAAGGGATGTCACTTGAGGCACTCTCTGACTACCTAAACTTCTTCCGTTATGGATGCCCTCCGCACGGAGGTGCTGGTATAGGCCCAGGACGTCTCATAATGAAGATTCTTGACCTTCCAAACGTCCGCGAAGCAACATATCTACCAAGAGATGTTAAGAGATTAAATCCATAAAAATACAAGAAACTAAAGGAGGTCAAGGAGTAAATCCTTGGCTTCTTTTAATTTACCCTCATCAAGATTTGATATCGTATCAGCATCTGAGTGATACACGGTCATAAGCTGATCAATATTTGAATAAATCGTAATCATTTTATTTTTATATTTATCAAATTGCCTAATTGGAAAAGCTAGATATATTATTTCTGGATTTGAATCTAATTTAGGAGATCCGTTTCCTACACAATCTATGGGTATAATTTTCTCTGCAATATCAAAAAGATTCGAATATTTATCTTCAAATACTCTAAAACCATGACCCCAATATGTAGGTCTGTCATAAGATAGTTCTTCGTTTGGGTCAAATACAAAAAGTGATTCTTTTATGATTTCTGGGTTCTCGATTATCGCACTGAGTGCAACAGCGACACCAGAAGCATTATCAATCGCACCTACAGATATTGAATCGTAGTGGGCAAAGATTATATTTTTTGGATCTTTCAAATTACCCACCAATATGTGAGCAACTTCTGTTTCAATTTTTTCTACTTTTACATCACCTTCAATATTTTTTGCATTTATTATTTTAGGTATATCTTTTTTTGATACTGCAATTGCTGGTGCAAAATAAAAATTTGAACATGAAATTTCTTCAGAATATGGATTAAAATTGATATTCTTGTTATCAAGGTTAAATCTAGACGGGGTTGTAGAGCTTAAAATACAAGACTTGGAATCAATCTTGCCTTCAGTATACGAGCAACCTTTACACTCAACACTTACTCCATCAACAACTAAAACAGAACTACAAACTGGGACGACAGATTTAAATCTATCTAAGACAAAAGGGATACTACTGCTATTCAATGTATCTTCTATATATTTTTGAACCATTAAAAGATCGGCCCCTTGTCGATTTTTATACTTTACGATCTCTTTGATTATATCTGTTATATTTACCATAATTTTATATTTTAAATAAAATATTCCCCAGTACCAATAATAAGTACACGGTAAGCACTGGGGAATACCAATAATTAAGAATGCCAATCGATAACTGCATCTGCTATATCAGAAAAGAACGAAACAGAATCTCCAGTTTTTTTATCTAAAAAACGAGATGTTATAGAATCGATCGCACTCGGACAATTAATTACATGCTTAGGCATACATAACATTTTATCATCAAGCGGTGGAACTTTCAGAACCAGAGGCTTAAATCCTGTACCACTTTCTATCAAGTTCACAGTGCTTTCAAAAAGCTTTTTAGCCTCACTAACCTGAGAAAGTTCGTTGTCATAAGTCTCAAGCAGAATCATAGAACCATCAATAAACCAACTAAAATACAAAGGATAATACCAATCAGAAATTGGACGATAATTTACACCCTCAATATCAACTTCTGATATATGCTTTTTCTTTGAAACTCTATTTTCAATAGAGAATACATAATCAGGTTTTTTTACTGATGAACGAACGTAGATCCTATCTAGATTTGATACGTCAACCAATGCATCACTTTCACCAAATACTTTAGCGCGTAACCCAAAATGAAATTCCGGCAAGGTCTCTCCTGGTATATGTGAACTAGTTTTAATCATAGACAAAGGCAGTCCTGAATAATCCATAATTGACCCGTCGACGATACGCTCACCATAAAAATACAAATTCTTTTTTCTACCATAATCAGCCCATTTGAAATTTAAATAAGATCTTTTTTCGTGATTATTGGGAGAAAAAGTATCGTCTAAAAAAGGCAGGGATAATAGGGGATAACCCAAAACATTGGCACCTATCTTGCAAGCCAAATCCTCTGTCCTTACAGAAGGAATCTGCCTACAAAGCGTCAGGTGAGTTTTATCTCCATCTAATCCAAAATATTTTTTAGTAATTCCGATAAAATCTTTTATTCCATAAGATCTTTCGATCCAGGAATTAATAGATTTGTGAATTTCGTCTCGTCTAACAAGACGGTCTTTAATAATAGACTCAAGAGTTTCTAATTTTGTGATGTACATAAGACATGTAATTTAAATTGTGAAAAGAACAAAGCCCCTCTAATATCAGGGGCTCGTGTTTGAGTTTAAAAATATTTTAGCTATTACTAGTTAGGCAAAATAATTGAACGCAAAAATGAACCCCCGATTTTTCCTCGGTAATGTGTCCATTTAAAATTCATTTTTGCTACTATATTCATGTACTTCGGAGTATACCTAGGGTGTAAATTTTGTCAATGTGTATAAATAAATCCGAAGCTTTTAATATCTAGTTTTTTAGCTTACAATAGCTCAATATGGAAGATGCGCCTACAAACATCTATACAATAAAAACTGAAGCTTTTTCAGGTCCTTTTGACCTACTGCTCGAGCTAATCGAAAACAAAAAACTCTTTGTAAATGAAATCTCACTTGCAGAAATAACCGCCGATTATATAGAACATGTACGCAAGATGGAGTCGCTCAATCTAGGCCAGGCAACACACTTTGCAGTTGTTGCAGCTACATTGATTCTAATCAAATCAAAATCTCTACTACCAAACCTTCCGCTTACAAAAGAAGAAGAAACTTCAATTGACGATCTAGAACTCAGACTAAAACTTTACCAAGCTATCAAAGATATTGCTCCTTTTATAAAAGAGAAGTATGGAAAAACAGTGCTTTTGTCGCTACCAGATAGACCAGTAGGATCAGTTCTATTTAGTCCAGATAAAAATCTAAAAAAAGAAAGTGTCGAGTCCGCAATACGAAACGTACTCGGGTCTTTGCCAGTGAAAGTAAACTTACCTGAGGTAACAGTAAAAACAATGGTAAGTATAGAAGAGATGATTTCTTCTCTTGAAGAGCGCATAACAAACACTATGACACTTTCTTTTAAAGAATTTAGTCATTTAGATAGCAAAGAGGTAAAGGAGGTAAAAATCCATACAATAGTTTCGTTCCTAGCGCTACTAGAGCTTGTGCGGACCGGAATT
Source organism: uncultured Candidatus Saccharibacteria bacterium (assembly GCA_964634365.1). Lineage (GTDB taxonomy): Bacteria > Patescibacteriota > Minisyncoccia > Phycocordibacterales > UBA9973 > CAZLWF01. Next base: position 177,287 of record CAZWJU010000001.1, read on the forward strand.
ATTGATGTTGTGCAAACAAATGCGTATGATGATATAACAATTAGTAAACAAATAGAAAATATATGAACATAGAACTTGATGCAAAAATTGAAGCCCTGCTTTTTTCAAAAGCTGAACCAGTAAGCATAAAAGAACTCATGAAGACTTTTGGTGAGAGTGAGACTAAAGTTACAGAGGCTTTGGATAAACTACGCGAGAATCTATCAAACAGAGGAGTGCGACTACTTTCTCATGATGGACTATTTACTCTTTCTACTGCTCCAGAATGTTCTGTATTTTTAGATGAAATCAGAAGAGAGGAGCTATCAAAAGACCTTTCAAAGGCAAGTTTGGAAACTTTGTCCATAATCCTGTATACAGATAAGCCAACTCGCGGAGACATAGATTACATCAGAGGAGTAAACTCAAGTTTTATATTAAGAAATCTTCTTGTTCGTGGAATGATAGAAAAAGATATCCATCCAGATGATAGTCGTAAATTCATATATAAACCTACTTTAGATCTTCTAAGATTCTTGGGAATAACCAATCTGACAGATCTGGAGAATTTTACAGAAACAAAAGAAAAGCTAAATGCATTTCGATCTTCCCAGAACGAAGAAAACCTAAAAGAAGAAGCATAAAATGTACCCGAGCCGCACGACAATTTTTATTACGCTGTTTTTAACATTGGGTCTTTTGGTGATTTTTATCAACCAAAACAAAAAAAATGAATATTTAGAAATTGAAAAACAGATATTAGAATCGCAGTTAGTAAGCACTAAAGAAAAAATTTTTAATGAAATAAAAATCGATGCAAAATCGTTTGTCATAAAAGATATTGATTCGGGAGAGGTGATATATCAAAAAAATATGTATAAAAAGATGCCTCTGGCTTCACTAACAAAGCTAATGACTGCCTATGTATCGCAAAAATATGCCCCAAGCGACTTGAAAATAGAAGTTAACGAAAAAGATCTGGGGGCAATAGGGGACGCAAAGTTAAATCCTGGTGATAGCTGGCAGCTAGAAAACATATTGTCTTTTGCTTTGGTAAATTCATCGAACGACGCAATAGAATCAATCGACAGAAACTTGTCTGCTTATTTTGGAGGAGAAAATAAGTTTGTAAAAAAAATGAATGAAGAAGCGGACCGTTTAGGTCTATATAGTATGGAATTTTTCAATGCCACTGGTTTAGATGTAGAACAAGCTAAAAACGGAGGCTATGGTTCTGCAAATGATATAGCAAAACTGACAATAGCAGTGTTCAGTGACTATCCACATATACTAAAAGACACAGCTTTTCCAAAATCAAAATTTACATCTCTTACAAACAAAGAATATGAATCCATAAATACAAATACTTATATAGAAAAAATATCACCCATCCTTGCCTCAAAAACAGGTTATACAAATTTTGCAGGAGGCAATCTTGTGATCATAAAAGAAATAGAGGGCAGGAGAATCGTCTTGGTGGTAATGGGCTCAACTTATGAAGGCAGATTTGTTGATATGTCTATGTTAATCCATGCCACAGAAGAATATTTATATGCAAAAAAGGCTTATGATACAAAAAATTTAGCAAATAATTAACACAATTGTTATACTGCTTATATGATAATAAATATAATCAAAGTATTTATACCAACCACAATAGCATTCTTCTTAGGTATAGGGATGACCCCCTTCCTGATGCGTTTTTTTATAAAAAATAGACTTTGGAAAAGACATGCTAGAAGCGACGAATCTATCAACGCAGATAAAATTTCTCCAACATTCTCTGCTCTACACAATACAAAAGAAGAGCTCGCCACTCCAAGAATTGGCGGGGTCATAATATGGCTTGCAACACTTGGAACGGCGCTCATAATATTTTTGATATCAGTCTTTGTACCAAACGAACTAACAGACAAACTCAATTTTATAAGTAGAAATCAAACCCTACTCTTGTTGTTTGCGATGCTTATATCTAGTCTTATAGGTTTAACAGATGACCTACTGACTATTTTTGCCAAACCAGGTGTTTTTGCAAATGGATTTCCTAGAAAATACATGGTCTCAATCGTCTTGCTTATCGGACTGATTGGTGGTTTGTGGTTTTACTATAAACTTGGAATATCAACCATAGCTATACCTGTTCTAGGGATACTTCCATTTGGTGTATTCTTCATACCAATATTTATGGCTGTTATATTTGCAGTTTTTTCAAGTGGAGTGATCGATGGCATAGACGGCCTAGCAGGAGGTGTTATGGCAACTATATTTGGAGCATACGGAACAATTGCACTTCTACACAATCAAGTTGATATAGCAGTATTTTGCGCTGTTGTAACTGGAGCTATACTATCTTTTTTATGGTTCAATATTCCTCCAGCAAGATTTTATATGGGGGAGACAGGAATGCTTGGACTCACGGTAACTCTAACTATAGTGGCATTTTTAACAGATACAGTTCTACTACTTCCAATAATTGCTTTCCCTCTATTTGCAACAGCACTATCATCAGCAATACAAATATTTTCAAAGAAATATTTCAATAAAAAAATATTCAAAGTTGCACCACTGCACCATCACTTTGAAGCGCTCGGATGGTCAAGAGCAAAAATAACAATGAGATACTGGGTAATATCTGTAATATTTGCAATTATAGGAATAGTTCTATCTCTACTATAAAAATGTCTAAATCTGGTAAGAATTCAATAGACAAAGTTTTCTTAGGGATTGTTGTGGCTTTAGTTATTTTTGGTTTAATATCTTTTATATCTGCATCTTTAGGAATACTAGCTAAAAACGAAGAGAAATTTTACGGAGTATTGTTCAACCAGCTCGTACTTGGTCTCTTAGGTGGATCTATCGCACTTTTGGTCTGCATGAAATACAAATATGATTTCTGGAGAAACAATTCTTTTTTAATATTTTTAGGATCAATTGTATTAACTCTACTTGTTTTTGTACCAGGCCTTGGGCTTAGTCACGGAGGAGCAAGGCGCTGGATTTCAATTTTTGGATTCTCTTTGCAACCAGTAGAATTCTTGAAAATTGGTTTTGTTATGTATTTTGCGGCTTATTTATCTTGGATAAAAAGCAAAGTTTCGGATTATAAATTCAGCATACTTCCTCTAGTATTGATGATTGGTGTTATTGCTTCTGTGCTACTAGCTCAACCAGACACAAAAAGTCTTATGCTCATAATAGCCGTAGGTGCATCTATGCTTTTTGTATCTGGTATACCGATAAAATACATAGTCTTACTAGTTTCTATTGCTGCGGCTGGTCTTATAGCGCTGGCTATGTTTACTCCTTATCTAACGGAACGCATAGAAACTTTTCTAGATCCAAGTAGTGACCCTAGCAACTCATCTTATCAGCTCCAACAATCACTGATTGCTATAGGATCAGGGGGTATGTTCGGACGAGGCTTGGGACAGAGTATTCAAAAATTTAGCTATCTACCAGAACCACAAGGTGACTCTATATTTGCAGTTATAGGAGAAGAATTCGGTTTTGTGGGATCTGTATTGTTGCTTGTACTGTACGTGGCTTTTGTCATGCGAGGACTACATCTCGCATACAGAGCACCGGATTCTTTTAGTAGACTTTTTATAGTTGGAATTGTTATACTTTTTGGAGCACAATCTTTGCTGAACATAGCATCTATAGTAGGACTGTTTCCACTCACAGGAGTTCCGCTTGTTTTTATCAGTCACGGAGGAACATCCTTGCTTATTTCACTGGCTTCGATTGGTATAATACTAAACATGTCAAAATATCAACGCAAAATTAATTAATTTATGAGAATACTATTTACAGGAGGAGGAACCGGTGGGCACTTTTACCCAATAATCGCAATCGCCGAAGCATTGAACAAAATAGCAGATGAAGAAAAGATTTTAAAATCTGAACTTTACTATATGTCTACTGAGCCTTATGACAAACAGGCACTTTTTGAAAACAATATAAAATTTATACAAGTAAACGCTGGTAAACTTCGTATATATCCTTCTCTTAAAAACATAACTGACATTTTTAAAACAGCAACAGGATGTATGGAGGCTGTTTTCAAGATATTTGCCCTGTATCCTGATGTGGTCTTTGGTAAAGGTGGTTTTGCTAGTTTCCCAGCATTGTTTGCTGCAAGAATTCTGCGCATACCAGTAGTTATACATGAATCAGACTCTGCTCCTGGTAGAGTAAACAAATGGGCAAGTAAATTTGCGAAACGTATCGCAATATCTTTCCCAGAAGCCATAGAGTCTTTCCCAAAAAACAAAACTGCTTGGACAGGTCAGCCTGTTCGCAGAGATATATTGCGAGGAGTAAAAGAAGGTGCACATGAATATTTTGGATTTGATCAAAATATCCCTGTAATACTAATCCTAGGAGGTTCACAAGGTGCACAAAAAATAAACAATGCGCTTATAGACGCACTACCTGTTCTCTTGCCAAATTTTCAAATAATTCACCAAGTTGGTCCAAAAAATATCGAGGATATTACAGAGACTGCAAACGTAATCATCGCAAACAACGAATTCAAAAAAAGATACAAGCCTATCGGATTCCTAAGCCCGCTTGCAATAAAAATGGCTGCCGGTGCTGCAAACATAATAGTATCTAGAGCTGGTTCAACTATTTTTGAAATAGCTGGCTGGGGAGTGCCTTCGATTATAATTCCTTTCGACAAATCAAACGGAGATCATTCTAGAAAAAATGCATACACTTATGCAAGAAGTGGTGCATGTGAAGTAATAGAAGAAACCAATCTTTCTCCAAACTTACTCGCTGCAGAAATAACTGCAATAGTAGGGGATAGTACAAAAATAGAAAAAATGAAAAAAGCCGCACAAGATTTTGCACGACCTGAAGCAGCAAGTTCTATCGCACGAGAAATAATAAATCTAGCACTAAAACACGAACAATAAAAAAGCCACCTGATCATATAGTGAGATCGGTGGCTTTTAGGCATTCGGGTTTTGTTACACCCGAGGGGTACCTCCACTGTCAGTTTACTAAGACACCACAACCGGGAGGGTCGTTGCGGTTCCTGCGCTCAGATCTGTTTCCAATATAGTAGCATATTATAAATATTAAGTCAAGTATATTTAAAAAAGCCTTATAATTTGGTATACTTTTCAAATGTCTACACAAAAGAAAGTTGTAACTCGTTTTGCTCCAAGTCCAACTGGCTTTATGCATATTGGAGGTGTTCGCACTGCACTTTTTGCATGGGCTTTTGCTCGTAAAAATAACGGTACTTTTATATTGCGAATCGAGGACACAGACAAAGCTCGTGAAGTAGAAGGTTCAATCGAACACATAATAAAATCACTGAAGTGGCTTGGTATAAGCTGGGATGAAGGAGTAGATATAGGAGGTCCGAATGCGCCATACCTACAGTCTGAAAGACTAGACTCTTATAAAAAATACGCACAGATTTTGATTGAAAAAGGTTTAGCTTATGCAGATCCGTACACAGAGGCAGAAGTAGAAGAGTTCAGAAAAAAATCCGAAGCAGAGAAAAAACCTTTTCTGTTTCGTGACTACAGACCTATAAATCCGCCGGCTTGGGATGGAACTATGCCACTTCGTCTAAAAGTTACAGATATAAAATCTTATCATTGGACAGATCTGGTAAGGGGCGAGCTTTCTGCTGGACCTGAAGCAGTCGATGATATTATTTTGATAAAAAGCGATGGATATCCAACATACAATTTCGCTCACATAATAGACGACCTAGAGATGGGTGTAACTCATATTATGCGCGCCGATGAGTTTATCTCATCGACTCCAAAGTTTTTGTCTATTTATGATGCACTTGGAATTGAGCGCCCTCTATTTGCAACCCTTCCGCCAATTATGTCTCCAGACGGCAAGAAAAAACTTGGTAAGCGTGATGGAGCAAAAGACATACTAGACTACAAAGAAGAAGGATATTTGCCTGAAGCTATGATAAATTTCCTTGTCTTTATAGGTTGGAATCCAGGAGATGAGCGCGAGATCATGACACCTGGTGAATTTATAGAAGCTTTTGAAATAGATAAAATTCAAAAATCAGGCGGGGGATTCAACATAGAAAAACTAAACTGGATAAATCGCGAGCATATTAAAAAACTAAGTGACGAAGAATTTTTAAATAAAATTCAAGAATACATCCCTGAAAATTTTAGAAGTAAAATTGAAAAAAATATTTCTGTTCTTATAAAAGAAAGGGTAGAAAAATTTTCTGATATAAAAAATATGTTTGAAAAAGGGGAATTGGATTATTTTTTCGACAGACCAAAATACGACCCAAGCAAGTTGATATTCAAAGACTCTACAAAAGAAAGTATTACTGAAAATCTAAAGCATGGATACGACCTATTGAACAGTATAGAAGAGAAAAACTTCAATCTAGATTTTATAAAAGATACAATGATGAAAAGTCTAGAAAAAGAAAAGCGCGGACCAACCCTTCACCCTATACGCATAGCACTATCTGGACTTGATCAATCCCCAGACCCATTTACCATCTCATCGATATTGGGTAAAAAAGAAACACTAGAACGTATCCAAACTGCAATAGAATCGCTTGTAAATTAAGATTATAATATGAATTTTAAAAATAACACCAAAACAATTGTCTTTACGGTAATTATATTTGTGTTGTTTTTGTCTTTTGTAATTAACAAAGCAGATGCCGATATAGCTAGCGACTTATCATCTAAAATAGAATCTCACACGAACGAAATAGACAAACTAGAAGCTGAAATAGCTAAATATCAAACTGAATTAAACAATACGAGTAAAAATGCTCTATCTTTAAAAGGATCCATCAATGAACTCGATATATCAAAGAAAAAATTACAAGCTGAAATATCAGTCACTGAAAATAAAATAAGCTCAACAGAGCTACGCATTCAGAAACTTAGCCTAGATATTGGAGACAAATCAAAAACTATAGATGTAAACCAACTTGCCATAGCTAGAAACATAGCAAAGATACATGAACTAGACTCAAACCCTCTAATCGTAACAATGCTTTCAAACGAACGCATTGCTGATGTATGGAATGAAATAGAGTCTTTAAAACGCATACAATCTGATGTGTACGACCACACTAAAGATGTTATAGCTGTACGCCACGGGCTCGAAGGTGATCGCAATGAAGAATTGGAAGCAAAAGAAGAGCTACTAGCTTTAAAAGATGAACTGAACGGTCAGAAGAAAGTTTTAGACATAAATATTAAAGATAAAAATAAATTACTTAGTGAGACAAAAAATCTAGAGTCAAATTACAAAAAGATATTGGCTGATAAGCTTGCGCTGAAAGCAGCTTTTGAAAAAGAACTTCAAGATTATGAATCTCAATTAAAATACGTACTAGATCCTAGTAAGATACCAACAAGAGGATCTCATGCACTCGGATGGCCACTTACAAACGTATTCATAACTCAAATGTTCGGAAAAACTGTAGACTCCGTAAGACTCTACACATCTGGATCACATAGTGGAACTGATTTTAGAGCTAGTATCGGAACACCAGTGCTAGCTATGGCAAGCGGTACAGTCGTGGAGAGCGGAGATACAGATGCGACTTGCCGTGGTGCATCTTTTGGAAAATGGGTATTTATAAAATATGACAATGGATTGGCTAGTACATATGGACACTTGTCTTTAGTAAGTGCCAAAAATGGTGCGAGAGTAACACCAGGCCAAATCGTAGCTTATAGTGGAAACACAGGACACTCTACAGCACCACACTTGCATGTTAGTTTATATCCTAGTGATGCTGTGGACGTATCAGGAAAAGAAAGTATTGCTTGTAAAGGAAAAATACTTGTACAACCGAGAGCTGCGACAAATGCCTATTTAAACCCGCTAGATTATATGCCAAGCTACACAAGCTCTATGATTAAAAGCTAAAAAACACCCTATCAAAAAGGTGTTTTTTGTTTTATGTATTACAACACAATTATATATGTAGTCAAGAGCGGGTAGGGCACGCAGATTCTAGAAATCAACAAAATACAATAGATCCAAACCACAAAATACTAATACTAGGGTAGAGGATGCGCTTAAAAACGATTCTGGGGCCTAATAGATATAGGTCTACAGGACGAAGTGAGCTAGACAATAAACCAAGTAAATAAAGGGCTTATTTTAAAATATAACGTCGTAAAAGATATATTGTGCGACGTTAGTATTCTAAATCCCCTAGGAGGAAACGCAAGCATTAAAGGTTGCTACGCCTGCATTGTAATCTGCTATATCTTCTTTAAGATTTGTAACAGCAGTGTTATATTCGTTTATCAGAGAGTTGTACTCCTCTACTAGGTCATTGTACCCACTAGACCACTTGTTTGTATTATTGACTTCCTCTAACTTCAAATAAATATCTTCTTCCAAATTTTCTATTTCTAGTTCTTCTGTATCAATCTTTGACTTTAGGTCACTATCTATACCTGGGCAAGAATCAATAGACGCTCCAAAATGCTGTACTAGTATCCATGAATCAAATCCATCATACTTACCATAAACTATCCCGATCCCTATTTCTTTGAATTTTGGATTCAATATGTTTTCTTTGTGTGCTGGAGAATTCATCCACGCATCTACAACTTCAGACGCACTTTTAAAATCACCTCTGGCTAAATTCTCTCCGACAATTATGTATTCATAGTTTACATCTTCCGCCAAGTCAGAAACTCCGATACCTTCTGGAGAGTCGTGTTCAAAGTATTGCCTATCCAACATGTCTTGCGCTTTCTTCTGTGCTGAAGAAGAAAGTTTTGTATTTTGATTTAAAATTGATACACCGACAGACTGTCTGTTCAAATTTGTATAGTATATGATGTTGGCTTGGTTTATCTGACTTGTACTACTAGTTGTTTGTGTACTATCTACACCAGTATCATCTCTTTCAAAAACAAGTGGATCTGGGAGGAGTTCCTTGAGCCCGCCAACCTCACTAGGTATTGAAAATATTTGATTCCCTATTTTTTCAATATCCGAATTTATTTCTGATCTAGAAAATAATTTATTATCTAAATTTAAAATTCCATACACAGAAAGTATTGTTAAAATAAATCCTATGATTGATGTGATCCAGACTCTTCCCATCTTTTATTTATTGAACAGTTACAGATTTGGCGAGATTTCTTGGTTTGTCTATATTGTTTCCTAACTGCTTAGCAAAATAGTAAGCAAACAACTGTAATGGAATAACTTCGACAAGTGGATACATCAGAGCGTTGGACAGCTTTGGTATGACTATAACCTCGTCAGCATGTCTCATAACAGGAGCTTTTGCGCCCTCTTCGTCTGTAATCACTAGTATTCTTCCACCTTTTGATTTTATTTGCTCTATGGATATAGAGCCGATAGAAAACAAATCATCTTTCGGCAAGATCACGACAGATAGCGAAGATTCGTCTATGACAGCCATCGGTCCATGCTTGAGTTCACCCAGAGGGTAACTTCCCGCTTCCATATATGTAAGTTCTTTAAATTTAAGCGCGCCTTCGTATGCAATAGGCATATGTATTCCTCTACCTAAAAATTGAATTTTTTCTATATCTCGAAAAACTTCTGCTACTCTTTCTATTTCTTTATGATTTTCCAAAACCCTCTTCATCAATTCAGGAATAGCCTCGAGCTCTTTTACAAATGCTATACCCGCACTTTCACTCATACCATGAACTCTAGCTAGTGACAGACTAAACAAATAAAGTGTTATTGCTTGTGCTGTAAAAGCTTTTGTAGACGCGACACCAATCTCTGTCCCTGCGCGTGTATATATACCGGCATCACTCTCATGCGCTATTGCACTACCAACAACATTTACTATTCCTAGTGTAGTAAAACCTTTGCGCTTCATCTCCTTCAAAGATTCTAGAGTATCTGCAGTTTCTCCTGATTGACTGATACTTAAAAATACTGAGTTATCGGGGCTAAAGTTTTGTTTTCTATATCTAAATTCAGAAGCAATTTGCGCAGATACGTTTATAGGTGTCATACTCTCAATCAGCTCTTTGCCGAGCATACCTGCATTGTAAGCAGTTCCACAACCTACAATGTAAAGATTTTCTATAGTTCTAAGTTTTTCTTTGTAATCAATAAGTCCACCTAAAACAGCCAAACCTCCATCTATGTTTGTTCTACCTAGTATTGTAGAGCGAGTTGTAGCTGGTTGCTCAAAGATCTCTTTTTGCATAAAAGTATCGAAATCCCCTTTCGATAAATCTTCGAGCAAAATACCTTCTATTATCTGTTCAGCTTTGTAGACACGAGATCTTGCTGGTTGTTTGTATTTAAATATGTTGTGAGACATGTTCTCTGCATCAAGCTTAGCCATCTCGCCATCTTCTAAAACCAAATACCGATCAGTGTACCTCAATATTGCATTTGTACTAGACGCAACAACAAACATCTCATTTTGTATTCCGATACTAATAGGACTACCATTTTTTACAACATAAAGATTTTTAGGATAATCTTTATGTATTATAGCTAGACCAAAACTCCCTTCTAAGAGAGACGCTGTCTCGACAATCGCGTCTTCTAAGCTTAAACCATTTTTGATTTTTTCTTCTATCAAATGTGGTACTACTTCTGTGTCAGTGTCGGACTTAAAATCATGTCCCAAGCTTTTCAAATTTTCTTTTAAAGACTCATAGTTCAATATTGTTCCATTGTGAACAACCGCTATAGACTCTTCGCAATCAAGATGTGGATGAGCGTTTGATATTGAAGGCTTGCCGTGTGTTGCCCATCTGTTGTGACCTATTCCTACTGTAGTAAAAACTTTCTCTTCACCTATATTCTTCTTAAAACTACCGATGTCCATGTATTGACTTGGAGCACCCAAACATTTTCCTGTCTTTATATTTTTCTTGTGAACAATCGCAATACCCGCACTATCATATCCGCGATATTCTAAATCTATTAGTGATTGAACCAAATTTTCTGATAACTCACTCTCTTCTTTTTTTAGTATTCCGATTATTCCACACATATATTTATTTTATTTAATAATTACAAGTTGATGACTTTGTAAAACCGGCACTTTCTGCCTCGGACGTAGAATTGAACCAAATCTTATTTTCTTCTTTGATTCTAGAAGCTCCGCTACATGAAGGCAGATAATATTTTGTACCACTTCTAGAGGCAACATATACACCATAAGAACTCTCAGATTCCTGGTATCCCCCACCCTGTTTTGAACCACTATAATCCTCGTATGTGGATACCTGACCTATAATAGATACTGTATCATTTTGCGCGGGCTTTTGGACGGACAATCTTCCCAGACCAAAAGAAGCGAGACATGTCAATACCAAAATCACAGAAAAGACTATTTCCAGGCCTATTTTCAAGCCCTCTATATTACCCTTGATTTTTTTTGTATAATCACGTATACTCATTAATACTTATATTATAATAGTTTTAGTAATCAAGCGAACATATGGCACATCGAAAAGCGGGCGGATCAGCTAAAAACCTAAAAGACTCAAATCCTAAGTACCTTGGCACGAAGAAATACGACGGCCAGGCTGTTAATGCTGGAAACATAATAGTGAGACAAAGAGGGTCTAAAATACTCTCTGGGACAGGTACAAAAATGGGTAAAGATCATACAATTTTTGCTCTAGTACCAGGAAAGGTAAAATTTGGCTCAAAAAGAAAAGTTGGTTACGATGGACAAAAATCTACTAAGAAAATCGTAACAGTAATCTAAATATAAAAAACAAAACCTCATTAAGAGGTTTTGTTTTTTATTGTGAGTTTAAAATCTCCCTTCTTCCCTTCTATCTCAACTTGTATTACATAGTCTCCAGTAGTTTTAAGTGGCTTATCTAATTTAATATATTTAGGATCTATATTTATTCTGAATTCTTTATTTAAAGCTTCAGATATTAGATTTGGACTTATACCTTTAAACAGGTGACCTGCTTCGTTTGCTTTTTCTTCGATTACTAGATTCTTTGAATTCAAATCCGCTAAAACTTTCTTCAGCAGACTATCCTCTATATCTTTATCGATTCTAGCCAGTTCTGCTATATGATTTAGATGCGCAACTGCTTTGTCTGTGGCAATTTCAGCAAATCTTTTTGGTATCAAGAAATTTCTGGCATAACCTTCATTTACATCAACAACAGCATTTCTTCTGCCTATTTTTGGTATATCTTTCAATAAAATTACTTTCATATATTATTTTAGATACTCAATTGCTTTTTGCATCTGTGTATCATTTTTATTTTCTAAGTCTTCTTTTGTTATGGATATATTTATATCTGGATCTAAACCATTACCGCTAAGTGAAACTCTATTAGGAGTTAGCCACTTTGCAATAGTCAGTTTTAGAGATGTAGTATCTGTTACAGGGATTAATTGTTGAACAGAGCCTTTACCGTAAGTTTTAGCCCCTATAAGAGTTGCCTTTTTGTATTCTTGAAGAGCTCCGGCAAATATCTCTGAAGCAGAAGCAGACCCCTCGTCTACAAGTACAACCATACTTAGGTCATCTTTCCCAATGCTGTATCCATGACTTCTATATACCACATCTTCAACATCTCCACCATACGACTCTATTGCGACAACTTCACCCTTTGGTATAAACCAACTAGAAATATCAACTGCTCCATCCAAATACCCTCCTGGATTACCACGCACATCGACTATAAGTTTATTTGTATTTGATTTACTAAATTCATACATAGCCTGATTGAACAACTTTGTAGCATTGGATGAGAAGTTATACAGAGAAATTACAAATATTCCGTCTTCATTTAACTTATATGAAAGTGTAGGTATTTCTATAATCTGACGAGTTACAGAAACTTCTCTAGACTCCTCAGAATCCAAAGATAGCACTGTGAGTTTTACTTCTGTACCAACTTCTCCGCGAATCAATTCTATTGCCTCATCTAGTGTCATATCGGCAGTAGAAACTGAATCTATTTTCAATATAAGATCACCTGATCTAAGACCCGCTTTATCTGCAGGAGTATTTTCTAGTGGTGCTATAACAACCAAAATTCCATCTTTCTGACCAATCTCGATACCTATACCACTGAATTCTCCATTTATACTTTCTTCAAAAGACTTAGTTTCTCTGGGATCAAAGAAGTTTGAATGCGGATCACCTAAAGATTCAACTAGACCCTTTGTTGCACCCCAAACCTTATCTTGATTGCTTATATTTTTAGCATCTGGATATTTATCTTCAATCTGATTCCATACTTCCCAAAATGGAGAAAAGTCTGTTTCTTCTAGTAAGACTTCTGGCTCTTTGTTTGTTACTGCGACAACTTTATCTACCGCAGGACGATTACTATACCCAAAAGATACACCGGCAAAAAATACTAACACTAGTAAAACCAGACTTACGATTACATATTTAAAATTTGATTTTATATTTTCCATAATTTTATTCTTCTTTTAATGCTGCTTTAGTATAAGTGTTTGCTGGGTCCCATAGAAGCCATGAGTCTATACCTAACTCTTCTGTAGCATCTATCTGCTCTCTAACCATACCTGGAGTATACGTAGCACCTAGATTAAAATCTTGTAGCCAAGGCCTGAGTTTATTTATATCTTCTCCGATTACTGCAGTTCTATCTACCGCACCTTTCATGGAAATCTTTATAACCTCATATGGATTCGCTGCTGGGTTTGCAAAACCATTCCATGTAGCAGGATAGTGAGACGGGTAAACCATAGGAGATACATAATCAAAATTTCTTACAGCATCTTCAAATATTTGCCCTATGTTTAGATCATCGGTATTGGTTGTAGTCATACCAAATATATCTGCTGATATTGGTATATTTTTTTCTTCAAAAGAGCTGTTCAAGTATTCAAAAAAAGACCTCATCACATCCGCTTTAACCTGTGTTCCACTTATTGGATAATAAATATCTTTCATGTTTCCGTCTGATGGAAATCGAATATAATCAAAATTCAACTCATCAAAACCTCTATTGTAAGCTTCGTTACCTACAGCAACTGTATAATCCCAAACCTTTTTTGAACCAGCATCAATCCAGTGCATACCTTTTCTATCTCCCCAAGCAACGTTTTTATCACTAGATTTTTTAACTGCCTCAGATGGCCATTCTTTAACTATATAAGGATCTTGGAAAACAGCGATTCGAGCTATGACGTATATACCTTTGGAGTGCAGTAATTCTATTAGAGCATCTACGTCTCTTATTCTATTCTCTGAAGCACCTATTTCTGTCAGATATGGATCGTTTGTCGCAAAAGATATTCTACCAGTTGAATCTTTTACATCTATAACTACAGTGTTTATCTCTGTTGTATCAATAATCTCAATCACACTATCTCTAAAATCAGTAGTGCCTGCTACCCAACTAGATATATACAAACCCTTAACTTTTTCTGGTGTTTCTATATGAGCAGCCTTTTTTTCTTCCGCTGGAACTTCTACCACATCTTCTTCTGATGCCTGTTTTTGTTCTGTAAAATTTACCGAGTTGTATCTGTTCGCAAAAACATACGGAACAGCAAAATATAACCCTACGGCTACAAAAATAAAAATTATTGCTGTTCCAGTCTTGTGAACAATCTTTCTCATATACTATCGATTGTAGATATATTATCTTCTTTGTTTTTTATTGCTGGTTGTGAGCGTATAGATTTCTTGTAAAAAACATATGCTATAAAACACACTCCGAGACCAGATAGGACAAATAAAATTCTACGCACAGAAACCGGAAATCCCAAAAATGATAATAAAGCTATCCAAATACCTAGGAAAAATAAAATTCTTTCGTATGACATAATCATAATTATATATTATTTTAAAATAATAAAGAAACTCTCTGTTACTTGCCACTGACGACAACCACAAACTCCCCGCGAACCTTATCTTTATTGGCTGAAAAATAATCCTGTATATACTGAGCACTACCCCTAACCACCTCCTCAAAATGCTTGGTAAGTTCACGACTGACCGCGACTACTCGATTTTCATCTAAATGTTTTACAAGCTCTGTGATTGTCTTTTCTATTCTATGTGGAGATTCGTAAAACATAACAGTTCTTTTCGATTCAGATATTTCTTTGAATAAAGTTTCTCTGCCTTTTTTGTGGGGCAAAAAACCTAAAAAAGTAAACTCGTTACCACTTATACCAGATATGGAATAAGCGCTGGTAAGCGCACTAGCGCCCGGAATTGCAACTATCTTCACCTCGTCTGGCAATTCTTTGTGAACTCTATCAACGAGCAACACCCCTGGATCAGATATAGCTGGAGTACCTGCATCACTAACAAGCGCCACATCTTTACCTTCTTTTAGAAGCTCGATTATATGTTCTTCTTTGCCTTTTGTACTGTGACTATGGTAGCTAGTAGTCGGGGTGGATATGCCGTAGTGATCCAGTAAAACTTTTGTAGTCCGAGTATCTTCACAAGCAATAACTGAGACTTCTTTGAGTACACGAACAGCCCGGAAAGTTATGTCTTCCAGATTGCCTATAGGAGTTGCGACGACGAAAAGTGTAGACATCTAAGAAAATATTTTAACTATCCAGTAGTAAATAAAAGTTGTAATAGCAAATAAAACTCCTCCCCAAATAGTATCTACTAGAAGTATAGACTTTGGCCAATTCAGCAAAATTGCATAGTTTGTAAATTCATAAACAGCATAGACCAAAACACCAAACATAAAAGCAGATAGCAGTGCAGGACTCAGTCCCTTACTAGAAATAATAGGTGCAATAAAATATGCAAAAGACAAAGCTAGCGCTATGTATACAACTAGCGCAGCGCCCATGTGTGTAGACAAAACCCCGTCTTTCATACGAGCAATCGGAGAAAGTGCGTTAGTATAAAAACCTTTCATCAAAACCCCTATCCAAAGATAATCCAAGCCGATCATTATGATAAATGAACCTAAAAATGAATATATGTATTGCATGGATTTATTTTAACAAAAAACAACCCAAATTATAAGTATTTTTAGATACTTGACAAATGCATATAAATATGCTATACTTCTTCTAGATGTTTAACACACCGGTTCATATCTATCTTTGTCGTTGGGACTTTGAGCTGTAGCTCACCCCAACTTCATGGAGAGGCCTAAGAAACCTCTCGTCAACTCACGGCTGCCCGATCAAAAGGGCGGCTTTGTTTTTATTTAAAATTAGTATACTTGACAAATAAATACTAATATGCTATGATATAGGCATACTCGTACAAATGAACGCGAACATAAAATGCCGTGGACCCACAGTCTCGGCAAAAAACCTAGAGGGATAAAACCCTCAATCGACTCACAGCTATCCCGTAAGATGGCTGTGTTTTTTTATTTAGCCAAAACTTTTTCAGTTTTTTTAGACAGACAGTCTTCCGAGCAAAACCCTTCCCCATTTTCTGTTAGACAATTTTCACAACATATAAAATGTTTGTGACAAAGTAGGTTCCCGCAGTTCACATAATTTTCTGAAGTGCTGCCACAGTTGTCACACTTTCCTATTGCCTCATGACTGTCGCCATCGAAGTGCATTACTTTTCTTTTATCAAAAACATAGAGGCTTCCTTTGAAATTTTCTCCTGGATATTTTTCCATATAACTTACTATTCCTCCATCGAGCTGATACACATCTTCAAATCCAACTTTCTTCAAAAATCCTGATGCCTTTTCGCATCGCACTCCACCAGTACATACTGTTAGTACAGTTTTGTCTTTTAGATCTTTGAGCTCATCTACCTTTTCTCGTAAGTCACGAAAATTTTCAAGCCCTGGGAAAATAGTTCCTTCGAACTTTCCACTTTTAAGCTCGTAGTCATTTCTCATATCAACAATATAAAAATCTTTGTTTTCTTCATACCATTTTTTCAAATCTTCTGGCTTCAATCTTTTACCAGTGAGCTTGTTTGGGTTTATGTCACCCTCTTTACCTAAATGCAGAGAGACTATCTCGTCGCGCACTTTCACAGACAGTCTAGGAAAAGCATCGCCAGTCCCCTCACTTCTCTTCCAGTGAATATCGGAAAAACCCCGGCGCTTACTCATCCAAGTTACGTATTTTTCTATATTTTCACTCTCACCTTCAAGCGTAGCGTTGATACCCTCTTCTGCTACTATAGTGCGTCCAGTAAGCCCTAAAACCTCGCATATACCCCTCTGCATACCCATTTCAACCTTAGGGTCCTTGATTTTAGTGTATTTGTAAAAAAGTAAAACTGTATATTTCATATGATTAATATATACATTTTAGACAAAAAAATAAACCCCTCTAGTGAGGGGTTTATGATTTAATGAAATCCGTTTTTCATAAGCTCAGTCACAGAAATTCCATTGTGGATGTTTCCAATAACCCTTGCAAGAAGCTCGGAGCCTGAGACAATCTCCAGATTTTCAAATTTTTTGCCTGCTCCGATAATGCATGAATCTGTTGCCCAAACCTTCTTGAATGAACGAGATGATATATTTTCAAGTGCAGGCGGTGAAAATATTCCGTGGGTACACATAACATATACATCACGAGCTCCACGATCTTTGAGTGCGTCAAAAACTTTTGTTACAGTCCCAGCAGTATCAACCATATCATCAACAATAACGCAATCCATACCGTTAACTTCACCCATGACATTTATCTTCGCAACCGCATTGTCCTTGCCTCGCTCTTTATGGGCAATTGCAACTTGAGAAGGCACACCTAGACGCTCAGCAAACCTTACTACATCTTTGGCTGCTCCTGCATCAGGAGACACGAAGCAAACATTTTCGACATCGATATTTTCTTTGATTATTTCTGCCAACAATTCGGCAGTGTCGATGTTTTTCATATACTTACCCTCGGCAATTTTCGGTATACCCGCAATCGAAGGATTGTGAATCTTGAGTGTTGTAATATGATCAGCCCCAGACGCAATAATTAAATGGATCATCCACGCAGCCAATATTGGCTCGCGAAATTTACTCTCACGATCCTGTCTTGCATATGGAAAATATGGGAGAACAAGGTTTACCCGGTGCGGCTCTCCACTTTTTAGAGCATAGAGGAGTGCTAGCATTTCTATGAGATCATCATTTAATTTTCCTTTACTGGCATCGATATGCGCAATAAGAAAAACATCGCAGTCACGGACTGTCTCTTCCTGATGAGTTAGAATTTCACCATCAGGATGCTCCACGAACATACTCTTAGATACTCTGTCGAGATCTAAGTGACCGACAATACTCTCTGCCAAATCTTTGTTTCTACACAAAGAAAAAATCTTGATCGGATAAGGATTCAAATTTTTTATCATCTTTATTTGGTTTTTTGTGAAAAGAACAATCAAAATATAGCATACTTTACATAATTAGTAAAGTATGTTGAAAATAGTACTGGAAAAAATACAGCTCTCTATGATCGTCTATGAAATCTCCCAAAAAGTTTCTTGCCTGGATAGAGCGGTATGAGCGGACTTGTTACTTTTTTGTATTCTTCGAACTCTACGTTGCCTACATACCTCGCCTCTGTCATAGGGATCCCGGAAACTTTTGTTATGAGGTATGTGATAGTTAGTGGACCGATAATTCCCCACCATGGAATCCCCGCAGAAAGAGAGATCAGCCACACACCCCACCACATAGTTACTTCGCCAAAATAGTTTGGATGCCGAGTTAGAGACCATAGACCACTTTTCATAATATTGCCTTTGTTTGCAGGATCTTTTAGAAAAGATGCAAGCTGTTTGTCTCCGACTGATTCGTATAGAAATCCGATTATCCAAACCCCCAATCCGACGACATCTAAAACTGTAGGAAAAAAACTGTCAGTATATTTGGATACAAGCATCACAGGAATTGAAATCAAGAGTAATAGAAAACCTTGTAACAAGAAAACTTGTAGGTAACTTCGTATATAAAACCACCTTCCCCAATCCCCTCTCCATTTTGCATAACGAGGATCTTCGGCTTTATTCTTGTTGCGTTTGTATATATGACTCGCAAGTCTCATACCCCATATAAAAACAAGTACTGAAATCAAAAGACTTCTCGGGTCTAGCTCGCCACCTATTATGTAGCTATATTTCAAAGAAACCAATGCGACAATAATAAAACCAATTCCCCATCCAATATCTGCGATGTCGTTCCGCTTGTTTATGAGAGCAGCAACATACAATAAAGACATGTAAACAAATATTAACAGCGAACAAATTATGAAAATATTTTGCATAAAATAATTTTAACAAAAATAGCCCCGGAGGGCTATTTTACATTCTGTATTTCTTTCTCTTCCATTTGTCGGCGATTTTTACGCGTGTGAGAGATCGCTCTAGTTCTGTTTCGTAGTGTTCGAAGTCTACATCCTCGGCATTGTGTTTCATCTTCATGATTTCATCTGCGCGAGCTTTTGCCTTAGATACTGCATCGTCAGTGATCTCAGATACATGCTCAGCGAAATCAGCAAGAACTTTTACCACGTTTCCAGCGACTTCAATAAACCCACCTGACACTGCCATAGGGATATATTCATCGCCTACTTTTGCAACAACGTCACCAGATGCAAGCGTTGAGATAAGCGGAATATGATCTGGGAGTATAGTGATCTCCCCTTCAGTTGTCGGCAAAGTCACCAAATCCACCGCTTCATCGAGCACGATGCGTTCTGGAGTGATGATCTTTAATTGTATTTTTTTAATGCTCATAAATAATATAACTTGGTAGTTTTTTTACTATAACTTCAAACCTATCACCTACAACCTGCCTACAATGCTCCCTTCATATAAAACTCCTGCTCTGGTTTGTCATCGTGCTTGCCGTCTAGTATCTCACGGAACGAACGAATAGTGTCAGCAAGTGAGACGTATTGTCCTGGTGCTCCAGTGAATTGTTCTGCGACGAAGAATGGTTGTGAAAGGAATTTCTGGATCTTTCGAGCGCGAACCACAAGGTCTTTGTCTTCTTGTGAGAGTTCTTCCATACCGAGGATTGCGATGATGTCTTGGAGGTCCTTGTAACGCTGGAGGATGCGTTGTACTTCACGAGCGACTTCGTAGTGTTCTTGTCCAACAATGTTTGGATCAAGGATTGTTGATGAAGAGTCGAGTGGGTCAACAGCTGGGTAAATACCGAGCTCAGAAAGTGAACGGTTGAGCACAACAGTAGAGTCGAGGTGGGCAAATGTTGTTGCTGGGGCTGGGTCAGTAAGGTCGTCGGCTGGCACGTAGACCGCTTGCACAGAAGTAACAGAACCTCTGTTTGTAGAAGTGATGCGTTCTTGCATCGCTCCCATTTCTGATGCAAGTGTTGGTTGGTAACCCACAGCAGATGGAATACGTCCGAGGAGTGCGGACACTTCAGAACCAGCTTGAGTGAAGCGGAAGATATTGTCGATGAAGAAAAGCACATCCTTTCCTTCTTCGTCACGGAAGTTCTCGGCCATTGTAAGACCTGTTAGAGCCACACGCATACGAGCTCCTGGTGGCTCATTCATCTGACCGAACACCATCGCCACTTTGTCGAGCACGCCTGAATCTTTCATTTCGTGGTACAGGTCGTTTCCTTCACGAGTACGCTCTCCAACACCAGCAAATACAGAATATCCTCCGTGGTTTGACGCGATGTTGTGGATGAGCTCTTGGATGACAACAGTCTTCCCAACACCTGCACCTCCGAAAAGTCCTACCTTTCCTCCTTTTACAACCGGACAGATAAGGTCGATAACTTTGATGCCAGTTTCGAGGATCTCAGTTTTAGTGGACTGATCTACGAAGTCAGGCGCTGAACGGTGAATCGAAGAAAGCTTTGCAGTTTTCTTCACTTCCTCTTTTCCGTCGATTTGTTCTCCAAGTACGTTGAACATACGGCCCAAAACCGGTGCTCCGACTGGAACAGATATTGGTGCACCTGTATCGGTAACTTCTTGCCCACGAGAAAGACCGTCAGTAGTATCCATAGCGATAGCACGTACGATATTGCCTCCCACATGTTGCTCGACTTCGAGAGTGAGCATTTTACCGTTGTTATCAACCGTCAAGGCATTATAAATTGCGGGAAGTGATTCGTTGAATTCAACATCAACTACGGGGCCTATTATACTTGTTATTTTACCTGTCTTGTTCATAAATTTTGTACTTGGATAATTAAATAATTGGGTTAATAAATTATATGTTTCTTCGTGTACGTACTCTCATAAATTTCTTTTAAATTTCTAAACTCTATTTTTGTCTTTTTTACTTTTGGAGGACAGTCTGAGAAACATAAAACCAAATCATTTGAAAACTTACTATACACTACTTGCTTGTGTGGAATTATCGGCAAGAACCAAGCAAGAGTAAATGCAACGAGAAGTATGAGAATGGTATATAAAAAATATTTCATAAATTTAACTAACACTTGCCATTCCGGCACTAATTTCTGATATTTCTTTTGTGATCGCAGCCTGACGCGCTTTGTTGAACGCCAGTGTCAGATCATCGATCATTTCTCCTGCAGCTTCCGACGCATTCTTCATCGCCATCATGCGAGAGGACTGTTCAGACGCACTAGACTCTAAGAGCATTTGATACACCTGACTTCGTGCAAGTTTCTCTACAAGTGCAGACATGAGGACTTCATACCCTGGCTCGAAAGTATAGGAATAGTTTGTAGAATGAGCCATTTGATCTAAATCTTCTACAGACTCTCGAACTTCATCTTTCGATATTGGAAGAAGCTGACGGACAACTGGTTTTTGAACAAGTGGATTTAGAAAATCTGTATAAGCAACAGATACCTTATCGTATTTTTCATTTTTGAAATCACTGATTATGAGATCTGCAATCGGCAATATTTCACGAAGTGTTGCGTTTTCTGGAAGCTCTAAGAACGAAGCGACGACATTTTGCCCGAGTCTTCGAAGTGCATTCTCGCCTTTTTTACCAACTGCAACGAAATCAATTTGCTGACCTTCGCTTTCACGGATCATTTGTAAAATCTTGCGGATAATCTGTGCGTTGTATGCACCACAGAGTCCACGGTTGGAAGTTATGAGCACAACAAGAGACTTGCCACCTGTACGCTTTGTAAGTAATGCATGTTCTGATTCATTTTGAACAACAGACAGAGCCTCGAGTAGCGTCCAAGATTCGTGTGCATATGGACGAGACGAGACAGCTGAAGCAACGGCGCGCTTCATTTTGGAAGCAGAAACCAGCTCCATCGCTTTGGTTATCTTCTTAGTGTTTTTAACACTCTTTATTCGTCTTTTTATATCAAGTGATCCTGCCATAATAAAATTAGGAACCTATTGAAAATAATAATATTATTCCTACAACTGCAAATACACAGTTAACAATCGAAACAGACATCAATGCTATATCTCCTTTTATACGTCCGACATTCTCAGTCTTTCGCATACAGCTTATCAGAGACTTAATTACTCCACTAAGCGAAAAAATAATAGTCAAAACTACTAGAGAAATTAGCACAAGGAAAAATGGGCGTACCAAATCGCCAAGTTCAGCTTGTCTCGAGATCAAAAAAGCAAAAGATAAGGATTCCAATATCCAAAGAATTGTCAGCGTGATATTTATTTTTATTAGTGTGTTTTTCATATCAAGTGATCCTGCCATAAATTAATAAATATTATTTTTGAATAAATTTGTAATTGCAAAGAAACCAACACTGCATACAAGAAGTGCTATCGATACAACACGCAACTTCCTTTCAAATCCCAACATCAATGGATTATTCAATCGATTAATTTTTCTAGCACGCAGGAGACCTGAAACAGCAAAGACACAAGAGAACACTAGTAGGACAAAGGAAGAAATATAAGAAATCAGCATTGCCCAGAAAAAATATATATTCTGAGAATCAGCACCTAGGAAAAAAATAAGAATAATTACAACCCAAATTCCAACCAATATTTGATTGGTTCGGTAAATAAATTTTTCTGTTGTGTCTTTGTTTTCCATAATTGGTTAGGTTTATCTTTTTATATCAAGTGATTCTGCCATAAAATTAATGATTAAATGAAAAAATAAATACGAGAACACAAAGTGTTAACATTCCCATAAGAATATTGGTAATTGAATACATAAACAATCCTTTATGCTTACCATCAAGAGGACTTGGGTTTTTTCTTTTAAAACCAGATAGGCGGATTATCGAAGAGATTCCAAATACTAATGAGAGTATCACCAAAAAAGGACTAATAAACATTAAAAACAAAACAAAAATAATTCCGAAAAACGAAGTAGATTGACTAAAATATTCGCGATTATTTCCTATATTTTGGATCAATGTAATTATTAACAAGAGTACCCATGTTCCCCACAGGATTGAAATTATCTTATTTGTTTTTAGAATAAGATTTAATTTTTGCATAATTAGTTAAACGTGCTCTTAAAACTCTCAATCGTTTCTTTTAATTTAACTTCACTCTCATCACTCCACATTTTCTTCTCCACCACATCAGTCACAAATTCTTTACAATTTGCTTCTACATAGTCGATAAGCCCTGCTTCAAATTCCTTGATCTTCGCTACAGGTATCGTGTCCATGTATCCGCGAGTAAGTGCGTAAAGTGAGATTACTTGGTGTTGTACAAGCATCGGTGAGTACTGAGTTTGCTTGAGGAGTTCAACTGCACGGCGTCCGCGTTCGATCTGATTGCGAGTTGCTTGGTCAAGATCAGAACCGAATTGTGCAAATGCTTCTAGTTCACGGAACTGTGCAAGGTCGAGTTTCAAAGTTCCAGCCACTTTCTTCATAGCTTTGATCTGAGCAGAACCTCCCACACGAGACACAGAAAATCCGACGTTTACCGCAGGACGAATACCTTTGTAGAAAAGGTCAGTTTCGAGGAATATCTGTCCGTCAGTGATAGAGATCACGTTTGTCGGGATGTATGCACTGATGTCTCCAGCTTGAGTTTCGATGATAGGAAGAGCTGTGATAGATCCTCCGCCGTGTTCAGGATTGCGACGACATGCACGTTCAAGAAGTCTTGAGTGAAGGTAAAAGACGTCTCCAGGATACGCTTCACGTCCTGGTGGTCGACGAAGAAGAAGCGAGATTTCACGATACGCAACTGCGTGCTTTGAAAGATCATCGTATATGATGAGCGCATCTTGGCCTTTGTGCATAAAATATTCTGCGATTGTAATACCTGCATAAGGAGCAAGGTATTGCATCGGAGATGGATCTGATGCTCCTGCCGAAACTATGACTGTATAGTCCATCGCTCCAGCTTCGCGAAGACGAGTTTCGAGTGCGCGGAGTTTTGAATCTTTTTGTCCGATAGCGACATACACGCAGATCATGTTCTGACCTTTTTGGTTCAATATTGTATCGATTGCGATTGCAGTTTTACCAGTTTGTCTGTCACCGATGATAAGCTCACGTTGTCCTCGTCCTACTGGAACAAGCGCATCGATAGCTTTGATACCAGTTTGTACTGGTTGATCTACTGACTGACGAGTAATAACTCCCGGAGCGACGGATTCGATCGGCATATTTTTCTCTACCTTGATATCACCTTTACCGTCGAGAGCTTGTCCGAGTGGATTAACAACACGTCCGACGATAGAGCCACCGACACCGATTTCAAGAATCTTACCTGTAAGACGAACCTCCTGACCCTCTTTGATATTTCCGTAACCACCCAAGATGATAATACCTACTGTGTCGTCTTCTAGGTTTAAGGCTACACCTGTCGCACCATCTTCGAAAGTAACCATCTCAGACATCTTTACTCCGCGAAGTCCTGATACACGAGCAATACCATCTCCGACTTCAAGCACAGTACCTATCTCTTCACGAACAGCACCACCATGGAAGCCGGCGATTTCATTTTTCAATTGTTCAATTATGTGTTTTGTGTTGGACATATATTAGTATTTAGTGATTAGTAGTTAGCGAACAGAATTATTTTAAGAGTGCTTGTCTAAATCTGTTTATTCGACCAGAGAGACTCGCGTCTATCAGATACTCGTCAGTTTTTATTTTCCATCCTGCAATCAGTTTTTTATCTATCTTTGTTTCTACCTCTACATCATCTGCCCCTACTTCTTTTTTAAAAATGCGAACTATTTCCTTTTCATGTGATTCAGATATTTTTTCTGGGAGCACAAGCTTCGCATAGACTATCTTTTTTTGACCTGTTGCTATCTTCTCGAATTTTTCCAGTATATTATCGACTTTTCCAAGCATCCTTCTTTTTTTCAGAAATCTTGCATATGTGTGTATGATTTTTGAAACATCTTCTACACTGTGACCTTTGGATATTTCGTACAAAATGTCAGCGTATTCGGTTGTACTATTTTTTTTCATTGTTAATTAAATTCTTTTACTGCTCCTTCTGATATCTTTGACTTTAGTTTTTCATCCATAACATCACCCAGTATCTTTTCTGCACTAGACACAACCAAGTGAGCCAACTCCTTTTTGGCCTCACCGAGCATTTTTGCCTTCTCTGCTTCAAGTTCCATGCGACCATTTTCGACAAGCTTTTGTGAATCTAGAGATGCTTTTACAAGCAAATCTTCGCGAATTTTTTCTGCATCTTTTTTTGCTTCGCTTATTAATACGAGAGATTCTTTGCGAGCCTCAGCAATAATCTTTTTATATTCTTCTTCAGTTTCTAAAAGCATTTCTTTATGCTTTTTTGCGTCTGTGAGACCAGTTGCGATCTTCACACTTCTTTCATCCATCAACTTGCCAAGTGGCTTGATAGCAAATTTATACAATACAACAATCACTATCGCAAAGTTAACCATCTGAGCAATGATAAGTTTCCAGTCTATGTGAAATGTGTCTATAAGTGAATCCATTTTTATAAAAAATTAATTATATTTCTCCGTAATAGCTCTTGACCCTTTTTACAAATTCATCTACATCATCTTTGTGTAGCATGTAATCATGGTAAGAACCCGTACCTTTACCCTCTTTATCAAAAACATTTTTTAACTTCAAACCTTCGCCAAGATTTTCATAATCTGCATCTAGTCCATCAACAAATCTGCTTATGTACTGGGTTTGTCTACCACCAAGAAGCTTTCTTGCTATGTCACTCATCTTTACAAACCCTTCCATGTCACAAGGTAAATTCTCGGGATTTTGATTTTCTTCAATTTTTATTTTCATATTGAATCTGCAGTTAGCAGATAAAGATTTACGATTTTGATTGATAGGATCAAGCTCGTAAACCCAAAATCTACCAACTAGATTGAGAACGCAATAACAAGTGCGTAAATAGCGATAGCTTCTGCAAAAGCACATGCGAGTAGCATCGGAACAAGTATTTTTCCCGCAGCTTCTGGGTTTCTTCCTATAGATTCCATAGCCTTTGCGCCAATCATACCGATACCAATAGCAGGTCCTATAGCTCCCAAACCTATTGCAATCGCCTTAGCGAGTGTGTCCATTCCTTCCATAATATAATTATTATTAATTTATAATTTGCTCCACTTAAGTGGTTGCGGAGGCTCTATGATTTTCACAGAGTCTCCGTAAACACCTATGCGTGAACATGTTTTGCTTCGCTGTGTTCAGATCCGTGCTCTTCGTGGTCTTGTGATGCGATTGTGAAATACACGAGAGTGAGCATTGAAAATATCAATGCTTGTATAACACCTACAAGTATCTCCAAGAACAAAAACGGTATAGGTACTGCGTATGCAACAAGCGCTGCCATAGACGCAAGCAGAACCTCTCCAGCAAAAACGTTTCCAAAAAGACGAAAAGACAGAGATGCTATTTTTGCAAATTCACCAATTATTTCAAGCAATCCAACAAAGAATGTAATGGGCGCAACAATCAAAACAGTTGGTTCGTGACGAACCTTTGTAAAAATCTGCCCCAATGCCTTTAAATTAACATATTTATTGAACATTTTCCACCCACCAATTGTGACAATACCGAAGATATTTGCCCCTATAACCGATATGATCGCAAGGGCAATAGTTGTATTTATGTCTGCTGTACCTCCACGCAAAAATGGGATAAGAAGATTCTCTCCATGATGCTCCACTACCTGACCAACTGACCCAGAACCTGGCAAGATCCCTAGCCAGTTGTTTATCAAAACAAAAAAGAAAAGTGATATAGATAGAGGAAAAACTTTTTTTGTAAGTTTGCGATCATTTGTAACTTGATCGGCCAAAGACAGAGCACCTTCGATTATGATTTCAAAAAGATTTTGCAACTTTCCTGGAATTTCTTTTAGATTTTTTCTTATAAGAACGGATAGTAGAACAATCACCAAAACAGCTCCCCATGAGGTAACGAGTGAGTTTGTTACTGGAAATTCTTTTATCTCTGCAACAGGTTCGGCGAAAAGGGTTATTTCATGAACAATCTCTTCGCTGTGTGAAGAAACTGATTGATCTGATGTTTCCAATTCACTGATTGGTTTAGCTGTTTCTGTGGTTACTGACATTTTATTTTACTTCTAATTTATTTTTGCTTTCATTTTCAATATCTGAAATAGCCTTCTTGGATTGTTTGACTATTAAAACCAGAGAAACCACAAAAGCTACGGCTATAAGAGAAAAGAAAAAAATCTTACCTGTACTAAAATATTTATCTAAAAATTTACCCAGCAAAACTGCAACGATTATCGGACCAGCTATATATCCTGATACTTGCACAAAAAACAAAACAGCACCGCGCCACCAAATAGTATTTTTTTTGTTATATTTTTCTATTTGTGTACTATTTTGATCCATTGATTTTATTTGAATAGTTTATTTTTGAATATTGTGATCACATATAATTTACTCGTCGTCACTCGTAAATTTCTGCGATCCCGCCTCGCGATTTTGTGTGCTCACAAAATATCGCTCCGGCTCTCACTACGGTCAAAAAATTAAAGAAGTTTAATTTTTTGACTCTCAGTGAGCGTGGATGGAATCGGACCATCGACCTCTGTCTTATCAGGACAGCGTTCTACCACTGAACTACACGCTCAAAAACTATGATTTGAAACAAAAATGCCAAACAGCTGGCGAAAAAACTATAGCAAAAAAAACGCATATTAGCAAACAAAAAACCCTCAATTTAGTGAGGGTTTTTTGTTTTAAAGCTTAGAATTCGCGTCTTTGTGGTCTGAAACCTCCTGAGCGTGCTCCGCCTTGTGGTCTATCACCTAGAGGACGTGCTTCGCTAACAGTTAGATTGCGTCCACCGAAATCTTTACCGTTAAACATTTCGATAGCAGAATCTGCATCTGCGTCTTGTTCCATCTCAACGAAGCCGAAGCCTTTTGAGCGACCAGACATTTTATCCATGATAATTGTTGCAGATAGAACTGCACCTGCTTGCTCAAAGTGTGACTTGAGCTCGTTGTCAGTTGTACTGTAAGGTAAACCTCCAACGTATAATTTTTTCGCCATACATTATCGTCACGCTCCTGCCTAAACAGTGCGGACAAACTAATCTGAGTTTCCTCAGAAATTAATAAAGTACTCCGGTACTGTTTAACTCAAAACGTTGAGGCTTAAACCTCAAAACGAACAAGACTAACTAGACGCGAGAATACAAAAAGAAGTATACCACAAATATACTAAACCAACAAGTTATTCATCTTCTGCATCGCCAACAGTGCCTGATTCTAGACTGTCTATAATTTTATCTATATTTCCAAGCATTATATTCGGAATATTGGACCAAGACTGTCTGATACGATGATCTGTAACACGATCCTGTGGAAAATTGTAAGTCCTGATTTTTTCACTTCTGTCCCCTGTCCCAATTTGATTTTTACGATCTGCAGAATATTTCTTTGCATCTTCCTCATCTTGGAGGGCCTGCAATTTTGCCGCCAAAATAGTCATAGCTTTTTCACGATTTTTAAGTTGAGTTCTCTCAGAAGTACAGCGCACATCTATACCAGTAGGTTTGTGAATAAGACGAACCGCAGTCTCTACTTTGTTTACGTTTTGACCTCCAGCTCCACCAGAACGAGAATATTCCATATCTAAGTCCGCCGGATTAATAACAAAGTTTACCTTTTTCTTTATCGGCAAAACTGCTACAGACGCAGTCGATGTGTGTATTCGCCCGTTTTTTTCAGTTGCTGGAACTCTCTGAACTCTATGTACACCAGTTTCGTAACGAAGTTTTTTATAGACATCTTTTCCGTGCAATTCAAAAGAAGCCTCTTTATACCCACCAGTATCGTTCATAGATTCATAGTTTTTTGTCCAAGACCATCCAAGTTTAGATGCATATTTCTCGTACATTTCCGCAAGCTGTAGAGCAAAAAGTGACGCCTCATCGCCTCCTGCACCAGCTCTAACTTCAAGCACGATTTCATTTGGAAATTCTTCTTCTTCGATTTCGCGCGCAAGTATAGCTTCGATTTGTTTTATAACACCCTCTTTTTCTATACGGAGATTTTCAAGATCATTGTCCGCAAGCTCTTTCAAGCTTGGGTCAGAATCGAGTAGCTCTTTTACAGACAATTCGCTAGCTTCAATACGCTCAAGATTTTCAATTAAAAAACTTGTTTTATAATCTTTCTTTAATTCTTCTCGGTTTATTTCCATAGACTTATATTAACGCCCTAAATACAAAAAAGAAACCCTCTTGGTCTCTTTTTTGTATAAATTAATATTATTTATTTTTTTGCAGCACTTTTTGCAACACGCTTTTTGAATCTATCTACGCGTCCTGCTGTGTCTAGAACTTTCTCGTTTCCTGTAAAGAAAGGGTGGCATTGGCTACAGATTTCAACAGTTATAGCTTCTTTAGTTGATCCTACAGGAAAAGACGCTCCGCATGCGCATGAAACTAGTGCGTTTGTATAGTGTGTTGGGTGTATGTCTTTCTTCATATTTGAGTACAATAGCACGATTTTATAAACCTTGCAACGGGTCTATCATAGTCTCTTGGATAGTAGCTGCTTTAGCCATAACTTGGTTTCCATAGAAGGAATTTGCTGGTGAGGCCGAGTCACAAGATCTTCCAGAATAATATCTACAAGCTGCATTTCTCTCAGCTGTGTAAGTCTTTGCATTTGCACCCAAATCTCCCAAATAAATAGA
This sequence comes from uncultured Candidatus Saccharibacteria bacterium, assembly GCA_964634365.1. Classification (GTDB taxonomy): domain Bacteria; phylum Patescibacteriota; class Minisyncoccia; order Phycocordibacterales; family UBA9973; genus CAZLWF01. The sequence continues at coordinate 207,243 of CAZWJU010000001.1, forward strand.
TGAGGCCATAAAAGCATCAGCCGGATTCCATGGATCAGGAGTTGCCTTGCCTACTGCTGCTCCAATTCTAGACTGGAACAGGGCCCATGTTGAAGGTATAAATTGTGCAGGCCCCATCGCTCCTCCGTAACCTACAGTCCAAGGACAAGAAACTCGAGTTTTATATGGATCTCTTCCTAGTGCTTTTGTAATATTCAAAAATGGAGTTACATCTCGAGTTGGCTTCATAACATTTAAAATTGTAGTTCCAGTATTTGCACCTACACCAGCTCCAGTAACTGGATCTGACAAATAACATGAACCAACGTTTTTACCCAGGTTAGACTCTTGGGTCAAAATAGCCAACACAAAAGCTGGTCTCACACCTGTCTTAAGAGAAGCAGCTTCTGCATACTTCAAAGCATCTCCGAATGGAATTGCTCCTGTGTCACGCAAAGCAAACAGAGCACTACGAATCTGTGCAGCCTTCTTTTGTCTTTCAGCTAAGACTGCCTGATATTCTTTTTCTTTATTTTTACTAATTGAAAGTAGTTTTTGCTTCTCGCTTTCTGATGTTTCAACTTTGCGTTTTGCACTCTCAATTTCAGCTTTTGCATCTAGCTCAGCATCTTGTTTTTTTCTTAATTCTTCTTTTTCATTTACAGTTATACCTTTTACCTCTTTGATTTCATCTACTGAAGATTTTATGGATTCTTGTATTGAAGCAAAAGTATCTACGTCGTTATAAAAATCTGAGACAGTAGCGTTTGTAAGCATAACGTGCACAAAATTTGCATCATCTATCTGATGAGTCTTTCTGATCAGTTGGGCTAGAGATTCTTTAGTTTTAAAAAGTTTATCGTCTAAGTTAGTTATAGTATTGTTTTTTTCGTTTATCTCACTTGTTAATTTGCTTATAACAAGATTTTTTGCCTTTATGTTTAACTTGGCTTTTTCTATTTGAGTAGTTAGCACCTTTATGTCTCCAGATATAGAGGCTGATTGACCTTTCTGGCTGTTTAATTCAGCTGTTTTTTGAGCTATTTCTGCCTCTAACTTAGCCAATTCAGCCTCTAGGACCTTTTTTTGATCCTCGGCTATAGAAAGCTCTGATGCATAGACCGTATTTGGTTCTGATGCATAAAAATAAGGAGCTCCTACTAAGCTAACCAGGGTCAATATAACTATTATTTTTGAAGCTAAATCCTTGAACATGTGGTTTATATTATAACATAACGAAAAACCCACCTGTCTTGTGACAAGTGGATTTCTCTTTGTTCTAAAATTCGTATTATTCTGCAGCCTCTGCGCCTTCTTCGTCTTCTTTTTTACCTTTCTTTTCAACTTCTATTGCTGATAGATCAACTGGAGCTTCTTCTTTTTCTTCTTGCATAGGAGTAACTAGTGCGACAACTTCTTCTGGATCGGAAACCAAAGTAACACCGTTTGGCAAAGATATGTCTTTAGCGTGGATTTGGTCTTCTAGAGTCTTTAGAGAGCTCAAGTCTACATGCAATTCTTGTGGTAGATCCTTTGGTAGAGCACTGATTTCAACTTCATGCATAACCTTTACCAATGTACCCAAACCTTCTTTAACAGCATCTGATATACCATCGAATTCTATAGGAACATTTACTGTAACAGCTTTGTTTGTATCGATAGCTAGAAAATCTACGTGTATAGGCGCTCCGCTAACTGGGTCAGTTTGCAGGTCGTGTATAAGTGTAGCCACTTCTCCGTCTGGAGTTTCGAGTGTTACCTGTGAAGACTCTCCTGCCTCTCTCCACACTTTTTTGAAAGCATTCATATCAACTGTTATAGGTGTTGACTGTTTATTAAAACCATAAAAAACAGCTGGTATTTTGCCTTCGTTTCTAATATCTATTAGTTTGTCTGTAGCCTTTCGAGCTAATGCATTAAGTTTAAACATACCAAGCTAGTATACTCAAAAAATTAAAATTGTAAAGCTTTATTAGGAAGAGTGCCCCACGGTTGGACCATTTGGGCTAATAATATGGCTTTCTAGATAATTTTTATCCTCAAAAACTTTTTTATGTGGATTAAATATACCTTTTGGATCAAAAGTCTTCTTTATAGACTCAAAAAGAGAGCAGACTTCGGGACCATACATTTTCTTCAAAAATGGGGTTCTAATCAGGCCATCGTTGTGCTCTGCGTCTATTGAACCATGATATGAGAGCACAAGATCGTAAACCTTTTCAGAGAGTTCCATTATGATGGGTCTAGTCTTTGGATCATTGAAGTCCATCAGTGGGATAATATGAAAGTTACCATTGCCAGCATGGCCCGCAATTGTATAAGTAATACTCTTGTACTGATTTAAGATTGTGTTTAGTTTTGGTAAAAATTCTGGCAAATGTTCTGGTCGGACAATTATGTCATCTATAAAAGGAGCAGTCCTGCGACCTTTTACATGCTTGCGAAGTAGAGCAAAACTATCTCTGCGTATTGTCCAATACTTTTCTGCTTCTTGTGTGCTTTTTGTAACCCGTCCTCGTAACTTAAATGGAGTAAGTTTATTCAAGACATCTCTGCATTGTGAGTCCAGTTCTTCTTCGGTACTGCCAGTATATTCGATTAGTAAAATCAATTTTGGAACACCTCCGGTGAGTATGAGCCACAATTCAGGCAAAAAAGACAAACCGAATTTTATAGTTCCAAAAAATCCCTTGGTTTTAATAAAGTCCATGAAAAATCTAACAGCAAGCATAAAAGTCTTGTTGTCGTAACTTTCTATGGACTCTGGATTTGTTTCAAGTATTGTATCTACAACCTCGCCCAACCTATCTAGTTTATCTAAAAACACTACAGCAAGCTTTGAGGACATAGGTTTTTCTACTAGATAAAAAGTTATTTCTGTATTTATACCAAGTGTCCCCTGGGAGCCAACTAGTAGTTTTGTAAGATCAAAAATATTTTCTTGTTCGTTTGTATTTTTCTTTAAAACATTCCAAATATAGTAGCCTGCTGAATTTTTTGAAACATTTGGACGTGCGGCGTCGATTGTAGCCTGATTGTTTTCTATAAGCTCAAAAATCTTTTTATGAACTTGCCCTTCTATATCAACCTGTGCAATTTTCGAATATAGCTCTCTTCTATTTTCTGGAGCAATATTGTATGTGTGACCATCGGATAAAACAGTACGCAGACTTGCTACATAGTCTTCAGTCTTTCCATACCTTAGTGTAAGTTCCCCACCAGAATTGTTTCCGACCATTCCACCAACTGCGTTTATGCTTTTAGATGCTGTATAGGAAGGTAGTAGCAGATTCAACTTTTCTGCCTCTTTTTCAAAATCTCTATAAAAACATCCAGGTTCAACTACTGCCTTGCCCACAACTGTAACCGGCTTTGCCCCAGGAAAAAGAGGCTGGATAGTAAACGGGATTACTCGTTCAATTTTCTTGATCTTGTTCATGTACTTTGTGAAGTCCATGATTATGGATTCGTTTAGAGGACCTCCTGACATACAAGTGCCCGCTGCACGCGCAGTAAGAGATAGGTCTGGATACTTTGACTTGTTGTCGTTTACCCATTGAACAAGATTTTCTATATCTTTTTCATTTTTAGGAAATACAACTAATTTTGGATGAACTTCAAAAAGACTCGCGTCATGCGAATATTTAATAAGCGTCTCCGCACTATCATCTACATCACCTTCAAAAAACTTTTTTATTTCGTCTTTCATTTAGATCCTTCTATTATATCTAAAACATCCTTTGCAGAATTTTCTCCGATAAATCTTTCAAAAAGATGTAGATTGTCTAGATTGTATAAAATAGCAACAACAGAAATTATAGAGACCACAAAGGCTGCTTTCAATACCGAGCCCAAAAGAAAACCAACAGAAGGGATCACTGTCACAGTTGCCAACAAAATAAACATAAAGAAAAATATTAAAAACCACTGAAAAACTGGAATTCGTTCCTGAAAAATCATAACCATATTTTTTCTGAGAACCTGACAATCACCTAAGTTAGACAAGATTCTTCCTAGAGACTGGTTTCTTAGACTTTCTTGTTTTTCATTGCCGATTTCAGTCTCTAAAATATCATGCATCCTAGTTATAGTGTTTGATTTATGGGTAAAATGATAATCCCATGATTTAGAATCAACCACTTTCTGATAATGATCTTTTATTATTTCTCCAAATTTATCTTGTATAGATTTGGAAATATTTCCAGAAACTCTATAGATTCCCGACATCTTACCGTCAAATGTACTTATAATCTCACGAATTTTTGTATATCGATTGCCCTGTCTTGTAATAAAAAATCCTGTAAAAATCGAGAAGAAGAAAGTGGTAATAGTTATAAAAACTCTATCTGTATTTTCAGCACCAACAGGCACAGTAAAATATATGTATGACAAGATAATAAAAAGCAGGATCAATGCTATTTCAATTTTGTTGCGTATATGCATAAACTTATTGAATATGATTAAATAATTTTAATCTATTTTCTACCACCTCTTCTATCGCGTCTACTGCTGGCCCAAGAATTTTTGATGGATTTATCTCGTTTGGATTTATATCTATACTTTCATCTACAGCATCTCTAAAAGCAAGTCTGATTTCTGAGTTTATGTGTACAACTGAAATCCCAGCCTTGATCGCATTTGTAAAATCTTCATCACGCAAGCCTGAGCCACCATGGAGCACGAGCGGTATTTTTACAGTATCTTTTATTGTCTTTACGAGACCTGCGTCGATATGAGGCTTGCCACTTTTTATAAGTCCATGAATTGAACCTACTGACGGAGCAAACATATCTATACCTGTACTTTCAACAAATCTTTTCGCATCTTCAGGTTTCGTTAAAACTCCTGCACCTTCTGGAATAGAATCTTTTATATCAGAACCGGATCCAATATATCCAAGCTCAGCTTCGACTAAAATATCACGACCAGTATTTTTACTAACTTCGCGAGCATAGTCTACACACTGTTTTGTGATTTTTACATTTTCATCGAAAGATAATTTTGCTCCATCAAATATGACCATATCAAATCCAGCGTCTATGCATGCTTTGACCGATTCAAAAGACGCATGATGATCAGCATTTAGAAAAATAGGATAACTGTCGCGTTCACGAATAGTTTTTACGAGCGCTGCGACTTCTTCGAGTCCAGCAAATTTTTGCTCTCCTTCTGATACACCAATTATTACTGGGAGACTAAGTTTCTTGGCTGCGTTGTATATTCCATGTAGAGCTTCTAAATTTGAAATATTGAAGTGACCAACAGCAACACCACGATTATCTGCTTCCTGTATGTATTCTCGTAAATTTTTCATATACACAGTATACCCTATAGAATAATCAGCTCAAACTTTGTTATAATACTCGTATGTTATTCAGCAAAAAACCATATGACTTTGTAGCAATCGGCGACGTAGTAACCGATGCATTTATTCGCCTAAAAGATGCTTCGACACATTGCAAGCTTGATCAGAGTGCGTGCGAGTTGTGTGTACGTTTTGGAGATAAAGTTCCATTTGAATCTGTAGAGGTAATACCTGCAGTAGGAAACTGCGCAAACGCTGCTGTTTCCGCAAGTCGCCTTGGTTTAAAAAGTGCTCTTATATCAACAGTTGGAGATGATCAAAATGGAAAAGAGTGTCTAATGGCCCTAGAAAAAAATAGGGTTTCAACAGACTACATGAGAGTAAATAGCGAATATCCTACAAACTATCATTATGTACTGTGGTATGACGTAGAGAGAACAATACTTGTAAAGCATGCGCCTTTCCCTCACTCTCTGCCTAAAAATATGCCTGGACCTAAATGGATATATCTAACATCGCTTGGCGACAACTCTGTAGATTTCCACGAAGAGATTGCAGGATATCTAAAATCTCACCCAGAAACAAAACTCGCATTTCAGCCTGGAACTTTTCAAATTAAACTTGGTACAGAAAAATTAAAAGATATATATTCTGTTACAGAAATATTTTTCTGTAATGTCGAAGAAGCACAGAGAATTTTAAATTCACAAGAATCTGATAAATTGAAACTTATGGACATGCTCCACACTCTTGGTCCAAAGATAGTTGTGATGACAGACGGGATAAACGGAGCTTATGCACGCGAAGAATCCGGCACAAGTTGGTTTATGCCTGTATATCCACACACACCATTTGAACGTACTGGAGCTGGTGACGCATTTGAATCTACGATTGCATCAGCTCTTGCTATGGGAAAAACTCTCAAAGAAGCTTTGTACTGGGCTCCTATAAACGCGATGTCTGTAACACTACAAGTGGGCGCACAAAAAGGACTCCTAACAAAAAATCAAATTGAAGAAAAATTAGCACAAGCACCTGCTGACTACAAACTAAAAAACTTGCGAAACTAATTTGACGTTTTCAAAATACAGTAGTACAATTCGAAAAAAGTAAAAAATGGTTTTAAATGAAGGTAATTTGAAACGCCTATCCTCTGACTCAGCGGATAGAGCTATAGATTTTTGCATTAAAGCAAGTGAAGGTAAAACCAATATAGTTGGTGGAAGATTTAAAATATTTCTGCCTTATATTGAATCTCTCGGAGAAGTGTCGTTGCGTTGGAAAGAAATCAATCGCGATATAGTATGCAAGGAAGCAATCTTGCGAACGCTTTTGCGAGATATTGATACAGAACTTGAAATCAGAAAAGTTCTTGTGTGGCACCTGAACGATGTGAATATTTTTCTCGACATCTGTGGGATGAAAAAATCCCGCCTTTCAAAGAAAGACAAGACCAAAGCCGAGTATATCGAATGTATAATTGCTGATTTGAAAATCTCAAAGCAATATCTCCAAGCACAGCTGAAAAACATAGAGGAAAAAATATTCTCCATGAAAACAGAACAGGAACATTCGCACTGTGTACTTGTAGAGATGAGAGATAGATTGCTAAACTAACAAAGGTCCCACTTGGGACCTTTTAATTTTATCTCTTCAATATTTTCTCAATAGCATCTTTGATAGCATCTTTACCCATACCATAATGCTCTATAAGCTCATTTGGAGTTCCAGACTGACCAAACTTATCTTTGACTCCTACAAATTCTATTGGCACCGGGAACTCTTCAGCTAAAACTTCAGCAACAGCAGAACCCATCCCGGCGCTTGCCTGGTGCTCTTCTACTGTAACTATTTTTTTTGTCTCTTTTGCGAGCGCCACAACTCCCTCACGATCAATAGGTTTTATAGTTGCTAAATTCATAACCTTTACCTTAATCCCCTTTTTTTCCAAATCGCGTGCTGCAAGTAGAGCATTGCGAACAAGAGCGCCTGTTGCAATCACTCCAACATGAGCCACTCCCTCTGGTTCATAAAAAATCTGTGATCTACCAATTTGAAACGGGGTTTCGTCTGTAGTCATGATACCAGTCTTCTCGCGAGCAAGACGCAAATATGCAGGTTTACCAATTTTCGATAAAGCCACTGTCGCCTTGCGAGCCTCTATCGCATCGCATGGAGAGACCACGATCATGTTTGGCATTGCGCGCATGATTGCAATATCTTCGATCGCTTGATGTGTTCCACCGTCTGGTCCAACAGACACTCCAGCATGAGAGCCGACTATTACTACAGGTCTATCGTTGTAAGCTATGGTCGTACGAATCTGCTCCCAGTTTCTACCCGGACTAAACATCGCATAAGACGAACAAAAAGGGATCTTGCCCATCGCAGCCATACCAGAAGCTACTGTTACAAGATTTTGCTCAGCAACACCTATTTCTATAAATCTATCTGGAAATTTACTTTTAAATTTATCCATCTTGGTACTCTCGGTTAAGTCAGCACATAGGGCGACAACCCGATTGTTTTCTTCGGCTGCTTTTACAAGCCCATCTCCAAATCCCGCACGAATCGGAACTTGCTCCACATCGTCGTTCCAAACTTTTGTGTTTAGTTTTAGTTTAGGGTTTAGCATTTTATTGATGTTCACTTTTAATCTTGCCTCCTAAAGTTCGGAGCTCTTTTAATGCCATATCTGCTTGTTCTTTGTTTGGTGGTATGCCGTGCCATTTGAAATCTCTTTCAAAATCTTTTACTCCCTTGCCTGGAATTGTACGGGCGATTATTACGGACGGTTTTTCATATACAGCTTTTGCCTTCATAATCGCAGAATCTACCATTTCAAAATTTTGCCCATCTACTTCTTGGACATGCCAATTGAAACTCTCAAACTTTTTCACTAAATCATCTAGTGGCATTATGTCTTCGGTATAACCATCTATTTGAATATTGTTTCTATCTACTATAGCGATTATGTTGTGGAGTCGCTCTTTTGCGCCGAGCATTACCGCCTCCCAATTATTCCCTTCGTTTAGCTCTCCATCACCTAAAAGGCAGTAAAAATATTTATCGCTCCGATTACCAGAATCGATCCTCTCAGCCAGAGCCATGCCGATAGTTTGCGACAAACCAGAACCAAGTGGCCCGGAGCTGGTCTCAAGCCACGGCATAAATTCGCGATGCGGATGACCTTGCAGACGAGAACCAAATTTTCGAAGGGTCTTCAATTCTTCAACTGGAAAATACCCGGCGTGCGCCATTGTTGCATAATACACAGGACAAATATGTCCATTTGAAAGCACGAGTCGATCACGCTCTAGCCAGTCAGGTTTTTTAGGATCATGTTTTAGTGTATTGAAAAAAAGTAGAGTAAAAATATCTGCCATACCAAGTGGACCAGCAGTGTGTCCACTTCCTGCTTCTACGAGCATTTCAATAATAGACTTACGTATATCGTTCGCCTTTAACTCTAGCTCTTCGATTTTTTTATCACTCAACATCTATAAAGATATTATAACACTATCCTAGATTTTTTAGCGCGCTTATAACAGCACGGGGGTCAGTAGACTTCCAAATCACAGAACCAACCACAAGTGTATTCGCTCCAGCTTCTATTATTTTCGGTGCAGTTTCTAAATTTACAGAACCATCTACACTAATAGACAAATCTTTGTACTGATTTCTGATAGTGCGTATCCTATCCAAAACACGCTCATCGAATTCTTCACCTTGGAATCCAATCTTTTTAATCCCCATTAGCTGAACAAAATCTACATAATTCAAAAAAGGATATACAACCTCAATAGGAGTGTCGTTTCCTATCGAAATACCAATCTTCAAAATTTCACGAGTATACATATCTATTCCTTCTAAAAAATTCTTGAAATTATCTCCATCTCGGTCTTCTGCTTCTAGATGAAATATGATTCTCTTTACTCCCATTTTTATAAAAGTATCAAACTGTTTTTCAGAGTTTCTAACCATCAGGTCAAATTCAAAATCTACTCTATCCCAAAAAGGCAAGCCTTCTTCTTCGGCTAAAATTTGTTCGAACTGATAATCATCGTTTCCATTGTATGGCCAAGTCGTATCTGGTACAAAATCTCCATCCATCAAATCTAGCTGGACACTAGAAACCAAATCGAATACTAATCCGACTTTTGATTTTATATCTTCAATACCTTTCGGCATTATTGCGGGGATTATCTCTATGCTCATTGTCCTTGGTCTATTTTTATAATTCTGCGAACATGACGCTCGTCGCCTGAAAAAGGCCTCTCTAACCACAGACGCACTGCTTCCATAACCTCACTTTCTAGTACCATTCGAGCTCCGATAGATAAAACATTTGAATCATTGTGTTCTCGTGATAGAGCTATGATATCAAGAGCGCCTCCATAATACACACATGCTCTGACACCCTCTATGCGGTTCGCAACTATTGCCTCACCTTCTCCAGAACCACCAAGTACTATGCCTCGCGCTCCGCTTTCACCAGCCACAGCGAGTGCTACTGGTCGACAAAAATCTGGATAATCATCTGCTGAATCGTAAACATGCGCACCAAGATCAACCGCCTCGTGACCAAGTGATTCTATAAATGGCTTCAGCTTCTCTTTTAGTTCAAACCCTGCATGATCTGTTCCTAAGTATATTTTCATGTCTATATTTTTAATTTATATCTTTTGGTCGAATCTCTCCTACTAAATATTCCTCTCTATCTAATGGTCCGTCGTCGCTAAGCTTGAAAGAGGTATTCAAATCTTCTGGTTGAACATTTTTCAAAAGTGACTTTGTTATCCCATCCTCTTCAAAAAATTCAAGCTCATAGCTTACACCAAGCTTTGAATTAAAATATTTTTTTACCAAATTTGTCCCGGCTTCGCCTGTTTTTATAACTCTCATCTTTGCCGGAGCTTCACTTGGATTACTTGTCGGTGCTGTTTTTTTATTGAAATTAAAATTGAAATTAAGTCCCATCATATATATTAGTTTAACGTTTCTTCTAAAATAATTTTTCTGCTAAAGCCCCCTCTTTTCTCAAACTTTTCCAGTCTTCTAAAATCTATCTCTTGTTTTGAAAAACCTTTATAGGCAATAATCGCATCCAAGACTTCTAATACATCTGCAACTTCATCTATATTCTTGTCTTTTGCTAGCTCAGAAGCTTCTTCTTGGAGTTTTGTAAAAAGTTTATCTTCATACTCTAGATCATCTGCAATATGAGTCTTGAAATCAACTCCGTTACTAGCGAGATGCTCTGGTATCAGATCTCTGACTAACTTATTGTAAGAAACTTTAACCATATCTCCTATTTGAACCGCTGACATCTCGGCTTGTTCATTGTGTGTACTTATCTCATGTTTTGGCAACAGTAGAGATATAAAATAAGACAAGATAAAAGAATTGATCGCCAAAAGAATTGTTTCAAATATATTTCTGATTGTAATACTGTCTATAAAATTCCCTATTGAACTACTTTCTCCTACATTATATGCAACTAAAACAACAGTCCCCCCTAACAAGAAGACTACAAGCCAAGAAATCAAGTGTTTTTTTGTTGGATGCATGATATCCATAGTTTATATAGAATAGTCTACCAAGAGCTATTTTATATAGCAACAAAAAAAGACTACTGTATTATCTTGCAATAGTCTTAAATTCTTTATGCTTTTGTTTGAGAATTATGGTTGTAAACATCCTATAATACTCAGTCAGCATATAAATACACTCGTGCTCGTTCCCACCTGTTTCCTCGATTATCTCGTTCCAATAAAGAAAATAGTATGTCTCAAGTTTAACGGGAAAAGTCGGGTTTCCCATTCCGCAAAAAATGTAGGAATATTCCTCATCCACATAACTCATACCATCTTCAGCCCACACTCTCTCAAAATGATAAACCAATTCTCTGTTTTCAAAATAAAGATAATAAAGAACGTTGACGATATTGCACTTAATATCCTGTTCCATTTTATTTTTTTAATACTATATCAACAAATTTAAAAATACCCTAACTGAGGGTATTTTTAAATTTGTTGAGTTATTTTATAGTCTCTCCTGTCTTGATCACATGATCAACGAGTGTATATGTATACCCCATCTCATTGTCATACCAGCCCATTACCTTCACTAGATTTCCATCAACAACCCTGGTCATCTCTAGGTCAGCGATAGACGCATGAGAGTTACCCAATATATCGCTTGATACTAGTGGTTCGTTTGTAACTGCAAATAAGTCACTCCAGTGTGGGTCGTTAGATGCATCTGTCAGGATTTGATTCACTTCTTCTTTTGTTGTGTTTCTTTTTGCAATAAATGTTATGTCTACTATAGATCCAGCTGGAACTGGGACACGAATCGATATACCATCGAACTTGTTTTCTAAAACTGGAAAAGCTTTTGTAACTGCAACCGCAGCGCCAGTAGATGAAGGGACTATATTTTGAGCAGCAGCTCTTCCCTCTCGCAAATCTTTTTTACTTGGACCATCAACTAGAGCCTGAGAAGCAGTATATCCATGAACTGTATTTAGTATAGCTTTTTCAATCCCGATTTTTTCATGAAGTATTGCAATCAGAGGAGAGGCTGCATTTGTTGTACAAGATGCGTTGGATGTTATCTCGCATGTTCCAAATTTATCTTCGTTTACCCCAAGCAATATTGTCTCACCCGGGAATGATCCATCTCCTTTTGAAGGAGCAGATATAACAACTTTTTTCGCACCACAATCTAGATGGAACTTAGCTTTTTCATATGCTGTAAAAAGTCCTGTAGATTCTACGACTACATCTATACCGAGTGGTCCCCATGGGAGTTTTGTAGTGTCTTTTTCGGAAATAAACTTGATACGCTTACCATCTATAACAAAATCTGCACCATCCACTTCTACTTTATGACCCCAAGACCTATAAACCGTATCGTGACGCAAGAGGTATGCAAGACTCTCGATTGAACCGAGGTCGTTTACTGCGACTATTTCAATATCTTCACGCTCCCAAGCAATTTTCAAAAAAGCTCGACCGATGCGACCAAAACCATTTATAGCAACTCTTATTTTTTTCATTTGTTTATTATAACACTAGATTATTTTGTTCAATAGTGCACGTATTTAAGTAATATTAAAACAAAAAGAGACCAAATAGTCTCTTTTTGTTATTTATCCTCGCTTTCTATTGCTCGCTTGATCTCTTTTATATCAGTTTTTTGTTTCATTTCTCTAAGCTCTTCGTCATCTTCAGGAGATAGACCCAAGTGGTCATGTATCTCGTCTAACATGTTTAATATTCTTGTGATTTCTGCTTCTGCGCGTAGATTAAGTTCAAAATCAACTTCCTCGCGCATATCAGCAATCTTTGAAGATCGGTTTTGGCTCATCAAAACTATCACTGACAAAAATATTGCCTCAAGAGATACAGTCATGGTGAGGAAAGTAAATGGGTACGGATCAAAAGGAACAAGCCCACGTATAAGACCAGTATTCCAAACAATCCATATTATAAATACAATAATATTTATAACCAAAAACCAAGTTGAACCAAAATTTTCAGTTAACATATCAGCAAAACGCCCCATCTTGGTTTTCTTGTCTTTTATGCGAGCGCGAAAACCTACAATAGTCTCCGTCTTTGAATTTATATTTTTATTTGGTTCGTACATATTTATTTGGCCTGATATGAAATAACTATATCATCTTTGTCTCTCAAAATAGTATCTTGAAAAGTATCAACCATCTCTCCATTTACAGATACGACAATCTCATGAGTATCGTCTGTTTGAAAAGATAGGATATGTTGACTATCGAAAGGTTTGTCCCAAACTGCAAAGAAATCTCCTAAAGTAAAATCTTTCTCTATTGGCGACTCAACATGGATCACACCTCCACCCTCATGAGTGTGTATAGAATTCATACACGTAACCTTTACTCCTATGTTTGGCGGAATATTTTGTTTCTCTCCGTTTATGATTATGGTTAGGTTTGGATGAATATGAAATTGTGTAGCCATGTCTGTAGTACATAGAAGCGCAACTTCCCTACTGGTAAGAGGATCTTCAATACTTTTTTGCTCATCTATCTTGAAAAAACCAGTCAAAGCCAGTAACGCTAGTGCGATTATAATAACTAAAACAAAAATACTTTTTTTACTCATATTTTTCTACAAAAAATTTATTATGATCATAGCTATAGACATCGCTACCATGATTAGATTTTCTACTACTGTTACATATGAAAGTGGTAAAGAGAATTTTGTACCTGCACAAGCGCATTCAATATTTGCACCACTCTTCAATACTTTGATTATACCTAAAGTCTGAATACCAAGCATCGGAATCGTAAGCAAGGAAACAATCGTAGAAGCACTGTGAAAATGGAGCAGTAAGCCAAAGAAGAAAAATACAAAAGGATACAATCCCGCATACCAAGAAAACTTTTGTGCTATTGGATCATATTTCTTTAGAGTCTCGCTTGTAGAAGATAGTGAGTTAAGCTGCAAAGCTCCGAAAAAAATAAAGAATCCAGCCATAAAATCGTTTAGTATGTTGTCGAGTCCGTAGTTTGAAATAAAATAATATCTACCGAACATATACAAAAATATCAAACCCGCTAATACAAAAAGTATTCTGTAGGTTTTTAGAGCGGAAACAATCTGTGACTGATTTATCTTTTTTGATCCACTTGGAGCATGATGTTTGCAGTAGTTGTGCACCAAACCATCTTTATCTACAAACAAATGTGTTGCATCCATTGAGCAAAGTTCGCATTTAATCATATGTAGTATTTATTGTAGCACCTCTTTTAATATTTTCTGCACGAGCGCAGGGTTCGCAGAGCCTTTTGTTTCTTTCATGACATTACCGACAAGCGACATAATTGCATTTTCTTTACCTCCTTTGTATGTGGCTACAATCTCTGGATTTGCATCTATAACTTTCTGTACGATTTCTTTTAATTGTCCTTCGTTACTGATTTGAGTAAAACCATATTTTTGAGAAATACTAACTGGATCACCGCCTTCGATAACCATAATACGCAACGTATCTTTAGTTCCTCTAGATGTTAGTTTCTGATCTGTATACATTGATATTAAGTCGGCGAAATATTTTGGATTCGGTAATTTTATTTCATTATTCTCCTTCCTAATCCCAACAAGATCAGAGGTTATATAATTTGAAGCTACGGTAATTTTTTCTTTATGAATCAACTCCTTTGCAACCTCCTCAAACCAAGCACCAAGCTCTGTATCGTTTATATAACTTTCTATATCTTCATCTTTAATTCCAAAATCATTTTTATAACGCTCTCTTTTCTGTGTTGGCAATTCTGGAAGATCAGATTTTATTTTTTCAATATCAAAAAGCTTGCTGAGGTAAAGTTTCGGGATGTCTGGATCTGGAAAATATCTGTAGTCTTGTGCATTTTCTTTGCTACGCTGTGAAAAAGTAGACTGTTTCGCTTCATTCCAGCCACGAGTTTCTTGTACTATCTCACTTCCCTTGCCAGCTTCGATAAGTTTTATCATGCGCTCTGTTTCAAAAAGTATCGCGCGCTCGGCACTACGAAATGAATTCAAATTTTTCACCTCTACTTTTGTCCCATATACACTCTTGTCGTCTGAGACAGACATATTCACTTCTACGCGCATTTCACCTTTGTCCATATTTGCTTCTGATACTCCAAGGTATAGGAGCACGAGCTGTAACTCACGAGCAAATCTCCCAGCTGCTTTGGAAGCCAATTCTGCAGAATCAAATGTATGAGGTTCAGTAACAAGCTCCATAAGTGGCACTCCTGCGCGATTGAAATCTACAAGTGAGAAATCTCCTCTATCGTGTTTTGAGTTAGCAGTATCTTCTTCGAGGTGTACACGCGTAATATCAAAATCCGCCAAGTGCCCACCAGAGACTATTGGATATTTATACTGACTGATCTGGTAACCTTTTGGTATATCTGGATAAAAATAATTCTTGCGATCAAATTCGGTAAAATCAGCGATATTGCCATTTATAGCGAGACCGACTTTGATCACGTTCTCGATAGCCTTTTTGTTTGGCACAGGCAAAGTACCCGGATGCGCCATACACACAGGACAGATGTTTGTATTTGGCTTTTTCTCATTTGGATCATTTTTGCAAGCACAAAACATCTTACTAGATGTAGCGAGCTCTGCGTGTATCTCAAGTCCAATTGTTGTATAAAAAGTCTTTTCCACCAAAAAAGTATAACAAAAATAATCTATTTTTATTAATTGACACAGTGTGACAAAAGTAGTACTTTGAAGACAAATGCACTTTAATGAAAATCAAAAATAACCCAATCTACTCTGGTATATACGGAGAGATGGTCGGAAGACCATTTGAATTTGCATATTTTTACGTTACGAACAAAATAAATCCAAAAAACGATAGTGATATCGATCCTGAAAAATATGCATTACTGCTTCCTATCTTGCGTACAGGAATGTATGAAAGAATTCATGCAGCTATAGGAAAATATTTCCCCACAAAAATAAAATTCTTGGAGGAATTTGTATACGGTGGAAAAACCCTAGTATATACAGATGATACTGTGATGACAGTTGCTACTATGGAGGCACTGCTTTTAGACAAAGAAAATCCTGACTTCCAAAAAGCATACCTGAAGTGGGTAAAAAATTATCCAGATGCTGGTTATGGCGGAATGTTCCGCAAATGGATTAGGAGCAAAGATCAAAAGCCATACGGCAGTTTAGGAAACGGTGGTGCAATGAGAGTTTCTCCTGTTGCTTTCGTATCAGACGATATACTCGAGGTCGAGCGACTTGCAGAACTATCTGCAATAGTGACCCACGATCATCCCGAAGGGATTGACGGCGCCATAGCTGTAGCCGGATCAGTTTTCCTGGCAAAAAGACAGTTTGGGAAAAAATATATACATAAATATGTATCTGGATTTCCAAACTACAACATGCAAAGAAGGCTCGTGGATATTCGAAAAGATTATAATTTCTATTCTGAAGCACTGAAAAGTGTACCGGAATCAATAATCTGTTTCTATGAAGCAAGATCTTCAGAAGAAGCTATCCAAAATGCTCTCTCACTTGCAGGTGACACAGACACTATGGCGATGATCGCAGGGGTAATAGCAGGATCATATTACAGAGACACCGCTGATTACATGGTTAACTATGTAAGAATGCAATTACCTGAAGAGATGAAAACAGTTATCGATGCATTCGAAAATAAATTCATGAATGCATAAAAAAATCTGCCTATTTAGGCAGATTTATTTTTTAATAGAGCAACAAGTTCATCGGATATTTTCTTTACAGATTTTTCGTCAAAAAGTGATACGGTAAATACTTTTTTCTTTAGCTTTGTAAATTCTTTGACCTTTGCTGCAAGCTCTTTCTCGTCAATCGCATCTGTCTTGGTGAGAATTATTATTTCATCTTTTTCACTCAAGCCTTCACCATAAGCTTCTAGTTCGCCGCGAACTTGTTTATAAGCTTTCATCATATTCATCCCATTTTCACAAGACACAAGATGAGCAAGTACCTTTGTTCTCTTTATATGTCTCAAGAATTTTATTCCTACACCCTTGCCTTCATGCGCACCTTCGATTAGTCCAGGGATATCAGCTATTATGTATCCATATAGATCGCCTAAGTTTGGATCAAGAGTAGTAAAGGCATAGTCACCTACTTTTGCTTTTGCATTTGTAATCGCATTTAAAAGACTGGACTTACCAGCATTTGGCAAACCCACAAACCCCATATCTGCAAGGATCTCTACAACAACTTTGAACTTCGCTTTTTCTCCGGTTTTACCTGGTGTAGCTTTTTCAGGAGTTGTGTTACGTGAACTTTTAAACTGTTCGTTCCCTCTTCCACCTGGGCCACCTTTCAAAATTTTCTCTATCTGCCCCTCTTCGCTAAGCTCTATTTCTAAGCCAGTATCCAAGTTTGTAATCTTGGTTCCTACTGGTAAATCAAAAGTAAAATCTCTTCCGCGTGCACCATGTTTTTTACCACCCATTCCAGCTTCACCTGGAAAAGCTTTGTAAGTCTTGTCTGCTACGTACTTTGAAAGCGCATCAAGGTCACGTATCGCGCGCACATATACATCTCCTCCAGCTCCACCGTCACCACCAGATGGACCACCTTTTGGGATAAATTTTTCTCGACGCCAGCGAACAACCCCGTTTCCTCCACGGCCTGCTTCTGCGGTCAAAATCATCTCATCTATAAATCTCATTTTTTATATTAGTTAAATTCTTTACCTTCTAATTTGGCAATAAGTTTTAATATTTCTTCTTTGTTGAGTATTGAAATATTGTAGATATATCTTCCTCTCTCGTCTGGAAAACTAGATCTGTGATATGAAGCAAACCCTGCTCCATACTCACTATTTATCATATTGACTGCACCCTTTATACTAGATTCATAGTATCCTCGCAAGTTATGCTTGCTTTCTATCTCACCTCTAATATTTTCAATATTTTCTAGAGCTTTCTTGAGTTTATCCAACTCTGAAATCTCCTTCTCTACCTTAGGAACACTTTGTTTATTTATATAATCCGGCTGATTAAAAATATCTAGTTGCATATTATTTTTGATCTAAAGCAAGTTTAGCGAGGGCTACGGCTCCTTCACGTGTTTTTGTAACACAAAAAAATCTCTTATTATGACAAAAAACTGAACCCGTAACTCCAGTAATTTTTTCTAAATCTTCATCTACCAATCCTGCCCAGGTTTTTGGAAAATACATTCTGCTTTCAAATTGCCTAAACACAATCGGCACCATCTCGGCTCCCCATGTATTGTCTTGTCTTGGATAAACAACAATCATTGAATCTTTGTATTCATTTAAAACCTTTTTCCATGGAAGATACTGTGGCAACTCAATAATTCTTTTATCAGAAGTGTTTTTATATATATTTCGCACAATATCTTGTGCCTCAATCAGATCTTTTGTTTTTTTTATCATTCGACCAAGTACAACTTGTGCATACGAAACCAATTTAACAAATTCAATATCTATATCTATTACCTCTTTCCAACTTGGTAAAAAAAGTGAATATAGGTTATGCAAATCAAAAGGCAATGCGTCTTCTCGAGTTGCTTTATAAAGCTCAACTCCATTGTCTGGGGCATCGACTGCCTGCACAAGTTGAGAATCTATCTCCTCCGCAACCTCCTTGCTACCACAAAGTTTTTCTCCATATTTTTTCCAAACCAATCCAAAAGATGCATAAGGAATTCCGTTTTCTCGGACCCCTGCTCCGCCTAACTGATGATGATCAAAACGCTCTCTTTCTTCGTCGTGTTCACCCCCAACATCCACAACAAAATCTGCTTTTTTTATTATTTCTTCATCTCGTGTACGAACTATTTTTATATTTTCATCTGGAAAACTCGCAAGTATTGTCGCGCAAGCAAAAATATCATCGGCATGAAAACTTCCATTGTGAGCAACAAGTATCTTCTCCATATTAATCTCTATCACCTAAAACTTTATCGCCAATCCAGCTAAGTATAGACACTATGAGTGCACCAATCACCGCTGCTGTAAAATTATCTATACTAAATCCATCTATAAGCGTTGCCACGAACCAGAAAAACAAACCGTTCAAGATTATAGAAAAAAGTCCGAGTGTGAGGATGTTTATCGGCAAAGTAAGTATCTTTACAACAGGTTTTACAATTAGATTTATAAAACCGAGCACAGCACCGACTATAACTGCAGTAAGCAGTGTATCTACATGTATTCCATCTACAACATAAGGTACGGCCAAAACCGCAAGTGTGATTATGAGCCAATGAGCTAAAATTTTCATAAATATAGTTTTGAGCTACGAGCTATTAGCTAGAAGCTTTCTTATCTAATAATTTTTTCATCATAGTCGATAACATTTTTTGTACTTCAGTTATTTTTAAATCTGCTAATTCATAATCCTTGTTAGGATATAAATCTCTGGCAATAATAATTTGTGTCTCGAGCTCTGCCACAGAACCTTGAGCAACTCTTAGAAAATGGGAAAAGTCTTTTCTTGTTGATCGTTGTCTACCTTCTGCAATGTTTGATGGAATACTTATCGCAGAGCGTCGCATTTGGGAAGTTAAGGAATATATTTCTGATTTAGGAAATTCTTCAGTTATCTTGTAAATAATCTTAACAAGTTCTATTGATCTTTGCCATACTATTAAATCTTTGTACGAATGTATTTCCATAAGCTCAAAGCTTGCACCTTATAGCTACCAGCTAAAATAATGAATCTACGACACTCTTTACATCTCCTCCGTCTGCTTTGCCTTTTAGGTCTTTCATAAGCTCTGCCATCAATTTACCTTTATCTTTTGGATCAGAGATACCGAGAGAATCTTTTTTATCACGAGCTATCTTTTCTACTTCAGATTTGTCCATCATTTTTGGTAAATATACTTCTAGCACAGCTAGTTGTGCAGATTCTTCCAAAACCAAATCATCTCTACCTCCATTTTTAAATTGTTCTATTGAATCTTTGCGTTGCTTTGCAAGACGAGTTATAACAGCGAGCATCTCTTCATCGGTCAGCAAATCTTGCGGAGTGCGACCTTTAGACACAAGCTCGTTTGTCGCAGCTGAACTAATACCACGCAAAACGTCTAGTCTCACCTGATCTTTAGCGAGCATCGCTTCTTTTATACTATCTTTTATTTGTTGTTGAAGATTTGACATACAAATATAATACCAAATCATGCTAGAATCTACTATATGCAATACAAACTTCTATTTTTAGACACAGAAACAACCGGCAATGAAGCAAAAGACCGTCTTTGCCAGATTGCTTATAGCGACGGCAAGGCTCGTGTCGAAGCACTCTTCAGGCCCCCAGTCCCTATATCTATAGAATCTATGGCTGTTCACCATATCACAACCAAGATAGTACAGGACAAACCTGCTTTCAAATTCAGCACAGAACACGCATTTCTCGCAAAAAAATTCAAAGAAGAAGAAACCATAGTCGTAGCTCACAATGCTACTTTTGATCTTGAAATGCTCGCCAAAGAAGATCTGATACCTGACAAGTTTATTTGCACTTTGCGTGTTGCCAGATATCTGGACCCAGAAGAAAAGATCCCATCTTATAGACTTCAATACTTAAGATACTTTCTAGACATCGAGATTGACGCGACTGCACACGACGCACTCGGCGATGTGCTCGTACTTGAAAAATTATTTGAGAGACTTTTTAGAAAAATTGCCGATAGCGAAGAACTCACCGAATCACAAACTTACGAGAAGATGATAGAAATATCAAAAACTCCTTCGATTATCCGCACTTTTAGATTTGGAAAATACAACGGACAAAAAGTAGAAGAGGTTGCAAAGATTGATCGTGGATACTTAGAATGGATGCTCGCTCAAAAATCTGCAGTTGAAAGTGGAGGAGAAGACTGGATATACACACTCAATCATTTTTTAGGTAAAAATTAAAACGACCCACATGGGTCGTTTTTAAGTTTCCTATTCAATCATCACAACCGCAGTCAAAAAATGCTGTGGTTTTTTCTTTGTGTTCACAATCGTAAACGGATATCTCCGGCGGTTTCGGCACACTTCGTATGCCGACAAACACCGCCCCGAGAACCGCCAGTACGAGGACCGCATAAGCAAGTCGGTAAACGACCGGTCGATGATTCTGAAACGGATAAATAAAATTATCCCACATTTTCTTGAACCAAAGACCAATTGATCTTCGATTTAATAAAATCGCCGATAGAGCGCTGAGGATAATAAAAAACCCGAGAAAAGCGAGCCCACCGGCCTCGCAAGATGAAATTTCCATAAGTTACGTTTTTTATTATTATAACTAAATAATAAAATTTGTCAAAAATTAAATCCCCCGCACTAGCGAGGGATTCTCAATTTTATTTTTTTACGATCTTGTTTTTAAGATCCTGACTAAACCATCTTATCCACTTTGGCATATTGTGTTTAGTCTCCCAATCAAAGGCTCGCCAAACTCTCCACGCAAAAAAACCAAAGAAAACAAGTATGGCAATCCCTTTTGATAAATTTTCACCTAAGTCTAGTAGGTAAAAAAAATTTTTCAGTATTAAGCCTATTAAAAATGGTATACCTAAAAAATGAATCAAGAAAACAGGGATCAAAAACAAATCATATATAAGCTTTACAAGCTCAGTGTATATTTTCATTATTTAAACTTTATATAACTCTACTACTATAAAAAAGCTGGTCAAACCTAACTATATTTTATAAATATTTGTTATAATTGGTAAATGGAAAATTTAACCTTTGGAATTATTGGAGCAGTAGTCGCTGGTTTTTTAGTCTACTTGCTAACTAAAAACAAAAAAGATAATTCTGGCTCTACTGACGAATTATTGATTGAGCTCATTAAGAATGTTGACGCGAAGCTTGGGGAGTCACAAAAACAAATGAGCGAATCTATTCGTTATCAGACTTCAGAGTCTCAAAATCTTATTCATAAAATAACGGAGCAAATAAATAAAAGCCTAATAGATGTTGTAAGGGAGCAAACAAAAACTAATGAAGCTACGACAAAATTCGTATCAATTGCAGAGCAATTGGGCAATCTTGAAAAAGTTCTTAAACACCAAAAACAACGTGGAAACTTAGGCGAAGCATCACTTGAACTTATCTTATCTAATATCCTGCCTCCCGATGCATTCACAATGCAATATATGTTTAAAAATGGCGAAAAAGTTGACGCCGTAATAAAGACAAAAGAAGGACTGATATCGATTGATGCAAAATTTTCACTTGATAATTATGAAAGGCTAATAAATGCAATCAGCGATGAACAACGTTTAGAACTAGAAAATGATTTCAGGAAAGATTTAAAGAAAAGAATAGATGAGACATCCAAATATGTTAGAGAAACTGAGGGGACTCTCCGATTTGCATTTATGTTTATCCCCGCAGAAGCAATATATTACGATCTATTAGTGAATGAAATCGGTGCAGTGAAGGTAAATACACGAAATTTGATTGACTATGCGAAGGAAAAAAATGTAATCATTGTCTCACCTACAACATTTGCCGCCTACCTTCAATCTGTGCTTTATGGTTTTAAGGCTTTTAAATTCGAAGAAACAGTAAAGGATGTTATGAAAAGAGTAGAAGAACTTGGTAAGCACTACAAAGCTTATGAGGAATTTCACAATAAACTTGGTAACTCTATAAACACAGTTTACAATCATTACAATGCATCTGGAAAAGAGCTCAAAAAAATCGATAAAGATGTTTTGAAGATTACGGGAACATCAAATGAAATCGAGCCATTAATCTTAGATAAAATGGACACCGAAGAATAAATGGAAGTTATATTAGGTACAATAGCTGGCGCAGGAGCAGTCGCTGGCTTAAAGAGAGTTTTCGATCGAGCACCGAAACGTAAAATCCCTGAAAACGGGATTGTATCGCCTGCGTCTGGAAAAGTTATCGAGATCACAGATATCAATCCAGCAAATTTTGAATTTATAAAAAAGAAAATTAAAAATTCTGTTTCACTTCCTGAGCTTGGACAGAGCGCGAAGATGATCGTAATAGAGATGAACATCCGCGACGTCCATGTTCAGCGCGCTCCGATAGACGGCACAGTTATATATTCAAAACACTTTTCCGGTAAGCATAAAAATGTGATCCATAGTAAAAGTAAAAAAGACTCTGTATATATAAACGAAAAACAAATTACAGTTTTGAAAGGTGTAGATTTTTCAGTTGGCGTAATACAAGTAGCTGGATTTGTAGCTAGACGTATAAAATCCAGAGTGCATATGGGCCAAAATATTTCCAAAGGTGCAATCATCGGCAAGATTTCTTTTGGATCTCAAACTATACTCATCCTACCAAACACTCTAAGTATAAAAATAAAAATCGGGGACCGAGTCACTGACGGAGAAACCGTGATTGCACAAAATTAAAACCACTTCAATTGAAGTGGTTTATTTTTATATATTCAAGATAAATTTACATTGACGGATCACATCTACAGGCCCACAATTCATCTCGATAAAATATCTCGCCCCGTCATACACATACTTTTCATGACCAGCATGAAGAGTAAGTCCGTCTGCTACAGGAATCCACGCGACACTTTTTACTTCATTTTTGTCTAAACCGTAAAAAGTATCGATGAATTTGTCTTTCGGTAAAAATGCAAAGTACACAGTCGTCTCAATCCAGGCATTGTCAGTGTTTCGATAATCGTCTGAATACTTTCGATACATCCTTTTCAACAGACGTTGATCGAAATTTTTAAATTGAGGAACTTCTTCGCCAAGCTCACGTAAAGCGGCTGTTACTTTTGACTCGCCTTTGTCTACCATTCCACCTACAACTGCATTCATACCATTGTCGGCACGCTTGATAGCTAAAAAACAGAGTAGGCCAGTTCTTGGGTGGATAGTTAACATTACTACATCTACCGCACGGTTGGCTCCCCAGTTATATAGAAGCCCGCGACCCATGATACCTGTCCTGCCACAAGGGTTTAGCGGCCGACCTTCTGCATCATGAGCGATTCTGTGCAAGGCTTTACTAAATCTTCTGCCTATAGATTTATAGGCATCCTCAGATTCGATTTCTCCAGCCAAACTTTTTTCAAGAATGTCTGGATGAACAAAATATGGAGGTTTATACTCGGACCAATCAATAGCCCAACAACCTTTTTCTTCTGGAACAAAGAATCTTTCCGGATAAGAATCTGGCTTCTTTGTTCTGGCTATTGTATGAACTTTTTTTAATATCTCTAGCTTTTTTGTTGGCATATTATGAATTTGACAAAGTATATAACATTTTGTACAATTTGTGAAGACCTGAGGTCATATTTTTATATCCCCTCAGATAGTGTACTTTTTACTCTAAATAATATATACTACTAATATGAAAAAAGCAATCAAACTAACTCCAGAGGCTTTGGGCTTCGTGCGCGTAGCCGCTGTGGTACCCAAATTACAAGTAGGAAATATCGATTACAACGTAGCCGAGATTTGCGAATTGGCCAAAAAGGCCTCTGCAAACGGCGCTTCATTTGTTGTGTTCCCCGAGCTTTGTATCACTGGATACACTGTCGGAGATTTATTCCAAAATGAACTCCTATTGCAAAACGCAAAAGATGCGATGTTTTCGATCGCAAACAAACTGATTCATTTGCCGACTGTGTTCATTATTGGGCTTCCTTTGGAATACAAAGGCTCGATTTATAACGCAGCTTGTGTAATCGAGAGAGGTAGAGTGATCGGCATTGTGCCAAAATCTTTCATTCCAAACTACAGCGAATTCTACGAGAAACGTTGGTTCACTGAAGGTGGTAAGCTTCCGAAAAATACATTTATACAAGATATCGGGAGTGAGCGCATGATTCCTTTTGGAACAGATATACTTTTCCAAGTTTTTGGCAATGATCGTATTACACTTGGAATCGAAATATGCGAGGACCTATGGGTACCAATCCCACCAAGCTCCCGCCATACACTTGCCGGAGCAACAATCGTCGCAAACCTTTCTGCCTCAAATGAAATTGTAGGCAAAGTTTCGTATCGTCGCGATCTTGTCCAAAAGCAATCTGCAGGAACTGTGTGCGCATACATCTATGCATCGTGTGGAGTAAATGAATCTAGTACCGATCTTGTATTCTCAGGGCACGCACTTGTTGCTGAAAACGGCACAATACTTGCCGAATCAAAAAGATTTGATCCTGAAAGTCAGATTGTGTATAGCGACGTAGACACTGAACTCTTGGCAATAAACCGCAAGAGAACAAATAGTTTCGCGGATTCAAAAGGTGCAGTAGATATTGAAAGTTATCGCACTGTGTATATCAATCCATCTGCAAAAATGGAAAAATTGGACCGCCATATCGCTCGCAATCCTTTCGTTCCAGAAAATGAAGAAGTAAGGATAGCAATCACAGAAGAAATCTTCAATATCCAATCACACGGGCTGGCAACTCGCCTGCGTAATTCTAAAATAGACAAAATCGTCTTGGGACTTTCGGGGGGCTTGGATTCTACACTCGCTATGCTTGTGGCTATACGGGCACTCGATATATTGAAGTTACCAAAAGAAAATCTAATTCTGGTTACAATGCCAGGATTTGGTACTACTAGCAAAACGAAAAACAATGCGGGTAGACTTGCCGAAGCTTTTGGAATAAACCTTGAAGAGGTAGATATCACGCTCGGGACAGCACAGCAATTGAAAGATGCTGGCCATGATGGCGAAGAGCAAAATTCGACATATGAAAATGCTCAGGCACGCTATCGCATGATGACCTTGCAGGACATCGCAAACGAACGAGGCGGACTTGTACTTGGAACTGGCGACCTATCAGAACTTGCACTCGGATGGTGCACTTTTGGTGGAGACCACACTACTACATATGGAGTAAATGGATCCGTACCAAAGACACTCGTCCAGCACGTAGTTCGATACGGAGCAAAAGTTTATGGTGGAGAGATCGAAAAGATTCTGATTGATATATTGGAAACTCCAATCTCTCCCGAATTGCTCAAAGGCGACAAAGACAATCCTAGTCAAAAGACCGAGGAGGTAGTCGGACCGTACGAACTGCACGATTTCTTTCTGTTTCACTTTATGCGCAGAGGTTCTGCCCCAGAAAAAGTTTTGTATTTAGCAAAACACGCATTTGGGAAAAGTTATGAGACAGAAGTAATCAGAAAGTGGCTGCTTGAATTCATGAAGAGATTTTTCTCTCAGCAATTCAAGAGATCTATTCTGCCTGATGGTCCAAAAGTTGGGTCTGTATCGCTTTCACCTCGCGGTGACTGGCGCATGCCGTCGGATGCTGACAGAGAGCTCTGGATAGAAAATGTGAAGAATGCTATCATTTAAATTATGAAATTCGACACATCAAAACTATTGAATCCTTGGGTATCTGTAGACGTAGTTGTTTTCACTTTAGAAAACGATGAACTCAAAGTACTTCTAACAAAACGTGCAAATGATCCATTTATAGGATCATGGGCTCTTCCTGGTGGATTCCTGCTAAAAGGAGAAACTACAGAAATAGCAGCACGCCGAGTACTCAAGGACAAAGCTGGAGTTAGTAGTGATGTATATTTAGAGCAACTTTATACCTTTGATAAACCGGGACGCGATCCGCGCGCTCCGGTTTTTTCTATAACTTATTTTGCTCTTGTGCCTATAGAAAACATAAAATTTACAAAAACAGACAAGACAGAAAACCCAGAATTTATGTCTATCAATCATCTACCTAAACTTGCCTTTGATCACAAAGATATCGTGAATTATTCTATCAAGCGTCTTCAGGCAAAAATCCAATACACAAACGCTGCATACTCTATACTTCCAAAACTTTTTACTTTTTCTCAACTGCAAAAAGTCTACGAATCAATACTAAAGCGTCCTGTAGACAAAAGAAATTTCCGTAAAAAATTTATGCAACTTGGACTCATAAAAGAAACGAAAAAAATGCTTCGCGGTGGAAAACAGCGCCCAGCAAAACTATACGAATTTATTTCGCACAAGCCCGCTGAACTAAAAAAGTTTTTCTAGGAATATAGTTTCTTGTTGACTATATATTCATATACACTGTCGTCTATACAGTCTGGCTTTTCTCCATTTTTGATTTTTTCACGAATCAGCGTCGCAGACATAGAGCCTACGGGATCTATTAAGTCGCAAGATATTTTAGAGAAAATTTCTTCGTCCATATTTCCATCTCTATCAATTACATAAAAATGATGTTTTAGTATCTCATCGGAAAATTCCCATGTCGGGATAGAGTTCACAACATCTGTGCCTGTGATAATTGAAAAATTATATTCAGGATATTTTTCATGCAAGTGACGTAATGTCTGGAAAGTATATGAAGGCGTAGGCAGATCAAACTCAACTCTTGATACCAAAACATCGCGCATACCACTTGTAGCAATCTCAACCATACAAGCACGGTCTTCACTAGGCGCAAGCGAACTGGCCGGCTTATCAGGATTTACTGGAGATACAACAACCCAGACCTCATCTGGAGCATTTGTGTGGCTTCTGACTTTTTCTATAACTTTCTTGTGGTCTTCGTGAATTGGATTAAATGATCCAAAATACAGGGCTATGTTTTTCATGACCTCAATTATACCAAAATATATAAGTCTTCTCCTTTGACAAAATAGCTTAAATATGATAAAATACTGTTAGAGATGTGCACTATTTGCACTTTTAAAAAGCGCATGATATAGTGTATATAATACATTAAGTAACTTCAAAACAATAAATATATGAAAGAGATCAAAAACGCACTCTTGATCATAGATGTGCAAAATGACTTCTGTCCTGGAGGGACACTGGCTGTTACCGAAGGTGATAGTGTAGTAGAACCGTTGAACGACATGATTAAGCTCGCTCGTGAAAAAGGCTGGCTTATCATCGCATCACGCGACTGGCATCCGAAAGATACCGCCCACTTCAAAGAATTCGGTGGTATCTGGCCCGCACACTGTATCGAAGGTACAGCTGGAGCAAAGTTCAAACATGGACTTTTGCTTCCGGAAAAAACAGTGATCATCAACAAAGGCACATCAAAAGAAGATGATGGTTACTCCCCTTTTGAAGGAGTCGACTCTATCCTCGATTTGCCTCTTGCACAGATTTTAAAGATCAAAGGTATCACTGACATATTTGTTGGTGGACTTGCGACCGATTACTGTGTAAAAGCAGGTGTACTCGATGCGTTGAAAAACGGGTACGAAGTATTCTTGCTTGAAGATGCGGTAAAAGCCGTAAACCTTAAACCCGATGATGGGGCAAATGCAATTGCAGAAATGCGAGAAGCTGGTGCCATTATCACAGACACAACGGAGGTAAAAAATGCGAACAGATAATTTCAACCTTCACCGTCTCGATGAAGAGACCATGGAAGGCCAAATTGTAGAAAGTGTTCTCGACGACGACTTTTATAAATTCTCGATGGGTCAGTTTATCTGGGACCATCCTGATTTTAAAAATACAGAAGTCGAGTGGCACTTCAACAACAGGACCAGATCGGTAGAGCTTGGAAAAATTATTTCCGAAAAAGATTTCTTCGGTCAAATCGAGGGAATCAAAAATTTTGGAATTGACAGTTCAGGCTTTCGCTTCTTGCGAGGACTTGAAATCTACGGAGACAAGATGTTTTCCGATGATTATCTGAATTTCCTCAAAGGAATCAAATTCCCGGAAATCAGTTTTGGTAAGACCAATGATGGCCAGCTTGATATCAAATGGCAAAGTAGTTGGAATACTTCCATGCATGCAGAGATGCCGGTACTACGAATTGTAAGCGGACTGTATGTAAGAGCTCAGCTCAAAAACAAGAGCCGTCTCGAACGTGAAGCGTTCTACGCCGAAGGAATCAAAAGACTTGCGCTGAAAGTAGCAAGGTTGCGAGAGCATAAAAATGTTGTTTTCTCATGCTTTGCAAACAGACGTACACCTTCTCCAATTTTGCACGAATACATCGTGGTGAGGGCCGCCGAAGAACTTGGAAAACAGTTCAAAGGCACTTCTAAAACAAGTCTTGCGATGAAACACGGACTTGATCCTATCGGAACCTGGGCACACGAACTTGCAATGATCATCACTGCGCTTCGTTTTGACGGAACACGCGAATCAATCGAGAATGCTCAAATCGAATTGCATTCTGGATGGCTTGATAAATACGGTGAAGGTATTGCCCTGTCCTTGCCTGATACATACGGCACACAGTTTACACTGGACACGTTGCCGGATGAGATTGTAAGCAGACTGAAAGGTTTCAGGATTGATTCCGAAGATCCATTTGTATCTATTCCTAGATTTCAGGAAAGATTCGTCAGGGCCGGTATTGATTACAGGAGCAAACTCTTTGTTCCGAGTGACGAGCTCAACCTCGATAAGATGATTGCGATCAGTGATGCATTTGGTGCATCGAGCATCATCAGTCACGGCTGGGGCGGAGGATTTGGTAACGATTTTGGTTTCAATAAAGTTTCGATCATCTGTAAACCATATTCGGCAAATGGAAAGTTTTGTGTAAAACTTTCCGACAATGTTGAAAAGGCAATCGGTGAACCCGAAACTGTAAAGAAATACAAAAAAGTGCTCAATTACAAAAGCGAGTACGCGAAGGAATGTATTTCATAAGTTCACAAAGGCGGGAAATTCCCGCCTTTTATTATTAATGTATAATCAATATATGACACACAAATTCGATAGAGTTCAAATCTTCTATAGACCAGACATCACCGGCGGTAGTGCTTGGGAGAAGAAAATCGTAACCAAACTAAAATCTTTAAATAAAAAAATAGAAATTGGATCCAAACGTCCAAAGGTGGTTATTGCTCTAGGTGGAGACGGAACTATTATGGAAGCTATAAGAAATTTCAAACATTTCTCCCCTCTTTTTATAGGACTGAACTTAGGTCATGTGGGATTCCTAGCAACTATTCGCGAAAAGAAAAATTTTATAAAAGGAATTGAAAAAATATATAAAGGTGAGTACACAGTTTCAGAGCGCATGATGCTCCATGTTGGCGTAGTGCGCAAAGGTAAAGAAATCTACCAAACCCAAGCTCTCGGTGACATGTACATCCAAAATCTTACTGGACTGCTCGATTTAGATATACACATCGACGAACATCTAGTACAGCGCGTTC
This sequence comes from uncultured Candidatus Saccharibacteria bacterium, assembly GCA_964634365.1. GTDB lineage: Bacteria > Patescibacteriota > Minisyncoccia > Phycocordibacterales > UBA9973 > CAZLWF01. The sequence goes on from CAZWJU010000001.1 coordinate 237,183, forward strand.
ACGGCACGGGAGCTATAGCGAGCACTGCTAGTGGCTCTACAGCATACAACCTATCTCTGCACGGCCCGATAGTTATGCCTGATATAAATTGTATAGTGGTAAATGAAATCCTGGATCACAACACTCCGACACCGAGCATGATTATCAAGAAAAATAAACGAGTCTCTTTTCATATTAAAAATTTCCGACAAAGAAAAGAAGTCCTACTCGCAAAAGACGGCCAAGATATAGATGTGGGTATGTGGACCGACGGAGTACTTGTGATGCGACTCCTCCCTGGAGACATAGTGCACGTAGCACGCGCTCGTGGAAAAATAAAACTTGCTGAGATTGAAAAAGATTATTTTTTCAAAAGTATTCAACAAAAGTTTACATTTAAATAGAAGAAAAGCGGACAATTGTCCGCTTTTTTTTATTTAATTTTTTGGAACACTCTCTCCAGCTTTTTCTTTGCTGACGATATATTGGTTATGAAATTCTTTTGCCACTTCCGGCATTACTACCATACCTTCACATTCTGCCAATGCTTGTTTACAATGACTAAAAAACAAAGGTGTATAGCTTTTAGGGAAATTAAGCAAAGCCATAATTGATTTTACATTTTTGAAGATATTAATCTGGTAGCGCCTTTGACGCTCCTCGGCTCCAATAATAGAAGGATGGTACTCCTCAAGAATACACTCATACTCAAGCACAGGCAAAGTTAAACGCTCTTCGGAATACGACCTGTCTATTGTTGGCAGATTTTCATACCAGAGCTTGCACCAAGCCGCATTATTTTTACGAAACTTGCGCAAATAACCCAACACCTTCTCTTCGTCTGGATGCTGATTCATAAGACCAATAACATCATCTCCTGGCGTACTGAAGATAATCCTTTGTCGAAAGTCGAGCATTTCATTCGCACTAGGCTTTTTGTGGCGACCAGCAAACTTAAGTAAGTCGTACATGATCGTATAGTCGAGAGACTTTTCACGCATCTCCGGAATTCGGTAGTAAGTGAATATCTCGGTCTCGTTTGACGCAACCCATTCATTTACATTCATGATTTCAGTAAATGACTCGAAGGTCATATTGGCCCGCGGTGAAAGCGGGTTACGGAAAAGCATGTGAGTAAAGTCGTGAGCAAAATACATATCACGCACGAAATCATTTTTATAGTAATCTCCTCTGTCCAGCACAAAATTAAAGTACTGTGTAAAGTGAGAAAATTCTTCAGGGGCCGACTGTTCGAAGAATATCGGAGCCCGGTTATCGATTACAAATTGAATCAAGCCTTTGTAGAAAGGATTTGATTTAAATTCGCGTGTACGAAATACATGCGAGAAAATATAATTTTCATATTCCTCGACTGTGTCAAAAAATTGAAAGTTTTTCATGTTGTACGTTTGGTTAGATTATACCATATTTTATATATTTTGCAAGCATATTCCCTTTCTGTCAGAAGTATTGTATTATCATTCCGGCACAAATTAGTTCATTTTATAAAACAACCAAAAATGGAAAAAGGTTACGTAGACGTACTTTTAGGCCTCCAATGGGGCGACGAAGGTAAAGGGAAAATCGTAGATTATCTCTCGCCTGCTTATGATATTATTGCTCGCTTCCAGGGTGGCCCGAATGCTGGACACACCTTGTATGTGAAAAACAGAGAAGGTAAACCAGAGCGAATCGTATTGCACGTTGTACCATCTGGATTAACAAACGAAACACCACTTACTGGTGTGCTCGGGAACGGCATGGTGATATGCCCCATATCTCTGAAGGAAGAGATCAAAAACATATTCGATGTTACTGGTATAGATGTGTGTAAAAAATTGATTATCTCGACCAACGCACACATGATCGTACCGACTCACCGCCTGCTCGACAAAGCAAGTGAAATCGCAAAAGGTAAAAGTGCCATTGGTACTACCGGAAAAGGTATCGGCCCATGCTATATGGATAAAGCTGGGAGAAACGGTATCAGATTTGGATCATTACTTGATCTTGCAGTTTTCAATGACGAATACCTGAGACTTGAAAAAAAGCATCGAGATATCCTTGTGCAACAGTATGGATACACCGATGAACAAATCACTGCTGAAATAAAAGAGCAATGCTTTAGTTTTAAAAGAGCTGCTCTCTTTATCAGAAGGAGTATGCTCCAGCAAATCAAACGCACCGAATACTGGTTGAACAATCAGATTCGCGACGGTAAAAAAGTTTTGGCCGAAGGTGCTCAAGGTACGATGCTCGATATCGACCACGGAACGTATCCGTATGTTACCTCATCGGCTACTATTGCTGGTGGAGCTTGTACTGGACTTGGTATATCCCCGCTTTTAATCCGCAAGGTAATCGGTGTAACCAAGGCTTACTGTACACGCGTAGGCAACGGAGAATTCCCAACAGAACTGAAAGATCAAATCGGAGAACAAATCCGCAAAGACGGCAATGAGTTTGGGTCAACTACCGGTCGTCCGCGTCGTTGTGGCTGGATGGACTTCCCTGCGCTTGAGTATTCATTCTTGATAAATGGAGTTACAGACCTGATTATTACAAAAATCGATGTATTCAAAAACCTCTATGGTTTTAAAGTCTGTAGCGAATACATGGTAAAGGATAAAGTTAGCAAGGAATACCCAACAGATTGCAGTACTGCACTGCCTCTATACGAGTCTTTTGAATTCAGTGAACACGAGAGAACCAATCTCGGCAATATCACTGACGAAGAAGAGTTTGAAAAAGGCATGAAAGAATTTGTTTTTTTCATAAGACTTAAACTTGAGAATATGGGTGTGAGGCTAGCCGGTATCTCAAACGGACCAGAGTGTGAAAAATATATTGAGATCAAAAGTATGCAAACCGCATAAAACAAAAACCCGAGACTAACTCGGGTTTTAATATTTTTAGAGGAAAGTTTCTCCGATTTCTTTCCAACTTCCAAATCGGTGTGGTATATCGACAAGATGGTTGTATCTACCAGCTGGATCAAAAAGGTATGAGGGAATAATTTTATCCATCTCATATATTTCTCTTGGCGTGTCGTCTATAAATGCGACTTTTTCTCCTTTTATACTTTCAATAAAATCCTTCTTTGAATGCTTGTAAAATGCACCGTCTTCGTTGTTTACCCAAACGCAATGTATATCATTTATACAGTTTGGAATATGTTTATCAATAAGATATTTTACAACTTCTATCGCTCTCCGCTGTCTGGCTGTTACAGTCCAAAGTGTATATTTATTTGCAAGCTCATATATCACCTCACACATATCAGGAAAAGGCTCTACATTTTCATGCCATTTTTTTGACGACAGAAAATTTATACCTATGTCATTCCAAAAATCATCGTAACTTGGAATATTTTTATTTTCATATTTTTGCAACACTGCGTGCAAATTGGACATGTCTAAATAATCTTCGTATACAGTCTCTACTCCATATGTGTGGTTCACGTACTCTATATGAGCAGGTGTCGTATGGAATTTTAAGTTATCAAAATCAAGAAATATATGAGGTTTTTCTATGCTCATTATTTGAACGTTTTGAAAACATTAACAGAAAAGACTGAGGGGGTCAATTTTTAGGTGCAAACTCGCGGAGAATCGGCTATTTTCTTGTGGTCACGAATATTTTAATAAGCAGCAATCCTAAAGAGAATCGGCTATTACATAGCCAGGTACTTTTCCGCCTCGTTTCACTCGTATGGAAAAAGTCTTTCGATTCTCCGAAGCAAGTAAAGCAGTTTACTTGCTTCGGGTCACCGAACAAAAAATGGCCAAGCATTTCTGCTTGGCGCATTTTTGTACCGGTGAAAATTCACAAGAGTCTATAATTTTCCAGCCCTAACACACTCCAATATTTCTTGGTGAAGGATTCCATTCGAGACAATACATCCTAATCCTGCCTGGTCATATCTTCGCTCTTCTCCATTCAAATCTGTAACTTTTCCTCCAGCTTCTTCTGTGATGATTTTTAGTGAAGCAACATCGTGACCAGCTTTGGCATAAAATACAGCTCCAACATATTTACCATTTGCAACCTGTATTCCTCCATAAATGAATGAAGGGTATTTCATGGTCTTACATTTTTTATCACTCAATAATTTGAAAAGAGGTAAATTTGAAAAACCAACTTCTTTTCCTGAAGCGCCAGTACTAAGATATGTGTTCTTTAGATCAGTATCTTTAGAAACAAATATTTGCTTACCATTTCGGTATGCACCACTACCCTTATACGCCCAATACATGGTTTTCATAACAGGATCATTAATCAATCCTAATAATGGCAATCCTGTGCTTTGATCAACTAATGCAATTGAAAAGACAAATATTGGAAGTCCGCATGAAAAAGCCATGGTGCCATCAATAGGATCGCAAACCCAAATATATTTTGAGTTTTCTTTAATATCACTCTTTTCTTCCCCATAAATACTGTGATCTGGGTATGCTTCATTTATTCTCCTTACCACTAAGTCGTTGATTTCAGTATCTGCTATTGTCAAAGGAGTATCATCTTCTTTCCATGTATTCTCAACCTCAAAGCTAAAGTACTTTAAGGCTATTTCTCCTGCTTCTTGAGCAAGTTTTTTTGCAAATTCTAGGTATTCTTCCATAAGATTGTTCTGGCTTTTTATTCTGTCTTTGTGCACTTATTGTGCGTTTAGTAATTTCTTATCCATTTAACTATCTTAATCTTTTTAAGATCAATTAATCAATCAGAAAAAAGAAAATTATTTTTACAAACCTCTGCGTACCACTTAGCGCTTTCGCGTACAGTTCGTTTCTGGGTCTCATAATTTATTTCAATAAGACCAAATCGAGGCCCATATCCATACCCCCATTCAAAATTATCCATAAGAGACCAATATAAATAACCTCGAACATCTGCACCATCATCAATAGCATGACAGATAGCCTCTAAGTGGCCTTGGATAAATTCTTTCCGCTGTATATCATTTGCATCTGCTAGTCCATTTTCTGTAATGTAAATAGGTTTGCTGTGTCGCTTAAGTTCCATTATCACGTGATAAAGTCCTTCTGGAAATATTTCCCACCCCATATCAGAAGTTGGTAAATCACTTCTGACCTTAGATCCGTAAAATCCGTGATGATTATTTGGATCAAATTTTAACTTTTTAGGACTATAATAATTTAAACCAATAAAATCAAAAGTGGTTCTATCAAGAAAATACTTATTCCTTATTTCGTGATTAAAGCTTACTGTAAGATTATCAAGTGTAGAGTCCGATGCAGGATGATAATATCCATTGTTTTTTGCCATACCAACAGAAGCCTTAGGTAGTATCTTATGAATTATTTTATATGCAGCATTATGACCCGCAATCATATTATCTAAAACTTTAAAGAAACTTTCCATATTTGTACGCCCTGGTGGAAAATCACCTTCCAAATAACCATGCTTTGCAAGAATATTTGGCTCGTTGATGGTACACCAAAAATCAACTAGATGACCTAGTTCTCTTGCAATAATTTCTGTAAATTCAGAAAAGTGGCTAACTGAATTTTCATCCTCCCAATCAAACCATACTGGATTAGTAAAATGATGTAATGTAACAAATGATTTTACTTTTTTAAAGCGAAGGTATTCCAAAACCTCTTTATAATGATCCAATTCCTTTTGATTGATTTCCCCTTTTTCCGGTTCAACACGACTCCATTCTATAGAAAAACGGTATGAGCCTTGGTTAAGACTTACCAATAAATCAATATCCTCCCGAAATCTGTTGTAGTGATCGCAAGCAAGACCAGAAACCTGTTGGTTGCTGACATTGCCTTCTTGTTCCCATAGATACCAATCATTTTGAGTGTTATTCCCCTCTACTTGATGGGCAGCTGTAGCCGAACCCCACAAAAATCCTTTTGGAAATTCATTTTTTTTCATATTACAACAATACATTATCTGATACTTATTTTCAAGAAAATAAAAAAGGTGCTAGATACATTTTCCGTATAAACAATATCTTATCCCGTACTTATTTTTTTGATTAGGAACCCACCGGGACGCTTCGCTATCAAAATCTGTGTGAGCCACAATAATTTTCTTGTGGTCACAAGTTACTAAGTATAATTTTTCGCTTCGCTCAAATTCTACATAAGTACTCGCGACCCCGGCTCGGCTATTTTTCTGCTGAAAAATTATGCCTGCGCCCTCACACTCGTTCGCACGCAAAGCAATTTGCGTGCTTTGCACTCGTGTGAGCCTAGTCGTGGTGCGACCCCATGGTTCCTTACCCCGCAAAGCTTTTTTAGCTTTTTTTATTATATCAAATCGACCCTTGTCGAGCGAGAAAAAGTGACAAAAGTGACACAGATTCGAGTATAAAAGTTACAGATTACTGTAACTTTTTAATCTCAAAAGAGCCTGTATTATTACGATCTCTGCCTGAATAATACTCTGTTTGAAGTGTTCCGTTGTCTTCTAGTTTTGCAGATGCTGAACCCTCATGTATATGCATACTTTCAGGTGCGTTATCTTTTGGTTTGTTTCTGTATTGATAGTGTATTCGAGCTGTCCCAAACTCATCAACATTCATTGATGCTTCAAAACTGAAAGATTCAGATGTTTCTGTTTCTAGATAAATAAGTAGATGAGTCCATGTTTGTTTAATACAAAATTTCTTAATCTGTATTGGACCGTTAGCATGATTTGAATGAGAGGTTATTGTTCCAGACCAATTTCCGTCTATGATAGGAGTTTTTATTCCAGTAGTTTTACGAATAAAATTATTTCTCCACAACTTTGTCTCAAACCACTTATGTAAAATTCCATAAAATCCAATTACCGAAGGTGCTTCTATCCACCATGGTAAGGAAAAAATATTTTTTGAAAACAGGTATAACCCCCACGCAAGCAATATTGATGTTATTGCAAGGTAGAGAGATACATACTTGTGTTCTTCTGAATTTATCGAATATGGGTGTATATTTTGCATAATTATTTATTCCAATTATCCCAAAGCTCTACAAAAGCACTGATAGTTTTTACTGCATCATCTTGATTCCACTGCTCCCCACTTTCACCGAATAACTCATGAAAATGGTTTTGACACATACATTGACCAAGAGGTAATGCAGACCAGAGGTGTTTTAATACTGCGTGTACGGTTGTCGAATGATCACCGGTAAAATGTTCATCAGGGACATTGTAAACTAATGACTGTAAGAAATATGACGGTGCTATACCATCGGCAAGTTTGCCTGTATCAACAAGATGGTTTCTCATATTCTTGAAAATTCGTACTGTTGGCTTAAAGCGTCCGCCTGTACGAGTATCTGAATTTTTATTGACTCCATTTTGATAGTGGTGCTCTGGATAATTTATGATTCCACGATTTGTTGTGCGATGATAGAATTTCACACCCTCTTCTGCATTATGACTATTGGTACCATAGAAATAATCATATTTACGATAATTTATAACAGGAACAATGTCAGCCTTTAGTCTTCCTGAAGAGGGTTTGAGTTTAATTGATTTATTACCACTTGTATCAACAGACAGTAAACCATAATATTTAGTCAGAGCAGAAATGACATCTTTGCGTAGATCTTGCCAATCATAAACAGCACTACCATATGCCTGATCATGAGCATTTTTCTGATCATAAGGAAGTTCGTGTGCATTATGACCAAATGTAGTTGTTAATTCGACAACTACATCCACATCACTATCTGCTCGAATATTTGTATCGTTTTTATACGATCCCTGGAGATAGATTTTTACCGAACCATTACTGATACGATCTTTAAGTGGTGACTGGTCATGCGTCAGTGCTGTTCGAATAGATTCATGAGTTGCTTTTGCTGAAACAGTAGCGCCTTGGTTTGACCATGTAGTCAGTTGAGAAAGTGGAATAGCCATAGTCTTTTAGCCTCTAGGAGGAAACGGATCATTCCCATAACTATTACGCTCCTGGATTTTTCCATCCTTGCCGTGAATAAAATGTTCGACCTTTGCTTTTTCAGCAATATTTTCTGCTCTATCAAGAGCATTATCTTTTGTGTGATGAGAAGAAAGTGGTTTATCAGAACCCTCTTTTTTGTTTTCCCACATTCCACGACCTGAGTTATAAACAGTATGAATATTTTTTGCCATAAAAATTTAATATAGATCACCAGGAAGTACAGCAACGACTACTCCTTGTATGATGCAGTTATCTGTTAATATAAT
>CAZWJU010000002.1:0-231850 GCA_964634365.1 uncultured Candidatus Saccharibacteria bacterium
CTCCCCTAGACGTCATAGCCTTGGTAGTCCATTACACTACCAACTAGCTGATATCCCGCAGGCCGTTCCCAAAGCGTTAAAACTTTACCCCGGAGGGACCATCGTGTATTAGCACACCTTTCGGTGTGTTGTTCACGACTTTGGGGGACGTACCCACGTGTTACTACCTCGTTCGCCACTAACTAGCAAACCCTTTCCATATAATTGTTTGTATTGCTACTCACTCAAATACTTCTAGGGACTAGTCCGTTCGACTTGCATGCCTTATCCACGCCGCCAGCGTTCATCCTGAGCTAGGATCAAACTCTAATTAAAAGATAGATTACTCTATCTTCTTAAAATAGAACGAAACAAAAGAAAACATAAACTTATTAGACTCAGATTATTACATTACTTGGCTTTTCAATTTTCAAAGAAAAAAGCGTCTGAACAGGCGCAATCGAAACTTACTGTTTAAGTTAAAAAGTTAGTTTTTCATATGTCTGTTTAGATACCCTACTTATATGTAGAGTAAGGATAGTATAGACGAGTCGCAAATCAATGTCAACCCCATATTAAAAATCCTTCGGTTTGCCAAAATAGAGCTTGTCTGATATACTCTTTCCCATGAGTACGATCACTGAGGCATTGCCTTACATACAGATTTTTCTATCTATTATTCTAGTTATATCAATACTTCTCCAGCAATCAAGCGCAGGCTTGGGTGGCACTTTTGGTGGCTCAGATTCTCTGGCTACATTCCACACACGACGCGGGTTTGAGAAAGTACTCTTTTATACAGCAATCATTACAGCTGTATTGTTGGCAGTAACAAGTTTTGTTGCTGTTCTAGTATAGTTTAGAAACTATATCTTAAAAATAAGATTATGGATTTGTAATACTCCATAATAAAACAATCTCCAATAATTTATGTTCCAAAACTTATTTAGAAAAGCTCGCGAACTTCGTTTTCCAAAAAAACAAGAATTAGCGACTATCCCCCATTATTTAACAAGAAAAGAATGGTTTGTTTTTGTTTTTCTCTTAACAGCTCTAGCGGTCACAACTTTCATAATATTGGGTAAAATAAATTCCAATTTTATAGTTGAGGTTCCTGCAAACGGCGGATCAATAAGAGAAGGAGTTGTCGGTACACCAAGATTTGTAAATCCAGTACTAGCACTCTCTGATGCTGACGATGATTTAGTAAGTGTTGTATTCTCTGGTCTTGTAAGAAAAATGCCAGACGGAACTATAGTCCCGGATCTAGCCGAGAGTTATGAAGTATCCGATGACGGACTAACTTATACATTCAAACTTCGTGAAAAATTAACTTTCCACGATGGTGAACCTGTTACTGCTGATGACGTAATATTTACAATAGAAAAAATCCAAGATCCTCTATTGAAGAGCCCTAGGAGAGTTGAATGGGAAGGTGTTGAAGTGGAAAAAATAGATGACCTGACTGTATCTTTCACTTTAAGACAGCGTTTCGCATCTTTCTTGGATAACGCAACAATAGGAATACTTCCATACCATATATGGAAAGATATCCCAATCGAGGAATGGAGTTTTAGTGAATACAATTCTAAAGCGATTGGAACAGGGCCTTATGTTGTAAAAAATATAGATAAAAAAAGTTCTGGAGCACCTAGCTCATACTCTTTGAAATCATTTAACAAATTTGCACTTGGAGAACCTTTTGTAACACGCATCACATTTAACTTCTATGTAAATGAAGAAGATATGATCCGTGCTTATAAAAATAGATCCATAGAGAGCATGAACGCAATAACTCCAGAAAAAGCTCGTGAACTAGAAGAAGGTGGTGCAAAAATCGCAACCACTACTCTGCCTAGAATATTCGGTCTATTCTTCAATCAAAATCAATCCCCTGTTTTCTTGGACAAATCAGTGATAAGTGCATTCAACGAAGCTATAGACAAAGACAGAATCATAAACGAAGTTCTGTATAACTATGGACAAAAGATTGATAGCCCGATTCCAAAAACACTTCTAGACGGAACAGCACTAAACACAGAAGAGTCTGATACAGCATCGATAGATGAAGCAATAAAAATACTGGAGAAGAACGGATGGACTAGAGGCGAAGATGGGATAATGATTAAAAAAGGCAAGACTGGAAACACAAGACTCGAATTTTCTATTTCAACAGGTGATGCGCCTGAACTAAAAAAGACTGCTGAAATAATAAAAGAAAACTTAGCAGCAATTGGCGCAGATGTGGAATTGAAAATATTTGAAATCGGAGTATTGAATCAAAACGTTATACGTCCTAGAAAATACGACGTACTACTATTTGGTCAAATAATCAGCACAGAAAATGATTTGTTTGCCTTCTGGCATTCATCACAGAGAAACGACCCAGGACTTAACATAGCACTTTATACAAACACTAAAGCTGATACTTATTTAGAAAAAGCTCAGAGCTTACTTTCTAGCGAAGACCGTCTTGCTAACTACATAAAGTTTGAACAAGTTATAAAAGATGACAACGCAGCTGTGTTTATATACTCCCCTGATTTTATTTATGTATTACCAAAAAAATTAAAAGGATTAACTGTCGATCATATTGTCGAACCTCATGATCGACTCGCCACTGTTTACAAGTGGTATATAGAGAGCGATGCAGTATGGAAAATATTTGCCCGTTCGAATGAATAGATATTAATATGCAAAAAATACAAAAACCGATACAAAAGAAAGATACTCCTGTTGGGAGTAAAGATTTGAAAGCGCCCGTACGACATCACCCAGCACATATACATGCACATGGTGGAGCGTCTACACACGCAACAGCAGACAAAGGAGCAAAAAAACATTTTAGTAAAAGTGCTCCGAAGAGAAGTGGTGGATATCGTTACCAAAAACATGGATCACGCAAAAACGGGATTCAAAGTGTAACTACTCACCTTCCTACAAACAAACCTAAACAGACAAACCATATACCTCCAGTAGGACCGGGCGTGGTTCGCATAATACCTTTGGGTGGAGTAGAAGAAATTGGAAAAAACATGACTGCGATTGAAATTGGAGACGATATCATCGTCATCGACGCAGGTATGCAATTTAAAACTGACGACACACCAGGTATAGATTATATAATTCCAAACACAACATACCTGGAAGAAAGAAAAGATAAAATCCGCGCGATGATTATTACTCACGGACACCTAGATCACATAGGAGGTGTTCCTATAGTTATGGATCGTATCGGTAACCCGCCAATATATTCACGCAATCTTTCTGTGTTGCTAATGAAAAAACGCCAATCTGAATTCCCTCACCTAAAACCCCTAGACGCGCACATAGTAGAAAACGATAGTGTTATAACACTTGGAAAAATAAAAGTGAGATTTTTCGGTGTGACTCATACTGTTCCAGATTCAATGGGAATAATAGTAGAGACACCATACGGATGGATAGTAACTCCTGGAGACTACAAACTAGAACACGAGAACGGAGTACCAACAGATAGAGAGGAAAAAGAATACAGTATTTTTGATAATGCAAAAGTATTACTCCTAATGACTGACTCTACTAACATAGAAAATCCTGACTGGGCGATACCTGAAAAAGAAGTTCACGCAGGACTTGAGAGTATTATCAAAAGTGTAAAAGGACGCTTGATCATAGCTGCCTTTGCTTCACACATAGAAAGACTGATCAAGGTAGTTGAAATCGCAGAAAATCTAAACAAAAAAATCGTTCTGGAAGGACGAAGTATGAAAACTAACATGGAAGTTTCAATTCAAGCTGGATTACTAAATCCAAAAAAAGGAACTATCATCCCTATCGAAGAAGTTGAAAACTATCCACCAGATCGTATTATTATACTTTCTACTGGAGGACAAGGAGAAGAATTTTCAGCTCTAATGCGCGCTTCAAATAAAACTCACAAAAACTTCCGCCTAGGAAAAGGAGATACTATAGTTTTGTCTGCATCGATTGTTCCTGGAAACGAGCTTGCTGTACAAAAACTAAAAGACAACCTTGCTCGCCAAGGAGTTAGGATTATCCACTACAGAACTAGTGAAGTTTCAATCCACTCTACAGGACACGGAAATATTCCTGAAATAAAATGGTTGCATAGAAAAACTCATCCAAAATTCTTTATCCCAATACACGGAAACCACTACATGCTAAAACTCCACAAAGAGCTAGCTATGTCTTTGGGGATGCCAGATAGCAATGTAATAGTCCCAGACAACGGATCAATCATAGAAATAACTGACAATGGAGAAAAAATGGTTCTACGCAAAGAAAAAGCACCTTCAGGAAATATGATGGTGGATGGATTCTCTGTTGGAGATGAACAAGATGTTGTTATACGCGACCGCAGAATGCTCGCAGAAGATGGAATGTTCATAGTAATGGTTATAGTCGATGGTAAAACAGGAAAACTAAAAAAATCTCCTGACTTGATATCTCGTGGTTTTGTATATCTAAAAGAAAACCAAGAACTACTCCGACAAGCTCGCATAATAATTAAAAAAACAATCGAGGAAACAACAAACGGAACAAATCCTATAAACTTTGACTACATAAAAGGAGCTGTAACTGACGAAGTATCAAAATTCTTGTTCCAAAAAACAGCTAAGCGCCCTCTTGTAATACCTGTACTCTTAAGTATGTAACTAGTCGTGCTATACTAGCTATAAATGCAGACGCCGATCAAGATAATCAAGACAATATATTTAGCAAGTTTCTTTTTTGCACTTCAAATTGCAATTGCTTCATATATAAACTCAACATTTATAAGTGAAATAACCCAAGAATCAATCGTGGGTATAGTTTTCACGGCTAGTGCGTTAGTCACACTACTTGGACTATCTCTAACTCCTAAAATAATAAGTAAATTTGGAAATAAATTTACATTACTTGGACTACTTACAATAAGTTTTGCGTCTCTAGTTGCACTAACATCTTTTGGTAGACCAACAATCCAGCTAATAGGCTTCATAATATATCTTGTGACAAACAATATAATAGTATTTTCATTTGATATATTTGTTCAGCATTTTTCAGATAGCAAAAAAATCGGTGGTATGCGAGGTTTTTACCTAACTGTTATAAACACAGCTTGGGTACTGTCCCCTATAATCGCAGGAATACTCATGAGTAACGGTGGCTACCCTCTGCTTTACGGTGTATCGATGATGTTTATTTTTATTGTCTTCTATACTGTTCTCACTCAAATAAAAAACTACCACGATGCACCTTATGCGCGAGCACCTTTCTTGAAAACACTAGAAATGTTGTGGGGCCAGCACGAACTTAGATCAATCACTGTACTAAACTTTGTTCTACAATTTTTCTATGCGTGGATGATCATATACACACCAATTTATCTGCATGAACATATAGGATTTTCATGGGAGAACATAGGTATCATATTCACAATAATGCTTCTGCCGTTTATACTGCTTGAACTACCACTAGGTAAAAGATCTGATAGACATGGTGAAAAAGGATTATTGATTTTAGGTTTGATCATTATGGGTGTGGCAACTTTATTTTTACCAACTTTACCTAAAAATATGATTTTATGGGCTACTTTTCTTTTCCTAACTAGAGTTGGAGCAGCCATAACAGAAGTGATGATCGAGGTGCATTTTTTCAAAAAAGTCACTGACAAAGAGAGTAGCTTCATAAGCATCTTTCGAGATATGTCACCACTAGCTTTCGTGATTGCGCCAATTTTTGGAACACTTATAATCGGAACATTACCATTTAAAACACTTTACATAATACTAGGAGTATTTGTACTATCAGGAATTTTTTATGCCCACAAACTCAAAGACAAAAAAACAAATTAAAAATAAAGTCGGTGAACCAATCCGACTAAATCACTATCTTGCACTCAAAAATATCGCTACTCGTCGTGGCGCAGATAAGCTAATCGAGAGTGGTGCTATTTTGGTAAATGGAAAAGTTGCCACTATTGGGATGAAGGTTACAGATAGTGACGATGTAAAAATACTCGAAAACAAAAGTAGTGAATACAAATATATCGCATACCATAAACCAGTTGGGATTGTAACAGTAGGACCAAATCCGGGTGAGCGCGCTATACCCGTAAAAGATTTCGGAGACGGTATGTTCCCTATTGGTAGACTCGACAAAGACTCTCACGGTCTAATCATAATCACAAACGACGGACGTGTTACTGGAGCGCTTCTAGATCCAAAGAAAAATCATGACAAAGAATATCGCATAACTCTGAATAAGCCTGTGACAAACAACTTGCTCCGCGGTATGAAAGAAGGTGTTCGTATAGGATTTGGAGTTAATACACGACCCGCAAAGGTACGCAAGGTGGGAGCTGATACACTCGAGATAGTTTTAACTGAAGGTAAAAATCGCCAGATCAGACGCATGGCGCTTGCCTACGGATTCGATGTACGTGAACTTGTGCGATTCCGAATTATGAATATAGAACTTGGTAATCTAAAACCAGGACAACACAGAGTTCTATCAGGCACAGAACTAGATACTTTTCTAAAAAAACTTGGATTGAAATAAAACAAAACCCGCAATTGTGCGGGTTTTAAATTTATTAGAACATAACTATCTTGAGCTTGTGCCAAAAATAATATCCGTCATGAGACTCTTGTGTAAGCCCCTTGTTTTTTACAAGGTACTCCATCCAAGATTTGTTATTTAATACATTGTAAACCTTGAGCGGCACAACCATTGAATCAATCTCAGTGACAGTAATATTTTTTTCTTCCAACAGCGGGTCAATTACGCAATCCGACAAACTTGAGATGTTTGTAACCAGAACTCCACCCGGATTCAAATGCTCTTTACCTTTCTCGAGCAGATATGCGAGCAAGCTCACACCTTCGTATGGATTGTCGTCGATACTTTTAGGACGTGGGATATATGGCGGATTGCACACAATCAAATCAAATTTATTGTCTTTGATAAATTCGAGAGCATCCCCAACTGCAAATTCTGCACGAGGATCTTGAATGTTCTCGCGAGCGCAGTCGATTGACTTTTGATTTAAATCAATCATGTAGATTTTTTCTACACTTGGAACATGATCCAAAATGTATTTAGAAATAAATCCAGAACCTGGTCCGATCTCCAAAACTTTTTTAATCGCAGATAGATTTATTTTTGACAGTGCTCTGCAAAACAAAAGTGTGTCTATAGACGGACCCCAAACTCCAGGAAAACGCTTTTGCTCAAAACGAACTACAGTCCCATCGTATTCTGTGATCTTAATTGGCGCACTATAGAGCGCAAAAACTGTATCACGCTTGATTGGATCAAATTGTGCAATTCTGTAGTTGTCTGTTACTAAAACTGGATTGTCTATGGTGACAACCTCTATCTCTTTGTGCTCGTCTCTTGAATACACACGATTACCAAATTCATCGATATCGCGTCCCATTATCTGAGCGAGCTCATTTCCAAAGGCAGAAAGATTAAGGGTCTTTAAATCTTTATCAAAATGTAATTTCATGTACGTTATTTTAGCAGAGCTTAACAGAAAAACTTAATTTTGACAAGTGAGAGTATTTATGCTAAAATGTGAACAAATAGATCTATATGGAAAAAATCATAATCCCCGTTTTAAACGGCGACGGAATCAGCGACGAAATTATCGCTCAAGTCAAACGTACGGTTGAAAAAGCCATGACTGTATACAGCGACAGACAAATTGAATGGCTTGATTTTACCTGCGGAGAAAGGTTCGAAGGCGGAGGAATCCCCGACGAGGCTTTTGAAGCTGTAAGAAAATACAGAGTGGGAATAAAAGGCCCTATGACAACCCCTATCGGCAAAGGGTACACATCACTCAATGTGCATTTGCGTAAAGTTTTGAACTTGTATGCTTGTGTACGCCCGGTAAAGTACTACCCCGGAGCACCATCCCCTATTAAAAATCCCGAGGGAATCGATATGGTAATCGTACGTGAGAACACTGAGGATCTGTACGGAACCCCAGAGTTTACCTACAATGATCCGCAATTTTATTCATTGTTAGAAATTCTGCAAAATTATGACGAAGAGAACAATTACCATCACAGTAATGAGTTTGGTGTATCATGCAAAATAATATCAGCGGAAGCCACACGTCAAATAACTTCATTTGCAATGGAATATGCAGTAGAGCATAAAAGGAAGAAAATTGACCTGGTAACAAAAGCAAATATTATCCGAGCAACAGATGGATTATTTTTGAAGATAGGCACAGATCACCTCAATAAATTATCTAGCAGACAAGGCTTAACTCACGGAAGCTTGTTGGTGGATAACGCCACCCAGCAAATGGTTATAAACCCTCAGCAATTTGATATGCTGGTGATGCCAAATCTGTACGGTGATATACTCTCAGATCTTGCTGCAGGAATTGTCGGCGGGTTGGGCTATGCACCGGGAGCAAACATTGGAGACAGTTGTGCAGTTTTTGAAGCAACTCATGGCACGTGGCCACAGGGAGCCGGAAAAAACATTGCAAATCCTATCGCACTCATATTGAGCGCGAAGATGATGCTTGAGTATCTCAACCTCAATGAAGCAGCAGAGATACTTGAAAAAGCAGTGTCAGAAACAATCGCTTACTTCAGTAATAAAAAAATCAGTACATCTGATATCGGAGATTGGATTAGAAGAGATATTGAATATTTAAAAAATAAAACGACAGTTTAAAAACCAAACCCCGCACTATGCGGGGTTTTAATTTTTCTATACATTGATTCTTTTTGCAAAAAACGTATAGTTATAGACAAATTAGATAAATGGACTTGTTCTTGTTTTTTCAGATATGTTTATTGCTTATGTATTTAACTAGCAAGCTATTCTTGCTTAGAAAAAATATCGCAGGATGGGTGGTCGGAGGGATAGCAGCATTACTATCTGTTTTCTTCTACCTCTATATTCCAAACCCTGACACGGGGCTCGCAATATTAGAAGCTGGTACTACCCTGTTTTATGTATATGGTTTTATAAAATGGCATAAATTTCCAGGTGTAGTAGAGAAGACTCTTTTTGATAGGATATTCACTGCCTTCGCTATTATCGCTGGACTCACAGTTATAACACTAGAGTTCATACACAAAGTAGAGTACATGCACTACCAGCTAATGGTGATAGCAGGATTTGTAATAGGTGGTCCAATGATTGCCAGAAAAAAAGCATTGGGTTGGATATTTTACACGATTGCCCATCTTGCTGTAAGCATGTGGATGTATGAAAAAATCACAGATAGTCTTGTAGAAGAAAAAGAAGTTTACTATCCAATCTTCTCGATATACCAAGCCATATCAGCAACAATATGCCTAATCGCATATTTTAAATACAAAAAATCCCCTACCAAGTGAGGGGATTTTAATTTTGACAAAAATATAAAATATGCTATTATAATAAAAAATTGCAAAGCTTATGATAGAAAAATTAATAGAGTATGCGCAAAGTAGCAGAGGGGCACTGATCTCTGTGCTGGTAATGTCTCCGCTTGTTTTATGGGTAGGATTCCTGCTTTTAAAAATGATATGGGATCTATTCAAAAAACAAAAAGAGGACGACCCCGAAACCGCCGAAAAAAAGCGAATCGCGAAGGAAGAACTTCGTGCTCAAGCCTACCTCTGGCAAGAGGAAGTAGCAGCCTTGAAGGAACAATATGGTGGCAAAATTCCACCAGAAGTTCTACAGAGAAAACTTGCGCTGTTCAACCAGCGCCATAAAGTTATGCAATAAAGAAATAAACCCTATCCGAAAGTGGAAGGGTTTTAAATTTATCAATATGTTAGTGTACTTGCAACACGATATATAAAGGAGTATAATATAGATATATGGAAATGATAAAAGCGCCAAACAAAATACCAGAAAACTCTAAAATTAAAATATTTTTAGCAGGAAGTATAGAAATGGGGCAAGCTACCGACTGGCAAACAAAAGTTGCAGAGATGCTCAAAGACGAAGATGTGATACTACTGAACCCTCGTCGAGATGCGTGGGACAGTACTTGGGAGCAAAATATAGATAACCCAAACTTCAAAGAACAAGTGGAGTGGGAGCTAAACTCTCAAACACTAGCAGACTACATAATTATGTATTTTGATCCTAACACAAAGTCCCCTATCTCTCTGCTTGAAACAGGTCTTTTTGCTCACGATAAAAAACTTCTAATAGTCTGCCCAGAAGGTTTCTGGAGAAAAGGCAACGTAGATATAGTTTCTGAAAAATATAATATTCCACAATTTGAAACACTGGAAAAACTTGTCGAATACCTAATCCAAACAATACACAACCACAAAAAAGCTTGAAAAAAGAGCTTTTTTGTATTATTGTGTAGTTCGTATAGACATATTGTCTATCACAAATTGGAGTATCGCCTGCCTACACCGGCAGGCAGGTCTAATGGTGGGAATGAAAAGTAAACTGCTTTACTTTTCATCCGATCCGAAGAAATTTCCGTTATTTTTGTTCAAAGCTGGGGTATCGTCTAATGGTAGGACAGAGGCCTTTGAAGCCTTTAATCGTGGTTCGAATCCATGTACCCCAGCTTTGTACGAAAATAGGAAATAGGTGGCCGATGACAGCCTTTAATCGTGGTTCGAATCC
Organism: uncultured Candidatus Saccharibacteria bacterium; assembly: GCA_964634365.1. GTDB lineage: Bacteria > Patescibacteriota > Minisyncoccia > Phycocordibacterales > UBA9973 > CAZLWF01. The sequence continues at coordinate 10,582 of CAZWJU010000002.1, forward strand.
ATGTACCCCAGCAAGGTGATTTTTGAATATTTTTTAATATTTAAAAATCAACTATTAGGGCACAGGGATTCGAAAGACGCAGGCGGTATACAAGATTCTGAGCACAGCGAAGAATGCTTGTCGCCGAGTCGGGGTCGAGAGTACTTAGTCCGCGCAATGTGTACTCACATGAGCAGACTTAGTAACTCGTGACCGAATCCATGTACTCCAGCCCAAATTCAAAATATGATATTAAAAAATGACAAATATAAAAAATCTCGTGGTGGGTATTCACGGCTACTACAAATAAATTGCCAGCAATGCAACTCATCGATATGCAAATATCAAAAAGATGGACCAGGAAATCTACGTAGAATGTATATTGATCGAATAACTGATCCTACGGTGTCTATAAGCAGAAAAGATTTAACTTGTAAAAATGAACATTTGTTAGGAATAAAAATGATTTACAAAAAAGAATCCAGACCAGCTTTTAGGTTGTTTGTCGATTCTGTAACTAAAAAAATAATTAAATCCTAAATGAAAAAACTAATCATCTTTGATCTCGACGGAGTAATAGTAGACAGTATCGGATATGCAGCCAAGAACTTGCAAAATATTTACCCTGGGATAACCCCCGAGATGCAAAAAGATATAATGTGTGGCAATTATTTTGAAGAGACAGAAAAACTTAAACATCTTAGAAAACAAGAAACTCCAGAGGAAAAGAAAGCTCGCCAAGATGCATACTCAGAAGGCAAAAGTAAGCTTCCAGTATTTAATGGGATGTCAGAACTTATCAATTCACTAAAAGACTTGGGATTTGCACTAGCAATCAACACTTCTGCTGGAGAAAGAAATTGCTCACCAATACTAGATAAAGCTGGAATACTCTCGCATTTTGAATTTCTTGCGACAAGTGAAGTAGGAAAAAGTAAGGTGGAAAAATTTAAAATGATTTTAGAAAAATACAAAATAAGCTCCAATGAAACTCTTTTTATAACAGATACTGTGGGAGATATTCGTGAAGCGGCTAATGTTGATATACCTACCATAGCTGTAACTTGGGGTTCGCACGACAGAGATTATTTTACGCGAGAAAAATATGAAAATTTAATTGGAATTGTAGATACACCAGAAGAACTTAAAAATAAAATACTAAGCAAATAAGACTGAAAATGTTAAAATGGTATTTATGTATAAAAAAAATACCAAACAAGTCGTGTTTTCCATCTTGGCTCTTGCTTTTGTTGCAATTGTATTACCCTTTCATATCTCCAATGCACAGACAACACTTGTTCAGGATAAAGTAGAGATAGTTAAAGCAAGAGTTATTGAGGTTTTAGATCAGGAAAAAAAAGAGGTCCCTGGAACTAGTGTAGAAAGTGTATATCAAACTATAAAAGTAGAAATTTTAGAGGGAGACAATAAGGGACAAATAATAACTATTGAAAATGATTTCATCGTCCTTGAAGAGGGAGACAGGTTTTTTCTTTACCACAGCATAGACGGCTTAGACGGCAGAGAAACATATTCGGTTAGAGATATTGACCGACGAGGAGTAATGATATTTTTTATCGCTTTATTTATGATTACTGTCCTTGTTTTTTCAGGAAAACAAGGTATTAGATCACTTATTGGTCTAGCGGGAAGTTTCTTTGTTATTTTATATGTACTTGTTCCGAGTCTTTTAAATGAATACCCGCCAGTAATGACCAGTATTGTGATTGCTTCTGTTATCCTCTTTTTCGCAATATATTTTACCCACGGATTCAATCGAGTATCGACTGTCGCGTTCAGCGGAACTGTTATGGCAGTAATTTTTACAGGAATACTAGCATACCTTGGTGTAACTTTCGCGCGTCTAACTGGTTTTGCTAGCGACGAAGCAATCTACTTGAATTTTAATACACAAGGCACATTAGACTTTGCAGGCTTACTTCTAGGAGGGATGATGATCGGTGTACTTGGAGTACTTGATGATATTGCAGTCACTCAAGCTGCGGTTGTTAGTGAGTTATACAGCTCAGCTCCACATCTTTCAGGGAAAGATATATATACAAAAGCTTTGCGTGTTGGAAAAGAGCATGTTGGTGCGCTTGTAAATACTTTGGCTCTTGCTTATACAGGAGCATCACTGCCAGTTATATTGCTTTTCTCAACATCTGATTCCTCAATAGCAAGTATTATCAATCAGGAGATATTTGCCACTGAAATTATCAGAACGATAGTAGGTAGTATTGGACTTATTCTAACTGTACCAATTACTACTTTGTTAGCAGTGTATTTTCTCAAAGGATACAAAGGAAAGCACTCACATTCTCATTCTCACGGGCATGTGCACTAATTATTTTGTAAATAAAAAAAGAAATCCTAAAAGTCTATTGCTTTCATTAAATATTTTTTTACCAAGCACTACTATAAGCTATTTGTTTTAAATATCAGATGATAAAAATCATTAAGATTTTTTCTACTCAATTAATAGAAGTACTGCCATAAGTGAAACACCTATCAATATAGAAACTATTTGTACAAATGAATCTTTTGGTCTTTTTATTTTGTTTAGCTCTGGAATCAAATCAGACATAGCTATGTATATAAACCCTCCGGCAGATATTGGGAGCACCCAGTTTATAAAATTCTCGCTAGAGTCTCCGAATGCAAAGACTATAAAAACTCCCAATACTGCAAGTAGTGCTGAAGCGAAATTGAGCCATGTAGCGCGTTTTTTAGAAAAACCTGAGTGTATCAATACAGCAAAATCTCCAATCTCTTGAGGGATCTCGTGCATTATCACAGCTACTGTTGTAGCGACGCCGACGGGCACGCTTACCATAAAACTAGCGCCGATTATGATTCCGTCTATCAGATTGTGTATACCGTCAGATACTAAAACAAGCTTCCCAACCGGGTGAACATGGTCCATATCTTCATCTTGCCCATGATGATGCCAGTGTAGAAACTTTTCAATAATAAGAAAAATTAAAATACCAAATATTATCAGAGCTGATGTTAAAACCATATTTGTAGATTCACTAAAAGCCTCTGGGATTATGTGTATAAAAGCATCTCCTAGTAGAGCTCCAACAGCCAAACTTACTAAAACAAAAATACTTTTATTTAATGTATCTTTTTTTATAGATAGCAAAAAAACACCAATCAAAGATATAAGTGAAACCAAGATTACACTAATTATAGGATATAACATATATGATTATTTTTTCTTATTTTTTATAGCAGCCTGTATAAAAGCAGTGAAAAGTGGGTGCGGGCTTAGCGGATGCGCCAAGAATTCAGGATGGAACTGTGAACCCAACATGAAAGGATGCTTGTCTTTTGGTAATTCTGCTATCTCACAGAGTTTACCATCTCGAGATTTGCCTGAAAATACCAAACCAGCCTTTTCAAGATCTTCTACATATTCTGGATTTACTTCGTATCTGTGTCTGTGACGTTCTGTTATAGATTCTGACTTATATGCACTAAAAGCTAGTGTTCCCTTTTTCAGATTTGCTACATAATCCCCAAGTCGCATAGTGTTACCATACTGCATCTCTGCAAGTTTTTCTATCTGTTCTGGTATAAGATCAATAACCAAATTTTTTGATTTTGGATCAATCTCTCTAGATGTTGCATCTTTCAATTTCAAAACATTGCGGGCATATTCTATAACCAAAAGTTGCATACCATAACACAGACCAAAATATGGAATCTTGTTTTCACGTGCATATTTTATGACCGCCAACTTACCAGGTATCCCACGTGCACCAAATCCACCTGGAACTAGCACTCCATCATATTTTTTTAACTCAGAAACTTTTTTAGGATTTTTCTCAAAATCATATGCATTCAACCATGTTAAAACTGGCTTCTTCTTGAGTGCATAAGCAGAATATTTTAAAGCTTCAATCACAGAAAGATACGAGTCAGATAGAGTAAAATCTCCTGTATCGAAATATTTTCCTACAACTGCAATCTTAACTTCGTCTTTTGAATTGTGTACATTTGAAACAAACTTTTTCCAATCTTTCGAATGACCTTTGTCTGGCTTACTACAAGCAAGCGACATAATATCACACAGCGTGTCACCCAACCCTTCACGTTCAAAATTTAGAGGTACATCATAAATACTTTCTACATCGGGTGCTGATATCACTCTATCTTCTGGAATATTGCAAAAGAAGGATAGTTTTTCTTTGCGTTTTTCATCGAGTCTTTTATCGGAGCGAGCAATTATTATATCTGGCTGAATCCCAGAAGCATTCAGTAGACGTGCTGCGTGTTGAGTAGGCTTGGTTTTCATTTCACCAACTTTACTTGGTACAGGTAGATACGAAACCATCACAAAAAATACATCTTTTGGATTTTTTATTTTCATCATACGAGCAGCTTCCAGAAACAATATGTTCTCGTACTCGCCAACTGTTCCACCAACTTCTATAACCACCACGTCAGCTTTTGCTTCGTCACGAGCCTTGTGGATGCGCTCTATAATCTCAAGCGGTATATGAGGCACAACCTGCACGCATTTGCCGGCGTAGCCCAGATTGCGCTCACGGTCTATAACGCTCTTGTATACACGCCCAGTGGTCATATAGTTCACTCTGCCGAGCTTTATATCCAAAAAGCGCTCATAATTACCCATATCCTGATCTGTCTCATCCCCATCGTGCAATACAAAAACCTCACCGTGTTCGGTGGGGTTCATAGTACCCGCATCGACATTTACGTACGGGTCAATTTTTATAGCAGTGACAGTGAGGCCTCGATCTTGGAGAATCTTGCCAATTGATGATGTGGTGATACCTTTTCCTACTCCTGATATAACACCACCCACCACAAAAATGTATTTTGTGTTTTTCTTCATATAAAATATCTTACTTTGTTAAATATTTACGAACAGCCAAGAAGCTCGACAGTGCTCCGAGTATCACACCGGAAAACAAAATTATAATAAAAACTTGAAATATATTGTTTAGATAATATGTAAACAAATTCATCCCGAAGAATCCAGTCATATTTCTACCCAACCAAAAAGTTATAGGTATGTAGAGTATGAGTGTCAGTACTGAAGCAATAGATCCATAAAGTATTCCCTCAACCATAAAAGGTCCTCTGATGTATTTATTTTCTGCCCCAACAAGTCTCATAACACCGATTTCTTCGCGAGCAAAGTATATAGTGAGTCTAATAGTGTTGAAAGTTATGATGATAGAAATCAAAACTAATATCAAGGTTACTATAAAGCCGAGTTTTTGAGCTCCGTTTATTATAGAAGTTAGTCTATCTATAACTAGCTTGTTTTGATGGTAGTTTACTTTATCTATAATAGAAGTCCCTTCGTTCGATAGCACTGGACCAGTTTCTAGAAACTTAGTTATGCTTTCGTATTGTGAAGTATCTTTTGCTTTTACGTTTAGAGAAGCGCCCAGTGGATTTTCATCGAGCTCGTTTAGAGCTTGGAGAGTTAGGAAATCGTCTTGGTGAAGATTTTTAAAATTCTCTAAAGCCTCTTCACTTGAAGTGTAAGTTACAGCACTGACTTCAGGAAGTTTTTCTAGAGATGTCTTGAGGTCTAATATTTTTTCTTCTGAAGCATTGTTTGTCATGTAGATGGTTATATCTACTTTGTTTTGTATCTGCTCAAGAGAAAAATGCAAAACTGCCTGCAACAATATAAGAGAAGTTATAACAGACAGCGTGATTGTAGCTACAAGCAAAGAAGCTACTGAAACGATTCCGTTTCTCCAGAAGTTTAGAAAACCAGATCTAATAATTCTTTTTGAATCTATCCAAGACATAATTTTATATTACATATTTACCCTCTTTATCATCTCGCACAATACGACCTTTTTCTAAAGTTATAACTCTTCGTCCAATTGATTCTATCACACCGCGATTGTGCGTGGTAAGCAATACAGTAGTTCCGAGATCGTTTATTTTCTTTAAAATCTGGACAACCTCATATGTGTTTATAGGATCAAGATTGCCTGTTGGTTCGTCGGCAATAATCACATCAGGCTGATTTATAATCGCTCTAGCAATCGCTAGTCTCTGCTTTTCTCCACCAGACATTTGAGATGGAAAATGAAATATCTTGCTAGACAAATCTACAAGCTCGAGTACGTGTGGTACATCTGCCTGGATCTCTTCGTCAGTCTTGCCTGCTGCTTCCATAGCAAAAGCTATGTTTTCGTATGCAGTCTTATTTGGTAGTAGTCTAAAATCCTGAAAAACCACACCGATTTTACGGCGAAGTTTTGTAACATCGTTTGGTTTTAGTGCATGAATATTTGAAGATTCAAAAAAAACAGTTCCTGTACTAGGGTGTTCTTCGGCCAAGATAAGCTTGGTAAGTGTAGTTTTTCCAGCGCCAGAATGACCCACAATAGACACGAATTCACCTTGAGTAATAGCTATATCTATACTCTCGAGAGATGGCTCTTCGGCCCCTGGATATATTTTGGTAACGTTGTTGAAATTTATCATAATATTACAAATATAAAATCACAGACCATAGTATAGCATATTTAAAAATACTAGAATTCCCCAGTTAAAAACCTACAGATTGTCCTTGTCTTTCAATGTTTCTATAAACATATCTAGATCTCCATCCATAAGTACTGCGTCTATGTTGCTAGTCTCTGCTTCTGTGCGATGGTCTTTAACCATCTTGTACGGATGTAGAACATAGGACCTAATCTGATTCCCCCATTCGATATCAGTTGTCTTAGATATCTGCAGGCTTTCAGCTAAAGTCTTTTTCTCTTCTTCGGCTTTTTTGTAAAGTTTTCCATAAAGCATCTCTAGGGCCTTGGCACGATTCTGCTCTTGGGAACGTTCGGTTGTGACGTAAACACTCATGCCGGTTGGGATGTGTGTCGCTCGGACAGCTGTCTCGCGCTTGTTTACATTTTGCCCACCCGGGCCACCAGACTTGGACATCTCTACTTTGATATCATCGGTTTTGATTTCAGGTAATTCACCCTCTTCTATTTTTGGTACGACTTCAACAAGGGAAAAAGACGTTTGTCTTAATTTTTTAGAATTAAAAGGAGAGAGCCGAACGAGCCTATGAACTCCAGACTCATGTTTCAATATTCCGTATGCATTTTTTCCATCTACTTCTACTGAAATATTTCTGTAACCTCCGTAATCATTTTCATTTTGAGAAAGAAGTGAATACTTGAAATTTTTACGCGCAAAAAATTTGGTATACATATTGAAAAGCATTCTTGAAAAATCTTCAGAGTCGTCCCCTCCTGCTCCAGAAAAAATTGTCATGATCGCACCTCCTCGGTCGAATTTACCTATGCCTAAAACCTTGTCTTTCAATTCAGCCAATTCTTTTATCATCGATTGAGCCCTTGCTTTGTCAGACCAAAAATCTGAGCTGGCCATAGCAACTTCGATTTCATTGATTCGATTTTTTATTTCTTCTTTGTTCATCCCGTACAAAATAGGACACGAGTAAAAAATGAATCTACCCTACCCTATAAAAAATTAAATAACTTTCATTATTCGTATTAAAAATATTTATCCCGTTGTCCGCTATTTCGTACGGGATTCACAGGATTATTATAGCAGATACCAATATCTGTAATTTAGTAAAATTAAAACCCCAAAATTATGGGGTTTTTAAAACTGTAGGAGAAATTATCTTGTACAACAGATCTTCGAGACCCGCTTTAAATGAGCTTTTGGTTAGCTTAACTTCACCACTGTCTGAATTCGTCTTCATTAGCACCACGGGCTTTTGGATGCTTTCAGTTATGAAATCAAATAAGCTCGTATGCCCACCCACACCATGAATTGAGTGAGGGGTCGGACCAAGCAGAACACCTTTCCACTTATGCCCGCGAAGTTCATCGACAGGTATCATACCAGAATGCTCAAATCCGTTCACAACCTCTATATTTCTATCACCTAATCCATAAGACTTTGCTATAGCCTTCAGTACATGAAGTTTAATCTTCCCTGTGCCTATGACCGCAATACAGGCATGAGGCTCTTCTTGAACGAGCTTGGTTACTCCTTCAAAAATATTCTCCTTCCTGTCTGCTGAATCCTTCAAAACAAGATCAAGGTTGCCTTTGCTTATCTGTTGCAAAATATGCAAAATTTTCTCTTTCTGTTCTTCTGGAAGATAACCATTTTTAACTATTCCTCCTACAGTGAACAATTCATTGAGAATCTGATCCTCAATGAGCTTATTGTGCTCTTTGTTCACATCTGTAATTTTTAAAAACTCTACCACAACAGGATAAAACTGTAAATAGGGCTTGTTTTATACTTGAGCCATTGCCCGGAATTGAACCGGGGACCTACTCCTTACCATGGAGTTGCTCTACCAACTGAGCTACAACGGCGAATTTATGAACGCAAAAAGTATAGCAGAAATAACACTCTTTTCAATACAAAAATATATTTGACTTTAAGTACACATAAGATTAGTCTAGATAAAAATGCTCTTTATGGAAGAATTCATAGAAAAAATTGATGAGGAAGATTTACGCAAACCGGAAGTGCTACACTTAATAGGCAAAATCATCGAAGAAATGCACCTTGGTAAAATCAGGTTGGCCGAGAAAAAAAATGACTCATGGAAAATCAACAAATGGGTCGTCGACTCAATAAACTATTATTTCTTAGCAAAAAAGATAATCGGCAGTGACGCTTTTGGATTTGATAAAACTAATATGCAATTCAGGATAGATTGGTTAAAAATGCAGGGCGTAAGAGCCCTCGAAGGCGCTCTTGTGCGCTCTGGTTCATATATCGCACCAGGATGTGTACTGATGCCGAGCTTTGTAAATATCGGAGCATATGTAGACGAGCACACCATGATAGACACTTGGGCAACAATCGGAAGTGGTGCGCAGATTGGAAAAAGGTGTCACATAAGTGGCGGAGTTGGAATAGGCGGAATACTTGAACCAATCCAAGAAAGACCTGTTATCGTAGAAGATGATTGCTTTATAGGGTCCAGATGTGTACTAGCTGAAGGTGTGCACATAGGAGAAGGTGCAGTACTCGGTGCTGGGGTTATACTAACAGGCACAACCAAAATCTTCGACACCAACCAAATGCACCAGGAAGTTTCATATGGATATATTCCACCAAGATCTGTCGTGATTATGGGATCACAAGAAAAAACATTTCCAAATGGAAAATTTTCTGTCCCCTGCGCACTCATACTTGGAGAACGTACAGAAAGTACAGACAAAAAAGTCTCGTTAAACGAAACTTTGAGAAAATACAATATTGCAAAATAAACAAATCACCCCGCAACAGCGGGGCGATTTTTCTAATTACCTAAATATTCTGTAAGTGTAAGTCCAGAATTTCTTATCTCAAGTGCAGTAGCTACCCCGACATATCTATAATGCCATGGTTCGTATGCATAACCAGTGATACTTTCTTTATTTTCTGGATAAGACATTACAAAACCGTATTTGTAAGCATTTTCTTCTAACCACTTGCCTTCGATACTTGTAGACATGAGTCGACTTGTAGACGCAAATCCAATTGATGAACCTGTAAGATCCAAGGCGGTCCCAAGTTGATGTTCCGAATGCCCAGGTAAAGCACTAATACGAGATGCCTGCGACAAACCCATAGTTTCAGTATAAAGATTGAAAAGATAATCTTGAATCTCGTATTTTCTAAAACCAGAAGTAATACCTAGAGTTATGTTTTCTTTTTTTGCATCATCAAACATTTGTATATACGCAATACTCGCAACATCTTTCAAGCATATAATTCCATTTGGATTTGTATACTCTGGTAAGACGACCAAATTGCTCGGCACAAAATCAGAGCTAACTTTATTTTGTTTATTTATTGGAAAAATTATATCAACATCTTCTTCGCTACCTTCTGGACACAATTCAGATAAAAGTATTTCATTGAATGCTTCACGTGTTTTACTATCGACGATACCTGTTACAGGGATTTCTTTGTCCTCTTGGAATTGAACCAACGCAGATGATGTTAAACCACCCAAGACCCCATCTGCTCTCAGTACAATATCCGGATACAGTTCATTTAAATAATTTTGAATATAACTTATGTCAGCATCTTTTGAACCAACACTATAATCAGTCTTTAGGCCACCTTGTGCACGCCAAGAGTTCAGTGCTCCTGCAGAAAAACCAGCAAGTGAACTGTTTTTAAAATTACTTGGGAAGACATTTGGAAAAGCTGAAATCATTAAAATCCCTCCGAACACTCCTACTAAAACCATCCAAATATTCTTATGCATAATTAAATTATATTATTATTTATTTCTTCTCTAATCTCCATCCAAAGACGACCGGTATGATTTAATCCTTTACCATCCTCACCGTCATCCCAAAAACCATCTCCAGAAGGAAGAGAAAATATATGTTTAACTATTTTTAAATTTCCAGAATCAATTAATGCATTATAAACATCTTTGTGTTGCTGAACTTTTAATATCATCAAATCTTTCATAATTTTCAATTTATAATCATCATCTTTGAATTCATATATTTGCTGAGTTTTATACTTTGATGATATCTCCCAAGCTTTTAAAGGACTAGTAGAATTTATTATCTCATTAATAATATTTTGATCTGTATATCTTTTGCATTGATAGGCGTGTTCAATTGTGGGATATATAATCCCATCGATTTTTAATGCGTGTGCAGTATGTGGTGAAAAATAAATATAAAATTTTTCAAAAGGATATATTTGATCCATACGCAGATTATAACAAAAAAACACCCAAAGGGTGTTTTTTTGTTTGCGCGATTTAGTGGACGAAGTGGGAACTGCTATTCGTCAACATAATACTTATATTTATATACCAACCCTCAAATAAAAGCCAGAAAATGACATATTGACATAATGGTGTATATTATGCTATAATACACACCAAGAACGATATTGTTCTCAATAAACGAATAAGGAGATAAAAAAATGAGTAAATCAGTGAGTATTGACCAATCTCATTCAGTTATCCAAGTCCTTGCTAACAATGTGGACTGGAGTATTCTGGATGGTGATATGTTACAGGAACAGATTATCAAAAACCCTAAGGAAGCTGGTAAACAGTTCACTGCGTTTTTGAAAAATGGTGGAAAAGTTATAGTTGATAGCCCAAGGGTAATCAACATTGACCGCTCTATACCGTTTGACCCCAAAACCTTTATCGGCAATGGATGGTCTATTGAAGAACAAGACGAAAGAGCAATTGCTCTCACCGAGATTGACTTGACCTCTGTAATGTTTGACTCAACCTTGGAAAAGGGAGAGAAAAGAATTAAGGGTGAAGACAAGCTCAACCGTCTCAAAGAAAAAACAAATCGTATTCGTTTGGATGCTGGTATTTTCAAAACACTTTGGGAAAACCAAATCCTCATTCCTGAAAAATGGAAAGAACAAACAAACGGTAACACGACATTCATTTTCTTTGATGGAACTGTTCTTCGGGACTCTGACGGTGACCGTTGTGTCCTGTTCTTATACTGGAGCGATGGTGAGTGGAGCTGGAACTACGATTGGCTTGTGCATGGTTGGGACGCCAGTGACCCGTCTGCTGTTCTCGCAATTAGTACTCTGGTTTCTGAAACTTCGGTTTCTTAGACCCTTTGTCCTTTGTGCATTTCGCGAAAAAAAATTGGAGGTATCTTAACCTCCGCCCCTGTATTTTTATACAGGGGTTATTTTTTTGTGTTAAACTAAATACGGTAGTAGGTGAATATGTGAAAGATTATGGTTTTTCACTACCGAAACCAGTATCCATACACCGAGAGTATTTACGACCAAGGTTTCAAATAGAGTGGTGTATGTAGAAACTTCAAAAAATGAAGATACTTGGTATAGAGTGTTGAGTGATTATTATCACAAGTAATATACAACCTTGAGAGTATTCAAGAGGTGGTGGAATAGATGATACTCTATATGTTTCTTCGGAACTCTAACGGTAACCGTTATGTCCTGTACTTATACTGGAACGATGGTAAGTGGAACTGGAACTACAATTGGCTTGAGAATGATTGGAACGCCAATAACCCGTCTGCTGTTCTCGCAAATCTTTTCATTTCTCTCCTATCTATATGACAGGAGAGTTTTGTTTTGTAAGCTGTCCATTCCAACCACCAAGCATTCTCCCTACCTCATCTAATGGTACAGAAAGTGCTATGTATTTTTTATTATCAATAGATTTTGTTTCCCATAAAATCATAATTAGGATTTTTAGTGTATCAACCTTTCGGATTGATAACCTAACATACGGTTGTTTCTCTCCCTTAGGAAGAAATCCAGCTAAGGATATGGCTTCCATTATTTCTACAAACAAAGTATCTATTTTTATTCCAAGAGAATAGCGGTGCTCTTTAGGTAAAATCTGATAATAGCTATACCATAAAAGATACACAGTTTTTAGTTTGTGTAGCACTGGTAGAAGTGTTGGAGTTTGAACACTATTTGTAATATGACTCGTATTCAATTTATTCATACATATAAACATATCATTTCCCTTAACAATCTTCTATTTGCTTGGAAAGAGTTTTCCGTAGATAAAAAATTAAGGAAAGATGTTTTAGATTTTGAGCGAAACTTAATGGATAATATAATAGACCTACACAATGAACTCTTAAATAAAACATATAAGCATTCTGATTATTACGCTTTCAACATTTCTGACCCAAAGCCACGAAGTATACATAAAGCAAAAGTACGAGACCGACTACTTCACCACGCTATCTATCGTGTGCTCTATCCATTTTTTGATAGGACTTTTACTTCTGACTCATATTCTTGTAGAAAAAACAAAGGAACACATAAGGCGATACAAAGATTTAGGACTTTTTCTAATAAAATATCAAATAATAATACAAGGACTATGTGGGTTTTGAAAGGTGATATAAGAAAGTTTTTTGCTTCAATTGACCAGAATATCCTTATTGAAATTATTAAAAAATATATTAAAGATGATGACGTTATTTCACTTTTGTCAGAAATAATTAAAAGTTTTCATTCGACCAAAGAAGATGTCGGATTACCTCTTGGTAATCTTACCTCACAATTGCTTGTAAACATTTATATGAATGAGTTTGACCAATTTATCAAACACAAACTAAAAGTAAAATACTATATTCGTTATGCAGATGATTTTGTTATTATGTCCGATGATAAAGAATGGATTGAATATATACTTCCTCAAATATCTAATTTTCTTGAAAAACAACTTAAATTATCACTTCACCCAAACAAAGTATCTATAAACACACTTGCTTCTGGTATTGATTTTCTTGGATGGGTACATTTTCCAAATTATCGCGTGATTAGAACTGTAACTAAACGTAGAATGTGGAAACGCATTGAATTAAAAGAAGGTAAAATAGATACAGTTCAATCGTATTTAGGACTTTTAAGTCACGGTAATGCAAGAAAGATAACTAACGAAATATCAACAAAATATATGAGTAAAAAATAATTCTATATAATCATTTCAAAAAATCTTCTAAATCTTTCCACCCCTTAAGAGCAGTGGTGTATTCATATTTAGCACTATCGTTGATTTTCCAACCATTCAAGCCATCTTGAACAGCAATACCACCATAATAACCTTTCTTGCTTTTTAGCCACACTTGGAGGGCTTCAGCACGTTCTTTTGCCCCCTTTGCAGTATCACCACCTTTTGTATCTATGATATAAACACCTCTTTCGTTTCTTATAACCCAGTCAGGGTAAAACAAACTTTCTTTGTTGGTTGTTGGGTCATAGTATGGAATAGAAAAAAACTCACTACCTAAATCACCATTTTTATACCACCAGAGAACATTATCATTTTCTTCTAAGGATTTAATAAAGTTTGTTTCATTTTTCTTGCCTGTATAATCTTTTTCTATAAAGAATGGTTGCATTGCACTTTTCTTCACCTTCATTTCTTCGTATTGATCGGTATAGAAAAGGGATGGTCTTGGTATTTCAATTTGCTCAGTTCGTTTTGATCTTTGAGATTTATGATTTATTTCTTGCTCACGAATTGGTCTGTAAACAGAAAGCGCCTTACCAATTACACTACTAAAAACACTGTTCACTTTTAAGAAATCATTTACAATAATGTGATAGATTTGTATTCTCTGTTCTTTTAATAAACCAAGAAGCCACACATTTAAGGCGGTTTTTAATTTACCCCAAGAACGCTCTGGAGCAAACTTTTTATCCTCATCAATTTGTTTAGATATGATATTAAAACAGAAAAGATTATATAATCTCTCTAAATCGTGCTGTGACATTTCTTGCTCATAACTACTTCCCTCAGAAAGAAGTTCTTGCTTGAAATTATCATAGTCATCAATCTCAACATCAACGATAAGACCATTTGTGACTTTTTTATCTAAAGAAAGTTTTTTATCATTGAACTTTTTTATAACATTTGCTTTTGTATCTTTTTCTGTAATACCAAAATAATTATTTGCTACCTTTTTGAAGGTTTCTTGGAAGCTATCACCTAGGTCGTTATAGTCAGTACGACTCATAAACACTGAGTCAAGAACGATTGGTTCAACAGCTGTTTTTCTGTAACTTCCATTTATTGCTGGTCTATTTTGGTCAGCAGATTTTGCATAACCAACAAGTACCTCATTTCGTTTATAGTTTGTGTATAAATAACCGAGATTAAGTTCTGGTACTGAAAAATGTACTCCAAGTGGCATACGTAAAATACGACCTGATGTTTGAATAGCAAATGTAGGATTTTTAATCTCACGGAACATCACTAAGATACTTGCTCGTGGACAATCCCATCCTGTAGCTACTGCTTGTTTGAAAAGTAAAAATGATACTGGTGAATTACTTGCTTCTACGTCTGCAAGATTTATCTTATCGTCTGAAAGCCATACGGCTATTTCGTGAGTAAGTATTCCTTTTGACTTAAGAAAGTTTATAACCAAATCTTGCTTGGTCATATTTGCAGTATCCTTTCTTGCTTTATCGTCATTTGGAAGTTGTATTAAAACAAGTGGGTTAATATCAACCTTAAGTTTTTTATAGTATTCAGTAAGCTCTTTTCTTTTCTCAAAAGCCAAAGTAAGAAGAACATCATCTTGATCCATATTTTTATATTCTTTCTTTTCTAAATCTTCAGCTGTTTGAA
Organism: uncultured Candidatus Saccharibacteria bacterium; assembly: GCA_964634365.1. Taxonomy (GTDB): domain Bacteria; phylum Patescibacteriota; class Minisyncoccia; order Phycocordibacterales; family UBA9973; genus CAZLWF01. Next base: position 25,691 of record CAZWJU010000002.1, read on the forward strand.
ATACAATTTTTTCTTTTATTAAACCCTCTCGTACAACATCCTTACGATCAACATCTACAGTAATACCTTTTGTTTGAGGGGTAGCTGAAACACCGATTATAATTCTTGGCTTAATAACATTCTTGATTAGATCACTAGCAAGAACTGTATCTGAAGCAATATGTTCTTCATCAATAATCAATACAACATCACGTTTAAGTATATGCGTATTTTCTAAGTACATATCAAAGGTGGTATTTGACTCACCCTCAGTGCGAAGTTTACGATTATCTTTTGATTTTGATACAAGTTTCTGCCAGTTTATAAAGAAAACCCCATTCTTAGGAATAACACCATCTCGTAGATTATTCATATCAATAAGTGGATTTTCACCTGCTCCTCCATAATAAGTAAAGAGTTTGTCTTTCGATTGCATAGCAAGAGAGTCAGAGTTTGTAATCCAGATAAAACCAACATCCGCACTGGCAAATCGTGGATCAGAAACAATATCCCTCAAAAACTGAGCCATCATTATTGTTTTTCCTGAACCAGTTGGAGATTTGAAAGTTAGATTAACATTTGTATCACCAAGTTTCCATAAGGTTAAAAACTTGTCTTTAAGCTGAGATATTGCTGTTTCTTGAAACGGTTTAAGTATAAGCATAAATTATAAACGATTTATTTCTTTATAAACTTCTAAAATAGGTTCAGGAATGTCCTCGACACGAACTAGACCTGAGCTGTATTCATTTTTGTATTCATTTTTACCCCAACCAAAAATATAAAGAGTTACAGAAGTTTTCTCGTTCTCAACTTTGGAAATAAGTTTCTTTATCAGTTCTTTAATTTTTTCTTTATCTTCTTTGAAATAAATAGCAGTGATTTTATTACTACCTTCAAAAATCTGCCACCATCCATTCTTTTCTATTTCATTTAGGGTGTCTTCTCTCACAGCGATCATTTCACCCGCTTGATAAGTAACCTTGATTTTTTCTTCATCTGAAATCTTATGTATTTTTTCTATGTTTACTAAATCAGTTTTGTAATATGATAAATTACCACCAAGACCCTCAACCTTTTCACCTTTTTTATTTTTGTATCCTTTTATAACTCTTTTAATACGTTCATAGGTAACTTCTTCACATATATTATTTTCATTATTTGTACAAAGAATAAACTTACGATTACCACCGTCTTGTTTATTCAGTTCAAGGACAGCGTGACCTGTTGTTCCCGAGCCAGCAAAAAAATCTAAAACTGTTGCAGTTTTATTATTACCAACAGTAGCCGATACACACTCTAGAACATTATAAATTGATTTAGGAAAAGGAAAGTTTGTGTCAATAATAGAATTAACTAATTTTGAGCCGTATTCATTAGCATCATATTTAGAATTGATCCATACTGTTCGATAGGGGGAGGCATCTTTCTGTCTATAGATTTCGTATCTATCTTTTTTATTCTTAAAAATTAACTGGTCTTTAATTTCTTCTATACTATTCCTAGAAAAAGACCACTTTCTTTCAATGCCATTTATGTCTATTGGCCATACGTAAATCTGTCCATTCTTTTTATATTCAGTTTGTTGTTTGGGGTGATAATTCACATCAGCAACATCACCAAAACCAACAATCTTTTTATCCTCTATGATAATTGGGAAGAACATTGTCTTGGAAGTTGATCTTGGTGAATTACTACCGTCAACTCTAAAGTTTCTTTCCAATGTTTCTTCTCTTTCAGCGTCTAAAATATATTTTCCTCCATCATTTGGATATGCAAAATAGATATACTCGTGATTATAAGAAAAGTTTTTACCTTGAACACCTCTAGGGTTATGAACTACGGTAACGCAGTCAATCGTGTAATTTGTAAAAATCTGATGTATAAGTAATCCAAGATTTGCGTGTTCGTTTTCATCAATAGCACAGACAAGAACGCCTTTGTCTTTTAGTACATTCTTTGCTAAGAGTAATCTTCTATTCATATAAGATACCCACTTACTATGTCTCCAATCATCATCTCCATCAACATAATCATTGTTGTACCTCCAGTTTTTAGCTCCTGTATTGTAAGGTGGATCAATATACACAAGGTCAACACTTTTCCTGTGAGTATAGTTCAAAACAGAAAGAGAGTGGTAATTATCACCCTCAATCAAAAGATTGTTTGGTGTTAAATTATCAGAAACAATTTTTCTATTCTTAACTTCTCTTAAAATAGGGATATTGGCTTTGCATTGCAAAACAACCTCTTCTGGTTTATCTTCCCAAATAAGTCCATATTTTCTATCCTTAAGTTTTTTAATTTCTAACTCAAGTTCTGAAATACGAGCAAGAAGCTCTTTTTCGTGTAATTGTAATTTATTTTGTTGAGACATAGTGCGCTAATACAGATGTCTTCCACTGAAACGCAAAATAGGCACTCCAGTGGGTGCGCACAAGTCAGTAGCCAAAAGGTTACCAATCCTGTATCCCACATAGAATGCCTATGTTGAACACGATTGGTAACCAAGGTAAATAAACCTTGATTGAAAACTGACTTATGCGCACATCCAGTATAACAAAAAATGCTTAATCTTCATAGTAAAATATGATACACTCCTTATATATAAAGATATATTACTATTACGATGAATACTGAAGAAAACTTCAAAAATAATATATGGTGGCTTCTTAAGGAGCTAAAAAAAGATGAAATGTCTACTCTCAGGAGTGAATATATCAGTTTTGAGTATTCAACCTTAAAGGATAGCCCTAGTATTGAGGATCAGCGTCGTATTATAAGATTTCTTGAAGGAGCAAAAGCAATAAAAATCTCAAGAGATCTTTTCCCAGCACCATTCAATCAAGCTATTACTGGTAGCATTGGAGCTAGTGTTTATGGAATAAAACCGTCAGGACACTTAATTGAACTATTACAGCCAACTTTTAATGAGACCTATAAACTTTTTGAAACTACTACAATAAAAGAATCTGATAATAGTATTACTTCGCAAGTTTTAGCAAATCAAAAAACATCAGAACAGAAATTAGTGTGCGTTCTTAATACAATAAAAGAAGAGTTTGAGCTTGGCACCCATAGTGGCTGGATTGATATTCCTGCTTCTGATTTTTCACCTTGTGATGTTGATAGAGATAAGCTATCAAGAATAATAAGTAAGTTTACAAACAAAAAGATCATAAATCAGTTTATTTTTATTGATAGTAAAGAAACAAAGGATGAAGAAGAATATGATTATGATGTATATCGTCTTTTTTTACCAGAAGATTTTTCCAAAAAAGCTGATGATTTTACTCTTTCCGTTCTTGACCCTATGGGGTATGCTCAATTAAAAAAAGTAACAAGTAGTTTTGAAGATATGCGTCTTAACCCAGAAAAATATCAAAAGCAAAGCAAAGAACGAGCAGAACATAGAAAAAAGCGAACACAAAAAATGTATGCTGAAATTGATTACACAGACCCAGTTGAAAAGATAGCTTGGGGATTAAAGTGGAATCTTGTTCAAAAACTTTGGCTTGTATATACAAGTAATAGTAAAGAGATGACTATACGTATTCCAATAACAGATATTACACAGATAATGAGTATTACTGAAATAAGAGGTATATTAAATGGGTTAAAGGAGGAGGGGTGTTTTAATGAATGGCAAACTTACCAAGGGAATTACGATATTTATTTAATTGAAGATAAAACTTTTAGTGAAACTTACAAAAATATAAAAAATGTTTATGATAGATTTAATACTAAAAATGATTTAGAACACTCTGAGAAAGATAATCAAACATCAAAAAATAAAGATGTTATAAATATCAAATCTTTAAGTTTTAATAAAAATACAGGTGATTTTATCTTTAACAAAGTTAAGGGCAACTTAACTCCTAAGAGCCAAGAGTTTCATTTTATTAAAACAATTTTAGAAAGTAAGGACAAACAAGCTGATTATGCAACTCTTATTAGCAAAATATGGGATGGTAAACCTAATTCAAAATCAGCAAGAAATGATTTGAATATAATAGTACGAAACGTAAAGCAAAAATTGTTAATACTTCCTAAGACAAAAAGTAAAAACCCCGATATTCTTAAAAGTGTTAAGAATCTTGGCTATCGCATTATAATACCCAAGTAATCAATTGCATTCCATTTTCGTTCCAGAATAAAAACCATTTTATTCCATACCAATAAAACGCGAAAAGCAGTCTAATGAGATTGCTTTTTTGTTTGTCTACAAAAAGTAAATTACTCATAATTAGAAAATTACAATGATAAGTAAAAAGTTTTCTAAAAGCAATCATTCGTCAGTGTTCACCACTTACGACTTGGGTTGTAGCACTGCACTTCTCTGTGCGGATTTTGAGCTTTTGACGATCGAGAAAGACGATCCTAGAAAAGCTCTTTTTGTATTCCAAAAGCAAAGTGGAATAGAAGAAACGGCAAATAAATACTTTGCAGATAAGTTAGAAGTAAAAGCTAGGTCGTACTTCGATCACTTAAAAGCACTTAAAAATAAGTTGTATAGCAGATAGCTTTATGAAACTTTCAGACGAAAAAGTCATAGAGTTTCAAAATCTCTACAAAGAGCATTTTGGTGAGGAAATCAGTAAAAAAGATGCCTATGAACAAGGTATTAAACTTTTACAGTTGATTTCTGTACTTTATCGTCCGAAAGACATAAACGCACGACATATTGAACTTTTGAAAAATCAAAAGTAAATGTCGTGTAGGATTCCTTGAAATCCACCGACAACATAAAAATTACAATGGACACAGTTATTATAAAAATATACAGCCCACGCACCTTTAAGATTTCAAACTTTTCTTTGTTTTTACCAGAAATAACCCGAAGAACTTATAAGGAACTTTCAGCTACAGAACGCACCTCAAAACATCCATATCTTAAAAGATTTATACTACGCCCAAAATATCAAGAAGAATACTTGCCACGAGTTGAGCTTTTAGAAACATTAACCAAAGATAGAAAAAATATACAGCATATTCTTAAAATAGAACTGTCTATTCCAAAACTACTTTATTGGAATAGCGTTCAGGAAGTAAGCGAAAATGATCAACAAAGAGTTTTCTCAGTTCTTAAATCAGCATTGCAAAGTGTAGGAATAACAATAGAAACGGAAGTCATAGCAAAAGCTCAAGTTGTAGCAGTACACGCTTGTAAGAATGTATTACTTCCCAAAACAGTAAGGATGAGAGAAATAATAAATGAACTTGCAAAAGTAGACATCAGTAAAGTGTTTGACGTTTCAGATAAACAAGATAAAAAAGGTGCGCGAGTACTGAATATATACGCAGGGACAACAGATTGGTCTTTTTATGATAAGGTTGCGGATTCTTTACGACCAAAGAATAAACGAAATGATAAAGAACATATTGATTACGAACGACAATTTATTATTTATCATAATCTTGAAAATATAGAGATATTCAGATATGAATATCGTATAAAGAAAAATCAAACAGCAAGAAAGTACATAAACCCACTATTAGGGAGAGAGTATGATACACAACTTCTTTTTAAGGATTTATTTACTCCCAATTTAATGAAATCACTGGTTCTTAATTCTTGGCACACGATCATTGATAGACCAGAAAATCAACTATCACTTTTTTCTACCGCTGATAAATTAACACTTCTTTTACACATACTAACCGAAGCCCGTAAGCGAGGTGAAAAAGCTCATACATTAAATAATGCTCTTACTTCTTATGGATTAGCGACAGCAATAAAAGAACACGGGGCAAAAGAAATACGTGGAGTTATATTTGATATGTGGAATACTAATCATCCTGAACGATTGACCAAGAAAATTGAGTTAGCTTCTGAACTTATGCAAGGATTACCATATTCAAACAACATAGCTTTCATCAATAATGCTCTTGAGAGATTCGAGCTTATAAACTTAACTTCTTTGGGAAAAGGTATATAATGTAAGTGTTGACCCATATACAATTTCACCAGAGGCATTTTATATGTCTTACTGTCCATAAATGGGCGGTTCTGCCAGTAAAACTGCCTTTGGTAAGTATATTGGGTCAACCAGAACCGTCCATTTATGGTATATGACAAAACAAACATCCAAAATTAAATACTTTGAATACGCTCGCAAATCATCTGAGGGAGAAGATAGACAAGTGCAATCAATCGACAGGCAACACGAAGAAAATAGAAAAACTATTACAAAATACAATTTAGAAGTTATTGATAGTTTTTCAGAAAGCCGATCTGCTAAACTACCAAACAATAGACCTGCATTTAGTGAGATGATCCGTAGGATAGAAAAGGGTGAAGCTAATGGGATTATTTGTTGGCATCTAAATCGTCTTTCCCGTAATCCTCTTGAGAGTGGAATACTACAACAATTGCTTGCTGATGGAAAGGTACAATCAATACAAACCAAAGAAAAAGAATACTTGCCATCTGATAACGCTATTATAATCAGTGTAGAAAGTGGAATGTCTAGTCAGTTTAGTAAAGATTTAGCGAAAGCAGTAAAGAGTGGCATTGATAAAAAAATTATTAAAGGGCTAGCTCCAGTATTGGCTCCTCTTGGATACTTAAATACTAAACACGAAGTTCGTGGTGAAAATTACATAATCAAAGACCCTGAACGATTTGAACTTATTAAGAGAGCGTGGAATATGATGCTAACTGGAGAATATACAATTCCTAAACTTCTAAAAATAATGAATGATGATTGGGGTATGCGTACACGAACCACACGACATCGTGGAGGTGGAAAAATAAATAAAAGTACTATGTATAATATCTTAACCAATATATTTTATACTGGTCTTTTTATCTACAATGGAGAAGTTGGGAATGGTAAACACGAACCAATGATCACAATGGATGAGTTTGATATTGTTCAAAAGATGTTAGGGAGATATGGGAAACCAAGAGCCAAGAGTCATATATTTACGTACACTGGCACAATGATATGTGGTGAATGCGGTAGCTCTGTTACAGCTTGTACAAAGACGAAACTAGTAAAAACTAAAAATGAATTAAAGGACTATACATTTTACTATTGTTCACACCGAAAGAAAGGAACAGAAAATTGCTCTCAAAGAGCTTTCATTCCATTGAAAAATATGGAAGATATGATAAAGGAAGAAATAGACAAGTATACGATTTCAGAAAAGTTTAGAGATTGGGCATTAAGAATACTTGCAGAAGAACACTCTGATGAAGTTCGAGAGAGGGAGCTAATTTATAAAACACAATTAGGTGATATTGAGGCATCTCAAAGAGAGTTAGATAATTTAATAACAATGCGTATGCGTGATCTCATAAATGATGAACAATACGGTTCAAGGAAAAACGAGTTAACCGAGAAAATTGCAATCTTAAAGCAGAAAATCAATGAAACTGAAAGCCGAGCATTGAACTGGTTACAATATACCGAACAAGTATTCAACTTTGCACAAGTAGCAAAAACCAAGTTTGAAGACCCTGAAACTACGATAGAAGATAAGAAAAGTATATTTACTGCACTTGGTTGGAACTATATAGTAAAAGACCAAAAACTCTTTATTTTACCGAATGATTGGCTAGAGCCAATAGATAAGAAGCGAAAAGCTGTAGAAAGTGAAATAAATCGGTTGGAACTGGAAAAAACCTTTGCTATAAAAGGACAAAACACCCGTTTAGGGGTGCTTTGTCCAATACTGCGCGACCGACCGGACTTGAACCGGCAACCTCCCGCGTGACAGGCGGGTGCTCTAACCAGTTGAGCTACGATCGCATATTATTTTCCGAACACAAATACAAATGTCCGTGTGTCGGAGGTGGGGATCGAACCCACGACCCCAGGCTTATGAGTCCTGTGCTCTACCGACTGAGCTACCCCGACAAAAAGCAAACTTCTTTGCTTTTTGTCGGTGGGTATACCACCTGGTAAAGCAGTGCGATGTTGTGAGGCTTTTGCCGAACCATCGCTATCAAACAAGCTTGCCATTATTCGACATAGAGACATTGTGTCGCTTGCCGAAGTGTTGCGGGGGGACGATTCGAACGTCCGTCTTCAGGTTATGAGCCTGATGAGATAACCACTTCTCTACCCCGCTATATAAAAAATCGCCTTTTCTAAGACAAAGGTATTGTACCTAAATATGGTATTTTTGCAACCTTATAAATTATGACAAATACATGGTTGTATTGACTTATCTATATTTTCATAGTATTATATGCAAAAATCGACAGATGAATAAAGAAAACGTATTGAACAAAACAGTCAGCCACACAGCTGCAATATTCCCTATTTTGATGGCTTTAAAAAAGTTTGAGGAAAAGGGGATCTATTTTACCGAAAGAACAACTGTTCAAAAAGACATCATGAGTTTACTCAGAGAAGCGGACCAAGTTAAGTATTCGGAAAATGAGATCAGGAGCTTCGTCGCAGACAATGCACCTGAGCTGAACAAAATCCTCCGTGATAATGGATTCGACATTCAGCTGGATGAAAAAGCACCATTCGACTTGGGAGTTGTTACGATCATGGACCTTGTAGCGAAATGGATCGCAAAAGCAAATTCTGCGATTGTAAACTATGAAGGTACTGAATACCCTGCTGCATTGATTAAGCATGGTGCAAGTATCGTAAATAATGATTATGGTGAACGCACACTTATTATTCGTACAACGACGGGGTTATGTGTGTTTATCCAAATCGCCGATGAAGAAAAATCTGGATTGGATTTATTTTGTCACATATTTGAACAAGCAAGGAAGATGACACACTCCGAAACACCGTGCGACGCGATTATCCCACTGGTAGACCTGAATGAACAACCAGATATTAGCTGGCTTATCGGCATGAGCTGTGAATCGCCAAGATTTACAATCAACCAAGCACTGCAACAAAATCGCTTGAAAATTACCCTGGATGGTATTCATGCTGAGAGCGCAGTAGCACTTGGAGCAGCAAGAGGTATCGGGCTGGAAAGACCAAGATTCGTAGTTGACCGACCGTTCAATATTTGGCTGGCTTACGGAAATCCGGAATTACAGTATTTCCCAATTTTCTGCGCATACGTTGCGCCGGATACTTGGAAAGAATCAAAATAATAAAAATCCCTCACACTGTGAGGGATTTAATTTTTATATATACTCAAATTCTTTAAATACAGACTTATAGAGTTCTATTACTCTTTTTGCCTCATGACGAGACAGTGTGTATTCTGAACCATCGTGCGCGATACGATTGCGCACTTTGTGTGCTTCCCAAGCATTTTGCAAAGTTTTAAAATCACTTGCTTCTACGTTCTTCAATCTCTCGCCTAAGTTTTCACCCTTGTATCCCATACGCTCTACCATCTCATCGAGTATGATATCGGCTTCAAGTATTGCCTGACGCCAATCATTTTCATTTTCTGTATCCATATGTCGCTCGATAGATTCCCAACGCTCATTTTGTTTTTGTACTACAGGCTCAGGTTCTATTCCCTCTTTTTCTAGTTCATGATGTTTATCGTCTTCAATCTCTTTGATACGTAAATATGTATACGCAATCAAAACTGCCATGAGTACTCCTATGATCCCTAAAATTATTGAAAATATTCTAAAAAGACCGCCATTTACAATCAGATTCCATATAGCCTCTAGCAATTGAACAACTCTGTAAAAAAGAAATTCTACGTTTAGATATGTCGGAAAAGCAGAACCTTCATTTACTCTGACACCTTGTCCCAAAAATACTATAACTGCCAATATGCCCAATACAGAAATAATAACCCAAGGTATCGGACCTATTCCACTTCCACCTCCGGCTTTTGGTTTTGGTTTTGGAGCTGCCATAATAACTATTCTATCACAGGGCGAATGAAGTTAACTTTGTTTTCAAACTTTTTAGCAACTTCAAAGAGTTCTTGTTCACTAAAATGTGGCCCCATAAATTGCATACCAATTGGTAAACCTTCAGTCGTAAATCCAGAAGGCACTGAAACAGCTGGGGTTCCAGCAATGTTTGCTGGAACTGTAAAAATATCTGATAAATACATAGAAACGGGATCAGATTTCTCCCCTATCTTGAATGCACCAGTCGCTGTTGTAGGTGTAAAAATAAAATCTACTTCTTTGAAAATATTTCTTAGTTCATTTGTAATCTCTTTTTGAAGTGCTAGGGCTTTGTTGTAGTACGCATCATAATATCCATGTGAAAGTACATATGTTCCAAGCAATATGCGACGACGAGTTTCTTTACCAAAACCAACTCCGCGAGTCTTTGAATAAACTTCTTCTAGATTCTTACCTTCACTACGAAGGCCGAAGCGGACACCGTCAAAACGAGCCAAGTTAGAAGACGCTTCAGCTGGCTGGATAATATAGTACACAGCGAGCGAATATTTTATAAGCGGAAGTGACACATCGACAATCTCATAACCAAGAGATTTTAAATGTTCAATTGATTGATTGAAGTTGTCTTCTACTTCGGGGTTTAATCCAGTTAGAAAATCTCTAGGTATACCGATCTTTTTTGTATTAGCAAAGATAGATTTACGATTTGTTTTATCGACTGAAGTCGCTTCTAAAGCGTCCGATACATTTAGTGCATCAAACAATATCTTCGTATCGTCTATGTTTCGCGCAAATGGTCCAACCTGATCAAGCGAGCTCGCAAGTGCAATAATTCCGAAACGTGAAATTGTACTGTATGTAGGCTTTAGTCCGACAACTCCACAAAAAGCTGCTGGCTGACGAATTGATCCACCTGTGTCTGAACCGAGAGTAGCCAATGCCATATTTGCCGCTACAGCTGCAGATGATCCCCCAGAAGAACCTCCCGGAACACGAGCTGTATCATATGGATTCTTTGGGACACCGTAAAAAGAAGTTTCAGATGAACTACCCATAGCAAACTCATCCATATTTGTACGTCCTAGTATAACAGCTCCATTTTCTTTTAAAATCTTTGCAACAGTAGAATCGTAGCTAGCAACATAGCCACTCAGTATCTGTGATCCACATGTTGCAGATTTTCCACCAATTAGCATATTGTCTTTTAGCGCAACAGGAATCCCAGTTAAGAGAGTTGCAGAATTCGCCTTAAACATTTCATCTGCTCGGTCGGCTTGTTCTAATACATCAGAAAAAACTTCGATGTATATATTGAGCTCTTTGTTTTTTTTCTCGATTTGTTCTAGGTATGCATTTGCCAAATCACGAGCAGAGTACTCTCCTGCCTTCATGGCATTGTGTGCTTTTTCTATTGAAAGTGAATTTAAATCTATTTTCATTATAAAATCTGTTTTACTTTCAAAAATCCATCTAAACTTTCTGGTAGATTTTCTGCTATTAAATCTAGAGTTTCATCTGAAGAAGAATCTACTATGTCTTCACGTACAACATTTTGAGTGATGTTCGGCTCTATGCTTGCACCTGAAATATTAACAGAACTTATCTGATCTATGTATTCGAGTATAGAAGCAAAATCTCCAAGAAGATTTTCCTTTTCTGCATCACTCATATCTAGGCGAGCCAATTGCGCCAATTTGTCTATATCTGCCTTTTGCATTTCCTGATTATAGCGTATTTTTTGGTTTTTTTCATTTATCGTCAAATATCACCACAAATTTGACATACGAGCATTTTCTGGTAGATTTAAGAAAAATATCAGATGTTTATAAAAAATGGAGATAATATAGATAGAATTAAGAACTTTATTTATAATGTAATTATTACTTCATTGTTCTGGCTAGTCTTTACTTGCATCATTTTTTTTGTTGAGGTAATGAGATTTTTGATCAAAGATCATGCCAACATACTAGCAAAATATGATTTTCAAGAAAGACATCCGATTCTTTGTGTTTTAAATCAGATATCAATTTTCCTTATAATTATCTCTTGTGTATTATTATGGATTTTAAGATTCCAAATAACTAAGAACAAAAATAAAGATATTCCAATCGATCAGGTTAATTAGTCCTGTGGCCAGTTTTTATTATCCCGCTATACAAAGTGGGATTTTATTTTACCATTTTCAAGAATTCAGACTCCTCTATTACAGAAACCCCAAGCTTCTTCGCTTCATTGAGTTTTGATCCAGCACTCTCCCCTGCAAGCACGAAGCCTGTCGCTTTTGATACAGATCCAGAAACTTTACCACCATTTTCAATAATTATTTTCTTTGCTTCTTCGCGAGAAAGGGTCGGGAGTGTTCCTGTTAGAACAAAAGTTTTGCCTGTAAACTTCCCTACTGCTTTTTTATATTCTTTTGGTTTTACACCATTATCCAATAGTTTTTGTATAAACTTCTGATGATATGAGTCAGACAAATATTCCAAAATACTCTCGGTCACAGCTGGGCCAATATTTTCTATCTCGTCCAAATCAGATTCTTTTGCATTTAAAAACTTCTTGAGTGTGCCGAAGTGTCCTGCCAAGTCCCGTGCAGTTTCTTCTCCAACATGGATTATCCCAAGCGATACAATAAATCTATCAAGTGTCGGGTTTCTCCTCTCTTTTATATTACTCACAATATTACTTGCAGACTTATCTCCAAATCTCTCAAGCCCTGACAAGTCAGCTTCGGTGAGAATGAAGAGATCTGCTCCGTCAGTTATCAATCCCTCGTCCTGAAGTCGCTCTATTATCTTTGGACCAACAGTATAGATATCGAACGCATTTACGAAGTGAACAAGACCCCGGGAACTCTTGGCCTCACAGCGTTTGTTTGTACAGTAAAACGCCACACTTTTTCCACCCTGACCTTCTTTCTTCTCTACTTCCCCTCCACAGATAGGACACACACTCGGCATCTTAAAACTTTTTTCTTTTCCTGTGCGTAGACTTTTCAATACTTCTACAACTTCGGGTATAACATCCCCTGCTTTTTGTATAACAACAGTGTCACCTATTTTTATATCGAGTCTTTCTATCTGATCCATGTTGTGAAGAGTCGACTTGGAAACAGTCGAACCAGAAACAAGAGTCGGTTCAAAATGTGCAAGTGGTGTCAAAACTCCTGTGCGTCCCACCTGAACTGTTATGTCGAGAACCTTTGTGGTGGCGCGTTCTGCTGGATATTTAAATGCACACATATAGCGTGGGGCTTTGCCGACTATACCTAATCTCTCTTGCAAATCTGTCTCATCAATAGATATAACTATACCGTCTGTTCCAAAAGGTAATTTTTCTCTTATCTTTTTTATTTCTTCGATAAAAGATTCTACTTCTTTTAAGTTTTTGCATTTCTTCTCATGAACTGAAACTGGAAAACCGAGCGAGACAAGTAGTCTATGTTCGTCTGAATGTTTTTTTATATTTTTTTCATAATCTGCCGATAGTTCTGCTATGTCATATGCAAAAAAAGATAGGTGACGCTCCTTTACTACACTAGGATCAAGCTGACGAACTGAACCAGCAGAAGCGTTGCGAGTGTTTGCAAACTTGGGTAGGCCGAGCTTTTCATTTTGTTTGTTTAACTTTTCGAGAACGTCTTTTGACATAACTATCTCTCCGCGAACTTCTATCTTTTTAGGAGAATCTTTTGGGAGAGTAAGTGGTATGTCAGTTATCATTTTTATATTTTCTGTTATGTTTTCTCCGACAAATCCATCTCCTCGAGTTCCTCCATAAACAAGTTTTCCATTTTCATAAAGCAAAGTAACAGCTAGACCGTCGAACTTTAGCTCGGCAAAATATGTGGGAGTTTTTCCAGGAATAAGTTTTAGTGCCCTTTTTTCCCAATCAGCGAGTTCTTCATAAGAAAAAACATCTGCTAGTGAGGTCATGCGAGAGCTGTGAGTTATCTTTTCAAACTTGGGAAGAGGAGCGCCTGCTACACGAGAAAGCGGGTCATCTTTTACACGAAACTCTGGGAATTTGTCTTCTAGAAGTCTAAGCTCTCTGGTTAGAGAATCATAAACATCGTCAGTTACAGAAGGGTCGTTTTCTACATGATAGCGAAAACGGAGACTTTGTATCTCCTCGCGCAACTTTTCTATTCTGTTTTTTGCTTCTTTTTTATCCATAATGGAAAAGTACAGGAACATATCCTGTACTTATGAGTATACCCTATTATATACCGACACGAGAAATATTCACTCAAAAAAGCGAACCAGCATATTTACAGAGCGCCGGTGCCGGTACCATCTCCTTCAGCACCTCCTTCTGGTGGAGGAACCTCGCCTCCACCCGCATCACCTCCTCCGTCTACTGCAACAGCCACTGGGTTTGGATATTTTACTTCGAGCAATCTTTCGACAATGCGATTTGTATCGAAAGAATCAAGCTGTGCACAATCTATATTGTAACCCTGAGATATTATACGTGTGTAGCTAGTACCGTCTATATCAAAATTTTTATTTACCTCAACAGTCGCACAACTACGAGGAGACAGATCAAATTCAAATGTAAACAAGGTTGGAGAAATATCTTCAAAATTAGCGACCATACCATCTCTACACTCTGGGACTATTGGAGAAACTGGATTGAAAGCATTTTGTTTTAAATCATAATACAAAGCACATTCACTACCAGCGTCTGCTGCATAAAAAGCTAAGTTAGATTCTTTTGCTGAAACAGTAAGCTCGGTTTCTTTTAAGGCTATATTGAATATACCTGTTGCAAGCACTAGTACGATAACAGATATCAAAACTGTAAAAAGCACAACAAAACCATCTTGCTTGCTACCTGTCTTTTTTATTTGTTCGATAAATATTTTCATATTTTATATTGCACTTACATGTGGCTGCCAATCCATCAAAATATTTTGATAAGTAATAGTCTGCTCTGACAAACCTTCGTACCAAGTTACTTTACTAGTAACCAAAACATCGTCTGCTAAAGTTTCATTAATCGGCAAAACAAATATTGTTCTAGTAAAAGGTGAGGCTACTGATCCACTAGGAAGATCACATGCATCACTCTGGTCGTATCCAAAATATCCAGAAGTCTCTGAGTACGGAATATTGCAAGTAGACCCAGTACATGCGCATACATCTAAAGTAGACGGGTCTATGTTGCAACCAGCTGTCCCACTACAAGTATTAATATTTGATAAGAAAATATCCCATCCGGCACCAGAAGGGTCGGATATAACTGAAGTATCTCTAATATTACGAACTGTCTCTACACCCTCTTGGGCTAGATACGAAGCTGTAAGTCTAGACTTTGCTAGAGTTGTGTTTGATACACCACCACTTGCGACAACTATCAGAAAAACAATCGATGAAGAAAATATAGCCAAGGCCACAAGAGTTTCTACTATTGTAAAACCAGAATTTTTACTTGCTATTTTATTTATTTTAAAAAGTTTGTTTTGCATATATTTAAAAATCAATTTGTCTTTGGGATATAGTAGTCTGAACAGAAAAAGGAGTAGATATATCTTGATAAACTATATCTCCTGCCAATCTAATAGTAACTTTCGGCTGCACACCATCGCCTAGCATAGGATTTGGATTTTCAGCATTCTCAATATTGAACCCAGATTTATTTGGATCTAAATGCACAGAGTATGGGGTCAAATCTAAACACCCACTACCTGTAGGCGATGTAGCACAAGTAATACCAGCACCTTTTACAAGCTTGTAAATTCCAGTACCTGAGATTTCTACAATTCTGTACACAACCTGGTCTCCATCGTCAGAAATATTACCGTTAACTTTTTCGAAAGCCATAGACTGATATGGTGTTATACCCTCTTCAAAAGGACAATCCTCTGCCTCACCCAATCCACCAATAGATGCTCTACAGTTATATAAACTTCCTAGGCGAATATTTCTAGACATGTCTTCTAAAACAAAGTGCATACTATCTATCGCCTGTCTAGAATCTGATGTCTTTTTATGAATTTGATTTACTCTCAAAACCGCTCCGATACCTATTATCATCACAACAGTAAAAAGCCCGACCGCTATAACAATCTCTATAACTGTAAAACCAGATTTTTTGTTTTTATGATTTTTGTATTTCATATTGTTTAACAAGCAAAACCACCTCCATCACAAGCATCAACTGGTCCGTCAGATACACTGATCTGGCCAGTAGGCCATATGGAAATATTCATATTGGCACCTTTTGGAGAAACTATTTCTATTTTTGCA
Organism: uncultured Candidatus Saccharibacteria bacterium; assembly: GCA_964634365.1. Taxonomy (GTDB): domain Bacteria; phylum Patescibacteriota; class Minisyncoccia; order Phycocordibacterales; family UBA9973; genus CAZLWF01. The sequence continues at coordinate 41,729 of CAZWJU010000002.1, forward strand.
CCCGATGATAATTCATATAAAGTATCAAATTTTGTGCCGTATATTTTAGGTTCTGGAAAAGGTCTGACATAGGTAACAGACAAATCTTCGTACCCACAAGAACCATCATGAGTACAGATATCAGATATCGCATCACCTGATTGAATTGTTGTTGTAGACAGACATTCAATACCAAGCTCCCCTGGTGTGTCGCAATCACCATCAAAAAGAAAATTTCTAGGAGAACCTAAGTCTCTAAAATAAATAAACGACTCTGGTGTATCCATATCAAAATAAATTCCGTATGAAGGTGGCTGACCACTATCTAAACCTCCAGTAAGTCTTCCAGATATAGCGTTTGTCTGAGCTTTTTTAATATGCAAAGCTATGTCTTGAGATAGATTTTGAAGTGAAGCTTTTGTAGAAAAATCTGAAAAGTTAAAAAGTGTGACACTAGATATAATACCAACTATAGACAAAACCACTATGAGCTCTATAAAAGTCATCCCCTTTTTGTATTTATAATTTTCTTTAAAAATTTTCATTTAGAAAAATAAACTACTTAAAAATCTAGAGAGTGATTCGAAAGATGTTCCGAAAATATATACAAACAATGTTCCAAATACTAAAAACGGACCAAAAGGAATCTCACTTTTCATAGTATATCTAGAATGCCTAGCTATTAGAAGTATTATAGAAACGATTGCACCCACCCAAAAAGAAATCATGAGAGCCGCAATCCCGTGAGATAGACCGAGGAAAAATCCCATACCCATCATGAGCTTTAGATCGCCAAAACCCATCAGTCTACCTTTTGATAAAAGCCAGAGTATATAAAAAGGTAGTGGTATGAGTATCCCTGCAAAAGCATCTATAGGATCTGGGGTAATAATCCCATAAGCATTTGAAAACATTCCCAAGAAACTAACCAAAATAAAAGTGTAGACTAAGGCGTTTGGAATAATCTTGTGACGAATGTCGTATACAGCTATCACTATAAGCAATGAAGCCATAAACATAGAATATATAAGTGGAGCAACAGTAACGAAAGAAACTGTTTCAGAAGATAAGAACTTATTGGCTAGAAATACAAAGATAAAAGCTGTAGATATTTCAACAAGTGGGTATTGGATAGAGATTTTTGATTTACAAACTGAACACTTACCACGTAAAAATATGTAACTGAAAATCGGAAAAAGTTCATACCAATGAAGAGTCTTGCCACAAGACAGACACATGGATCTACCACCTAGTCCCCAACCAGTCTGGTAACGGTATATAACAACATTCAAGAAACTTCCGATAAAGAGTCCTAGGATAAATATTATAAATATTGGTAAAAAAGTATTCATTTATATTTTATGGTACTAGGTCGTAACATTTTCCACCAGCAGGCTCTATAGCAGTACCCTTGCAAGACTGTGTATCATCGCCACGAATAGAGTCGGAATTTAAGCCGTTTAGGTTATCACATAGGTTTAGACCAGTCCCTATTAAACCTGTATTTGTAGATGTAAGGTCACGATCAGTTTGCAATACGTTATTATTTTTTTCTAAAGAAGTACCAATATGATATGAAGAACATTGACCACCAGACCCACCCAAGCCTATGTAATATACTCCAGTTGGAAGTGAGGGTATGTATGTTGGAGAGAGAGTTGCTGCTGTCTGAGGATAGTAACCATTTGCGCTGAAATATAAATTCAACGCATTGACCACAGATTTTAATTCTGTAATTTTTTTTGTATCGCGACCACCGGCACGTGCTGATGAAACCGAAGCGAATATTACAGAAGCTATAATTCCGATTATAGCAATAACGATAAGGAGTTCCAAAAGAGTAAAACCTTTAAAGTTTTTATATTTTTTCATGAAAAATTACCTTAATAACAATAAATTAAGTATACCATGTAGTATTCTATGGTGTAACGAATGCTGATGTGCAAAACAAAAACCGCGAAAGCGGTTTTTGTTTTGCACATTCATTACCAGATTAAGAACAAGTAGTTCCAGATGCTGCCAAGAAGTTACTAGTAACTATAGCCGCACCAGTGTTATCTACACAGAAAGACACACCTGTGTTAAGAGGAACCTGAGCTGCCCAACCTGTTGATGAGTCGTGGCATACTGGAACAGTCGCAGTTGCTACAGTTGCATCAGCTGCTGTAAATGTTGAAGTAGAACCATTCTTAGCTTTCCATGCTGCAAGTACACTGTCTCCAATAACGTTTGTTCCTGTCGCTGCACAAACCAGATCGTATGTTCCTGCTGTATCATAGAATAATTCTGCCTCTGCACGAGCATTAGACAAGTTTGCCTTAACAGCAGCATCTGCACCCTTTGTACGTGCTGTGTTAAGTGAAGCCAAAACTACTGAAGCTAGGATACCGATGATTGCGATAACAACCAAGAGTTCTATAAGTGTGAAACCTTTGTTTTTTTGTGACATATAAAATAAAACTTTTTTTAAAATTTGTCGCTTTCATTAACCGATTGCGACGCGACCTATTTATAATACCTAAAGTATACCACGAAAGCGTTTTTACTAAGTAAACCCCCTAGGTGTGGATAAATAAGTGTTATTTGTGGCCTTATTTTATTATAAAATTAAAGATATTTTCTTTAACAAAAAAATAACGAAAAAATGAAAAAGATTACTCTAACATTTTTACTGATACTTTTGATAGTATCTGCATGCCTATCACAAACAGTGGTAGATGGATTTCAATATATTCTAGGCGACAAAGGTATCGACAGTATTACAAATACAGAATACCAAGTTGCAGAACAAATTAATCCAGCAACATACACCGTCGTTGGCTATGCTGATATTGAGATTAATGAAATGTATCCATATTTCATAAGCTCAACACCAAACAGAGGGTCGGTGACTATATCAGACAGACATAACGACAGTGATGATGGCGACTGGTCCCCTGGTGGAATACATCCGGGGGAAGATTGGAACTATGGAAGTGTGGGTGAAGATATTGGAATGCCTATATACGCTACAGCAAATGGAGTTATACACGATTTTCGAATGCTGTCATATCCAATCAATAAGTCTGGGTGGTGCATGGTAATAAAACACTTCATGCCCGATGGTTCATATGTGTATAGTTTTTATATGCATATAACAAATATCGCAAATACCGACGGCGCAATATGTCTAAATGAAAGTGATTTTGGTTTTTCTATAGGCGAAGAAGTAACAAGAGGTCAAATGATTGCACGAATAGGAAATGTAACTAGTTTTGGTAGTCATTGCCATTTTGAAATCAGAAGCTTGTATGACCAAGAGTTGGACCTGTGGCCAAATGGACCAGGTGGGCGTTATCCTGAATATTCCAATTCATACAAATATGCAATTGATATAGAAAATGTAGCTCTTGCTTACTATGAAATGCAATTAGATGGAATTTTAGATGCATCAGATTTTATTGACACACATAGACCGAGTGAATTTATTGAAACTGAACCAGTCTGTATAGACCCAGAGATTGAATGGCAAAATACTATTGGAGGAATAAGCAATGATGAACTGTATGTGGTAAAAAAAGTTTCTAATGGCTACATATTGGGAGGTAATTCTAATTCTGATATATCTATAGACAAAATAGAAATATCAAATGGCGGGATTGATTACTGGATAATAAAGACAGATGATACGGGTATGATTCAATGGCAGAATACTATTGGAGGAAGTGGCGATGATAGATTATGTTATATTAGCCAGACTACAGATAATGGTTATATATTAGGAGGATGCTCAAATTCTGGTATTTCAGGAGATAAAAATGAATCATCTTATGGTGCACAAGATTTATGGATAGTAAAAATAGACTCTATCGGGAATATACAGTGGCAGAATACTATTGGAGGAAGTGGCGATGATATATTGTCGTCTATAAAACAAACCGTAGACGGAGGTTATATACTAGGAAGTTATTCAAATTCTAATATATCAGGAGATAAAGCTGAAGCTAGTTTGGGCGGGATTGATTACTGGATACTTAAATTAGATTTTTCAGGTAATGTACAGTGGCAGAATACTATTGGAGGAAGTGATGGAGATTACTTGTACGATATTATTCAAACATCCGATAATCAGTATTTACTTGGTGGCTATTCAAATTCTAGTATTTCGGTAGATAAAACTGAAGCAACCAATGGCAATAATGATTATTGGATAATCAAGATAGATGATTTTGGTGATATACAATGGCAAAATACTATTGGAGGAAGTGGCGATGATATATTATTTTCAATACAAGAAATACCAAGTAGCGGTTATTTAATAGGTGGTAAATCTGGATCTAATATTTCAGGAGATAAAAGTGAAAATAGTCTAGGATACCTTGATTACTGGATACTTAAATTAGATTTTTCAGGTAATGTACAGTGGCAGAATACTATTGGAGGAAATTTAGACGACAATTTAACAAGTATTTCAAAAACTGGCGATAATGGAGTGCTCATTTCTGGCTACTCAAATTCTGGTATTTCAGGAGATAAAAATGAAGCTCTAATTGGAATATATGATGGGTGGATAGTAAAAATAGACTCTATCGGGAATATACAGTGGCAGAATACTATTGGAGGAACCGGATATGATTTTTTATATTGCACTCAAGAAATATCCAGTGGTGAATATATTCTGGGATTCACTTCAGGATCTACTATTTCCGGAGATAAAGATGAAGATAATCTGGGAAACTATGATTATTGGGTAATTAAATTATTTGGTACCTGTAACCCATCCACTGAAATTTGCAATACTTTCGATGACGATTGTGATGGACTTATCGACGAAGACCTGGAACCATCTATATCAATCGAAGCATTGGGGTCTACAACCTTCTGCCAAGGAAGTAGTGTCGTGCTTACAGCAACCCATACCGGAACATCAGTACAGTGGTATAAAAATGGATCAATAATTTCTGGCGCAACTTACGATTTTATAACCGTATCTGCGACCGGAAACTATACATGCATAAGCTCCAATGAATGTGCAAGTACAACTTCAAACTCTGTAATTGTAAACGTAAATAAAAATCCATCTGCAAATATAACAGCGGGCGGTCCAACTAGTTTCTGTTTTGGAGGAAGTGTCACACTTACAGCAAACACTGGGGCTTCACTATCCTACCAATGGTACAAAGGTGCAACAGCCATCGCTGGAGCAACTAGTATAAATTACGTAGCTACAACTTCTGGAAACTACAAATGTAGAGTAACCAAAACTGCCACAGGGTGTTACAAGAATTCAAATACTATAACAGTATCTGTAACCTGCCGAGAAGGTGTATCGATAGATCAAATACTTAGCCCAAATCCAGCGAGCAATATCTTGTATGTGGATTTGATGGATTTTGAAAGTGACGCTTTGGATATATACATGATCAACAATATAGGTCAAAAAGTCCTTGCCAAAAAAACCGAAGGAGGACACCTGATTGATCTTGATATATCTTCCCTGCCAAAAGGGCTGTACTCATTTTTCATAATGAAAGAAGGTTTTATTATTTACTCAGAAAAATTTATCGTCGAGTAGATATAAACTAAAAACTCTGCAAATTTGCAGAGTTTTTTATATAAATAAAAGCTTTTAAATTTTGGTGATATAATTGTTGATATGAAAAACCAAAAGAACTTACTTGTGTCAATCTTAGTTATTTTACTTGTTTTTGTTTGTATATATTTACTCATAAAAGATACACACAAAGACAGCACTGTCGTTTCAAATGATTCTGAAATACAGACAGATTACTACGCAGGTCCTTTTAGTTGCACTGCTGGAGGATACAATCAAACAGGAGAAGGTATACTCGATACTTATACTGTAAAATCAGGAGATTCTCTTCTCTCTATATCTAAAAACATATACGGAGATTCTTCTCGTATTTCAGACTTAGTTTTTCTGAACAAGCATACTTACAACTCACTTTCTACAGACTCTCCATTTATTGAAATCGGATGGACTCTCTTACTGCCAGAAAAAGATATCAGAATCGACAGCAGAGGAATGACCGTAAGTAGTGGTCAGGTAATAAAATTAGATACCGATCAAATCATAATAAAAACAAGCGATTATTCAGCTTCATACCACTTCTACTCAGATCATACCTCCCTTTCACTACCAGATATAAAACCAGGTGATTGTATACATGTCTACAATTCTGGCTCTCATATATATAAAATAGAAATGCAATAAAATTAAAAACATTCTAGATAAATCTAGAATGTTTTTAATTAATTTATCTTTTACTGTATCCCCCCTGCGATGTTGTAGATAGGCACAAGTACTGATGCGAGAAGCACACCGACGCCGAGACCCAGTGCCACGATCATGATAGGTTCGATAAGTGAGACGAGTGTATCCACTGCATCATCAACTTCACGCTTGTAGAACTTTGCAAGAGTTTTCAGAATTGATCCTAAAGATCCAGTCTCCTCACCCACCTTCACCATCTGCACCAAAATCGGTGGGATTGGTTCATGTTTTGCAAATGCATCAGATAGTGATGACCCACCTTTTACATCTTCTTCGGCCTTTTTTAAAATATCAGAGTAAACACGATTTCCTACAACATCCCCTGTGATTTCTATAGAACGCACGATTGATATACCAGAGGAAAGCATTGTATCTAAGTTGTCAGCAATACGAGCAAGGTAAAGTTTCTTGAAAAGTTTACCTATGATTGGAAAAGAGATTTTTAGCCCATCTAAATATTGCTTGCCAGAATCAGTTCTAGAAAGATGCCAAACATATACTCCTGCTATGACAAAAAATATCAATATAAACAATCCATAGTTTACAAAGAAATCACTTGCTCCGATCACCGCTTTTGTATAAAGAGGTATATCCTGACCACTCTCAGTAATAATAGAAGAAAGCTTCGGTATAACTATAGTAAACATGAGCCCCATCACAACAAAGAAAGTAAATATAACAAAAGCTGGATATATAAGAGCGTTGCGAGTTTTTGATGTAAGAGAGTAGTTTCGATCTAGATAGTCAGCTAGAAAATTAAATGTATCATTTAGTTTTCCAGATTCTTCTCCTGCTTTTACCATGTTTACATAGAAAGTTGAAAACACATCTGGGTGCTTCGCCAGAGCTCCTGAAATCGAGTACCCTGCCTGCAGGTCGTCCACTATTTGGTTTAGATTTCTTGAAAGCAATGGGTTCTCTACGTTTGAAGCAAGAAGTGAAAAAGCTTTCAGTGCAGATACTTGGGCTTCGAAAAGAGTCGCAATTTGTCGTGAAAGTATAACCACGTCTTTTGCTGGAACATGTTCGAACACTGACATCTGCAAAAGACTTTTATCTTCCTCGCCTTTTATAGACACAACTATAAAACCACGACGCTGAAGTGCCGCGATAGCCAAGTCTTTTGTTTGAGCATCGATTGAACCTTCTTTTTGCTCGCCTGTATTTGAAACAACTTTGTATTTGAAAGTCATGGTTTAAAAATTAAAGTAATCGCTCTAAAGCTTTTGGGTTAAGTGAATATAGGTAAGCGTTGTCCATAGTGATCTGTCCTGCACGCACAAGCTCAACAAGAGAGCGGTTCATATCTATCATGCCATGTTCATATCCAGTTTCTATTACTACATCTATCTCGTGAGTTCGCTTTTCACGAATTAGATTTTGTACTGCATTGTTGTTCACAAGAAGCTCATAAGCTGGGACGAGTCCACCAGTTATACAAGGTATAAGTCTCTGAGAAAATATTCCAATCAAACTCGAAGCAAGTTGTATACGAATCTGATCTTGCTGACCAGGTGGAAATGCGTCGATTATACGATCAATAGTCTGAGAAGCATTGTTTGTGTGTAGAGTAGAAAAAACCAAGTGACCAGTCTCAGCAGCTGTAACAGCAGTAGATATAGTTTCGGCGTTGCGCATCTCACCTATCAGTATTACATTTACATCTTCACGGAATACAGATTTTAAAGCTGAGTTGAAATCTTTTGTATCTATACCAACTTCACGTTGATCTATAATAGAGTGTTTTGGTGTATACATATATTCTATCGGGTCTTCGATAGTAACTATGTGTTCTGCGCGTTCGTTGTTTATGAGATTCACCATAGAAGCGAGTGTTGTAGACTTACCCTGACCAACCGGTCCTACTACTAGGAAGAATCCTTGTTTCTTTCTGCAAAAAGTTTCGATGATTGGTGGAAGTCTAAGTTCAGCAAGAGTTTTAACTTGTGGTATAAGTCTTAGAGCAATCCCTGCTATACCTTTTGAAAAGAAAGCGTTACCGCGAAGTCTCGCCTCCCCTTTGAAGTCGTATGAAAAATCAATCTCCTGATCTTCTAAAAATTTCTTGTATTTAACGTCATCCAATAACTCTTTTAGGATTCCTAGTGAGTCTTCTTTTGTGTATACACTATGTTTAACTAAAAAGTTCAATTGTCCTGAAACACGTATCGCAGGATAACGCATCCCAGCAATATGAAGATCGGACCCGCCTTCGCGGATTAGGGTAGTCAATAAATCTTCGAGTTCTTTTGCGTAATCCATAATTATCTTGGTAGTTGTTTTGTAACAATTTCAGTTACCTTAGTAATAACTTCACTTGGTGTACTAGAAGCCTTAACAATATAACCAGCTACTCCCAAGGTGGCACCGCGTTCTATATCAGATTGCTGACCACGATTTGAAAGTATTATTTTCATTACACCCTCGGCAATTTTTTCATCTCGCAACTTTTCAAGCAGCTCAAATCCGTCCATCCCAGGCATAACAACGTCCATCAACATAACATCCGGAGAAGCACCTGCTTTTAGTTTTTCATAAGCAGCCATAGAGCCGAGTGCAGTGTCTACAGAAAACTTAGGCTCCTGAGAAAATTTCATCGCATACATATCGAGTAGAAAATTGTCGTCGTCGATAATTAAGATTTTGTATTTTTTACTGTCGTCCATAATTGCTTCTAATTATACTATAAAGCCACTTACTTTTACCAATTTATAAATCATTGTAAATCTCCTGGAAAGGCAGCTCCCCTCTCAGACTCTTTATAATCGCATCTTCTTTCATGGTAAGCATGCCGTTTGCTCTAGCAACTTTGTATATCTCTGCTTCTACTGGATTAGTCAGGATTACGTGTTGCATTTCTTTGTTTACTTCAAACATTTCAAATACCGCCATGCGACCACGAGTTCCGTTTGGACATTCGGCAGAAGGCACAACTTCATACATTTTGTCTTGTTTAGGTAGCTGTGCTCTGTATTTTTCAGGAAGATCTTTGAACTGCTTGTCTAGAAGTTCTTTCATTGCTTCATCCATAGGAACTTCTTTGCGTGAGTCTTCACACACAACACGCGCAAGACGTTGAGCTATAGAGAGTATGAGTGTTGGCGCAATCAAGTATGGATCAACTCCCATATCTACTAGACGAGGGACTACACCAACAGCAGAGTTTGTGTGTAGAGTAGACAAAACCAAGTGTCCAGTAAGAGCCGCCTGTATCGCGAGCTGAGCTGTTTCTTTGTCGCGTATTTCCCCCACCATTATTATGTTCGGATCTTGACGCAATATTGAACGTAAACCTGAAGCAAAAGAGTATCCGATCTCTGGCATAACCTGAGACTGGTTCACATCTGGAATCTGATATTCAACTGGATCTTCTAGAGATACTACGTTTGATTTTTCTTTATCGAGTTCGTTTAACATCGAGTATACAGTTGTAGACTTACCGGAACCTGTTGGACCCGTCATAAGTATAAGACCGTATGGTTTTGCCAATGCATCTTTTATGAGCTTGTAGTTGTGTTCGGACAAGCCTAGTTCTGAAAGTTTCTTCACACCACGAGAAGAATCGAGGATTCTCATTACCACTTTTTCACCATAGTAGGCTGGAAATGTAGATACACGAAATTCTACTTTTCTACCAGCAATCTTTGTAGCAAAGCTTCCGTCTTGTGGCTTGCGTTTTTCGTCTAGACGTAGTTTTGCCATTATCTTTATGCGAGCAACTATACCTGCATATACGTTCAAAGGCAGAACTAGACTTGTGTGCAGTACGCCGTCTACACGAAAGCGAACCTTGACCTTATATCCAGTATTTTCAATGTGTATATCAGAAGCGTTCCCTTCTGTTGCGTGGCGCAATATAACCGCTACGACTTTTATAATCGGAGCATCTTCAACTATGCGCTCTTCTTCACCTGGTTTTAATTTTGCTTGAATATTTCTATCTTCTATTACAATATCGCCAGTATTTACAGACTCCATCTCTTTATCGATTTCAGATATTGCTTCGTCGACTTCTCCGGTTAGGCCTTCGTAATTTTTCAAAATACCTTCAAATGCCTTATTTGATATCAAAAATATCTTATAAGGAATATTCATTTTTGAAGTTATAAATTGTATAGCATCTATCGCACCTATATTATCAGGATTTACTATACCCACCTCAAGCACTCCGTCTCTTATACCAAGAGGTACAAACATATAATGCTTTGCTGAATCTTCTGGAATATATTTCAAAGTTTCAGAAGTGATTTGTTTTATATCAACATCTTTTGTAGGAATTTTGAAAAAGCCACCTTTCATTTCCAAAAGCTTTTTTTCATCTAAACCTAGCTCCACAAGCATGTCGTCGATGTTGCCGCCGTGTTTTTCATCGGCTAGTCTAACTACCTCACTTATTTGATTGTCTGTAATAATACCCTGACCTGCAAGGTGTTCTAAAAAAGTCATATAAAAATTTGAACAAACAACTAATTACTTGTACCTAGAGTCTTCCAAGATACAACTGAACCGTAGACAGTCTGTCCATTGATTTTAGCGGCAGCTTTATAGAAATATGTTGTATTCGCAGTAAGACCAGAAATTGTAGCAGTATAAGGACTTGTACTGCCTAGCAATTTTGTTGTACTAGCACCAAGAGATTCTGTTAGACCCCATTCAAACCATCTCTCAGTAGCTACAGTTCCAGCAAGCAAAGCTCCTTGGAGAACTGTGCTAGAAGTAGATATAGACGTAGGTGTGTTTGTTATGACACTAGGACTTGAGACAACACTTGTAGGAGACAGGTCTGAGCCTATAGGAGCAAAAGGATTCGGACGACCTTGATTGCCAAGCTGAACAAGAGTTATAGAAAAATCTTGTAGACCTGTGAACGTATTTGCATTGAAAATATCTCCATCGAGTTTTAGCACTTGAAGGTTCAATAGAGTAGCTAGAAACTCGTCACCCACTTCGTTTGTAGAGTCTGTATTTGCGCCGACAGTAGATAGAGTTTGATCACCTTGTTTTTTATTTGATACTAGAGAATAACCGATTGCGATTAGTGCAACCACCACTGCTACTGTTATTAGACGTTTAATAATCTTACTCATATATCTAATTCTTTAACCAATATGTTTTAATCTTAATATTGTACTTGTAAAAATCTTTACCTTCTGAAGCAGTCGAATCAAAAGTGATACCCTGGATATCAACAATACGCAGACTACTTTCCAAGTCAGCCAAAAATTTTTGAAAATTATCATAAGAAGCTTGTGTAGAGAAACTCAAATCAAAAGTTCCAATATCTCTATTTGTCATATTTAGACTAGCCCCACCTTCGGCTATAGCGTTTTCTGCACCCGCTGCTTCTTTGTTGTCGACATCAAAAGCTACGTTCGTAACTGACATACCGTATCTAGAAGCTATATAATCAATCTCTAAAATCAATCGGATATTGTCTACGTTGTCTGGCAAAAGCTTGCGTAATCGCTCAACATCACTTGGAGCAAATTCGTTGTACTTGGCTACTAACTCATCTCTTCTCTCTTCAAGTTGTTTTGAGTTTGCCAAAGCTTCAGTGTAAGTTGCTACTTCAGCTTTAAGTTCTTTTGTAGTTTTAAATATAGGATTTGTAAAACCCAAAAACAATCCTATGGAAGCTACAAACAAAATAATTGGAAAAATAAATCTCATCATAAAATTATGGGTTTAATTGGGTGCTATTAGTAGTACCTGCAGGCAATGTTGTATCTACTGTTTCTAGGTCGACCGTTGCACTTTCTGATGAATCGGACACAGCAGATCTGTTTACGAATTCTGTATATGAAAGATATGTAGGATCAACTGTAAATTCTAAATCGAAATTTACCTTACCGCTCGCGTCAACCAACAAATTTGAAAAGATAGGATCTTTTATGTATTTATTTTGCAAAAACATATCGGATTGTAGAGCTATAGGTGTATACCCGCTTGAAGATTGGCCTCGAAGTTTTATATTTACCACTCCTCCGTTTTCTTTGTCGATTTCATAATCCATACTTGTATAGCGAATAGTCTTCAGAGTAAGTGTCTCAAGTGTTTCAAATATTGGACTTATAACTGTGTGACTAGATATAACACTCTCGGCTGCAGACAATCTACGATCTAGATTTTCAAGATCAGTGATAAGTGAAGGCTCAAAACGAGCCTTAGCTTTATCTAGCTGACTAGACATACTGTCTACTTGCTTTATGAGTGAAGCTCTATAAAAATACACACCTGCTGCAGAAGCTAGAGATGCAAAAAAAACTAGTGTTGCAAAAAACACAAGTAAACTCGCAGGTCTACGTGTGGTAACACGCTCTTCTGCAAGAGATTTCTTAGGTATAAAAGATGTTTGAAAGTCTTTATCCATTTACATAAACGAAGCACAAGCTTCTAACATTCTTATATTGTAATACGAACTAGCTAGTATGTATAGAAAATAATGTGTAAAACTATGCAGATTCTTGTAAGCGACGCAGAGCAAGTCCTGCTGCAACAGCAAACTCAGGTCCAGCAGTCTCAAGTACATTGTCTAAAAATGCAGGTGCTTCTACTTTATCAAAAGGCTTAGCCATCACAACCTCTGATCTCAATTGTTCTGTTGCTCTCTCTTTGAAACCTTTCAACAAAACTCCCCCGCCAGTTAGTATCACCTTGCTTATAGTTTTACCGTATTGTCTTTCGTAATTTAAAATAGCGCTATTTGTTTCACTCAATATATAGTCTACAGACAGAGAAATAATTTCTGGCATACTCTGATCTTTTTGATTGCCAAACATTCCAAACTCTCTTTTCATTTGCTCTGCTTGCAAAAAAGTTACACCCAAAGATTTAGACAGTGCATTTGTTATGTCTTGACTTCCTCTGTCTATACTGTGGAACTTTCTTACAATCCCGTACTCTATGATAGATAATTTGGTTTTTAGTGCACCCATATCGATTATGAGAACAGTTGAAAGCTCTCTACCAAAACTACTTCGTATACTAGAAAAAAGTTCGATTTCAAAAAAATCTACTGATAGATTTGTCTTTGCGATTATATCTCTATATTTTTGTATAGTGTCATTGTGAATAGCAGCGACCAAGACTTCTGTTTTTGGAGACTCTTTTATAGGCTTACCGTCTGGTCCAACAGCTCCATCTAACGCAGAATCTTTTTTAGGAATCGGCCACCAATCAAGTGAAACTTCAGATATTGGAACTGGAATATATTTTCTAGCTTCAGTCGGTATAATAGAAGCTAACTGACTTTCATCTATAACTGCAGGTAGTTCAATCAAAAAAACTAAACTAGAAGAAGCAGGTATAGAAACTGCACCCTGTTTTGTAGTTATACCAGCCTCGCGCATAACATCTGTAAGTGCCTGGGCAACTTTCTCTATAGGTAGGTTTGTTGTCTGTCCCACTACGCCACCTTCTAAGTATGGACCGAGCGAAAGAGCGCCGTATGTCTCCAGTACTGCCTTTGCGCCTTTTTTCTTTAGCTGGACAACCTTGATAGCCGATGATCCAATATCAATACCAACAACACTGTCAGTAGAGCTCTTTTTGAAGACTGCTAGGCTATCGCTTAATATCTTTGAAAATGGGTTTGCCATATATAAAATTAGTGTCTGTATTATATCATATATACATATTTTAGTTATGAATATACTATCATCGATACTTGAATACGTATTCCCCACCAAATGCATAGGGTGTAAAAACATAGGCGACATATTGTGCGAGCAGTGCCTACAAAAAATCCCCGAGCCTAAACATCCTGTAGATAGTTTTATACACGCATGTTTTTCATATAAAAACGGAACAGTGAAGTACGCACTCTGGCTTCTAAAATACCACGGCAAGTTTCCTATTGCGAAGATATTTGGCAATACACTGTATGAATACAATATAGACATATTAAGTGAAAAAAATATGTTCGACTCTGGCAAGGAAACTTTAGTTGTACCTATACCAATTACAAAAAATCGTAAACGTGTGCGCGGATATAATCAATCAGCTCTACTCGCAAGAGCTTTTGTAGAAAATCTTGGAGAAAAAGAATTCAAATATGGAGGAGATATCATAGAAAAAATTCGTGACACAATCGCTCAGGCAAAAATTCGCAACCGTACAGAAAGATTGAAAAACTTGCAGGGTGCTTACAAGATTAAATCTAATGCAATTGTAAAAGGAAAAAATATAATTTTAATCGACGATGTTTCAACTACCGGAGCAACATTAAAAGAAGCTCGCAGAGTTCTGCGTGAAGCTGGTGCAAGGAACGTAATCGCACTGGTCGTAGCGCATTAGAAAATGCTAGAAAAAACAGCTTTATTATGCTATTCTCATTTCGATATGGAGACGTGTCTGAGTGGTTTAAGGTACCTCCTTGCTAAGGAGGCGAGCTGTAAAAAGCTCCGTGAGTTCGAATCTCACCGTCTCCGCCGTTTCCGTTTCAATATATGGAGGATTGGGTGAGTGGTTGAAACCAGCAGTTTACTAAACTGCCGACCTGTAAAAAGGTCCGTGAGTTCGAATCTCACATCCTCCGCAAATTTGAACGTAGTGAAAAACTGCGGAGGATGAACGAGTAAACTGCTTTGCTCGTGTTGAGATTCGAAAGTTTTTTCCGTACGAGTGAAACGAGGTGGAAAAATACCAGCCGTAGTATCGGCGAATCTCACATCCTCCGCAAAGACATTTTATCATGGGAGTAAATACGTTTTCATACAGTAAATGTGCGACCCGGGTGCATAAATTGTGAACAAAAATACACGAATTATTCGTGTATTTTTGTTTGTATCAAAATGGTAAAATATAGTCATGAGAAAAGTCGGATCAGTTAAAAATGAATTACTTCAAAAATCCAGAGAATCTATGCTGGCTGCTGTCCAAATTTTTAATAATCCAAATGTGAATTTCAAATCTGAATCATTTATAGTTTTGGCTATTATTTCGTGGACTTATCTACTACATGCTTACTATAGAGAGAAAAAGATTGAATATCGTTACTTTGATCAGAAAGAACAAAGAAAGAGGTTTCATTTAACAAAAAATGGGGCTTATAAATATTGGGAATTAGAACGTTGTTTAAATGAAAAGAAATGTCCCATTGATAAGACTACAGTAGCAAACTTATTATTTCTGATTGGATTAAGACATGAGATTGAACATCAGATGACTACTCGAATTGATGATCTTCTTAGTGCAAGATTTCAAGCTTGTTGTTTAAACTATAATAAATATCTCAAATCACTTTTTCCACAACAAGATAGTATTGAAAAATACCTCTCTTTTAGTTTACAGTTCTCATCTTTAAGTGAAAAACAAGTTGATCAATTAAATGATTATAAGGATTTACCTAAAAACATATCTCTATTTATTGAACAATACGATGAGAGTTTAACATAGGATGTTTTTAATGATAGTAAATTTTCCTATAGAGTTTTATTTGTTCCTAAAACAGCAAATAGAAAAGGTCAGGCTGACAAAGTAATTGAGTTTGTTGATCCAAAGTCAGAAATAGCAAAAGGTTTGAGTAAGGAGTATTGGGCTATTAAAGACCGAGAAAGACCAAAGTATCTACCTAGTAGTCTTTGTAAAGAAATACAAAAGCTTGGATATAAAAAATTTAGCATGCCACAACATACAAAATTATGGCAATCTCAAGATGCAAAAAATCCAACAAAGGGTTTCGGGGTTCAACTAGAAAAAACATGGTATTGGTATGAAAATTGGTTTGAGTTTGTAAAGAAGCATTGCGAAGATAATAAGGCTATGTACTCTTAATCAGGAAGAGTTAGTTTTTTATCTTATCTATAGCGATTGTGAATGAGTAGGTATAGCTTATACCTATGATACTTTGTATACTTACTAAGTACATATGTAGCTACCCCTGGCTAGAGGGATAACTACAAGATTCATCTTAAAGAGGAATCTTGCGAACTTCACGAACACATAGATTTGGATACCTATTTGCATAGGCTTCTGTTACTATTTGTCCATTATCGACACGACGATAAATTATCTGTGTGCGATATTTACTTTGTTTAGGCATATTAAATATGATTAACTTAGTTCTAATAATTCGACCTTTACGGCTGTAATTTACAGCCAGTTTTCATCTGTGTTACAAGACCATAAAGGGAGTGCCTTTCGCTAGAGATAGCTGCACATATACTTAGTTGTAAAAGATCTACTTAATACTCTTAATATATCAAATTACAATACCTTTTGATACAAAACAGCGTAGGTGTCTCATTTTTTACAAAATACCTTTATTTTCAAATACAGTGACCCCGAATCACTTACCTAAATGAGACACTCTAAAAAGTGCCGTAATAGTCCTATCAACATTAAGAGCGTAAGTACTTAAATCACACCTCCGCAAATTTTGTAGTACATACCTCACAAGGTATAATGCTTTCATGACCGAATCTGAACAAATCGAACAACTTAAAAAAGAGAACGAGGAACTCAAGCAACAAAACGCACTAAAAAGTAATTGGATTTCGATATCTGCTCACCAACTCCGCACTACCCTATCTGCTGTAAAGTGGATTTTGCGAATGTTTTTAGATAAAGATTTTGGCGAACTTACACCAGAACAAGCAGATTTTATGAAACGCGCTAGCGATTCGAACGACCGTATGCTCGCACTTGTAAATGAAATGCTGTCACTAAACCACGCAGACACAACATCTCTAACCTACAACTTCGAAGAAGTAGATATGGTTAAACTTATAGATGAAACTTTGTTTGATTTTTCTAGTGAAGCTTTCAAAAAAGGTATCGAGACAATCTTCTTGAAGCCAGAAATTTCAATAGAAGAGATAACCTGCGACAAAGAAAAAATAAGAGTTGTTATCCAAAACTTAATCGAGAATGCAATAAAATACAGTAACCCAAAAGACAAGGTGCTTATATCTATCCACGCAAATGAAAAAGAGGTGGGGGTTTCAATAAAAGATACAGGAATAGGAATACCTACAAGCGAACAGGAGCAAATCTTTGGAAAATTCTACAGAGCGACGAATGCAAAGGTAAAAGATTCTATTGGATCAGGATTGGGGCTATATACAATCAAACATATTATTGAGCATCATGGGGGTAAAATAAGTTTCAAGTCCGTAGAAAATGAAGGCACAACATTCACATTTTCAATACCCTTGCACAGATAAGAAGTCGCGAGTACAATACAACATATGCCAAAGAAAATTCTTATAATTGAAGACGATTCATTCCTTCAGGGACTTGCAGCAGGCAAGCTTTCAAAAGATGGATTCCAAGTGCTTACTGCTTCCACAGGAGAAGATGCAGTAAAAATTGCTGATAGTGAAAATCCTGATTTTATACTATTGGACTTGGTCCTCCCTACTATGGACGGTTTTACTGTATTAGAAAAAATCCGTTCCAATGCAGCTCTAGCAAAGACACCAGTGATAGTTTTTTCTAATCTATCAGAAGACAAAGACATCTCACGCGCCCGTGAACTAGGTGCAAATGACTTCATGATCAAATCGAACTTCACACTAGACGAATTGTCAGACAAGATTAAAGCTATAATCGGATAACAAAACAGGCTAGAAGCCTGTTTTGTTATTGTTTATGTAAATTATTAGTTATAAAAAATTAATTAAAATATATGAGTAAAACATCTGCAATATTAGGATTGATCGCACTTATCGCGGTTGGTGGGTTTATTATATTTGAAGAAGAAAAAAATATTGAGACAAACGAAATTGAAACTGAAAACTTAGCAGCAGAAAACTCTATTGAAAATAGTAGTACTGAATCTTCATCAACCAACACAGAAAAAGAAGAAGTCTCTGGTGAAGAAACCATAGTGAATCAAACTACAGTGGTTACATATATGTCGTCAGGCTTTAGCCCAAATATATTAAATATAAACATAGGAGATACTGTAAAATTTATAAACGACTCATCGGGCAATATGTGGGTCGCTTCAAATCCACATCCGCAACACACAGAATATTCAGATTTTGATGCACAGAGAAATTACACTAGCGGAGAGTCCTACTCGTTCACTTTTACTGAAAGTGGAACTTATGAATACCACAATCACGTAAACCCTAGTATGCGCGGAACGATTGTAGTTTTAGGAGATAAGTAAAATCAATAAAAATCCCCTATGTAATTAGGGGATTTTTATTATTGCTCTAAAAAGTTACAATGCTTAGATGCAGACTACCGATCCGTTAAAAAAACACTTCAAACTACAAGCAACAGAAGAGAAGGCGCTCGCGCGTCTTGGTATAAATACAGTTCATGACCTGCTATACCACTTCCCGTCGCGCTATAGCGACATATCCGAACTGCATTTTATCCGTGATTTAAATCCTGGTGAGATTGCCACAATCCACGGCACTATCACGCGTGCAAAAACAAAAAAATCTTTTCGCACAAAAGTACCCATGGGCGAAGCGACAGTCGAAGACCAGACTGGGACGATTGGTATAGTCTGGTTCAATCAGGCATACCTCGCAAAAATGTTTCAAGTTGGAGACAGTGTAAAAGTAACCGGCAAAGTTAGTCAGACAAAAAACGGACTCACTATTACCAATCCTGAAATAGAAAAAACACCTACCCTTCCAATCGATATACATGACACACTCTTTGTAAAAGACGGCGAGGTTAATTCAGGAATTAGATATCCTATATACCCCGAGAGTCGTGGAGTAACATCCCGATTTATATTTCATGCAATTGATAAAATATTTAAGTCTGGAATTCAAAACTCCATAATTGACCCTATACCTAACGGAATTTTAAAAAAATATAACCTCCCAAAGCTTGGCACCGCACTAGTCTGGATACACACTCCGCGAAATGAAAATGACGCAGAGGCTGCGAGAAAGCGTTTTGCTTTTGAAGAAGTCTTCTTGATTCAATTGAAAAAACAACAAGACCGCCATATATTCAAAAGCTCTTATGCGTATGAAATAAAAATTGAAAAAGAAGACTTACTCGAGTTTACAAACCGATTCCCTTTCCCTCTTACAGAAGGCCAGAAAAATGCAATCGAAGGAATCCGAACTGACATAACCAAAGATCATCCGATGGCGAGACTACTCGAAGGAGATGTCGGTAGTGGAAAAACTGCCGTCGCTGCGAGCGCAAGCTTCGGGATTATTACAAACAGGCCTGCTAAACAAACTTTTGGATCACTTCAAGTTGCATACATGGCGCCAACTGAGATACTAGCGACTCAACTTTTTGAAAACTTCATATCTTTTTTTGAACACACAGGTATAAATATAGGACTTATCACAGGAAGTGGATGTAGAAAGTTCCCATCTAAAGTTGCTTCAAATGTTGGCAATTGGACCAACATATCTCGTACACAACTACTAAAATGGGTGGAAAATGGTGAGATACCAATACTTATAGGCACGCACGCACTAATTCAAAAATCTGTAAAATTTAAACACTTGGCTTTGGCTATCATAGACGAACAACATAGATTTGGAACAATACAGAGAAGTAAACTAGCTCACAAAGAATCAAATGGAAAAGTAATCGCTCCACACCTTTTGTCTATGACAGCAACACCTATACCTAGAACACTTGCTCTAACAATATATGGAGATCTAGATCTAACTGTACTAGATCAAATGCCGGCTGGTAGAAAACCAATCCATACTGAAATTATCCCTTCAAACAAGCGTGATGATGCTTATGAAAAAATCCGCCAAGAACTAAAGAGTGGGAGACAAGTATATATCATATGTCCACGTATCGATGAACCTGATCCAGAAAAAGAAATGGCAGTAATCGCAAAATCTGTAACAGAAGAAGCCAAACGTTTGAAAAAAGAGGTGTTCAAAGAATACGAAATCGGTATATTGCATTCTAAAATGACGAAACAAAAAAAAGAGGAGGTTATGGAATCTTTCGGAAACCACGAAATAGATATACTTTGCGCAACTTCAGTAGTTGAAGTTGGCGTAAATGTACCGAACGCAACCGTGATAGTAATCGAGGGTGCTGAGCGTTTTGGACTAGCTCAGCTCCACCAGCTCCGAGGACGCGTGATCAGATCAAACCACCAAGCATACTGCTACTTGTTTGCTGACGCAAAATCTGAAAAAACAAGAGATCGACTGAAGGCGCTTGTTAGTGCGAAAAGCGGTTTTGAACTTGCTGAACTAGACCTGAGCCTACGCGGAGCCGGAGAACTAGGCGGAGGAAAACAGTGGGGCATAACAGATCTTGGCATGGAAGCCATACGAAATATAAAAATGGTTGAGGCAGCACGCAACGAAGCAAAAGCTATAATAGAAAAAGATTGCGCACTGAGAGACTACCCTACTCTCGTTGAAACTATACGAGAAAAATATAACGATCTACATTTTGAGTAAAATTAAATCCCTCGCAATTGCGAGGGATTTTTTATTATTTAGAAACACTGTCGCTGTGAGACACTATTTCTTCAGCAACTTTCGGCAGATACTTGGTTATCATCTTGTAGTAAAGATCGAAACTCTCTACCTGAAAGTACTCAATCTGGAGTTTCGTAATATCATACTCTGTATACATCGCTTGGCGAATAAAATTCTTCATCGCAAGCGGACTATCTCCACACGAGTGTATCGTAGGCTTCGAACTTGTCGCTGCATAAAGCGTTTCGCCAACCGAAGAAAGGATACCCGGGCCAGCAATACGACGATCACCATGACCACGAACAAGTATGAATTCCACCAAAAACCAAAATGCGGGTGGAAGCAACTTCATAACTTCTGGTGAGAAATTATATCTCTTTGCGACAATACCAAACATCTGAAGACATTCTCCATATTTCTTGAGAGTGAGCATCGGTAGATGCCCAAAAACTTCATGAAACATGTCTGGAGCTGGTGTGTATTGCCAGTCCTTCAGACTACGAAAAAAGTTTGTAACCGGAAACATCTTTTTCATGAGTCCGTAATACAAAATATCGTCATCGAGAGTTCCGTCGCAGATATATATCTGCCACCCGGTAAGTTTTTTTAGACGACGATTGATTTCTGAAAATACCGGGATCTTGTCCCCTGTAATACCAAGCTTCTTCAAACCTTTGAAGAAAGCTCTGTGTGCAATATACTCCAACTGCCTAGTTTGATTCTCCCAAAGGAGCCTCCAGGTTTTTTGGTCATCTTCGGTGTATTTTTCGTACTGCTGAACCTCATCGAGATTTCGACGAGCAAGTTTATTGAAACGCGACTTAACGCTCTCTTCTAAGGCTTTTTTCATTGTGCTATTTTTCATCACTCTACACTGAAAAAGAGATAGTGGCAAGTGTGCCAAAAACTTTGAAAAAATTCTCTAAATAAGCTAATATCAAAGTCTAGCCGATATATCCACCCTTAGCTCAGTTGGTTAGAGCACAGAGCTTATACCTCTGGGGTCCTTGGTTCGAATCCAAGAGGGTGGACATGACAGAAAAATGCCAACTGCTTGGCATTTTTTGGTACATGTCCAAGGCGCAGTGATGTTTTGCGAGCACGCAAAACCACGAGCCGGGCGATCAGCAGATTCGTGCCGTGAGGCTTCGCGGAAAAATACGACCCAGTAGGTCAATGTGCTCATTGAGCGACGGCGAGTATTTTATCCGTGACGACAAACAATATGCTAATATGTTTATATATTTATAAAATAATTTATTTAAACCTATGAACGAATTTGGAGCTAAAAAATTAGGAGAAGTACTAGCGTTTGCAATCGTGGGTGAAGAAACAATAGAAAAAGGAAGAGGGGTGCTATCCCCTGTTTTAGGCGAAAACGAAATCGCAGACATCCTAGAGAAAAATCGTATTTATGGAGACGAGCTAAAAAAACTCGCGAGCGAACTTGGTGTAAGCGATATAGTAAATACTAAACTCGAAAAGACTGGTGCTAAGCTTCGAGAGATGCGAGAGCTCTATATCGGAGATCAGTGGGAGAACCCAACTGAAATACTCGAGTGGTCAGGATTCTTTGAGGGTGCAGCATTTGTACACTGGGGACTTGTAAAAGGTGTGGCAGAAACTTTAAATCACGAATTACTCATGTCACTTGCAAATGAATGCATGAACTTCCACCATGATCTACTAGACACAATATCTTCCGAACTACAATCAGTCGGACAAAATAAAGCAGAATAATAAAATCCCCCAGTCAGGGGGATTTTTGTTTTATTCAATGTAATATATTGCCAAAATTTCTAGCGTAGATTTATAAGCCTCTAATAATGAAAAATCTTCTAGATCATTTAGTGATTTTAGAGGAACAAAAGGAAATAGTTTCTGTCCTTCGGTATTTATTCCATATATTTGAGGAGAAAAAAACACCAAAAGATCATCTTCTAAACCATAAGGCAGAACCCAGACACCATGCATGTCTATATTGGATGGATCTATACAATCATATGTACAAGCAAGACTATCAGGTAACCAATAATAAGCCAAAAAATTTCCAGTATTTGAAACTTCAACAAAAGAAGAGTCAGTTGGAGTCTTTATTTTTTTGAATTCTCCTTGTGTAGATATGATGTATGTTATTTCTGTTTGTGCAAAAACTATATTATTCGAAAATGAAAAGTACAAAACCAAGATGAAAAAAAACTTCTTCATAGTATATTTTTCTTCAACTTAACACACACCAAACAACAAAGCAAACAAAAACCATCCAATGGATGGTTTTTGTTTTATGTTGATTTTTGAGTAAAAATACCTGACGTTTTTACTTGCTTCCCTTTTTTAAAAAGAAGTACTAAACCAAATATAGAATTAGCAAGACCGATTAGTGCAATAGGCAAACCAAGCAATGCAATATTAGGACTTGTTAAACTCGATATATTTAAACCTCTGCTTGTAGGATTAATCAAGCTAAGCACAAGTCCAGATAAAGGTATGAGAAGCCAGTAAACAGCCTTTGGATTAAGCGTAATATCACGCAATCTTTTATATGCAACAACAATCTTTACAACACCAAGCAAAAGAAGAATTGGTAAAATCTCCAACATCTTTTCATTGGATAAAATTGCTCTTCTGCTACCGCTTCCAAGTATTAAGTACATTGCACCCATGGCAACCACCCCAATAAAAATATTTGCTAAAAGATAGTCGAAACGCCCTATTGGTTTTGTGAAAATATCTGAGTGCATATTATAGAGGCTTATTTGTGTTATTTTTATTATCAAGCGCCTGTGAAGCAACCACTACTATAAGAGATCCAAAAGCTACCACGCCAATAGTCGACAAAGACTTTCCGAGCACCTCCTTTGATAACACATCCCATATTGATAGAACTGCTATCAAGGTGAGGACTGCGACTGCGGTTACAAGTGTATATATTGCTATTTGTTTTAAATGTGACATAAGTTTATTGACTAAAATACTAATACTTATATTATAACATGCAACAAAAAAACCGGACATTCCGGTTTTTTTATCTATTTACTTTCTTCTGCTTTCTTTTTTAGACTTATTCCGTGAGCTTTAATAATCTCTTCGTATTCAGGCTGTTCTAGAGTTTCAACTTCTATAAGCTTGTCTGCGACAGCGTCTAGACACTTTCGATTTTCTGTTAATACCTTGCGAGCTTTTTCTAGAGATTCGTTCATTATACGTTTTACCTCATCGTCAATTCTTGTAGACATAGTCTCAGAATATTCACGGTCTTCTACTCCGCGACCAAACATAGTTCGCCCTCCATCACTCTCTAGTGCTACAGGACCTATAAGATCACTCATACCCCAGCGTGTAACCATAGCACGAGCAAGAGAACTTGAAACTTGAAGATCGTTCGATGGACCGGTCGTAATATCTCCAAATACCATCTCTTCAGCAACATATCCACCGAGAGACATGGCGATATCATCTAAAAATTCTTTACGTGATTGAAGCTTTCTATCTTCTAGTGGAAGTTTAAGTGTATAACCACCAGCTCTACCACGCGCAACTATGGAAACTTTGTGGACCGGGTCAGCATAAGGTAGAACACTTGCTACAACAGCATGACCTGCTTCGTGGTATGCAGTAATTTTCTTTTCGATTGGAGACAACAGATGACTCTTGCGTTCAGGACCCATCATGACCTTTTCTATTGAACGAATAAAATCAAACTGAGCAACTTTCTTGCGATCTTCACGAGCAGCAAGTATCGCACCTTCGTTCATAAGTGAATATAGGTCAGCACCAGAAAATCCTGGCGTACGCTCTGCTATAACCTTCAAGTTAACATCTTCTGCGAGTGGCTTCCTGATTGCGTGAATAGCTAAAATCTCTTCTCGATCTGCTCTGTCTGGTAAATCTAAAACAACTCTTCTGTCGAAACGTCCTGGGCGCAATAGTGCAGGATCGAGCACATCAGAACGGTTTGTAGCAGCCATAACAATTACCTTCTCGTTTGGTTCAAACCCATCCATCTCAACAAGAATTTGGTTTAATGTTTGCTCGCGTTCATCGTTTCCACCACCAACACCAGTACCACGGACACGTCCAACAGCATCTATCTCATCTATAAATATAATTGACGGTGCTGTGCGTTTAGCAAGTTGGAAAAGATCACGCACACGTGAAGCACCAACACCCACAAACATCTCTACGAATTCTGAACCAGATAAATGGAAAAATGGAACACCAGCCTCCCCTGCAACTGCGCGAGCAAGCAAAGTTTTACCTGTTCCTGGAACTCCAGTAAGTAAAACACCTTTTGGTATACGTGCTCCTATATCAAGAAACTTTTTTGGATTGCGAAGAAAATCTACGATTTCTTTCAACTCCTCTTTTGCTTCTTTTGAACCAGCAACATCCTTGAAGGTTACACGATTGTTCTTGTCATTTGGATCAGTTATTTTTGCTTTTGATTGACCGAAAGAAAATGCTTGCATACCTGCGCCTTTTACTTGGCGAGACATAAACCAAAAGAATAAAACTATAAAAGCAATCGGTATAAGTATAGGCAAGATTGTAACAAGCCAATATCCAAAACCTGTCTGACTCTTTATATTGATTGGAGTAGCAGAAATCTTATCGCTAGAAACGCCATAGTTTGCCAGAGTCTGAGAAAGAGAAGACTCTACTTCTTTCTTGGATTTCTTGAAAGTTCCATCGTTGAGCTCTATGTTTAAAACATCTCCTTCAACTTCAATATTTTTAACCTGACTTGTTTCAATCAGAGAAGCAACTTCAGATAAAGTAACTTCTTGTACTTCTTTTTTGTTTTCCTTGATAACAGTATATAGAGCTGAAATCAGCATAAATATCAAGAACGCAGTAATAATGTGGCTTCCAAAAGTAGTAGGTGCGCCACCTTGTTTTTTACCTTTCTGGTTAATATTTTTTAAGTTTTTTATTGGTGATTTCATATATTTAAGTGTACTTTACTATACACTAATAAATTTCACTCGTCTATAATTCTCTGGAGATCGCTGGGTGGTTAGACGAGTGAAATTATTTTTGAGAACCTCTCGGTTCTCAACGTTTCACTGCTCTCCTCTACGGTGAAAACTAAAGTTTTCCCCGACCCCCTTTCCTCGCCCAATCATTCTAAAATCAAGAAAAATTTAAGATATTCTGGGCTAGAAAAAACACAGAAAATAAATGTGCTACAATCTCCGTATGGCAACTTTTGCAGAAAACCGAAAAGCACATTTTAACTACGAATTCCTAGAAAAAATAGAAGCCGGAATCGAGCTTTTTGGTCTTGAAGTTAAAGCTATACGAACAGGTAAAGCCACTCTCGAAGGGGCGAGAATAATAATACGCGGAGGTGAAGCTTATGTGCTAGGTATGAGCATATCTCCATATCAACCCAACAACACAAAAGATGAGTACGATCCGCTCAGAACAAGACGCCTCCTCCTAAAGAAAAAAGAAATCGAAACTCTAGCAAAAACTGAATCTACTAAAGGTTTGACATTAATCCCTATATCGTTGTATAATAAGGGTCCTAAAATAAAGGTTTCTGTTGCGGTCGCACGTGGTAAGAAAAAATTTGATAAACGTGAGACAATCAAAAAACGTGACTTAGATCGTGAAATAGGCAGAACATTGAAAAAATAAAATGGGAATGTAAGGCATCGACAAGGAATCAGTTTTGTACAGTGCGTGCCGAGCTCGCGCGAAACGCTCGTAAAACATCGCGCAAAACTCAAATGCAAAAACATTTGGTAAGGTAACATCACCATACTTCGGTATGGCTGATCTTGCTCTCGCTCGAGCTTAAGCTCGCGAGTGTCTCTGTGTTCGACTTCCGATAAAATACAGAGGCAACATATATCGGGATAGAAAAATATCACGTCTCAGATAATTTTCGAAACAATTGAGAATCGAGTAAATATTATTTTGTTCATTTTATAGATACCTACTCTAAACAAATAAAATAAACTATGCATGTAGATTCTATATGAAACCTTCTTTGCACGGGGGTTCAACTCCCCCCATTTCCACTAGTAAAATATTTGCGCCCAAAAGGCGCTTTTATTTTTTTAGTGGAAATGAGTGAAGTGTCTGCACACTTCAGAGGAAGAAGTGAAGAAAAATATGACCCAGTAGTTCAATATGCTCATTGAACGACGGCGAGTATTTTATCTGTGGCCAACTCCCTCAAATCCCCTTTGACACTCCCCTCTTTTTATGATTAAATAAAAAAAATGTTAAAATATGATACTCGAACACACTTTAAAAACCCTAATAGAAAAAAAGGAAGGGAGTGAAATTATTTTAGAATTTTGGCATAAAGGAAAAGTTTTTCGTGCCTGTCTTGAACAGTGTCATATGGAAAGAAAAACAAAGATAGTATTTTTAAAATTCAAAGATGCTATCTTTTATGAGAAGCAGCGAAAAGAGTGGGTGCAAGCGGGGCGAGATATGTTTTCCTGTATGTGTTTCAATACAGAAGAAGATACATGTGAGATCGCAAAAAGCGGCACGGTGAATTTAAACTCAAAAATTTTTGGGAAGGTTACAATATTCCCAAATGGGCAAATTCACAACAAAGATGTCTCTGGTGGGTACTACCGACAAAAAAGCACAAACCAGCAAATACTGGCAGAGACAACAAAAAACCTCTGTCAAAACTAACAAAAAGCGCAAAATATTTTGCGCTTTTATATTTTATAGTCCCCTACGGTCGTGCGCTTGAGTGAATACACAACTGCACCAGTTTTAAATTTACGACCTATATCATCGACAAAAGTACGAACATAGAACCCAGAGCCAACTTTTATAGAAAATGTAACCAACGTAAAATTCCCCCAATTTTTTAAAATATTTCTCCAGGCTAAAAGTGTCTCGGCTTGTCTAAAATCTCCCTTAACTAACTTGCATATCTCCTCTACTCTATCGGCAATCTCTATGCTTGATACTTTTTTTATAGATTTCAAATCTCCTTCATACAATTCAACTTTATGTCTCGGGCGGATAATTTTTGCACCAGCTCTGGCTAAAGTTATGAGGGATTTACCTTTTATTGTTTTTGAAGAAAAGATTGGATACTTTTGGTTTATGGTTATTGGCGTATTTTGAAATATTTTATCCAACTCCTGTTTTATAAAAACATCATCTATTGGGGCTTTATTTTTACCAGCACTAGGAATACCCAAAAGGTCGTATGTGTCAGTGGTAAAACCCAAAAGCATAGAAACCTCGTATGTTTTAGGGAGTTTGGTATACACCTCCTTTTCCTTGCACAATTCACCACCCAAGAGCACCAAAAGCCCCTCGGCTGCTGGATCAAGCCTACCCGCATAAGTCATGGGTATATTCTTGTAGAGTGGGTTTATAAGCCTAAAGCGCTCTATGGCCTCAAGCGGGGTTTCCCCTAGCCTTTTTTGGAAAAGTATTGGTCCCATATATTGAATAGATTAGCACGAGACAGGGCCAAGTCATTTATTGACTTTTCATATATAAAAGGCTATTATATGGACCAAGGTATTCGAACTAAATTACCTATTTCTTAACAATACTGAACGCTTGCGAGAACGCATAAACAACCAAATAAGGGCTAAAGAACTAAGAGTCATAGATAGTGAAAATGGCAATTTGGGTGTACTCTCGTTCAAAGAAGCTCTAGATATGGCGATAGAACGCGGTATGGACCTGATTGAAATATCTCCAAACGCCAATCCCCCAGTCGCAAAGATAATGGACTTTGGGAAGTATCAGTATGAACAGAACAAGAAACAGAAGAAGGCAAAAGCAGGGGCGAAACCTACAGAAACAAAATCAATACAGGTTAAAATAGCCACCGGCGAACATGATCTAGAGCTAAAAGCTAAACAAGCTTCAAACTGGCTAAAAGAAGGTCACCGTATAAAAGTTGAACTATTCCTATCTGGTAGAGCAAAGTTCATGGCCGATGCATTTCTAAGAGAGAGATTGGACCGAGTACTACACTTGATAACCGAAGAATACAAAGTTAGCGAATCTTACAAAAGAGGCCCTAAGGGTATCACAATAACAATCGAACGTGATACTAAAAAAACAATTTAACCATTACAAGCAAAAATATTTAAAAAGACTATGATAAAAACAAACAAATCATACGCAAAGCGTTTGAAAAAGACAAAAAGCGGAAAACTTTTGGCTCGAAAGCCTGGGTTCAACCATTTTAATGCAAAACAAAGTCGCACAGAACAACTTGCAGGCCGAAAGATGAAAGAGTTTATTATGAAAAATAAAATAAGAAGCCAAATGCTTCCAAATATGTAATATGTCACGAGTAAAAAGAGGAGTAATAAAAAATAAGCGTCGTAAAAATGTACTTTCTAAAACTAAAGGTTACCGTTTTGGAAGAAGTACAAAAGAAGCTCAAGCAAAAGAAGCTATTGCACACGCTGGAACACATGCTTTTGCACACAGAAAAGATAAAAAAGCAGATCGCAGAGCAAGTTGGCAAGTAGATATCAATGCTGCAACTAGAGAGCTTGGAATGTCATACAGTAAATTCATAGACAAACTAAAGAAAAAGAATATCGGTTTGGATAGAAAAGTTTTATCTCAAATCGCAATAGAAAATCCTGAAAGTTTTGAAAAAATATTCAAACAGGTAGCATAATAAAATCCCCCACTCGGGGGATTTTATTATGCTAGCGGGTCAGATTTTAATTTAAATTCCTGCACCTTGTCTTCTTGGACCAATTTCATAACCTTCCTTACTAGCTCTTTAGGATCAGAATCAAAAACAATTTTCGCGTTTGGTCTATGGCCGTCTTCAAGTAGTTTCTTGATGTCTTTCGCCGTATCCCAATCCCCTTCAAGTATTCCAATAGGCTTGTTATCTTCAAAAGCAATAGTAAACTCGTGGATTGTACCTATACGACCACAACCTATAAACACAGCATCGCAAGTTCTAGTAAACAACAGATCTCGTCCAGGATAACCAAAACCTGTATAGATAATCAAATCCATATAATCTAAAGGCAACCTATAAGTATCTACATGCTCTCGCTCATTTACTGCTGGAGATAAACCAATAGACATCCCCTTCTCTTCTTTTGTTCCCATTGCACTCCAAAGAGGAAAACCGGTTGTTGCTCCGGTGACTAAAATACCACCCTGCCTAACTATCTCCTTTCCAAGCTCTTTTGCCTTGTCTAGAGCATCAACACCACAGTGACCAGTTTCTGCTGCACCAGATACACCAAGCTTAACTTTTAAATGATTGTGTTTGTCTCCATTCCCAATCGGACCGTTGTAACATAAATATTCAGTACCCATATGATATATATTAACACGCTAAGATCACGCTCTCTCCTGGTTTCGGCACAACTGCATCGATACCAAAATTATCGCGTAATTTTTGAACTAAAAATAATGACGACTTCGGCTCTCCCATAACTACATAAACTCTTCTGACTGTTTCCTGTGTATCTGAAACGAAATTGATCAAATTGTCAGAATCTTTGTGTCCAGAATATCCACTAATCTTTTCTATATGAGCCCTTACTGGTACATCTTCGCCAAATATCTTAACTGTCTTTGCACCGTCTTCTATAGCGCGCCCCATTGTACCGGAAGACTGATATCCTATTAAAAGCAGTGTGTTGTTCTCGTCTGGAAGATAATTTTTCTCATGATGAACAATTCTTCCTCCATTAGACATACCACTTCCTGCAATTATTATTTTAGGATCTGGAGTATTTAATATCATTTTAGATTCTTCTGTCTTTAGAGTTGCGTGCAGACCCTTAAACATAAATATATCGTCTCCATGATCTATGTGTGAAAGTGCGTCTTTGTTTAAAAGTTTTTCGTAACTTCTATATATCTTTGTAAGCTTTATGGCCAAAGGTGAATCAAAAAATATAGGCATCTTTGGTATACGCTCATTTTCTACCATGTCATTTATTTCAAAAAGTAATTCCTGGGAACGTTCAAGAGAAAAAGTTGGGATTATGAGTGTACCATTACGCTTGAAGTTGTCTTGGATAATTGCCTGCAATCTCTGCTTGCGCTCCCCTCTAGATTCATGGTTTCTATCTCCATAGACAGATTCCATAATCATATAATCGGCGTCATCAATTTTTTCAGTATCTAAAAGTATAGGCGAAGGAGAATTGCCTAAGTCACCGGTAAAAACTATGTTCTTACCATTGTATTTTATATAAAGCATACCAGATCCAAGTATGTGACCGGCGTCTTTGTAGAAAATAGATAAATTCTCGAATTCTTTTATCTCCTCATGATAATCAACCCCTTTCCATAATTTCATTATCTCGGCCACTGCTTCTGCGGTATATATTTCGTCTAGTTTGTGTTCTACATCTCTTCCAAGTATGACTGTAGTATCCAAAAGCATTGGTAGTGCTAAATCTTTGGTAGCGTTTGTAGAATATATAACTCCTCTAAAACCATCTTTAAAAAGCTTTGGTATACGACCTATATGGTCGATATGTGCGTGTGTTATAAACAGGGCGTCAATCTGTTTTGGATCATATGAAAAATCTTTCCAGTTTATTTCATCTGCTAGCTTAGTAGATTGTAGTAGTCCACAATCGATTAGTATTTTGTGATTTTCTGCTTCAAAAAGAAAATTAGCACCAGTAACAGTGCCTGCGCCAGAGCAAAAAGTTACAACAGCTTCTTTTTTATCCATCCCGTATATTATATATTATTATTTTTATTTGCCCATATATTTCTCAAAACTAAAACATATGCGAGTAAACCTCCGGATATATCAAAAAATAAATCACTTACAGAATCTAGTGGTGTACCCAAATCTCCAAAAGTTATGCGAGCAACTCCAAATTCATACAACTCCCAAGCAAAACCCACTGCAAAAACAAACAGGACAAACCTTATAACACTAGATCTAGACAATATGTCTGACGGCAATGTAAAAAAACTAGATTTTATAATATGACCAAGACCAATATACAAAAAACCCAAGAACACTCCACCTAAAAAGTGCATTGGCATATCAAACCACCAGATACTTAGATACCAAAAAAACTTCATTGCCAGCAAATTGGTAAATAAGATAAACAAAATAAGTACTAAAAGCCTGATTCTGATATATTTTGTGGTTGTCATAGGTATATTATACTTTAAAACCATAAAAAAATCCCTGCTTTGTAGCAGAGAGGCTTTTTAGGACTACCCAGAGTTATTACCGTAGCGTATTTTATGCTACGTGGGTCTCCTCGATGTAGTGTATCGGTCACCTTGCGGCTCCACCAACATTACAAAAGTTTGGAATCCCATAAACTCAAATGTTCTCGGTAATACTTATAAGTAATCCTACGGATATTATAGACTAGCGAATATTATTGCACAATCTAGACGAAATTTTTATTTGTTTTAAAACTTTTAAATAAAACAAAAACCCATGATCATGGGTTTTTGTCAAAAGATTAATCTTTATGTTCAGAGTAAATCAGATCTGTGTCAATTTTTGCATAAGAGAACAGCTCATCGGATTTAAAAAATCTTTTTATTTCATTTTCTCCAGCTTCTACAGAATCAGAAGCGTGAACTAGATTTGACTGAGAGCTCATAGAAAAATCTCCTCTTATGCTTCCAGCATCTGCTTCATATCCTCGTGTTGGCCCCACAATTAGTCTTATTGCTGATACAGCATTTATGCCTGAAACTGCCATAACTATAACAGGACATGTTTTCATATAGTTCAAAATACCAGGGAAAAATGGTTTGTCGGCAATGTGTGCATAGTGTTCTTTCAATATAGTATCCTCTACTGTCATCATCTTCATGCCGATTATTTTTAAACCCTTTCTTTCAAAACGGCTTATGATTTCACCCACAAGATTACGCTGAAGTGTGTCCGGCTTGATTATTATTAGTGATTTTTCTTCGTTTGGTCGTGCCATATATTCTTTATATTAATACTAAAGTGCCCTCATAATACCTGAGAGTAGTACTTAAAGCAAGATTTATTGTTGAGCTTTTTTGAACTTAGCAAAAACTTCTTCTTCGACTTCTACTCGATCACGTCCGTATTTTAGATATGAGATTTGTTTCAATTTTTCTACTATCTCTACGTTTCCTTTTCGTGGTGCCAGCGTCTCTATATTGAACGGCTTGAGTGCTGGGGCTCCGTTTATAATCATACTCATGTATGCATTGTAGTTGTCGAGTCTTGAGATATCTTGAGCTGTAAATGTTGGAGAAAATTTTGGCTCCAAGAAACTTGCGTCTTCAGGACTTATGCGGAAGACAGCCATAGACCCAACGTTACCAAATACCGCATTTTTAATATCATCTGGAAGTTGTGATATGTATTGGTGGGCAACGTTTAGAGAAAGTCTGTACTTACGAGCCTCAGACAAAATAGATGCTATAGCCGGAGTAGTAACGTTCTGGAATTCGTCTATATAAAGATAGAAATCTGACATTTGTTTTCCATAAGAATCAACACGAGAAAGTGCCGCCATTTGAAACTTCATAACAATAAGCATACCGATCAAGTTTGCATTGAGTTCACCTAGTCTACCTTTTGAAAGATTCACAAGAAGAATCTTTTTGTTGTCCATAATATCTCTAAAATTCAAAGCAGAAGTCTCCTGGAGTACAACCGGGCGAGTAAATTCATTTGAAATAAATACATCGAACTTTGAAGTGATATAAGGCACAAAGTTCGCAAGCCCCTGATCCCCTGTAGTAGCCTCAGCAGACGCCCAAAATTGCTTCACTATTGGGTTTTTGCAATGCTCTAGCTTCATATCACGAAAAGCTTTATCGGCAAGCACTCGAGTGATTTCAAGTAAAGTAGAGCCACTTTCTGGATGATCCATCACCAAATATGCACCGTTTTTAAAGTACTGTTCGAACATCGGACCCATAGATTCTTTTGAGAACAGTTGGTTAAATATCATCATCAAGGTGTCTATAACCATAGTCTTCTGCTCTGGGTATCGTGGGTCGAACTCAAGCATATTGAGCGCCATCGGGCGAGGAATATAAGCTGGATCAAAATATATAACATCATCTATTCTCTCTGGTGGAACATAAGACAAGATATCTTGTATGTCAGTTCCGTGAGGGTCAATAAAACAGCACCCGTCACCATTTGCAATATCTTGAGCAATCATATTTTTCAAAATCACAGTCTTACCAGTACCAGTCTGACCAATAACATAAAAGTGTCGCATTCGGTCTTCGCGCTTCATGTGCACAGGAGTCTCCATCCCTCTGTATTTATTTATACCAAGCAATATACCATCACGAGACATCTCAAGTGGTGCTGGAGCGATACCAGCCTTGGCTTCTTTCAACTGAGGATTCCCTACTCCTACTGGGAAATGAAATATTGTCGAAAGCTCTCTTAGATTGAGAGGTAGATTTTCTGATTCATTTATAAGTCTATAAGAATACTCATGAAATAATTCGGGTAATTTCTTTTCTGGAATTTTATTGAAAACAAATCTATTACTTCCAGGATCGTTGAATTGGTTGAAGGCACTTTCTAGTTCAGTTAAGATATCATCTGCTCTATTTTTTGTTTCAGCAGAAGAAATAAAGCGCACACTGACTTCTAAAATAGAACTTTTGATTTTCTCACTTATGTTACTTATTGCGTTGTCGTCAATTTTTTTCTCTTTATCTTTTTCTTTACCAGAACCAAACAATAGGTTTTTCGAAGCACTGATCAAGGCTTGCCCAACTTTGTATTTTTCATTGGCCTCTTTAACAGAAAGACCGTCTTTTACATCTTTTAAAATACTAGTAAAACGCTTTATAAAAGTATCTCCAGCTGGAATAATCGTAAACTGTATAGCAGCGCCCTCGCCTTCACGTTTCATTTTAGAAAAAACATTTAAAATAGCCTGCATAGGATCATGCTCGAGTGCGTCATGAGTTTTTATAGGCATAATAGGATTCTCGGACAGGCTCGCATACGCACCAGAAGACGCACCGCCTACAGAAAAAATATTGTAGTCATCGCTAACTTCTCTGACTTTTGCATCTGTATAGAAGGCAAGAACTTGTTTCTCAAACAACTGACCTTTATTTTTTGGAACAGCAGCATAAATAACGACTTCGTTACTAGAGCTAGATAGTGATATTTCGAGTGTATAGTATTCTTTTGTCTTATTGTTTACATCTCCTGCAACAGACTGCATGCCTGCATAAAACTGCTCCATCGCACCCAAAAGCTCTTTGAAACCCTTTTCGTTGCCTGTTGTAGATGGAGGTAGAGTAATTTCAAATAAAGACATATTGAGCCCTTTGAACACTGGAGTGCCCTCTTTTAGTCCAGGTATATTTTGAGCTGATACAAGATACTGAACCAAAAATCTATGGAAGTCATCGTCTATATGTGGATTTTTAAACCCAGAAGCCATCTCCATAGCGGCTTTTATTCCTCTGGAAATCAAAATACCCAAAAGCTCTTCCATTTTGGAATCGTGAGCTTCTGGTTTTAGTCTTAAAACAAACTGACCTGCCTCTGATTCAGAAACTTTGTTTTTATCCGACAAAACTTGCTCTTGGGGTATATTTTTATATACATCTAGAGTTTCTTTTGCAATATTTTGTATTTCAGGTTTTGCGCCTGACTCAACTAACTCTTGCTCTCTCTTGGCTATATGCTCTCGCAAAAATTTCAATTCCTCTTCGGGGGATTGAAATTTTGGTAGTTCCTTGAAAAAGTTTGGTTCCATTAGTTTCTATTATACAGTATGAAAAATAGATGGTATAGTAGCCATATGGATAAAATAAACAATTTTGATCATGCTAAGCCTCTTGAGGATATGGATCCGAAAGAAAGCATCATATCTAATGCTGGGGGTGTGACCCAACAAAAAGCCGAGGAAATCACTCACCCTGCAGAACTAGAATACAATCAAAGAGATATTGATTATATTATTTCAACTAAACTAAAAGAAGAATTTGATAAATTAGATACATTTCAAAAATCTGTATTTAATAAATACGGACTGGATCTAAACAAAGAAATTGATAGCAAGATATTTGACTTAATGTCTGAGCAAATGTTATTAGAAAGATTGAAAGTACTCGAAGCAACTATAGTTTTAGCAATAAATTCAAAAGAAAAAACAGAGGAAAGTAGAAGATACTACGAAAAACTACTAAAAGAATACAATGATGAAGTAATACGCTACAAGGATAGATACAAAAAAGAGCACGAACCAATACAAAATACAGACCCAAAAGAAGCAGAGGAAATAATACTAAACTTCTTAAATCCAGAAAATAAAGAGCATCAGAAAAAAGAATTAAAACCGGAACAAGTACTAGAAGAACAAATGTACTAAAAAACACACCACGAGAGTGGTGTGTTTTTTAGATTTTGGTTAATATTTCAGGCTCTCCATCTGTTATCAAAACTGTATGTTCAAAGTGTGCGCTTTTCTTTTTATCTCTTGTAGAAACTGTATAACCATCATCTTCAAAAATAACTGCGTCACCGCCTTCATTTACCATAGGCTCAATCGCAACAACCATACCCGCTACCAACTTTTCTCCTTTACCGAGCTTGCCGAAATTTGGTATATATGGATCTTCGTGAATCGCACGCCCTACCCCGTGTCCCGCAAGTTCACGCACGATACCGTATTTGTATGGTTTTAAAAAACTTTCTATAGCGTGCCCTATATCTCCAGTTGTGTTACCCTCGATAGCTTTTTCTATTCCAACATAAAGTGACTGTTCGGCAACAGAAAGTAATTTTTTAGATTTTAAATTAATCTTACCTACACCCACAGTACGAGCATGGTCAGTAAACATACCTTTGTAGTTCAGGCCTAGATCTAGAGAAACAACATCGCCCTCTTTTAAAACTCTACTACTTGGAATACCGTGAACTATTTCATCATTTACTGAAATACAGATTGTCGCAGGATATGGATAAGGCGCTCCGTCAGGCTGATAGTTCAAAAAAGCAGGTTTGCCACCGGCCTTTTTGATTAGTTCATACGCATATGTATCCAATTCATCTGTGGTAACCCCTGGCTTTACTTTCTTGATGACAGAATCCAAGATCTTACCCAAAATCTTTCCACCTTCACGTAGAATTTCTATTTCTTTTTTTGTCTTAATTATTATCACCTTTTAAAACTGAAATCTTTTTAACTAAATCTTCGTGGACCTTTTCAATAGGTTGCTCTCCATGAACATCTATAAAATGATATCCCGAATGATTTCTAAAATACTCTATAGCTGGCAAAACATCTCTGTCGTACCAATCGAGACGAGATTCTATGTACTCTTCTGTATCGTCACTTCTACCACGACTCATCATACGTTCCTTTGACCAATTCCTAGATACATTTATAGATATTACATAAGGTCTTTCCCTTTTATAAAAAGAAATCGCAGAATCAAGTACTGGTGCTTCTGAGGCACGACGAGCTAGACCGTCTAGTATCAAATCCTCTGTTCCACCAAACTGCTCTATCAGTGAGTCTGCCCAGATCCATACAGGTAAAAAAGGTGGTAGTAATCCCCCGTCTTTCATAACCTCTTTTGTCAGATTGGCTGTATAGTTATCTTTCTGGATAAAATCTCTAAACTTTTCGCCTGTTTCAAGGTAAATAACCTTGCGATTTTTACCTTCTAAAAGCTCTTTTAATAGTTTTGCTTGTGTTCCCTTGCCAGATCCAGATCTACCAAAGAATATAAATGTTTGTGGGGGCATAGTCGCATCGTATCATAAAAAACACTTTTATAAAAATAAAACCTAGAACTAAGTTCTAGGTTTTATTTTTCAAATTTTTATATATTTAGTATTCTCTCATTGAAAGCTGTGCATCAATTTTTTTGATTATGTCCAAAACAACCGAAACTACGATGAGTAGTGCTGTTCCTCCAATTGCAAGCTGTGTTATACCTGTAACTTTCTGAATAACAAATGGAAATACTGCTACTAGACCTAAGAACAAAGCTCCTAGAAATGTTATACGAGTAACTATGTTACCTACATATTCTTCTGTTGCAGTTCCTGGTCTGATGCCTGGGATAAATGCTCCACCTTTTTGTAAGTTTGTAGCCATAGCATGTGGATCAAAAGTGACAGCCGTGTAAAAGTAAGTAAACAAGAATACTAATACAAAGTAAGCAATTCCATACCATAGTGTTCCTCTAGAAAACAACAACATAAAGTCTGAAACTTTCAAAAGAAATCCTGATGTTGAAGTAGCTAAATAGTTACCTATAAGTTGAGGGAATAAAAGTATTGATAGAGCAAATATTATAGGAATAACTCCAGCTTGGTTTACGCGTAGTGGTATATAAGTAGAAGCTCCTTGTGTTACAGCATTACCTCTTGATTGTTTTGCATATGTAACAGGAATAGGTCTTTCAGCTTCAGTAATGTATATGACTCCGATAACCATCAAAATACCAGCTAGTATAAACAGTATATAAAATGGTATTTGAGACGGATCAAAAGAAAACAATATCTGACTGATTTCTGTAGGCACAGATGCTACTATACCAGCAAAAATTATAACTGAAACACCATTACCTATACCGAATTCTGTGATAAGCTCACCAATCCACATCAAGAGCATAGACCCTGCAATAATCACAACTATGCTAGTTATAAGATCAAATAATCCAAGTGTAGGCAAGACTCCTTGGCGAGCAAGTATTACCAAAAGACTAAAACCTTGTACAGCAGCAAGTGGAACTGTTAATAGTCTTGAATATTGAGTGAAGCGCTTTCTTCCAATCTCCCCCTCTTCTTGGTACATCTCTTTTAGTCGAGGGATCATCAGAGTAAGAAGTTGCATTATTATGGATGCTGTAATATAAGGCCCGACACCAAGCATTATTATAGATAGATTTGAAAGACCTCCTCCAGAGAATATATTTATTATCCCCAAAAATTGGTTATTTGCTAGCAAAGAAGCCAAGCGAGATGTATCTATTCCAGGAACTGGAATAGCAGCTAAAACTCTAAAAGCCGCCAGCATTAACACAGTAAACAATATTCGCTTTCTTAGTTGTTTATCAGTAAATATTTTATGTATTTTTTGCCAGAACTTTGTCATATTTTTTATTTGCGGATCTCTCCTCCAGTTGCAGCTATCTTAGATTTTGCTGACTCTGAAACTAGTATTTTAGAAAAGATTATTTTCTTAGTTATTTCACCTGTACCTAATAGTTTAACTTTTGGTGTAACACCACGAATGCGTTTTACAAGTTTCTTTTCAAGCAGTATAGCTGGCGTAACAATATCTCCTGCTTTGAAATTTGCCTCGATCGCAGATAGATTTACAACTGCTGGTTTAAGCTCGAAACTAACGAAACTGTTCTTGCCACGACCACGAAGTTTAGGAAGTTTTTTTATGATATCTCGAATATGAGGGCGTCTTTTATTACCTGCGCGTGCTTTCTGACCCTTTGTTCCGCGTCCAGAAGTTTTACCACGAGTACCACCACGGCCAACTTGAGCGCTTTTCTTGTTTGGTGTATTTCTTTTTAGTTTGTGTATTTGCATAAAGTTTTAAATTATTGCTGTACGTATGATTGAACTTCTTCTACAGGAGCAACACGTTTCTTTGTAGCAATAAGTGACAAAGCTTTTAAAGTAGCTTGCGCGTTGTTTAATCTATTTTTACTTCCTGAATGAATTTTACCTGTAACATTCTTTAGGCCAGCTAATATTACGATATCACGAACAGTACTACCTGCAACTATTCCGTGTCTTTTGTTTGGAGAAACCTTAATTCTTGAACTTGCAAATTTAGCTTCAACTTCATGAGGGATAGACATTTCTTTAGTTGTCTTGATTGTGATCATGTTCTTTCTAGCATTCTTTAGAGCTTTAGATATAGCAAGTGCTGTATCTGTAGCCTTTCCTGTACCAAAGCCCACTGAGCCTTTTTTGTCTCCTATAACCATAGCTACAGAAAAACTCATACGACGCCCTCCTGCTACCACACGAGTAACACGACGAATATCAATAATCTTTTGATCAAATTCTGGTTTTGGTCTAGAAAAACCTCCACTTCTTCCACCAGAGCGATTACCTCCGCGACCTCTTGGTGCTCCACGAGATCCGCCTTCCCTTTTTTGAGGAACAACAGCTTCTTTGACAGATTCTGTTGTTACAACTTCAGGTGTTATGTTTTTGTTATCTTCTGTATCCATATAATTAGTTTAAAAAATTAATCCTCCTTCTCGAGCTTTATCAGCAAGAAGTTTTACGCGCCCAGTATATTTAAATCCATTTCTATCAAAAACAACAGTTTTTATACCCTTTTCGATAGCGATTTTAGCAATCTCTTTTCCAACATTTATTGCTCTTTCGTTCTTTGTACCCTTTTCTATTTTTACATCAGAAAAAGAAGCTAGAGTTGTGCCTTTTGTATCATCAATAAGCTGCGCATAGATAAACTTGTTTGAACGAAAAACCGACAAGCGTGGACGTTCTGCTGTACCACTTATCTTGATTTTGATCTTTCGCTTTATGCGATTTCTCTTTTCTGTTTTTTTGTTTACTGTTTTCATATATTTTATGCAGATTTCTTACCTTGTTTTCGGCGAATAGTTTCTGTGTCATAGCGGAATCCTTTACCCTTATATGGTTCAGGTTTTTTCATCATGCGAATTTTAGCTGTAAATTGACCTACGAGCTCTTTGTCTATTCCAGATACAGTAATAACATTTTTTTCAGCAGTAATAGTGAGACCTGTTGGTATTGGAACAACTACAGGATGAGAGAATCCTAGTGCTAGGTTTAGATTTTGACCAGATACTTCTGATTTAAATCCAACTCCTTCCAGGATCAATTTCTTTGAAAACATTTCTGTCACACCAATAATCATAT
The DNA here is from genome assembly GCA_964634365.1 of uncultured Candidatus Saccharibacteria bacterium. Lineage (GTDB taxonomy): Bacteria > Patescibacteriota > Minisyncoccia > Phycocordibacterales > UBA9973 > CAZLWF01. The sequence continues at coordinate 82,209 of CAZWJU010000002.1, forward strand.
TCTCAACATGAGAAGCATATGTTCCCCATAATGCTCTACTGAATACCGTATCTTTTCTTGGAGAAAAAGTTATTACTCCGTCTTCGATCTTTATTTCTATATCATCTCTGAAATTTTTTGTGATAGTTCCTTTTGGACCTGTAACTGTGCAAAGACCATCAACGCAATTGACTGTTACTCCAGATACGATTTTAAGTTGTTTTTTTCCTACGCGTGACATAAATCTTTTGTTATTACCACATTTTAAATAACACTTCTCCTCCGACCAATTGTTTCTTTGCATTTACTCCAGACAATATACCTTTTGGAGTTGATAGAACAACGATTCCAAAACCATTCTTTATTGGTCTGATATCTTTTGATCCCATATACATTCTGCGAGAAGGCTTTGAAATTCTAGAAACATCACTTATACGAGGAGAACCATCTCTGTAAGAAAGCTCTATTTCAAGAGTTGGGTGAGTTTTCTCAGTCTTCTTTGTAACTGATTTTATATACCCTTCATTAACCAAGCATTCTAAAATTGCTAGTTTTATTTGTGAAAAAGGAACACTAACACTCTCGTGCTCTGCACGATTAGCATTCTTTAACTTTATTAACATGTCTGCGATTGGATCCATAGTGATTTTATTATTGAATTACTCTTCTACCAGCTAGATTTGCGGATACCTGGAATTTTACCTTCATTTGCAAGCTCTCTAAAGCAAATACGACAAACTCCGAAATCACCCATAAAACCTCTTGTACGACCACAACGAAAACATCGATTTACTTTTCGAGTACTAAATTTTGGTTTTCTATTTGAGCGTGCGACTGTTGATTTTTTAGCCATATATATAAAAGCCTTAAATATAAGGGAATATCTCGTGTCTTTTCTTAAATCAGCTCAAAAATGAGCAAACTCAAGGAGAAACACGGATTCACCAAATATCTATGGGCTTCGCCTATACTAGCAAAATAAAGATTTTGTGTCAAATAATATAAAATCCCACACGCTTTATGTAGGATTTTATATATTTTATATTTATGCAGAAGCTAGATCTTTCTTTAGATCTTCGATTTTGCCTTGCGTTACAGCATCATCAACCTCTTTAACTTGTGCCTCAAGAGCATTCATTTCTTCTTCAAAGAATTTAACGCTATTGTCTAAATCCTTTTCTACTTCATCTATATCAGCCTCAGCCTTAGAAACAATTGATGCAACTTCAGGATTTTTTGGATCAGCGACTATTCCCGCCTCGGCAAAAGACTTATCGAGTTCACTATCAATTAACGCTTGAACCTCGTCGAGTACTGCCGGAGTAATAGCTCTTGATGTTAGCAGAGAGATTGCTTTTGCCTTTTGTTCTGGTGGAAGAACATCAGAATTTTTTATTTCATTTATATAATCATCTAGTGTCATAATTATATAGCTACTTGTGAATTATTTGTTACTACGACTTTGCTTAGACCCTCTCTCAAAGAAACAAGTTTCTCAGCTTTTTCTTTTATTGCATTTAGTCTAGCCTGCTTAGCTTCTTCGAGGTTTCCTGCAACCATCGAATCTTTAGCAATTTCTTTGTCTAACTCTCTCATTTTGTAAGCTATAATCTCGTCTTTTAGTCTCATTTTTATTCTGTTAACTTCAGCGCTAGCAAAATTGCCTGCCTCAGTCATAAAATTATTAAGTCTTCTAAACTGATTGAATATACTGTCCTGCATTCTCTCAAGCCCTTCTTTTGTTCTTTCTGCTTTATAAGCGGCAACTGAAGCTATCAAAACAGCTTTCTCTTCTGTAAATCTCTTTGTTGCTTTTGCTTTTTCAGCAATCCAATTACCTAAACCAACTACACCACCCTCTATTTTATCAAAAGCTTTATCATACATATTGTCTACAAAACCAATACCTTTATCTAGCTTATTTGATCCAGCAGTTAGCCCAGCTTCTATAATCTTGTCTGTAGACAAAACAGCAATGGAAATATTTTTTGGTATTTCATATCCAAAATCTTTTATTTTTCTAAAGAAATTACCTAATTTGCTACCCACACTTGAAATACGAGTTTTTGCATTTTCTTTTATACCGGAAATTTTCTGACTTATTATTTCATATCTTTTTTCGCCAACTGAAAGAATACTTTCTGTTTTATCTGTCGGCATAGTAGCAGATTCTAGGGCTGCACTCGGTATTGGATTTTCTATATTTAAAGGTTCTTGAGCTTGTGTATACGCTTCTATATTTTTTGGTGACTCTTCTTCAGCCTTATTTTCGCTGATACTAGAAATGCGTTTATTTATATTTTCTAGATTTTGCTTTGCAATTAAAAGTTCGGACTCTTTTTGAGCAACTGCTTGTTCTGCGGCTGACTTCTCAGCCAAAAGAGCTTGTAGTTCAATAGGGCTAATATTTTCGTTTGTATCAACTGAATTAATATCCATATTTATATTCATAAGCAATATTGTATACCGTTTATGATATAAAACAAAATAGAAAAAATCCCCAGAGGGGATTTTTTCTTTCAAAATGTTTTTATTTCTTAAATGGAAAACCTAGGAGTGTAAAGAATTCTAGTGCTTCTTCTTTTGTTTTTGCACTTGTTACTATTGTAACAGCGAGACCAAAAACATCTTTTAGCTCTTCGTCCCCTGTTTCTGGGAAAATAGTGTGTTCACGTATTGGCAGAGTTAGATTTCCAATGCTGTCTACAATCTTTGTATCAACACCTCGAAAGTCTTTCATACGAGGAATAGCAACGTTTGTAAGCTTATCTAAAAATCCATACATGCGAGCTCCGCGTAGAGTAACCATAACTCCAACTGGATCACCTTGTCTAACTTTAAAACTAGCAATAGATTTCTTTGCGCTCTTTGTTGCAGGCTTTTGACCTGTGATCTTTGCAAGACGTCCGATTATAAATTCGTTACGATTTTTATCTTTTTTAATTCCACTACCTGTACCAGACGCAACTATAACTTTCAATAGACGAGGTGATGCAAGGCGGTTTTTGTAACCACGCTTAGCTTTCATAATCTCGTATGCTTTTTCTTCTTTTATCTTTATTGGTTCCATAATTATTTTTTAGCTTTTTTAGGTTTTGCTACTGCATCACTCTTAAGCTTAACATTTGATGCATGTATTGGTAGAGAAATTTCGACTACTTGCCCTTTTGCACCTCTTGCACGACTGCGGATATGTTTTTTCTTTTTGTTTATACCATCAACAACAACCTTGTTTTCACTAGGAATAACCTTCAAAACAGACCCGTTTTTGCCTTTGTCTTTACCTGTTAACACTATTACATTGTCTCCTTTCTTGATTTTCATAATTTTTTTTATTAAAAGATTCTTTTTATAGAACCTCTGGAGCTAGAGATATTATCTTCTGATAACCTCTCTCAGCCAATTCACGAGGTATTGGGCCGAATATACGCCCTGCTTTTGGTTCAAGCTTACCTTTTTCAAGGATTACAACTGCATTATCATCAAATCTTATATATGAACCATCCTTTCTTCGAAATGCGTTAGTTGTACGCACTACTACAGCCTGGTGAACATCCTTTTTCTTTACAGCTTTGCGAGGTTCTGCGATTTTAACTGAGATAATCACAACATCCCCTATGCGAGCATAGCGTCTGTGTGAAGCACCGAGTACTTTGAAAATCTTCCCGATCTTTCCTCCGGCATTGTCTGTTATTTTTACAACTGATCCATCTTGAAGCATAAAATTATTTTAAAAAATTAAGGTTATTATTTGATGATTTTAAAATGCTTATCCTTTGAAATAGGAGAACATTCTTCAATCATTACTGTTGATCCGACCACAGCACTATTGTCTTCATCGTGTGCTTTATATTTTTTTGAAACTTTAATGTATTTCTGATATTTAGGGTGCTTATTGAAATTTGACACTGAAACAACCGCAGTTTTGTCCATTTTGTTTGATACAACTACGCCACTCAAAACCTTATTCTTTTTTTTGATTTCTGTTTTCATATGGTTTATGACTTACGCAAGCGTAATTCTGTTAAAATACGTGCGATTTTTCTTCTTGTATTGCGACCTGCGCGAACATCTTTTGTCTTTGCGCCAGAAAGATTGAAATTGAAACTTGAAAGAGTCTCACGAGCATCTACGAGTTCTTTTTCAATATCTTCTGTTTTTATATCTTTCATCTTTTTCATAAATTTTACAATTCGCGACTTACTACCTTAGTCTTCATAGGAAGCTTTGTTCCAGCCTTACGTAATGCTTCACGAGCAATTTTCTCATCAACACCGTCGACTTCGAAAATAACACGTCCTGGTCTAACTTCAAAGCAGTATCCTTGCAAATCTCCCTTTCCTTTTCCCATACCCACTTCTGGTGGTTTTGCTGTTACAGGACGATCAGGAAATATTCGGATCCATACACGACCAGTCTTACCAAGTGCACGAGTCATTGCCTTACGAGCAGATTCGATTTGGTTTGACATAACACGAGCACTGCTTGTTGCCTTGATTCCATAAGAACCGAAGGACACAGAAGTACCTCTCGTATCACTTCCGAGCTTTGAGATATCTTTACGTGCACGTTGCCATTTTCGATGTTTTACTTTCTTTGGGACTAACATAAATTTAAATTAAAATTATTTCTTATCTTTTTGAAAAACTTGTCCGCGATAAATCCAAACCTTAATACCGACATCTCCATAAGGTAGATGTGCTTTTTCGCGCGCAAAATCAATATCAGCTCTGAAAGTTTGTAGTGGGATTGAACCACGCTTTATTTCTTCACTTCTAGCAATTTCTGCTCCTCCTAATCTTCCCCCCACAACTATACGTGCTCCTTCAACACCTCTTACAGACATAACTTTTTCAATTGTCTGTTTCAATACACGTCTGTAAGGAAGTCTTTTTTCTAGACCTTCCGCAATCATATAAGCAACGATGGTTGCGTCTGCTTCTGGTTGAGCAACTTCAACTATATCAATCTTTATCTCTTCAGATGGTTTAATTCCTAGTTTGTTTATCTCTTTAATTATGTCTGCTTTTAGTTTTATTGAACCCTCTCCGTTTCTACCAATAAGCACACCAGGTCTAGATGTTCGGATTATTATACGAAAAGCTTTTTGATTTCTCTCAACTTCGATAGATGAAACATAAGAACCGCGAAGTCTCTTTTCTAGGTATTCACGTATTAAAACATCAACACGCAAGAAGTCTACATATTTCTTACCACTAGCAAACCAGCGAGATTTCCAATCTCTGAGTATTACTAGGCGATGTGCATATGGGTGGACAATTTTTGACATAAATTATTATTTAAAAATATTATTCAGTTACTTTTTTAGTCTTTTTTGATACTGCTTTCTTGACTACTGAAGTCTTAGCTTTCTTTACTTTCTCTGCCTTTTCAGATAATACAAGCAAAACGTGACTTGATCTCTTGTTTATACGAGAAGCAGAACCACGTGCACGAGGCATGAAGCGCTTCATAGTCACTCCTTTGTCTACTCTAATATCTGAAACTACAAGGTTTTCTTTTTTTATACCAGAATTCTGTGTTGCGTTTGCAATAGCTGAGCGCAATAAAACCAAAATTGGTGTTGCTGCGCGTTTAGGCAAAAAAGACAAAGCTAGTTCAGCATCTCCTACTTTTTTACCTTTAATCAAATCCGCAACTAGGCGAACCTTTCTAGGTGATTGTCTGTAATTTGGGATTGAAGCCTTCATAATTATTTCTTAGTTGCTTTACTGTCTGAAGTAGCCTTTGCAGCTTTAGCCTGAGCGATTTCTGTCTCTTTTTGTTTCGCCTCAAGTTCCTTTTGCATCTTACCTCCGTGTCTAATAAACTTTCGAGTTGGAGAAAATTCACCTAATCTGTGACCAACCATATCTTCTGTAACGAGTACTTCTATGTGACTTTTACCATTATGTACACCAAAATTAAATCCAACCATCTCTGGAGATATCTGAGAAGCTCGTGACCAAGTCTTAATAACCCCTGTAGAAATAGGGTTTTTGCCCTCAATCTTCTTGAGGAGTCTTTCATCAACGTATGGTCCTTTTTTAAGTGATCGTGTCATGTGTTAGTAAAGAGTGATTAGGCATAAAGGAATATGACACAGGTGTTTCCTGTTAACTATTCGCTTATTGCTACCCACTGTTCAATTAAAATAGCTCTCTAGGAGCGTTGAAACTATACTAGCAAATACGCCAAAAATGTCAAATTTTACATATTAAAATCCCCGAATTTGGGGATTTTACAAGTTTATTTAAATGAATTTTGCAAGATTGCTTATATCTCCATCGAGATTTGGCAATAATTGTTCTTTGGAACTACTGTTGAAAAATAAGAAATTTGCACCTTTTTTGTTGGCCCAGGCCATCATATTTCTCACTTTATGCTCCAAATAAAGCAAGGGTTCATTGATGAAAATTATTATTTCGTCTTGATTTAAGTCACTATGACTCATGTTTTCTTCAAGATTCAACACTGCTACAGAATGACCTTTTTGAATCAAATTCTCCTTGATTCTCTGAGTTACTTTTGACTCAACTTGTACCGGAACTAAGATTATCTTCATTTCGTTTAATTTTGCCTCAATCTAACACAAAACAAAATCCGGGGCAAACCCGGATTTTGTTTTTAACCTTTTCTATTTTTTCCTGTCTTACGACGAGATACGATGAGATGGTTTGAGTATTTTTTAGGTGTACGAGTCTTTCGTCCTCCTGTAACTTTACCCCACATAGTTTTTGGTCGGCGAGTTCCGCGTCCTTGGCGTCCTTCTCCTCCTCCGTATGGGTGATCAACTGGGTTCATCACAGATCCACGGACTGTTGGGCGAATACCCTTCCAGCGACTGCGTCCTGCTTTACCTATAGATTCTAGAGCGTGTTCACCATTTGAAACTTCCCCTATACAAGCGAAACATTCTTCTGAAACTTTACGAATTTCAGTTGAAGGCATCTTTAGGTGTGTTTGACCATCTGAGTTTGCAACTACTTGAGTAAACACTCCTGCGCCACGAGAAATTTTAGCACCACCTTTTGGTTTTAGTTCTATGTTGTAGACAAAAGTACCTACAGGTATTTTTCTCAAAGGCAGTCTGTTTCCGGTAGTTAAAGGAGCACTTTCAGATACAATAAAAGTATCTCCTACTTTCATGCTCTTTGGAGCAATAACATATCTTTTTTCTCCGTCTTTGTATACAGCAAGAGCGATAAAAGCTGTTCTGTTTGGATCGTACTCGATTGAAGCAATCTTAGCAGGAATATCAAATTTATTGTAAAGAAAATCTACATCTCTAAATAAACGTTTGTGACCTCCTCCTTTGTGGCGAGTTGTAATACGTCCTTGATTGTTTCTTCCAACAGAACGCTTGCGACCATATACGAGAGATTTTTCAGGCTTTGCGCCAGAAAGCAACTCACGATATGGAACCGTTGTCATGTGTCTGCGTGATGGAGTTGTTGGTTTATATGATTTCATATTTAATAATACTATTCCCTATTTATATTAATTCTATACTATCGCCTTTTTTAAGATAAACATAAGCTTTCTTACCTCCACTTGTGGTTCCCTTCTTGCCTCGTACAGTAATTTTATTTTTTCTAATTGTAACTATACCCACTTTTATAGGAGTAACTTTATATTTAGCTACGATGTTCTTTATTATTTCAGGTTTAGTTGCATCAGGAGAAACATCGAAAGTGTATACATTTTTTGTAGATATAAATGCAGCCTTTTCACTTATGCGAGGTCGCTTTATGATACCCTCTTTTCCTTTTTTTGTTTTATTTGTTGTAGCCATAAAATTATTTTGAATTTACACGTTTTGTAAGCGCAGAAAGAGAAACTTCTGGATCAACGATAATAATGTATTTGTAGTTCAAAATTTGTGCTGGGTTTATATCCAAAACAGATTCTAGTCTAACTGCAGGAATATTTCCAAAAGGTCGTAGTGAGACTTCATCAACTTGTGGGAATATAAGTGCTGTATTTTTTCTTTTGTTTACTCCAATCTTTTCAAAACCACTGATAGATTTTAGAGCATTAATTACAGAAGCACCTTCTTTTGTCTTAGAACCAATTTTTAGATTAGAAACAAACAACACTTGGCCACTTTTCCACTTTTCAGATAGAACAGTTGCTAGAGCTTTATTTCTCATCTTCTTATTGATCTTTCTCTTGTAGTTTTTGTCTGTAATTGGACCATGAGTAGTACCTCCACCAACCCATATTGGTGAACGACTTGAACCGTGACGAGATCGTCCTGTTCCTTTTTGCTTCCAAGGTTTGATACCTCCACCACGTACTTCACCACGATCTTTTGTGTCTGCAGTACCAGCACGCTTGTTTCCCAAGATACTTGTAACTACCTGATGAACCATGTCACCATTCCATTTTACGCCAAAAACATTTTCTGGAAGCTTAATTGTCTCTCCAGCAACACCTTTTTGGTCATAGACAACTGCATCTAAAGAAACAGTTTTAGTCTTTGGGCCTGTTTCAGAAACTTTCTTTACAGATTTTTTTGTTTTATTTGTTGTAGCCATAAAATTATTTTGAAGTTACCTCAACAAGCGTACCACGACGACCAGGTATGGCACCTTTTATAAATAAAGTATTTGTTTCAGGATCAATAGCAACAACAGTAAGATTCTCTACAGTGATAAAATCACTTCCCATTCTTCCCGCCATGCGCATTCCTTTAATAACACGTCCTCCAGCACGTCCTCCTCCTCCAATAGAACCTGGAGCGCGTTCTGAGTGCTTGCGTCCATGAGATCTCTTATCTCCATGGAAACCGTGACGCTTAACTACACCTTGAAAACCTTTACCTTTTGTAATACCACTAACACTTACGTTATCGCCTACTGCGAATTGATCTAAGTTTAGAGTGTCGCCACGTTTTAATGTTGGATTCTCCATTCTCCATTCACGCAAGAATCTAAAAGATCCTAAATCTTTTGTATGTCCAATTTCTGCTTTTGTTTTGCGTTCTGGCTTTTGAGTGCCGTAACCAACTTGAACAGCAGAATATCCGTCTTTGTCCTTTTCTTTAACCTGTGTAACAACAATTGGGCCTGTAGAAACTAGAGTCACAGGAACAACCTTACCGTCTTCGGTAAAATAGTTTGCCATATGTTGTTTTGTTCCGAGAATAAATTTCATATTAGTAATTTAAGTGATAAGGCAAAGAAAACAGTGAGAGTAAATTTCTTTACTCACTCTGCTTTACTTTGCGCCATTTATTATGCGCGCCTATTAGAGCATCTTTACATCAATATCAACACCAGAAGGAAGACTTAGATTCGTTAGCGCTTCGATAGTCTTTTGATTTGGATTCAATATATCGATAACACGCTTGTGAACACGCATTTCAAATTGTTCACGAGAATTTTTATATACGAATGAAGCACGGTTAACAGTATATTTCTTGATCTCTGTTGGAAGAGGTATTGGACCTACTACCGTAGCATCATAGCGCAACGCTGTGTCTATGATTTGCTTTACAGAAGCATCGAGAATCTTGTTCTCATACGCACGTACGCGTATGCGAAGCTTGATACTAGCATCGTCCTTCACTGCTTTTGTTGTCTTCTTGCGAGTTGCTTTTGGTTTTGTTGTTTTTGTTGTCATGAATGAACTTCTTTAAGTGCTTTCGCACAATAATCTTTCTGTTATGCAGTAATTTTAGTTACAACACCAGCTCCAACTGTCTTACCTCCTTCACGGATAGCAAAGCGCTGTTGTTCTTCTAGTGCAACTGGAGTAATAAGCTTAACTTTGAAAGTTATAGTATCTCCAGGCATAACCATTTCTACTCCATCTGGAAGTGTAACTTCTCCAGTAACGTCAGTTGTACGGATGTAGAATTGTGGCTTGTAACCCTTGAAAAATGGTGTGTGGCGACCTCCTTCTTCTTTCTTCAAGATGTAAACTTCACACTCAAATTGATCATGTGGAGTAACAGATCCAGTTTTTGCTAGAACTTGTCCACGAGTAATATCTTCTTTCTTTGTACCGCGAAGTAGAATACCAGCGTTGTCTCCAGCTTGTCCTTCGTTTAGGTTTTTGTTGAACATTTCAATACCAGTAACAGTTGTTTTAGCTGTAGGTCTGATACCAACGATTTCAATTTCTTCTCCAACCTTTACGATTCCACGTTCGATTTTACCTGTAGCAACAGTTCCACGTCCTTCGATAGAGAAGATGTCTTCAACTGCCATAAGGAAAGGCTTAGCTACGTCACGTTCTGGAACTGGGATGTATGTATCTAGAGCTTCTGTAAGTTCAAGAACTTTCTTTGCCCATTCATCTTCCATTGAAGTTGCTTCTAGAGCTTTTAGTCCTGATCCACGGATCACAGGAGCATTTGCACCATCAAAGCCTTGTTTTGTAAGGATTTCACGGATCTCTTCTTCAACTAGGTCGATAAGATCTTTGTCATCAACCATGTCGCACTTGTTTAGGAAAACAATGATCTTTGGAACACCAACTTGTTTTGCAAGAAGAACGTGTTCGCGAGTTTGTGGCATAGCACCATCAGTAGCTGCAACCACTAGGATTGCACCGTCCATCTGAGCTGCACCAGTAATCATGTTTTTGATGTAGTCAGCGTGACCTGGAGCATCAATGTGTGCATAGTGACGAGTAGGAGTTTCATACTCGTTGTGTGAAAGGTTAATAGTAATACCACGAGCCTTTTCTTCAGGCGCAGAGTCAATAGCGTTAACGTCTTTTAGCTTAACTTTGTTACCCGCCATGTCCAAAACATGCAGTATTGCTGCAGTTAATGTTGTCTTTCCATGGTCTACGTGACCAATTGTTCCCACGTTTACGTGAGGCTTACTTCGATCGAATGCTTCTGTTGCCATATTTTTGAGATCACAGAGGAATAGACGAGCTATTCATGTGTAAAATTATGTAAATTAATAATACTGTTCAAATAAAAACAGCGCAAAATTGCGATGCCCTCATATTAGCAAATACTAAAATATTGTCAAATTAAAGCCTAAAAAATCAACTTTCTTGTAAAAAAACTATATAGTGGTAAAGTGGGTAAAAATCGTACAAATTATGGAAAAAATCAATCAATTTGAGCTTTTTGAAAAACACCAGAATGACCCATTGAGAATTCTATACGAACTTGGAGGGTTCTATGAGTGTCCAAAAGACAAAGAAGGAAAAAGGCTCGGCCCACTTGTTGGTTACGCAGGAAAATATACCGGAGAAGACGGCTCGGCAAGACAATATGTTGGTGATATATATGCAAATTTCTCTGTCCTTGAGCAATATCCGATATTGCTATACCGCCTAGCTAACATTATGACCATAAAAAACGACCCTATATTTTCAAAAACTGATCTTATCTGTGGTCCGCAAATGGGTGGTATTGCAATAGCACAAATGCTTGCGTATATAACAGGCAGTCGTTTTGCCTATATAGAGAAAAAAGTAACTCAACTCGCGACAGATAACATGCGCGAACAAGCAACTTTGAATTTCATCCGACATTCTATTTTCCCAGGGGAAAAAGTAATCATTGTGGAAGATGTTCTCAATAACTTCTCTACAACAAAAGAAACTATTGAAATGATAGAAGCAAGAGGCGGAGAAGTAGTCGCTATTGGTGGATTACTTAACCGCTCAGTCACGATAGATAATGAATATGATTTTAATAAAAGAAATATTCCAGTATTTTCACTCGTGAAAAAACCTTTTGCAGAATACAAACAAGATGATCCTTTTGTGGCTTCAGATATCCAGACAGGCAATATTGTTCTCAAGCCAAAAAATGAATGGTCGAAACTTGCCTATGCAATGATTCAAAACAAATAAAAATTAAAACCGCCTACTTCTGAGGCGGTTTTTTTATTTTTCGATCATATCAAACATGTCTTTGGCTAAACTTTCAGGCTTTTGAGCGTCTTTATCCCAATCCACCTTTATTTTAGGCCTTCTGGTCTCGGTTTCATCGTTAAAATCAGCTCTCATTTTGGGAGTATCGATGATTTTCGGCTCAATAAGCAAGTATTCAAACTTTTCATCCTTATCCAAACCTCTTGAAACAGTCTGCTTTGAGAAATTCCTTTTTGAGAAGACATACCCCCACTCTGGCCAGGTAAGCAGATCTTTAAGCGGAAAAGAGGCAGCATGAGACGAAACATTCAAAATCTTCACCTTGTTTTCAGATTTGTAGCATTTTTTCATTGCATCTACGAAACGCATAGGAGCGAGAAAGTTTTGCTCCTCCAGGTCCTCGATAGCGTTCAATCTTTGCTCGTCTGTGGTCTCACCTGGATATTTGTAATCCCAGGCGAACTTGCCAGTCGAATTGATGACACAATCTACTTCATGCATCCGAGTAAATATTGTATTTAAAGCTTCTTCGATATTTATACTAGAACCAAGGTCTAGAGAAATAACATCAACACTATCTCCATGTTGATCTTTCAGGGCCTGAAGCTTTTCTTCATTTCTACCAAAAGCCACTACTTTATAACCTCGACTCACCCCTTCGGCCACGACAAACTGACCTATCTCTCCTGTAGCCCCAGTGATAAAACATATTTTTTTATTTTCCATATTTGTGTTCATTTTTCCTAGTGTACCTTTTTATTTGTGAATATCAAATGAACAGAATGATTCCAAAAATAAAAACCCTCGCGCGGGGTTTTAAAATCATCTGTTCAATTTTTGGTTCATATCCAAGTCATCACGAATCTCTTTTAAAATACTTAAGAGATTTCTCTTGTCTACTTCGTGAACCTCCGACCCCTTGAGGTCGATATACTGCTTTACGAGATCAATCGCAAATTCTTTGTTGCGACTCTTGAAAACACCATCGAGAACACTGGTGAGTTGTATAACCCCCAAGTATTCAACATTTCTATCGATGCTTGCTGTGATACTTTTACTGGCTATTTCTTGCTTCCTCTCTGGTTTTGATTTTGAACTAGCCATCAAATCAAAAGCATAGTTCAACCTTTTGAGGTTCTCGCGACCGAGCATATACTGCTTGCCATTTACCAGTCTAATCAGTGCATTTATTGTATCTTTAGCTTTTTTATATCTATGAAAAGCTGCTGGTTTCTTGAATACTTCTATTTTTCTTTGCATGTTACATTTATTTAAAATCAAAATACCACATAATACAAATATTGACAAGAGCGGGGTTTTAAACTAAAGTATTTAAAAAGTTCACAAATTATGGAAAGAAAAAATCTTTTTATGGTGCTGCTCGGATGCAAACCCGAAGGCAGAAATACAGAACAGCATGACATCTTTTTTGGTGTCGGAGAAAAATTATCTGATTTAAAACAACAGATGATTGATTTCTGGCCTGAAGCACAAACTACTGAAAAAAATACTCTGCATGTAGATGTATGGAAAGAAGTAAAATGTGTAAATGGATACAAAGTTGTCGCCTTCCCCTTAAGAGCTGGTGAAAAAATAAAGACAGCGAAAAATTTATACTTCATAAATTTTGGAGCCTATACTCCAAACGAATTCGAAGAAGACCATAAAAAAATATTGGTTGTTGCTGAGTCGATTGAGGTAGCAAAGGTAGAGGCACTGAAACACCCATTTTACAAAAATGGTCAAAAAGCACCTGCTGGAGCAAGATCACACGTAGACGACAAATTTGATATCGATGACGTGTTAAAAATCGAAATTCCTGGTTACAGAATTGCTTTGGAAAAAATTTCAAAAATCCAAGCCGCTCATATGGAAATGGAAACACCTATAAATTCTGGGTATCTGCCATTGAAGCTCATAAAATAAAGAAACCCGTCCAACTGGACGGGTTTTTAATTTTATTTTTTTTGTGGCTTAAGCCACTCTTTTTTAATCTTTCCCACAAGCCAAGGAGCGTTTTTGGGTTGATCTATTATGTTTGCAGTCTGCCAAACAAAAGCAACTACAAAGGATAGGTGCATAATCACTTGTATTCCGTCTCTGTATTCAGAATAATTTCTGACTGCAAAGAAATACATTATGTGCATAGAAACAACAAACATAAATACATGAGTCATCGGGTTCGTGCTAGAGCGAAAATATTTTCTAAACTGCTCTTCATTGTCATTGTCTATTGCATCAATAATCTTCACGTATTCACTTCCCACACGATCAAGCATAAACGCAACCGGTAAAACATACAGGCCGGCAAATATGCCTATAAGCGCCGCAATCATCTCATCGTTTTCAATTGATAAATAATATGGCTTTATATATGGCAAAAATATATACCACAAAAAAGTTATACATGCAGCCATAATAGATGGTCTTAGAAATAAAAGTATCCATAACCAGATTTTTCTGAATATCTGACGCTCTTTCATAAGCTTGAAAAGATCTATTGCTTTCTTTTTCATCTGTTGTTCTGTTTTTTCAAATTATAACAAAAAATATGAAAAAGTCAAATATAAAAACCTCCGTGAAAACGGAGGTTTTTATATTTTTACATTAGCAACACTTACACTTCCCTTCCATCATCTTCATGAATCCAGCTATAGTTAGAAACGCTGGCCATAGTATTGAAACTAGATTTGAAGATAAGATATTTAGTGCGCCTAAAAGCAACACCAAACCAATCAAGAAAACCATCATAGGCACTACTTTGTGATGGTTACATTTGCAAACCATACCACTACCACCTGTCATGTTATCCATAGTTTTAGAAATCAATTAATCTTCTGATTTCGACCTGTATAAATTATAACACGATTCTCAAAGTAAAAATCTAGTCTTATAGACTAGATTTTTACTTTGAGTTTTATCTTATTTTCTTGCTGCGATGATAGTCTCGGCAACGTTTTGCGGAACTATGTCGTAACGGAGGAATTCCATAGTGAATCCTGCGCGACCTTCTGTCATAGAGCGCAAACTAGTCATATAACCGAACATTTCAGATAGTGGCACAACAGCTTTTACAGCTTTGTTCATACCTCTATCTTCCATACCTTCGATAAGTCCACGTTTTGCAGAAAGTGATCCAGTCACATCTCCCATGAATTTTTCTGGTGTTACGACTTCAACCTTCATCATAGGTTCAAGTATCACTGGGCGAGCCATTTTAGCTGCATCTTGCATAGCCATAGAAGCTGCAATTTTAAAAGCCATTTCGTTTGAGTCCACTTCGTGGTAACTACCGTCATATAGATCGACAGAAACATCCACCATTTTGAAACCTGCGAGGATTCCTCTGTCCAAACCTTCTCTGAATCCTTTTTCACAAGCAGGAATATATTCTTGAGGGATAACACCTCCTTTGATGTTGTTTATAAACTCAAAGTGATCTTCACGTTTTGTATTTTTTGGTAGATCTGCGATATCTTCTTTTGAAAGAGTCATATCCATAGGTTTAACCTTGATTCGAACATGACCGTAGTTTCCACGACCTCCAGATTGTTTGATGTATTTACCTTCTACATCTGCAGTACCAGTAATAGTCTCACGGTATGCAACTTGTGGTTTACCAACGTTTGCTTCAACTGAGAACTCGCGCTTCATACGATCCACAATAATATCTAGGTGCAATTCTCCCATTCCAGCAATAATAGTTTCGCCAGTTTCTTGATCTGTAGAAACACGGAAAGTTGGGTCTTCGTCAGCAAGTCTTGAAAGTGCCATACCCATTTTTTCTTGGTCAGCTTTTGTTTTTGGTTCAATACGAAGTGAGATAACAGGTTCTGGGAATACAATACGTTCTAGAATTATAGGATTTTCTTCGTCACAAAGTGTATCTGAAGTTTTTGTATCTTTAAGTCCTACAGCAGCTGCAATTTCTCCAGCAAAAACTTTTTTCACTTCTTCACGTTCGTTTGCATGCATACGTAATATGCGACCAATACGCTCTTTGTTGCCAGTTCTAGGGTTATAAACATAACTTCCCGCAGATAGACTACCGGAGTAAACTCGGAAGAATATAAGTTGCCCCACGAATGGATCAGTTGCAACCTTGAACGCAAGAGCTGAAAAAGGCTCTGCATCACTAGCATGACGCTCTATACTCTCTTCTGTGTCAGGATTTGTACCTGTTACAGCACGGATATCAGTAGGAGCTGGTAGATAATCTACCACCGCGTCTAGAACAAGCTGAACACCTTTGTTTTTTAGAGCAGAACCAGCAAATACTGGGAAGATATCGTTTGCAATAACTGCCTTACGCATAAGTTTCTTCAAAACAGCCATTTCTGGAATCTTGCCTTCAAAATACTCATTCATTACATTCTCGTCTTGCTCAACGATTTTTTCTATAAGTTCATCGTGATACTTTTTTGCATCAGCCATCAAGTTTTCAGGAATATCTTTTTCAACAACCTGATTACCCATCTCACCTTCAAAGAAGTAAGCTTTCATTTTTAGTAGATCTATTACTCCTTCAAATTTGTCTTCTAGACCTATTGGTATTTGCATTCTGATAGCCTTCTTTGAAAGTCTTTCTAGAATAGTTTTGTATGAGTGCTCAAATGAAGCACCTGTGCGATCGAGTTTGTTTACAAAACAAATACGTGGAACACGAGCATCGTCAGCGTAGCGCCAGTTTGTTTCAGACTGAGGCTCTACTCCAGCCACACCGTCAAACACCACAACAGCACCGTCCAGCACACGAAGTGAACGCTTAACTTCCACTGTGAAGTCAATGTGTCCAGGAGTGTCAATAATATTGAATCTGTGTTTTAGATTTTTATTGTTTAAATCGTATGTAGGTGTCCAGAAACAAGTAGTAGCCGCAGAAGTAATAGTGATTCCGCGCTCTCGCTCTTGCTCCATCCAGTCCATAGTTGCTTCACCCTCGTGAACTTCACCTATTTTGTGTGATACACCTGTGTAATACAAAACACGCTCTGATGTAGTAGTTTTACCAGCGTCAATGTGCGCAATAATTCCAAAATTTCTAACTTTCTCTAGTGGGTAATCTCGTTCCATAAATCTAGCTTCGAGCTATAAGGTTTCAGCTGTCAGCTTAAAATAAAAAGTAATAAAAAAAGCGCTAGCGCTTATTGCCAATACTATACATTGCAAGGAGTTTTTTTGCAAATCAATATAAAAACCAAGATCTGAATGTTCCCGATTTCTTAAATCGTACTCGATTGGTTGAAATCGCAATCCTGTGGACTCCATTTTGCACTGGTAAAAAAATACCCCCTTTCGGGGTTATTTTTATTACCAAGCAAAATGGGCAAATGCTTTGTTTGCTTCAGCCATCTTGTGAGTATCATCACGCTTTTTGATAGCAGAACCTTCGTTCTTTGAAGCAAGTATTAGCTCATCGGCTAGTGAGGCTGCCATAGGCACACCTTTTTTACCACGAGCAGCTTCTTTGATCCATCGAAATGCTAGAGATTGTTTTCTTTCTGGGCGAACTTCACGAGGAACTTGGTAGTTTGCTCCACCGATACGTCGTGAACGAACTTCTGTTGTAGGACCAGCGTTTCTGATAGCTGCATCAAAAACTTCTAGTGGATTTTCTGTAGCTGCTTTTTCTTTGATTATTTCTAGAGCTTCGTAAACTACACCGCGAGCTACCTCTTTCTTACCATCATACATAATGTAGTTTATAAACTTTGCTAGTTTTGGAGAATTGTAAACCAAATCCCCTTCTACTATTTTTTTATTTTTTAGTCTTCTTCGCATATAAATTATTTCTTATTGTCTTTAGGTTTTTTAGCACCGTATAGTGATCTTGATTGGCGACGCTTTTCAACACCCTGTGTATCTAGCACACCGCGAACAATGTGGTATCGCACACCGATAAGGTCTTTAACACGACCACCGCGAAGTACTACCACTGAGTGTTCTTGGATATTGTGTCCTTCACCAGGAATATAAGCTGTTACTTCCATTCCGTTTGTAAGACGTACACGAGCTATTTTTCGAAGCGCTGAGTTAGGCTTTTTTGGAGTAGTTGTAGTAACTTTTGTACACACACCACGCTTAAATGGAGATGGGTAAAATATAGGCTTGTTGTTTATAGCATTGAAACCACGCGCCAAAGCCACCGCTTTTGACTTGCGGACTATTTTCTTTCTATTTTTTCTTATAAGTTGATTTACTGTTGGCATCTATATTTAGATTCAAAATTAAATAGCTCGTAAAAGCTAGTACGGATACTTTACTATACCCTTTAAGCTTTTGCAAGGGCTGGGAGGTTTATATTGTATAAAATGCTTAAAATTAGATAGCTGGAGCTTCTGGCTCTTCTGGGATTGTAGGCTCTGGCTCTACGGGAGATTCTGGTGCTGGATCTTCAACATTTTCATCGCCTCCAGTATTTTCAATATTTTCCTCCACTGGGACATCTTCTGGTTGAACATCTTCTGTTGGACCTTCTGGCTCACCCCCTGTATTAGTTTCATCCAATACAACCGGATCCTCTACAGGATCAGTAACTGGTGGGTTGTATCCATCTTGGCTTTCAAGAATATTTATTAGATCAGTCTTTGTAAGACAAATATCTTCTACACAAAGCTCTTCAACTGTTACGCGCTTTGCAAATATATTTTGTATTCCATTTGTTGCGTCAGCAAGCCAGACAATAATTTTTTGTGCCATAGAATTCTCATTTTCTAAATCAAAAGACTCTAGATCGTCGATTGATATTTTCAATTCTTGGATTCCTTTTATTATCTGCCATGTACTAGGAAGTTCTACTGTATAGAAACCATTTCCACCCATTCGTACAAGGTCTGGATATGTTTCCATAACTTCTTGGGCTACAACTCCAGTCATGTGATCTCCAGAAGCTAGCACATCGTACTCTCTTATACGAAAATCCATAAAGTAAGGCAATATGTCGCCTGCATCAACTATATTCTCTTTTAGTCGCTCGTCAGAAGAACATGTTACTGTTTCAGCTCCCGCTTCTGGGTTGTGAAGACATGCTCCATCTGAGTCGGTGAGAGCAAAGATATCTGTGTCGACAGATGTATTTTCAACATCAAGAAGGTAGTCTGGAGTTGTGTCTCCTATACCAACTTCACCAGATGCGTCGATGCGGAGTCTTTCGGTTATCGCTGCTCCAGATGGTTTTGTAGAAAATGCCAAATCGCCTGTCTCAGACCCAGCTGTGTTTGTTAAGTTTGTTATATCTATCGAAGCACGGGCTATGCGACGAGCACCGTTTGCTGCAGTGAACACAAGACCGCTGTTTGTATCAAAAATATAAGCTTGTGATCCAGCAGTTGAGTTTGAGTTATCTACATCAAAAATTGTTTGAGGAGTTACGTTCGATCCACCGTTTGTTGTTCTGTAAACACCTGAAGTTGAACCTACACTGAGCGCACCCGTTCCAGCAGAACCAATGATAATACCTCCTGAAGTTGTAATAGTCGTAACAGCATCAATAGACCCAGATGAACCAACTTGAAATTGTGAAGTAGACCCAACAGAGAAAAGAGAGCCGGGTGTTCCATCGCCTCCAACATTCACATTTCCCGATGAATCAATAATAAATCTATCACTTGTACCTAGTGCTGTTGTAGAAATCTTGAAGCTATCACTGTCTGAATCATCTACTCCCATAGTAAAAGAAGGGGTTCCATCAGCAAGCTCAAACTTTATATAAGGATCGACATCTGCACCTGATGCACTAATTGCAATGCCTGTATTTGTAGTTGAAGCAATATCTAAACTATTGTCTGGAGTATTATCACCAATACCAACATTTCCATTGGCAAGAATAACCATTCTTGTTGAAAGAGTCGTAGAACCTGAGTCAGTTGTAACAAAACGAAGCTGTGTTGGGTAAGAAGCGTCTGTAAAAGTTCCTTCTGCATATACTCTCATTCCACCTGTCGTTGAAGAAGTGAAGCCACTTGTTCCGCCTGTGTAATACCCAAGACCAGAAAATTCTGCCAAAATATCGCCCGCTGTAGAAGCAGTAGGAGAACCCTCTGTTCCATTTGCACTTCTTCCGCCAAAAACTATTTTCTTTCCAGCATAAGCGGTCCCAACGAACTCAATATTTTGAGACCCAGAAACTGCTTCTAGTTCAAAATCCGGTGTTGATGTCCCTATTCCAAGTCTACCGTTTATATTTACATAATCATTTGCAAAATCTCCATATATAAGCGGTGAGGTACTGTTGGAATTTTCTATGTACAACTGATCAGACCCTGTTGCATCTGCCCCCGCCTGATAACCAATAAAAATATTTCCAGATTCTGTTGTAATATCATGCCCTGCTTCAAATCCTATAAAGATATTATTAGAAGCAGAAGAAGAGTTTAGTCCAGCTTGATAACCTATAGCAACATTGTTTGACCCTGTTGAAAGTGAATATAAAGTAGTGTTACCAAGACCTACGTTGTAAGACCCAGTAAGACTAGACGGAGACCCAGCACCATAAAGAGCACTGGTACCTAAAGCTGTGTTGTAGTCTCCAGAAGTTATACGAACCCCTGCCTGCATACCGATAGCAGTGTTGTCATTCCCAGAAGTTAAATATCTAAGAGCTGACAAACCAAATGCACTGTTATAGTAACCTGAAGATATACTTGTTAGAGCATTTTCACCAACACCAGTATTTCCATTTAGGTTAGATGTAGCCGATAGAGTAAAGTTACCAGAAGATTTTCCTATAAAAAGGTTGTCGTTTGTTCCAGCTGGTTTGTAAGTATGTAAAAACCTCACGCTGTCTTTTGTAATAACACCGACATCTGAACCTGTGGTTGTTGTTATGTTTAGATTTTCTGTAAGAGATAAGTTGTCTGAATATAGATAACCCGAAGAATTGTCATAAAGAAAATTTGCATTATCTTCTGCAAGGTCTCCGTTTTCATCAATAAATAAAACTGAATAATCAGTCCCCGACCCAACAGTCTCCCCGATCGCCATAGGTGTAACATAACAGTTTGCGTCACCAGGAGAACATGATGGATCATTTTCTTGGTCAGATGGAACAAATGGAGTTGTTGGATATGTAGCGAAAGCTTTTATTGTTATAGAGAATACGAATAGAAAAAGAAGTGCGATGACGAGAAGTCGGTTTTCGCGCATTGAAAAAGTGTAGAACTTATTGATTTTTAGTAAAATCTTTTGTCTAAACATCTACAAGCCTATTATATCTCAAAAAATATAATATATCCTCCTGTATATGTTTAAAACCGAGGATTATTCTAGTACTGAATATGATTCTTCGGGAATTGGTTCAACTTCAGGTAGAGTCTCTTCTTCTGGGGTGATTATTAATTCAGATTCTACACTAGGTTCTTCGTTTGGCAATTCAATTTCTCCATCTGGGTCTAAATCACCGTCTGGTAAAATTTCTTCTGGAGTAGCTGGATCATTTTGATTTTCATCGGGAACACTATCTTCAGATGGCTGCTGAACAATCTCAGTATTATTATTTTGATTTACTATGTTTAAAAATTCTTCTTCTGTTACACACACTTCTCCAACACATAACTTTTTTGTATGTATTTCACCTGCAAAAAAAGTCTGTACACCATTGGCAGTATCTGCAAACCACTTGATCATGATACTTGCGAGTGATTTTTCATTTTCAAGAGAAACAGATGAAATGTCTTGAACTGATATATCAAGTTCTTGTATGACCTTAACCAATTCCCATGTGCTTGGTATTTCAACAGTATAAAAACCATTTCCTCCCATTTTAACTAAATCTGGATAAATTTCTGCAACCTCCTGAGCAACAACTCCAACCATATGATCTCCTGAAGCACGCACATCATATTCACGAATATTGAATCCTCTAAAATATGGTAACAATGAATCTGCATCAACTATATTCTCTTTTAATCGCTCATCAGAAGAACATGTTACTGTTTCAGCTCCCGCTTCTGGGTTGTGAAGACATGCTCCATCTGAGTCAGTAAGTGCAAAAATATTTGTGTCTGCACCTGAATTCTCTACATCAAGAAGATAATCTGGAGTTGTATCGCCTATACCCACCTCGCCTGCTGCATCTATGCGAACACGCTCAGTACTTGCAGTTACTAAACCTATCTCGTCTGTTGTCGCTCGATATAGACCATTATTCGTATCACCAACAAAACCAAAACCTGGGGTTGTAACTGAACCTGAACTTGCTTGAACCAAACCACCAGCAGTTAAAGCAGTGAGAGTGCTTCCACTGTTGTCGGTAACAGTGATAGCATTTGCAGTCTGGCTCGTTGCAAGATTAATCCATAACGGCATGATTCCTGCGGCACTAGAATAAATAGCCATTTCAACAGTGTTCGCACCTGGAGAAATACCAAGACCATCACCGTCTGAACTCACCACTAAATCAGTACCAGTAGAATTATTAATACTTGTTTGACCCCCTGTGAGCATAAATGATCCAGATTCAATTGAAAAATAATAATCTTCTGTTGCCATATCTCCTAAATATATTGCTTCATCTGTATCTAGTTCAAAACGAGCGTTTGGCCCATCCCACCCAAGTATCGCCTTGCTTGCACTGGCATCCACAAAGTTTATCTGAGCTGTTTTATTCGTTCCTCCAGTATTAAATGTGAAAAGAGCACCACCACCAGTACCTGTTATGTCAAAAATAGTATCGGGGGTTGTAGTTCCGATTCCAAGTCTATTGTTTGTATCATCCCAAAAGAAATTTGAATTATCCTGTGCAAGAATTCCTGATGTTCCTAAAAACAACACTGAACCGAGAGTCCCCGACCCAACAGTCTCCCCGATCGCCATAGGTGTAACATAACAGTTTGCGTCACCAGGAGAACATGATGGATCATTTTCTTGGTCAGATGGAACAAATGGAGTTGTTGGATATGTAGCGAAAGCTTTTATTGTTATAGAGAATACAAATAGAAAAAGAAGTGCGATGACGAGAAGTCGGTTTTCGCGAAATATATTTTCTTTGAATTTAATAAATTTTTTCATTTTATTTTATACACTGAATACATCTCTAATGTGTCCATCCTTCACTTCAAATGCTAGAGAAACAAAAACTTTTGTATATGTAGAATCTGCATTTTTCTTCTCTATTGTCACATAATAATTTCCATTTGAAATCAAACAGTAGTAGTGGCCTCTCGCATCAGAAACCTTGTGAGTAATTTCTTGATTATTGGATACAGAATACACGCGCAGAATTGCATATGATAGAGGTAGTCCTGTTGCTTTGTCTACAATACCTCCAAGTTTATGATTCTTGTACCCTACCTCTCTCAAAATAAACAAAAGTATATATAGAGCAAATATAATTATGTTGTATAAAACAGGCGAAACCAAAAAGGCAATAAATGCTATGAAGAAACCGGCAGCAAAAAGAGTGTCTGATATTTGTCTAAAAATAGCATCGCGTCTTGAATAAAACTTCATCAATTTCTGTTGTTTTTTAGCAAATTCATTCCAATCGAAGTTGATCGGATCCATAGGGATATTTTTTGTTATAGGAGAATTCTCTGTAACCTCCAAGTCTTCACCAAAATACAAGTCTTGATATAGTTCGTCTTTTTTCTGTCCTGCTAATTTTTCTGAAGGAAACTTATAGTTAGTTTTATTGGCAACTATTTTATAAGTCCCACTAGGTACCAAAAATCCAAAACGCCCATCTAGATCGGTTATAGATGTAGAAACTTCAGTTCCATATTTGTCGTACAAAACAACATAAGCAGGATCAAGTGGCTGCTTTGTTATAGAGTCATATACAGTTCCCCATGGTGGACGACGTTTCGATAGACCAAAAGCTGCTAGTAGTAGTGACCACAATCTAAAAGGTATGAAAACAAGTTCAGAGAGCGAAAGTGGATTCATAAATAGCAGTGAGGCAATAGATATAACCGCACTGGTTGTCAAAGCAAAACCAGTAAAAATCTTTGTAGCAAGACCTCCACTTTCGCTGTTTATATAATCCTCTATTCCTCCTGGTATACCATCTGTAAAATCAATTCCTCCGTCTGTAATACAATCAATTCCTACGCAAATCTCTGGATCTGTAGGTGGGGGTACACAATCAGCACCGACACAAGTCTCTGGAGGATTGCACTCTTCACCTACACAACCAATCGGCGCATAATCACAAGGTGATGGACTGCCATAGTTTGTTGCAAACAAATCTTCACAGATATTTTCTTCTTCCGGTGGATTACAATCTTCACCTACACAGCCAACTGGTGCATAATCACAAGGCGAAGGCCCACCAAAATTTGTTGCTGCAACATCAGAACAGATAGAGATTGTGTAAGTACAAGGCAGTGCTCCGCCATAGTTTGCTGCATTCGTATCAGAACATAAACTAGGAGGATTACCGCCTCCACCTCCACCCGTAGTATCTCCATCTCTAGCATCTTTAGGTCTCCAATCAGTTTTCACACAAGCATCAGCGACTCCACAATCAAACTGAATCCAACCATAGTTTTCGCTCCATGCAAAACCTACAAATTCCCCGTCCATATCTATATAAACTTCTTGTGTAGAACTATTCGAGAAAGGGCCGAAGTTTATCCAGCCAGCAGCCTCACCCCATGCATATCCAGAAAGCTGACCTCGAGAAGAATCTGTGTCTGGATCATTCAATACACCTCCTGAGTTAGGATCTAAGTGAATCCATCCTAGACTAGGACCCCAGATATCTCCAGTTACAGCGTCATCAGTTATAAGAACATCTTCTGCGCCAGCATTGCCAGGAACAAGCCAGTAAATCAATTGGCCGTGTGTGTATATTTTTGAAGTATAACTATCTACATCGATAGTACCCTCTTCTTCAGAAGCAACTGCAGAAAAAACATTTAGAAAAAATATTGATATTATAAATAAAAATAAAATTTTCTTCATGAAGATTGATTTAAAATCCAGTTAATACTCCAAACAGCCACAGTAAAATAGGCGAAACATACTTCCATATAAAAACAATAAAAAATATTAGTATCACTAACGCGAAACGCTCCATGAAAATTTCAACGTTTCTATATCTGGCTGGCAAAAATGCGAACAGGATCTTTGAGCCATCGAGCGGAGGGATAGGTATTAGATTGAAAATAAATAAAACTAGATTTACTAAAACAATAGCTCCTAATATAGATACAAATGTACTACCAAAAACACCCGCTACCCCAAGTATTCTTATGACAATCGAAAATATAACTGCTAGCGACAGGTTCGCCAATACTCCTGCAGAAGCCACAAAAACTGTACCCCATTTTTTATCTCGAAGATTGTTCGGATTGTATGGAACGGGCTTTGCCCAGCCAAACACAAAACCAGTATTTGATATAACTAACAAAAGAGGTATTAGAACTGAACCGATAGGGTCTAAGTGCTTGATTGGATTCAAGGTCAATCTACCTGCTAGTCTTGCTGTTGGATCACCCAATTTTTCAGCTGCAAAACCATGAGCCACTTCGTGGACCACTACAGACATCAAAAGTATTAAAACATAAAAAATTGCGTCTAGTTCTTGCATTCTATATGGAACAGTTTGCAGTCAATGCATTTTGACTGTTCAAATTAAGTAAATTAATGATTGAATTGATAAAAAGCCAGATCTCCCATACCTTGTGACCGCGAACCTGGTACGGGATTGCATATCAATACTATATATGATAACATGCAAAAGCTTATATCTTAAGTGAATATTTATGTCAAAACAATGCGCAGTCACAAAAAGAAATAGTATTACAGCAGGTAAATACGCGAATCGCACTCGTGCGACGATCTTTACCCCTACCGGCAAAACTCGCCGTTATGTAAACCTACAAAAGAAGCGAATTTATGTACCCGAAATTGGCAAGACTCTAAACCTAACAGTATCAACAAGAGGCCTACGCACAATAAACAAAAACGGTGCATACGCTACTTTGAAAAAAGCTGGAGTAATAAAATAAAAAAACTCTCACTACAAAGTGAGAGTTTTTTTATTTACACACAAACTCTACCCCGTCGCTTTGGCAATTTATTGTCCCATCATACATCGTCACAAAATACGGAATATTAAAACTTGTGAGTCTGTCTGTTACATCTTTTTTAGGATGACCATATCTGTTATTTAGACCAGCCGATATGATTGCAAGTTTTGGGCGAGCTTCTTCTAAAAGAGGCGTTCCTGTAGAAGTAGATGATCCGTGGTGTCCCACCTTCAATATATCCGTACCAGACAAATCACTCCCAGATACTACAATACCCTCAGTCAGTTTAGTCCCATCTCCAGTAAATAAAACTGAAGTGTCATCATATACCAATCTGCCAACAAGAGAGCCGTCATTTGAAGACCATTTTGATACATCTCTGTCTGGAAATAAAATTTCAAAATATATATTTCTATTTTCGTCTAAAACAACACGGTCACCCTTTTTGGCGATTATGTGTGGGATATTTTCATTTTTTATTTTATCTTCAAGCTCTTTGTACATACTTGTACTAGAGCTAGTACCAGCTTCTAAAACAGCACCAATTTTGTGACTATCGAGCAGTGCTAGAAAACCACTATAATGATCGAGGTCTGGATTGGTAACAACAATCACATCTATAGTCTTATCGCCATACGACATAACTTCTGGTAACGCTCGCAAAATAGACTGATTTGGACCACCGTCGATTATCATCTGCTTGCCGTTTGGAGATTCGATATATATCGAATCTCCTTGCCCTATGTCTAAAAATGAAACCTTTAAAATATCACTCTCCTTCACAGGACTACTAATATAGGATTGTGACCAAACAACTGCACAAAATAAAAATAGGAGTGCAAATATGGTTAAAATCTGTCTATTTTTCACAGATTAAATTATAACAAAATCAATAAATCTGGATATGGTAGAATAAAAAGTATTAGCAATAAACCTAAAAAATATGTTTACACCAAAAACTTTCAATATTCCCGAGCTAAAAGGAATAAGTAAAAAAACTATCGATGAGCACATAAAACTCTACGAGGGGTATGTGAAGAATGCCAACGCGATAATAGAAAAAATGTCGACTATCGATAGTGAAAAAGATGCATATATCACAGGCGAACTTTTTCGCAGATTTAGTTTTGAATACAACGGTATGCGAAACCATGAAGTATATTTCTCATCCCTAGAAGCCGGATCAGTCACTTTTAACCCAGAAGGCAACTTAGGTAAAAGACTTGTCGAACTTTTCGGATCATATGAGAACTTCGTAAAAGAATTCTCTGCACTTGCACTCACTCGTGGCATCGGCTGGGCGGTGCTATGGTATGACAGAAAAGAAGATAAGTTTCTTGCCTCATGGGTAGATGAACAACACCTTGGACAACTAAACGGCTGTGCGATGATACTAGGGCTCGACATGTGGGAGCACTCTTATGTTGCTGACTATCAACCAAGTGGCAAAAAACAGTATGTTGCAGATTTCTTCACAAATCTAAATTGGAAAGTAATAGAGGAAAATTATTTGTCTGCAGTAAAATAAAAATCTACAAATCAAAAAACCGCTTGTTCACGCGGTTTTTTGTATATAGATATAAAATTTAAATAACTATCGACAAATCTATTCCAACCCATCAAATCGAAGGGTCATGGTTGTGTGATCTTTGAAGATAACACTCACATCAGTCCCTGTTGGTTCGTGGATCATCGAAACATTGAAAGTATATCTTGAGTTGTCTCCTATGTACTCACTCCACTCTTCCCAAAGTAACTTGTTGGTATTGAAAATAGTTCTCTTTCCATCTTCGTACCAGTAAAATATATCTTTGTAGACGACAGTTTCTCCTGTGTCGGGCAAAGTGAGATAGAAATCTATATTGTGTAGATCAATAGTTGTTCCTGTTTCTTCTTCAATATACGGAATAATAGTCCGGCGAAATTTTGGTGCGATCTGGTGGTCAAATATCACTACACCGTCAGCACATTTGAGCGTACCGTCTGGATTGATAAATCTCTCTGGGTGCAAATAGTCGTCAGGTGTACCGTTACTACAATCGCGACTAGTGTCTGCACTAGGCGCAGTATCTATTCCTTTTTCAGAAGTTATAATCTCAGCATTTTCAAAAGTTTGCTGAGACAGACTGTTTTTGTTTTTCTTAACAGAGATATTTTCATCAGAACCTCTAAACAAAACAAAGATCAAAACTAAGGCAAGAATACCTAGAAAGCCTGACAAAATTATTATTATTTTATTATGAGAAATTTTCATGTTTAACTATTGGTATTTATAAAGCTAATAACTTCATCGAGATAGCGCGCGAGAAGACCCCCGACATGGGCCAAATCTGACGCAACATAAATATCACTAGGTACACCCACCACAGAAAGTTTCTGATCTAATGTTGTTGCTTGTATCGTTGGAACACTTCTATCCTTATCTCCATGAAGTATCAAAAATGGTGAGTCGCCACTTGTGATGTATGTCTCTGCAGATAATGCTTTATATTCATCTTCACATTCTGTACTTGGTACGGGCGAACAACCCACCTCGTTACCAATAGAATTTTTGATTCCACCTGACATTGTATCTACAATAGATGCAACATAGCTTCCAGAAATATTTATAACACCAGCAATATTGCTGTTATATCCATTGTTCCCACCGATAGTGCCTTCAAGTGTTGTATTTCCTTCTGTTACACCCATAAGTGAAGCGAGTACTCCACCTGCTGACTCACCTAACGTGAAAAATGCATTTGGGTCTACATTGTAATCATTTGCATGCGCCTTCATATAGCGAGCAACTCCCTTGATATCGTTAAGTGGCGCCGGGAAAACAGCTGTACCAGAAAGTCTGTAATCTATAGCCACAACTGCAGTTCCATGTTTGGCGAGCATGAGGGCATCATCTGCAACGCCGTTTTTACTTCCACCCTTAAAACCTCCTCCGTGAATATATAAAACCAAAGGTGTTGGATTAGAAACATTGTTTGGAGTATAGATATCAATTTTTAGATTCATTCCACTACCTGTTCCATACACAATATCTTTTTTGGTAGTAACAGAATAATCTTCACTATATGAAAGAGCTCCAGTAGCTGTAGAGCCGGAACCAGCAGAAATTCCAGAAGAATCGCTTGTTTGCGTATTGTTTCCAGTATCTGTATCAGTATCTTCTTCCGTTGTGCTATCTACCTCTTCTGTGTTTTTATAATTATCTATTTTCTTCTCTATTTGTCTTGCAATTTTTGCATTTGTTACAAAAAGGGCAATTAGTATTCCAATAATTATTAAAAAAATAAAACCAACAATAGAGAGCTTAAGCTTCTTATTGCCTTCAGGGGTTTCTATATTAGGTGTTATGTTATCCATACCTACAAGTATATTATAAAAAATTAAAATATGCTCTTTCTATTTATATGCCAGCGGCGCACAAAAAAGAATATGAATGCGTATATAAAAATCACAAACAAAAGAGAAAACCTGTTTATGGATATAGAAGAAAAAGGTATTTTCGCCCCAAAGCTAATAACAGAAAGTATAGTATTTAAAATCACAGTACTTACAAGACCAAAAGGATAGGCTATAAATTGCCCGAAAAAACCCAAAACCCCTACCAAGAATCCCAAATACATCGCTAGTGGTATAAAAGGCAAGATAAGTATGTTTATAGGAAAAGATATTATAGACAGGTTCCCCATCGTATATACAATAAATGGCAAAGTTGCAATCTGCGCAGCTATAGTTGAGGCGACGATTTCTCTAAACCAACCAAATCTTCTTTTATTTATAAAAGAGAACAAAATCTCAGTTATGGGAGTTATGTATATGATCCCGATAGTAGCTAGGAAAGACAATTGAAAAGAAATATCGAAAATCAAAGTTTTTGGATTTACTATTACCATCAGAACTGCAGCCAAAACTAATCCACGATTTATATCATAATTTTTACCACTAAAACGAGCGAGTATAACCAACAAAGCCATAATACCTGCTCTGACGGCAGTAGAAGTGGCACCACTCATCAGTACAAATAATGTTATGGATAAACCACCAAAAGACAATGCTCCATAGCGAGACAAAAATAGAGTAAAAAATTTTTGAATTCCATTTGCAACTACAGATATGTTGTACCCAGAAAGTGCAACTATATGTATAGTGCCAGTTTTTACAAATTCATCACGAATATTACTAGGTAAACCAGAGCGTGCACCGAGTGTAATCCCGGACATAAAGGTGCTTGCGGGTGCAGGTATTGCACTCTCAATATTTTTTATAATCCTATTCTTAAAATCAAACAATTTTTCTTGTAAAACGGAAGGCGCATCGTGATCTATCACTTCTACCTGACCTTTTTGTATTAAATAAAATATATTATCCTTACCTAAATACGATATGTAATCAAAGGTATTTCCTTGCTCAGTTTCAAAATTTGTAGGCGATTTTAAAACTCCTAAAACAGACACTGCATCTCCATATTCAAAAACAGGATAGAGATCTGTGGTTACTAAAATATTTGATTCCAAATCTTCTCCTGCCACCTCTACTGTCTGAACTAAAATTTTCTGATTATTCTCTCTTCTGTCTGGCTCATCTACTATGGTTCCAAAAATTTCAACTCTCTCGTCCAAGTATGAGTCTAGATTTTTAAAATAATGATTATTTTCATATATTTGAAATCTTAAAATTCCAAAAAACACAGACACGACTAATATAGAAAACAAAACAAAAATCTCTTTTGTATTTTTAAATACAAAAGAGACGATCATTGAAACCACTGAAACGAGAACAAAAATAACCAACATATTTGCTGGTATCGACAAAAAAGATTCTATACCTACGCCTAAAATAAAACCTAGTGTGACCGTGTAAAATAATCTATCGGGCATACTTTAAAAGACTAAATATTTTTGAACTTATTTACTAGTTCATCTTCCTCGTTTTTTGAAAATACTTTTTTATATTTTACTCCACTTTTACCTGTAACTCTCTTTTTACACTCATCCCAAGTTTTATCTTTATATATCTTCCCATCTACCAAGCTAACATATGAATACGCCGGTTTAGTACTCTTAGATTTAGTTTTTTTACTTTTCAATACAGGATTCAAATCTTTAGCTGCTCTTAGTTCTGTTGGGTGAATACCTAAGTCAAAACCAAAAAGATTTTCATAATCTAGAAGTGTACCTGTAAACAAAAGTACATGCTCTCCTAGAGCACTCTTTGTGGCGATCTCGTCTACGCGCTCGTTTGCAACTAGACCTGCGTGACCTTTTACTTTCTGCCAGATTATCTCACGCTCACGA
Source organism: uncultured Candidatus Saccharibacteria bacterium (assembly GCA_964634365.1). Lineage (GTDB taxonomy): Bacteria > Patescibacteriota > Minisyncoccia > Phycocordibacterales > UBA9973 > CAZLWF01. The sequence continues at coordinate 113,302 of CAZWJU010000002.1, forward strand.
GATAATTTTGCTTTGTATGTAATAGCAAGCAATCTTTTCCAAATTTCTTGGTTGGCTACATCATTTCCCTCTTTTGTTTTCCATCCATTTTTTTCCCAAGCATAAATCCAAGATTCTATACCTTGTAGTAGATAACTGGAGTCAGTGTGTAGCGCAATATTGCCTTTAATAGCGCGATTTTTTACTTCTTCGAGAGCTCTCAGGGCACCGGTAAGTTCCATTGCGTTGTTGGTTGTGTGCTCATCTTTGCCTCCAAGCTCAATTATCTTTACGTGCTTTTTCCAATCTGCAGATTCTGAATTTTCAGACTTAATAATCAAAATAGCCCCCCATCCACCAGGACCTGGATTCCCTCTAGATGATCCATCTGTATATATTTCTATGCCGTATTGCATAAAAGCCATTATAATTGACAAACCTAATTTATGCTATGATTTAATAGGATATGAGATTTTTGACCTTTGGTCTTTGTCACAGAATGAGCAATCATTCGTAATATAGTATGTAAGGTAAAAAGCCTTATATTTAAAAGCATTAATCTTAACTAATATAAAATATATATGAAAAACAAATTAGCAATCGGAGCATTGGCTCTAGCAGTATTATTTACAAGCTCTAGTGCCCTCGCTGCAAAGCCAGAAGGCCTATCATCTTTCAAAGGACGTCTAGATAGTCTAGTTGTCCGCATGGATGGAATCCTAGATAGATTCGAAGCTTTCATGGTAAAAGCAGAAGAAAAGGGTTATGACACATCAAAAGCTGAAGTAGCTTACGATGAGGTTATAGCAAAGCAAAACACTGCAAAAGCTGAAGTAGAAGCTCTAAAGACTCTAATCGATGAAGCAATAGCAGGTGGCGTAACAACTCCAACAGTTGAAATACGAACTCAAACTAAAGAAGCAAAAGATGCACTTATGGCTTACAGAGATTCTGTAAAAGAATTGCGTGATGAACTAAGAGAAGCGATTGAAAACAAGAAAGGAGAAGCAGAAGACGCACCAGTAGACGAACCAGCTCTCTAATACAATTATCATTAAAAAGTATTAAAATTAACAATAGTTATAGAAAATGCACACCGAAAAAAATCTGTGTGCATTTCTATTTTAAAAATATGAAATCACAAAAAGGCAATTCAATTATTTGGGTTCTTGTAGTAATAGTAATACTAGTGGGTGTGTATTTCGTAATGAAAGCAAACAAAGGTGGTGAGTTCAATTATGAAACACAACCAACAAACACTGGCGTTTCAGGAGGAGGAATAGTAGAAGAAACATCAGATTTATCAGCTGAACTCAACTCTATTGGCGCAGATTTAGATAGTGTTGATGTGGAGGGTGTAGATTCAGATTTATAATCAAAATATAAAATAAAAACTCGCACATGTGTGCGAGTTTTTATTTTATATCAACTATCCGCAGGCGAAGCTCTTCCCTGCCAGCAAAACGAGATAGCTCAAATGTTCCGTACAGGTCTATATTAAAACCATCTGACAAGTTGGCGTACTCGCTTGGTGAATCAAAAAAAGATATGGCCTTAATTTTTTTATTCCCAGTAGACACGGTCAGTTCTAAATGATTTTTTTCTTTGCCAAATTGTTTTGTAGATTCTACTTTTACATTCTTAAATAAAAAAACTGGTTTTGGATTGCCTAAACCATACGGAGCTAACTGTTCTATAGCCTTATAGTTTTTTTTGTTTATATCATCAATACTCAGACAAGCATCATACGCTACGTCATCTATTTTTAGATCCCTCTTTACTGTAGAAAATTTAGATACTAATTTTTCTTCTAGAAAATGTATATGTTCGCTTTTAACACTAAAACCGCCAGCAAGCTCGTGTCCGCCAAAACTAGCAAAAGATTCAGTTTCTAGTTCCATAAGCTCAACTATGTTTACACTCCCGTCTGATCTACAAGAACCCTTTATCGGAGCGTCGTCTTCTTGACTACCCCCCTCTCTACCCCATACAAAAGCTGGGCGTTTATAGGTCTCACATATTTTTGAAGCAACAAGCCCTAGCACCCCAATTCGCCAAGATGGATTACCGATAACTATTACTGATGAAAGTTCTCTTTTTTCTAAATTCTTGTGAACCTCTTTCATTATGCTTGCGACTATTGTCTTCCTCTCGTCATTTATATTTGTTAAATATTCAGCAAAACCTTGTGCCTTTGAAGGATCTTTTTCTGCAAGCATCATAAAAGCACTCTTAGGAGAAGCCATACGTGAAGCAGCGTTTAGTCTAGGTGTTAGAGAAAAAGTTATATCTTCTTCGGTTAAATAGCGCATATTTATTCCTGCGCTTTTAAATAAATGCACCAATCCTGGTCTAGGAGATTTACGCATCACATGAAGACCCCAATAGGCAATTGTCCGGTTTTCATCGACAAGAGGAACCATGTCTGAAAGTGTCGCAAGACCCGCCATATCAAGAAGCCATTTTTCCCACCCAGCTTTTATATTCCAGTATTCTCCATATTTTTTTATCAACGCACATACAACCTTGAACGCAACACCTGCACCGCAAAGTCCACTAAACGGATAATCTGTATCGTATTTAGGATTAATAATCGCAAAAGCTCGCGGGACTTCTGCATGTGGTAGGTGATGGTCAGTTATAATCACATCAACGCCAGAAACTTTTGCATCCCTAACTTCGTCGACTGCTGTTATACCTAAGTCTACGGTAATAATCAGTGACACACCTTGTCTGATAAATTCATCGACTGCGTTTTTGTGTAAACCATAACCTTCGTCGTGGCGATCTGGAATATATATATCAAAATTTTCATAACCAATTTTCTGAAAAAAATCATTGAATATAACCGCCCCAGGGATACCGTCTGCGTCATAATCTGCGTACACAACTATTTTCTGTTTTTGTTCTATAGCCTCAAATATGCGCACGCAGGCACGCTCCATATCTTTAAATAAAAATGGGTCATGCAGAGTTTTTTCATAATCTGGTAATAAAAAAGATTCCGTCTTTTCTTCTGTTATCCCTCTGTTTTCTAATAGTTTTCTTAATAGTTCGTCTGCTTGCATAGAGATGATTGTAACACACAAGACACTTCTACCGCTCAAAAAGCACTAGCCCAAAAGAGAGTGTTGTGGTATTGTTTTTTTATGGAAAATTGTATCTTTTGTAAGATAATTGCCGGAGAAATCCCTTGCAACAAAGTATACGAAGATGAAAATAGCTTCGCATTTTTGGATGTCAACCCTATAAATCCTGGTCATACTCTTCTTATACCAAAAGAGCACCATGAAAATTTACACGAAATGCCAGATCAGTTACTTGAAAAAATAACCCCTGTGGTTAAAAAAATAGCCACTGCTATAAAAACAGGAGTTTCAGCCAGCGGAATAAACATAGGACAAAATAACGGCAAAAGTGCTGGACAAGTTATATTCCACTATCATATACACATAATCCCTCGCTTTGACAATGATGGCCTAAAACACTGGCCAGGCAAGCCCTATGTACTGGGTGAAGCAGAAGAGATAGCTGAAAAAATCAAAAGTGTATTATAGAAAATCCCCCATCAAGGGGGATTTATTTTTTCAGGATGTAGTTTTTTCTTCTGGGATTGGGATTAATGGCAGTGCGATTTCTTTCCCTTTTTCGGTGATATTCCATTGTCCAAGGCGTTTATCACCCTTGGCAATCAATTCTTCTGACTCAAGACCTCTCATAATCTCAGCTACCAATAGGACCTTGGGAGATCTTGGGTCACTTTTAAACTTTTCAATAATATCGCCAATCTTTAGCGAACCACCATTTTCCTCCAGAATAACAAGGATCAATTCATGATCTTTAAGTTGTTGTTGCGTCATATTCAGTTGTATTTGCCAAAATTATACTTTTTTTATAGAAATTGTCAAAAAAGTATAATTTATTGTATTCTATAGCTCCAAAGAATCCCGTCTTTTTTATTTGTAAAGAAAATATATTTTTCGCTTCCGTCCAAGAAAAGATTTGTCATATCAATAGTTGTATTCAAAATACTAGCTGGATCAATCAAAGTATAGTAGACACTAGTATCCAAATTCATACTCCAAAGAGCATCCTCAAAAGATACTCGCCCTTGATACCAGACATCAGGATATGTTCCAGAAGAAAAACTTTTTGGCACAGCACAGAAAACAGTAATACTATCTTTTGACCACACACACTTTTCTGGCAAAGTAGACATCCCTAGATCTGTGGTTAATTTTGTATTCAAATCATAAGAATAAAGTCTTACTCCATTTGCAACAGACGCACTATATAAAACTTTTTTACCATCAGGGCTCATTTTTGTAGTTAAACCTACGATTCCACCAAGCACCTTATCAAAGCTTTTTTTGTTTACATCTACAGAATACATATATCCTGCGGTAATTCCTGAAGGCTTTGTAGTAAGAGTTATGGTTGATTGGTTTGGCCAAAATGATAACCATTCGGAAAGTGAAGATTCAAAAACTTGAGATTTTTTACCACCAAGAAAATCTTCTGTTATACCCACAACTCCACCAACTACAGGCTCGATAGTAAAAAATCTAGTTTTATCAGGTGAAACTGAAACATCTGTTATTCCTTCGACTAAAAAATTACCTTTCAAATCTTTAATCTCAGATGGATTCTGACTATCACCACCATCTGCAAAAACGCTAGGAGATGAAAGTGTAGCGAGATAGGTTTGTATCTTATTTGTACCATCTTCTAAATATCTAAATACAACAGATTCTCCGTTTGTGTTCCAGTAAGTATCATATATTCTAGGTATAGTTGTGTTAGAAACTCTCGTTTCAGTCAATGAGTCAGTATAAGTTTGATATATATGTGCAGTTGATTGCTCCATATATCTTATGGCTGTTACATCTTCTGTTATTGTCTCTTCTGTAGGCGCAGGCTCTGTTGTAAGAGGATCGCCACCAGCATCCCCTTCAATTGGAGCAGGAGGTATCGGGATTGTGCGTGTTCTTTGTGTTAAAAATGCTGTTGCACCAGAAACAGGAAAAGTTGAAATCTGTCTAAATCTCGGCACGACGACCTCACCATTTTCATCCACTTCGACTACTCCAGTATCTACAACATCATCATTTGTATCGTTACCTATTGTATTTCCACCCCGATCAGTTAACGATGGAAAAGGAAACAGATCTGACAAATTAAAACCATTGCCATCTCCGCTAGGAGTCGTATTTTTATTCTTAAAAAATACAGCTAAAAAAACAATCAAAATGATTACAAATATAGAAACTGTAATTAAAATTAATTTATTTTTAGACATTATTTTAATAAACTATTTTCCATCAACTGACCAGTGCCAAGGTTCTTTACTAAAATTTATCAAAGTAGGATTGTTGCTTTTGTTTGAAAGCCATACAAAGCATGTATTTGATTGACTTGTTATTCCACCTCCGTCACATCTAAAATCAATCGCGAGACCACTTTCATGATTTGAATAACCAGGATAGGCTGTTGGTGGCTTACAAATTGCATTTTCATTGTAAATATTTGCTTCTCCACAATTCTCAGCCCGCAGAGCAACTTGCTCTTCATGTGTTCTAAATCCACCACCAGATAGTTTTACTCCTTCGCTCCAAGCTTTGTTAATCATAGTCTGCATCGCGGCTGATATTCTTTGACATACATACATATTACCACCACTTGTCTCAATATTAACAATTCCCTCAGGACATTGTGCTACGGCACCGGCTGGTATAGGACCAGTATCGTTGAGCTCAAATGGATTATATGTTTCTTCTTCGTATGCAAGATCAACACCTTTTATCCCAAGATGTAGATTTATAAGGTTCGGATTTATTGTGTTCAATATCAAGTAACTAGCCAACGCAAGCAGTAAGCCACCGAGTGCATAAGTAATCCGTTCCCTACCCTCACTTTTACCAGAAAGTGCATCTGTAGACATATACTGAATACCTCCTAGCACCATCATGATCACAGCCAGTGCTCCAGCAAATCCAATAGTAAATTTTATAATTATATTCAAATAATCTCCTAAGTCGGTGTTTGCTGGATTAACTTCAGATATTCCAGGTATAGGTGCGAGCAAGCAATATGAATCGCTACCACTTGCACAATTAGTACTTGAAGTTGTTGTTCCAGAACCACTAAGATCGAGAGCATCTTTCCCATCAACAACGTCAACAGCTACGAGAGGTGTAGTGAAAGAATCTACAGTAGTGAGTTTTATTGTATTATCAGCCCCATCTACAAACTGATAATAGTATGTAGTGTTTGGTGTGAGCCCTGTTATAGAACCGGAAAAAGATCCATCAGCAGATGGTGTAATAGTAGGACCTGAGTTTGTTAGTGATGTAGAAGTTGTACCCCATTTAGGAACCATAGAGAAACCAGGCTCTGCTTCTACAACATCCCCTCCAAAAGAAAGAGAAGTTGGGTTTAGGTCTATTTCTCCAGAATCAATAAAAACATCGACAGCATGTGCACTCTTTGAATAAAGCAATCCTAGAAATAAAATCGCGGATAAGAATATTTTATATTTTTTAAAAATGATCATAATTTTAAAGATTAACGTTTAGAGTTTTTTCTGCTGATTGAAAAAGTCTAGGCTTACTTTCAATTGATAAATTGATAAAAGCATTTCCACTAGCTCCAGCAGGTTTTCTGACAACTAAAGTATTTTTAGGATCTTGATTGTCGATTCTTGTGCCGTTGATTTTCCATTCATAATCAAGATCAGTAGAAAGTGCGTTTTTTGGAGAAAAGAAGTAAGGTTCCGCGATAATAGTTGTTTCATCTTTTCCTAAAGAAAAATACTCGCCAAGATTTTTCCTATAATTCACACCAGACAAAGGGTTGTATTCATAAAAACCAATAAATGGAGAATATGTTCTGATCGTAGATATCTTTTGAGCAGACAGACCTCCGCTGATAGCTGTTGCTTTCAGTGAGATAGTCTCTGTTGTGTTCAAGTAGCTAGATTTAAAAATAAAAGAATCTTTTGAATACCCAGAGAAGTTTGGCAGTGCGTTGAAGTTTCTTTCCCATGAAAAAGTTAAATCATTTTTAGATAGCTTAGTACTCCCCAATTTCATATCTGGTATGCCGACGACTTTAATTACAGCCTCAGAAGACGGCAACGCTTTGCCTTTATAAAAAGGTGGAGTGTATGAATCTACCGCTTCCCATATCAAATCAATAGTCGAAGGTTCAATTGATATTGTCTTAACTAAAGTTGACCCTCTAAAAACAATTACTGCTTCTACTGCAGTTTTAGAACCACTAGCTCCAGAATTTAGAGTATATGAAGTAGCACCATTTCTTGATAAAACAGTTTTACCTGAAACTTTCCATGTAATTAGTGAGCTATTTAAATCTATAGCGTAGCTAGTGAGTTTGATTGTAACTTGTTCGTTTGGACCAGGTATTTCTGGTGTAATTTCTGCTATAACATCACTTCCGACAAGTGCTTCTGAGTAAAGTGGTGCAGAAAACATAATCACAGAGAAAATTGTGACTGAAAAAATAGAATAGAGTAGGCAATATCGCTTTTTATTCATTAAAACTATTATAAAATAAGCACCTATTGTATACAAGGACTAACTAGAAGCTTCCTCCAAATCCTTTTTAGCCTTTTGTATAGCCAGAACCTGGGATGGATCAGAAGTTATAATCTGGTCTTCGGTATATGAAGCAATAACCTTTATAGCTACGTGCTTCAATCCAGCAAAGAATATACCCTCTCCCACTCCACTCTCTAGGAGCAAATACTTTTCTTCATCGGTTAAGTTAAAAGTCTTCTGTAATACATCTATTGAACTAGGAGATTGTTTCAAGAGTAGCTGGATGGACGAGTTTGTAACAATCGGTAGTCCATATGGACTCTTCAAGAAGTCTCCTACGTCTTGAGTAATAGTCATCAATCCTAAATAGTATTTTCTTCCACGTTTTGCGATTGAGTACAGGAAAGATGCTGTGTCTTCACTTTTCATCATCCACCAAGCCTCGTCCACCACAAGCAATCTCTTGCGAAGATTCTTACGCACAGCGTTCCAGATATAGTGAGTAACTATATACATTGCTACAGGCTTAAGTTCGTCTTCCATATCGCGCACTGAAAACACCACAAACTTTTTGTTGATATCTACGTTTGAAGGTTGGTTCAAAAATCCTGCCCAGCTACCTCGAGTATATTTTTGCAACTTCTGAACTATAGACTCTGTGTTCTCCATACCAGAGAGAACCATTTCAAAGTCAGACAAAAGTGGTGGCTCAATATTTGAAAAGTCAGAATTTGCAGTGATATCTTTGATAGCATAAGTTTCAGTTATTGCTCTGTCGATAATCGCATCTTCTTCTGGAGTAAGACCTCCGAGCATTATACGGAAAAGACCTACTAGATTGATTGTGTTTGATCTTAGGACATCACTAGCGGTTTCATCTTCGCGAGGTATAGGTAAGTCAAAAGGGTTTATGTGGTGGTCAGATGATAGAGATATATTGAAATATCTTCCCCCTACTGCTTCTGCCAAATATTCGTATTCACGCTCTGGGTCGATTACAATCACCTCTGTATCAAACATGAGTGTACGGATAAGCTCTAGTTTTGTTGCATAAGATTTACCAGAACCAGACTTAGCAAAAGTAATAGAGTTGTAGTTTTCTAGAGAAAAGCGATCAAATATAACTAGACTAGAATTGTGACGGTTCACGCCGTACAAAATCCCCTTGTCACTAGTTAGGTCAAAAGAAACAAACGGAAAAATACTAGAAAGAGGTTCGGAGTTTAATTTCTGATGAACACCGAGTAGGTCTGTACCTATTGGAATCACACTCTTGAAGCCTTCTTCTTGTTGAAATAGTGCTGGCTTTAGATACACGAGCTTAGCATCCAGGATTGATTTGATTTCATTTTCTAATTTGAAAAGTTCGTCTTCGTTGTCAGCGTACATGGTTATATACAAACCAACATCGAACATCTTTTCTTGGGCTTGTTGTAGACTATCGCGCAAAGACTCAAGATCTCTGTAAGCAGTATCAAGCATCGGATCACGCACAAGACCGCGACTCTCTCGCATATTTATCTGACTCTGCACTTCAGCAACCTTTTTCTGAAATTGACGCAATATAGTAGCTGTATCAATCGGATGCACGAAAAATGAAACGTCGAATATTTTGTCTAGATTGATTATAGGAGCAAACCAGTTGTCTGTTAGATATCTTGGATAAGATATAACAAAGAAAGTTCTCGCTATTTTATCTCCCAGGTGCAAAGCTTTTGGTTCAATTTGAAGTGCTGAAGGTGCAATAACATCCTGAAGTTCGAGTGTTGCAGCTTCATATATCTCGCCTGGCAAAACAGGCAAAACTTGATGTTCGTTCGCCTTCTTGCTTGATTTACCTAAAATTTTATCTAAAAGTCCCATAATTATATTTTTATATTTTGTTCAGTCTCACCTGGGTTAAATACCTTATAAAAAAGCTCTATAACCTCTTCGGTTCCAAGTTTTGTACTACGAACACCGCAACGATTTAAACCCTGCTGCACAACAGATATACGTTGTTCAAGCTGAGTTCTCTTTTCTTCGAATAGAGAGAGGGCGTCGTTTTTCTGGCTAACTTTGTCGCCGGCGCCAGTAAGGTCAGAAAAAGCTTTTGTTATACTACCCTGTTTTGATAGGGGCGCTGCAGAATAAGGTACTACTATAAAAAAGTTTTTGGTCATTATGTTAACTTGCTCTGTGAAAGATCTTATGAATTCTATGTATTCTTTTGTCTGCACCTTGAGCAGAGGCTCAACCTGATCCTTCATGCGATTTTCGAGAGTAAGCAGATACGGCTTTATATCCAGTCTTCGTGACTGGACGATGATCTGTGTTGAAAATTCTAGGGAGTTTAGAAATGTTTGAAATTGCATTATTATAGCCTGCTGTTCGTCACTTGATTTTAAAGATAGGTTTACAGAAGAAGCCATGATCACAGCACGCAAACCTCCGTCTTTAAGCACAACAACACCATCCCGAACTTCTTTGATCGGTACGAATGATTGTGTTGAGCGTGCGTTGATTGCCATAGAGTTTAGTATATCAAATAGTTTACTTTTTAGAGTTCACATCGAGCACATCTAGACTCCAAGATATGTCTTTGAGCTTACTTTCTGATAATCTGGGTACAATCGGTGCAGGGAGTACATCTTCACTCTTTTTAATTTCCTTTTTATTTGGATCTTTTTTCCAAATATACAATTTACCTTGAACGAGAAATCTGATATAGGATTCTAGTATTGCAATAAAAGGCTTGTTGTTGACTTTATAAAAAGTCAGAGCAAGAGAGAGACCTGCTATAGGAACAATAAGTAAAACCGCAAAGAAAAATGGCAGTAATTTGTAAATAATAAAACAAATACCTGCTCCACCAGCTAGGTAGACAAATTGCTTGAAAGTAAAAGGTCCAAATATTTTGTCTTCAATATCAATAAATTGAGGGACACTAAATCGCATACAAGTATTATATCAGAACTTTTTAGGATTTTAGGCACATTATATACACAGCAAAAATCCCCTAGTCTACTTTATGAAAAGTGAGCACAACGGGGATTTTTGCTGTATTTTATTTTTAGATTGGCTCTCTATATGGATCGCCTTGAGTTTTCTTTTCTCCCAAACCAGGGACTGTGTAATTGCTTACCTCTTTTGGAATTTTAAAAGTTGCCTGTAACTTACTTCCTACTATACCTGCACTAGGAACCTCTGGTGTGGTAGAAACCCCTTTGGATTGTGCAAGTTTTTGGATTGGTGAGATTGAGGTGTTGCCTATAACTGGTGTTTCTAATTTTTCTACAACCTTAGGTGCTGGTGGGACAATATTTGTCGGTACTTTTATTTTTTGTAGACCAGTGTCTTCTATTTTTCCTATAATTAGAGGTTTTACAACTTCTGGATTCTTTATAGAAGTCTCGCTTTTAGGAGGATTCTCAAGTGTTCTGAGTAGCTTGTCTCTATCTAGCCTCTTTGCATCTACATCTTCTAATGCTTCTCGGACTTGCTCTCCAGGGTCTTCTTCTATTTCTATATCAGTACTACGAAGTATTGCGCTATCATTTTGCTCTTGTTTATTTGGAGTACTTGGAAAGTTCAACTTTATTGGGGTATTTTCTTTCACTGCTTCCTCGCTTTCCAAAACCTCTTCTGACTCAGGTTCGTACGAAAAGGCGATCATGGCTTGTCTATATGGAACAAAAATCTTTTTGTTTATCTCATCGACAATTTTTATAAGCACATCGTCTGGTAGGCCTGTAATAGATTTAACTGAGTCATAGAATTCACTAGCCTTCTCTAGGCCAATAAGTACAAATGTAACTTGTCCAGATATTTGAGACATTTTATCAAGTGACACTTGATGTGTTCCTGCAATACCTTGCATGACTTTATCAACAGAGACTATACTCATAGCTTTACGCCCTGCTTCACTCATTGATTCAAATGCTTTATTTATTTGTTCAACTGTATATGCCATATATTTTAACTAGATAATTTTTCTTGAGCTTCAGACTTATTGTTTTGTTGCTGAGCTTTATCGTTAAACAATGTCTTATAAGAAGCAATTTCTCCTTTCGTTTTATCATATTGCGACTTAACTTGTGCATATTGTTGAGCTGTTATAGTGCCGTCTGCAACATCTTTTTCTGCTTTTTTCAATTGTGCTTCGTATATAGCCAAGCTAGACTGACCTTCATTCATAGCGAATTCAACATGATCAAACGATACATCTGCAGCAGTAATTTGATTTCCTGCATTCGCTGGATCCAAATTCCAAGTATCTGCAATATCTTGTAAATGTTGGTCAATTTTCTTGAGCTCATAATTAGCCCGTGTAAGCTGATCTTCTGCTTTCTTTTTCTCTTTTCCACTAATAGGTTTATTTTCTTCACCAGCTTTTTTACGTGTATCGGTAGTAAATTGTTTTTCAGATCTAGACATATCAGTTCTAGCTTCAATATTTTGTGCCTTTCTCCATTCCACTTCATTGAATACTTGACCTTGTGCGAGAGCTTGTTCACGTGCTTCGTTTCGTTTTTGTGTGTATCCATTGCCATATTCAACTTCATTTGCCTGATCATGCAATCTCTCTGAATTAACCTCTTTTGCAGTTTTTTCTTTTGCTCTACCGTTGATAGTTTGTACTTGTCCAGAAGCATCTGTGTATGTAGTAGAAGTTTGACCTCTTTCAAATCTCTTTCTGAAATCAACTTCATCAAGATTAGGATTTTGTTTTCTTTCTTCTTCAAGAGCCTTTTCAAGATCAGCCTTCCATGCACCTGCCTTTTTATCTTGCTGGTTAGCCTCATATCCTTTGAGCAAGTATGTATCTGCTTTATCTGATTTTTCTTTTGTTTTACGTTCGTTTGCACCTTTTGCTCCACCTTCAGAACTTAGATCAAAGCGACCTGTTCCTCCAACCATATTGCCAAGATTTTGTGCAAATTTTGCACTACCCTTTGTATCCATATCCCAACCTGTATTTTTACCAAATGCAGCACCAGCCTTTGTCTTTCGAAAATCAAATGAACTTGCTGCACCGTAGTTTGCAAGAGCAAGTTTTCTCTGTGCACTTTTATCTCCTGCCGCAGCTGCTGCCTGAAGTTCTGGATTAGCTGCTTGTCTAGCTGCATAAGCACCAACAGTTCCTCGCATAGCAAGTGCTGCTCCGCCAGTTGCTGCTCCCACCGCAAAACCTCCGACTTTATTCATAACTGACATAGATTGTTGTCCAATTTCCCCAGACAAATCTATCGCTAGTTTTTCTGCCTTCATAAGAAGTGTGTAGACAATTGCAAAAGGAAGTAACACATACAAAAGATTTGCTCCGGCAGATGCAGTGTCAGATATAGCAAGAGTTTTTAAATCCAAAAACAAAACTATCAAATACAAAAAGAATAAAAATACCGGTGCCAGAAATGCAGTTTTAATAAGCTCGCTAGACCAGTTAGACCAACCAACATTTTTCCAACTCTTCATACCCGGGACTATCATAGATATGAAAGCCATAGGAGAAAAGATCATGGCAACCATCAGAGATATAACTCTACCAACAAACAAAATACCAATCTTCAGAAACATCATTATCAAGAGGACGTTCATTACGACAGCTACTAAAGTAACAATGATATACATACCGATATCATTGTTTGCGTCTATTTCACTCTTTGAAAAAAGTGTTTGTGGGTTAAACTGACTAACCAAAGCTCCTGAAATAGTTTTCTCGTCGCCAACACCATCCCCTCCACCGACCGATATAGTACTGTACATCAAGTTGGCTAAGATATTTGAAGTATCGACAACTATTTTAGTAAAAAATAAACTGAAGTTTATAAGTAGAGCCACAACAACAAGTGTGCCGATCATCTTCTTTGCATCAACAGAAGGTAGTCTGAGAATCGTTCCTATGGCTATGTATAAGAGTATGAAAATAAATACTATGTTTGATATATCGCGCACAAGTGACCAACCTTGTGATATAAATTCAGATTCACTATATGTAGAGCTCTGTATTGAAAAGTGCATAAACCAGTCCAAAAACATAGCTGCGAGCCCAGCCAAGAACGCTGTTGGTTTATAGAAAACATAATAAAGTAAGTTTGCAAAACATCCAGGAAAATTTATACCAGTTGGCACACCAAGATCATTAAACCTTATACATTCTGGTCCATTATCTGAATTTTCTGTTGCTGTTGTGCCCGTAGAAACAAGCTCAACAGTATCTCCAGTTGTTGCAGATTCATCTACACCACTAGCATCAGTTGTAAATTTAATAAATTTACTATATCCAGTTTCAGTACCTCCTGCTGAATGAAAAGATATGCGAGCATAGTAGGTCTGACCTGGCTCTAATCCATTGTTTATTATCTTAATCTTTGTATCAGCCTGGGTTGTTGCTTCAAAATTTATAAATGGGTCTAATTTTGTCTTTAAAAATCTATCTGACAAATCTGGGGCAAGCGGTGGCGTGTCAGTACCCTCAAGCGCACCTCCTCCTTCATTTGTCCCTGTACCAATTTCTAAAAACATACCTCGATCAGAACCGTAAACCGCACCACTAAAACTCTCAAGTGGTATTCCATCATCTTTTGTATTATATATAGCAGCCCAAGAACCAATATCTTCTATGTCATCACCTATTATTGTATTACCGTCTCTATCTGCAGCTGCATTTGTACCACCAGCCATAGTAAAGCCGAAATTTACATCAACCCAGTTTGAACCGACATCACTTAAAGAGAGTGTTACATTGTTTGTTATGAATAAATCTCTAGATCCCAAAAATTCAGTACCAAGCAAACCAGCAGTCTGCCCTTCGTAGAGACCAGTAGGCCATTCATCATCTAATCCTGTAGAATTAGCATTTGCTGGAAATAGGTCAGTTAAATCATTTGGATCAAAATCTGCCAATACGGTCCCTTTTGGCAAAAACAAAAAGGAAAAAGAGCTCATCACTATAGCGAGGAGTAGTGTCGATGCGCAAATATTCTTCATTCTTTTTGATATTTTTTGCACAATAATATTGTACGTATATTGTACCACGCAAATACACAGTAAATACAACAAAAAAAGTGAATTTCTATAGAAAATCCCCCACTCGGGGGATTTTCTAAACTATTTACTAAAAAGAATCACCTGTATAATCACTTATTGTACCTCTATACCAACTACTACAATCGAATTCAAATTTTTGATCTGTGTTATAACCTCTTGTCTGTGTATATAGAGTACCCCATGATGTTTCCCAACCACAAAATAAAGTTTGTCTTATATCGTCAGTTGCAATATGCCAAGCATCTGAATACATAGGCGCTGCTGCAAAGTCTAATACTTCTGATTTACACTGGGAAAATAGAGATTCTGGATTAACTGGATCAAATATATCGTAATCTTCGTTTTGATATTGCTTGAGCTCCGCATCTGCGTCTGCGATCGTGTCCGGGCGACCAATTTGTGATTTTATCGAAGTATATTGTGATGCCAATTTATTTTTAAGCTCTATGTTTTCTGGAGAATCTTCTACTGATGGATCTATAGGTTTTGGGTGAGCTATGATACTAGCTTTTATGCTTTGAAGTAGGCCTAGAGTTCTAATCTTAGAAGATATCTTTGCATCAAGCGCTCCAATATCATCGTTGTATTTTGAAATTCTATTTACTTGATCATATATAAGTGGAGCAGATGGAATATTTTTGATTGGAAAATTAACATCTTCAAAAGGAAGCCCCCCTGTGCAACTTGATATATCTGACTGCGCTATCGCAGGAGCATCGCGTTCAGTTCCTGCTGTAAGCGCCAATTTTATATTTGATATGAGCTGAGACATGAAACCATCGAAACATTTTATTTGATCTTGAGCTTCGTCTCCATTTTCAGAATTGTTGTCTGATTTATTTTGGATCTTTTTTGATTCAAGTAAATATTGTTCACGCATTCTGGTAGTAAATTTATAATCTGGACCTGGTAGGCACTGATCTAGCTCCATAGTTTTTTGAGGAAAATCTCTAAGAATTTCTTTTGTATCCATCAATAAATCAAACTCTGCTTGAGTATCTTCTATAGAAGTTTCAAGTAATTCACTTGGCACGCCAGTTAGCACTCCGCCTATATATACAGGAGAGGCTTCTAGGTCTACAGTATCAACTGTATTCCACACAAAAGTATCGCCACTTGATTGGAAAGCTGAGTTATTACCTGGACCACCAGCAGTAGGATCTTCTGGATCGGCAGTAGCTATGTTGCCTATAAGTTCTGTAATACCATTTGTAATAAGACCTGCAGCCAAATTTGAAACAGCATCGAGAATCGGACTTCCAGAACTAGCATCAGTAATCGCCTTTTGTAAAGGAGCTTCGACTGTTTGTTGTAGTTGTGCTGCGATCAGTTTACCAGGGGTAACAGTTTCGTATCTTGCACAATCGTCACTAGCATCAAACTCTATATCACTACCGAGACTTATACTTAGACTATTCAAATACTCTTCCATGTCCTCTCCTATTGGTGCAAGACCAGATGCATCTACACCGTCTTTGTATTGAACACATTTTTTCATAGAAAGAAAACCTCCACTTTGAGTAAGTTCTGTTTTAGTAGTACCCTGGACAGAATCTATTCTGCTTTCCAATTCCTCCGCAGACCTCAAATACGCACCAACTGGATTGTTGGCATCATTTTGTGTGTAATCCATCCAAGCATCCCAGCCACCAACATTAAAATCATCTTCAGTAAAATCTTGCCAATTAGGTCCAATAGTTTCATCGAGAGAAAAATTCAACTTACTTTTAAAAGTATCACTATTTCCAGAAACCTGATCGGTGATCAAGTTCATTGATATGTTTCTAGCATAAGGAAAAGCACTCTCATCTGCACTAATTTCATTTACAAAAGCTTCAACTTGTTCATCTGCTACACTTTTGAAAAAACTTTTCTCGTCTCTTACAAAAAATGGGTCGCCCTTGAATCCAGTTGAACCCCAGTTTATAACCTGCTGAGTCATATTGAGTGCTACTTGTGAACCAATCTTCTTTAGCATTTTACCCAAGACTGACTCATTGAACTCTTTGACTGTTGTTGCAGCAGTTTGAGCTGATTTTATAGCATTACCAATATTTACGGGTAGATTTGCAAGGTCTATTGTAGGCAATCCTGTAGCTTTGGCCTGATTGACATTAAAAACAAAAATAAAAGCCAGAACAAGAATTATTTTGCCGATTGATTTTAGATTCTTAGATTTCATAAATATATTCCAATTGTAACATGATTATTGTGTCACACTAGCACTTCCGCTAGTAGCGTCTATAATATCCTGATTTAAAGTTTCAAGATTTTTAAGCATTTCATTGACTATAGAGTCTGCTTGGTAAGCACTCGCAAGAGCAGGTATGGGGTCTATTGCATACCTCGATATATCTCCAAACATTTCTGAAGTTGAAATTATGCTATTTATGAGAGCTAGGTGCACCTCACTTTCTCCGATAACAACTGGAGTTAGAAGTAGGGCATTTGCTAGTGATTTATACTTATCAGAAACTGCTTTTAAGTCTGCATTTACTGTATTTGTATTTGGTGTAGTTACAACTGTATCAAAAAGTATAAAATCATCTACTTTTATAGGATATTTTGTAAAAGCACTATCTACTGATTGTATATACGCAATTGCATTTGCACTAGTATCAGCAACGGTTTTTATATCTTTCATATAATACACAGTCCCAGCAGGTTTATTTTGTATAAAAGCTGATATCTCGGCTATGATACTTGACTCAGACTGGTCTGTTAACTCCCCGTTTTCTTGTAGTGCAGATATGAGCGAAAACAATTGCTGACTAAATGCTTCAGTTTGAGTAAGTGTCTCTAACTCACCAGAAGAAGATGCATTTGTGTTATCTATTGAGTTCTTTATATTCGAAACCTCCACTCCATCGCTTACACCATCTCCATTAGTATCACTATTCTCTGGATCCATACCCCACAAACCTTCCTCCCAATCTTTTAGACCGTCAGCGTCGGCATCTTGCTCAACAAGCTCCCCCACCTCAAGAACAGCAAAAGGTTCTTTTTCTGCTTCCTGTTTTTTAATTATGTCTGGAATTTTAGATACCAAAAACAATATTACTAGAGCCAAGATAACAGCAAAGATAGCTTTCTGAAAATTCTTGCTAGGAAGATACTTGGAAAACTGAGTATTCATATGAAGACATTATACACTCTGTATGATTTTATGTAGATTAACTCCTGTTAATATCTAAAACAGCCTTGCTGAGCAAAATCCAGTCTTTTAAGTTTAAGTCTTCGGCTCGAATCTCTGGATCAATCGAAATTGAGCTTAAAATAGAACGCCATTGTATATCTTTTGAATAATCCTTTAGATTACCGGCTAGTTTCTTCCTTTTATGAGAGAAGCCTATTTTTAACAATCTAAAGAAAATAGACTCATGGTCAAAGTTTTCAAAATTCTTGCGGGAAATATTTTTGACCGCCAAAATAGCTGAATCAACTTTTGGAATTGGGAAAAAAGAACCTTTGACAACCTTCTGTGCATATACAGGATCTCCGTAGGCTTTTATAGAAATCGATAAAATACTCTCTTTACCATCTTTGGCAACCACTCTCTTTGCGACTTCATCTTGGATAAGTAACACAAGTACAGAAGGCTGATATTTGGCAGACAAAAACTTTTCAAAAATTGCACCTGTAATATTGTACGGAATATTTGCGATTAGCTTATATTCTAAATCTTTATAAAAAGATAAATTTTCTGGATCAAAATCTAAAGCATCGCCCTCTATAACATCTAGCTTCCCCTCTCCAATCTCGGTCTTGAACTCATCTTGTAAAAACGATGCTAGCTCATGATCTTTTTCTATTGCGACTACTTTACCTGCAAGTTTTAAAAGCGAACGTGTGAGCACGCCCTTGCCTGGACCAATCTCTAGTACAACATCCCCTGCATTTACATCACTCACATCTATCATCTTTGAAATTGCCCCGGGTGAGTTCAAGAAATTTTGTCCTAAAGATTTTTTAGCAATGTGTTTCATATACTAATCTAGAAAAATAGTTTTTAATATTCCGCTTTGGCCATCCTGCTCAAATTCAACTAGATGCTCGGGTATATCTTCTATAAAACTAGATCTGCTGTTTACTTGGCGCATACCATATATTGTACGAGTTGTCGCATAAGTTAGATAGAGCTTCTCTTTTGCGCGAGTTATCGCCACATAGAAAAGTCTGCGCTCTTCTTCGGCTTCTTCTGTTTTTTTATATTGCCCGGAACGCTCATGCGGGAAAAGACCTTCTTCTAGTCCAACAATAAACACAACCTTAAATTCAAGACCTTTGGCTGCATGCACTGTCATAAGTTTTACACCAGCACCGGCTCCCTCAAGTGTGTCTTGATCGCTTGCAAGTGCCGCACTTGTAAGAAGAGCGTCTAGTCCCTCCTCTGGACCAAGTGGATCATAGCGAGTAGCGAGAGTAACAAGCTCTTTTATGTTTTCTAGTCTTTCTTGCTCTTCTTCTGTACCTGTTTTATAAGCATCTTCTATACCAGATTCTGAGAGAGTAAACTTTACAACCTCGCTCGGTATATTAGATTTTGCAAAATTATTTATTTTCTCGAGTTTTTCATAAAATACTTTTATCTTGGCTTTCATCGCAACTGGGAGATTTTCTGTATCACCTGCCATAATCTTCAGCACAGTTGTCTTACCTATGCCACGAGCAGGAGTATTGATTATGCGTTTTATATCTGAAAGTGAATCGTTGTTTAACGCAGCTCTAATATATGAAAGAATGTCTTTGATTTCTTTTCGGTCAAAGAATTTCGTACCGAGCACCTGATAAGGCAGGCTAAGATCGAGCATGGCTTCTTCTATAACACGAGACTGAAAGTTTGCCCGATATAGCACAGCGATATCACTAGCGTCTACACCATCGCGAATATAAGATGAAGCTGTTTCAGCAACAAAATTTGCTTCGTCTATTTCTCCAAAACATTCTTTTAGAGTTATTTTTTCTCCTCCATCTTTCAGAGTGAAAAGATTTTTAGGAACGCGAACAGTATTTTTCTCTATAACACTATTTGCGGCTTCGAGGATTATGCTAGTCGAACGGTAATTTTGTTCAAGAAAAACTATTTTTGCATTTGGATAATCTTTTTCAAATCTAAGCATGTTTTTTAAATTTGCTCCACGCCAAGAATATATATTTTGATCTGTATCCCCCACAACACATATGTGCCTATCTGTACCAACTAGAAGCTTAGAAAGTTCGTATTGAACCTGGTTTGTATCTTGGTATTCATCTATATGAATATATTTCCATCTAGATTGGTAAAATTCCTTTATCTCAGGATTTTTTTTCAACAACAAAACACTTTTCAAAAGTAAGTCGTCGAAATCTAGAGCGTTTTCTTTTTTCTTTTTTATTTCATATCTAGCCCATATACGCGCATACAACTCTTCGGCGGCACTGCCGACCTTTGCTGCATATTCTTCTTGGGTAAAAAATTCTCCTTTTTCTTTTGAGATTACATATTTATATTTTCTAGGCTCGTGCTCTTTTGGATCTAGGCCTTCTTCGCGAATAGACTCTTTTATCATAGAGATAGCATCGGATTCATCGAGTATCGTGAAATGTCTAGTTATACCAACCTCACGAGCATTTTCTTTTAAAATATGAACACCTAGCGCATGAAAAGTAGATATAAAGGGCTTAGAAGAGAGTCTCATATCAGAAATCGCATGCATTACTCGCTCTCGCATCTCACTTGCAGCTTTGTTTGTAAAAGTAATAGCTAAAATTTTATCTGGATCTATGCCTTTGTGTATGAGCTCGAGAATTCTGTGAGTTATAGTTTTTGTCTTACCGGCGCCAGCACCAGCGACAATCATCAAAGGTCCTTCAGTTGCTAAAACTGCTTCCGTTTGCGCTTGGTTTAGACCTTCAAGATGTTTCATAAGTCCTTAGACTATAACATGTAAACAACATAACAGTAAAAATCTACAACCCGCCTCTGGCGGGTTTTTTTCTAATCATTACTTTTTCAAAAAAGTAATGCAAAAATTTCTTTGCGTATAACTCTGTGTATATTCACGAAACTCGGACTCACTAAAAGTATTAACTCGGCTACCACCTCAAACAGAATACTTTTTCCTAACGGAACGTTCGTCCTCGTTTGTTCATATATACACAGAGTTATAAGGCAAAGCTAGGGCCCAAATACACCAATCCATACTTTTAAAAAGTCTTGCGCAGCCGGGCAGGCGAGCAGAGCAAAAATCTAGCAAGATTTTATGCGTGCTTTTTAAAAGTTATGGATAAAAGAAAGTTTTCCGGAAACTAGGCTCTGAGTTACTGTAGACGTGATGTGGGTTACAAAAACAATAAAAAATCCCCAGAGGGGATTTTTTATTGTTTATCCTATTTGATTCATTACTGACATACTTTCTCTTTGAAATTTTTCTGCTTCTTCTTTTGCAATATTTTCGAAATCAGAAACATTTTCTCGCAAGAATCCAATTATCATCTCAGGAGATGCGTCTTTGTCTAGCATCTCTTCAAATTCTGACTGGAGATTCTCTGGCATACCATCCATAACTCTCATCAATATCCCTTGAAATATTAGTGAGCCAATCCGCTCAATAATATCATTTTGCTCGTCTTCTGAAAGGGAGCTGAGATTATATGCATTTATAATTGTTTGACGTAATTTTTGATCCATATTTTTTAGTTTAAATTAATAATTATTTTGCATTTTGTATCTCAGCTTTTTCCAACAATTCTATGTATTGTTGCAATCCCATACCAGACTGTGGAGGAATATCATATTTATTTGCGATCTTTTCTATAGCATCCAACATTTTATTGATTGAATTTGTATCAGCTTTTGAAGCAGTTTCAATTATCTTTCCAGAAGCATCTTGGTAATTTCCATCAAAATTTATTGAGTGATTAATATTACCCAATTCATCTGTTTCATATATTGAATCTGCTGGATAATTCTTCCAAATTTCCCATGTTCTTGTGTTAACACCTTCAACAGAACTGTTATCTAGGTATTTATTTATGAAATCAGTAGTATTTTGTTGCACTTCTATAGATAGTTGGTCTGGAGTTACTTCTGGTGCATTTGGCGCACTTGCATCTACTGATACATCTGGTGTTTCAGGTGTATTTGCATCTGGGGCAGAAGCATCTATTGTTCCGCTACTGCCACCCATCTGACCTCCAGTATTAGTATTTAAATCTATAAGCTTTCCTCCAGATAAAGGTGTGTTGTCTAGACCAGAAGCTCCCATTTGATTTTGGCCTATACCTGTAGCCGCATCAATACTTCCACCCATCTGTCCAGAACCAGAATCTACTGTATCTGCAACACTTGGCTCTGCTTCTAGTGTTCCACCACTTTTTGTTCCGCGATAAATATACTCTGTATCATCTGGAGTTGCTTCAAACGGAGAACCTGCACTATGAGTTTCAATCAATTTTCCATCAATAAATTCTCTTACACCAAAACTTCCGTCTGGCATCTTTGTTATAACGTATGAAGAGTGTCCGATTGTGTCATATCCAAGTCGAAGTTCTGTACCATGGTTGAAATATCCTGTGCTGATAGCTAGTCTATGAGCTTCACCTTGTGCAAAAGTATGCAAACTAGAACTTCCATCCCATCCCATAGAACGAGCCAAGTCTGGATCTGCTTCAATCTGACGTATAAACAAGTGCTCCACACCATCTCCAGGTCGTACAGTAGCAAGAGGGTTTATAGTCTCAATCTCTGGCTCTGGTGGTGGAGTGTGATCAACAACTGGACCTGTGCTCTCGTTTGCATTTTCAGCAGCAAAGTGTCCCGCCATAAGACCCGCTCCAATGCTTGAACCCATTCTTATGCCGGCATTTATATAGCGATTTACTTTTTCCAATTTTTTCTTTTTCTTCAATTCTGCTCCAAATCTATCTTCTTGAGCCTTCAGCCATTCTTCGGAGAATTCTCCCTCTCCTGTGCCTTGGCCTAGTGCCTTTTTATTTTTCTCGAATCTCTTATCGATCTTTTTCTGACTAAAGAATAGACTTTTTAGTCCTATACCTGCCTCTCCTGCTAGTGCACCACCTACTACACGTGCACCAACACCAACCGCCACTCCTCCAAGTGCTGCCAAGCTTCCAGCAGAAAATGCTGCAACACCTGTTCCTATGGCAATAGATAGAGCTACGCGCTTGTATCTAGGTTTTACCTTGCCGTACCATTGTAGTGCTTTTAGGAGCACACCCTGTTCTCTCTTTGGAAGTGCTTCTATTTTTTCCTGGGCTAGTATATCTCCTTCGTCTAAGATAATTTTTCTAAACAAAGTACCGGATTTATATTCAGCGAGCGCTTGTGCCTTTTGTTCATCTGTTTGATTTGTCTTTTCAAGCCGAGCTTTTTCTCTTGCATACAATTCATTACCAAAAATAACTTTAGCGCCTTCGTAATTCTTTTTAGCTTCGTTGTATGCTATTAGCTTTGCATTGTCTTCTGGTAAATCTTCGGTAGAAATCTTTTCACCGCCAATTTTTGCCCACATTTTTTGGAAGATATTACGCTTGCTCTTCATCACACTTTGTCGTTCAGAGAGCATCTCCTCATATGCTTTCATGTATGCATCACGTGAAGCATCAAGATTTTGTGAAGGTGACATTTCTTTCTCTTTATTCTTTTTCTCTGTATCTTCTAGAGGAGTTTCATCTTTTTCTTCTGACAAAATATCTTCTGGTTTTTGATCTTTAGATTCTTCTGTACCAGATGTTGATACAATCTCAAATGCATCACTTCTGAGCGCGCCCACCATCTCTCTTTCACTCTCTGATCTCTTTTCTCCAGTTTTGTTATTTTCAAATTCAAAAATCTTGTTACCATTTTTATCAGTAACAACTCTGATTAGAGTATATTCATCTCCACTATCTCTACCTTTTACAACTGCTCCTATATCGAGGTCGTTTATAGTGTTTTTTATTGCTCCAATATCAATCTCTGGTCTTTCTATCTTTCCAATATTTTCACTTGGAGAATCTATAGCAACCTTGCCGAGACTAAACATACTAGCTAACTCTTTAGCAGAATATGTCATAACCTCACCATTTGCACGTTTTTCAAGTGTATATATTTTTTGTTTTTTCTTGCCTTTACCTTTGGTTTCAATATTTACAATATTTGCATATTCATCCTTTTCAACTCCGTATAAAACATCTCCTATCGCAAGACCCTCTACACGAGCATCTGCACCCTCCTTTGTCATAGAAATGGAACTTTCTACTGGAGTTTTTTCTGTTTCTTCTTCTAAGTCAGGATTTTCAGTTTTATTAATTTCCCAAGTTTGACCAACAAGCTCTACGTTTGGATTCGATTCAAAAAACTTGCGAGTATCTTCTTCGTTCATAACTACAGGCGTCTTACTCTTACCAGCTCTATATGAAACTTTTCCATTTTCTACTTTAACAATCTCGTATTTAAAAGAAGGTTTATCAGTATCTGCATACTCTTGGCCAGCCATAATCTTTATTCCATTTCCAAGATCTAAAACATTTTCTGCTTTTATATCTTTATCTTCGTTTTTAGGTGCAGTTTTTTTGTTTATAGATTTTTTATCTATACCTAAACCAACTTTTCCAATCGCTCTTGCATAAAAAAGCTCTTTATCATTGTGAGAAGACCCATCGTCCAGATTGAAAGTTCTTACACCTCTTTTGCTTGTTGTGATACTTTGCACGATTCTTGTCTCTTTTGTCTGATTGAAATATAGAGGAGTGCCTTCTGTGATCTTGTCCAAAAATTTATTGGCTTCTTCGCGCACAGACTCAGGTATAGCTTCTCTATCCTGTGTAGGCTTATCATCTTTTGCTTTTGTCTTTGCAGTAGACCTTGCTGAAGGTTTTTTACCAGACCCCGCTTTTGGTTCTGATTTTTTATCCTTTTCTAAAGCTCCAAGTATTTTATTTTTTAGATCACCCAACCCAGCTGAACTTTTTTCTATATCAACCTCAAGTTTTTTTGCTTGTTCCAAAAGCTCTTCATCAGTTAGTTTTTTTATTTCTGGCTCTTTTTCACTCATATATTTTAGATAAAATTGATAATTGTTTTATAGACCTCTTTTTTTAATCTCTTCTTTTAATTTTTCCAACAAATCTTTCTTCTCTTTGAGATTCTCTTCCTCTATCTCAACTGTTTTTAAAAGTATACCAAGATATTCCCTTTTTGTGACTCTGTCTTCTGTGATATCTTCGGATTTGTATTCTCTACGTTCGGAATATTGAAAATCTTTTAATTTGTCTTTTGGGATATCTCTAGGGGGATTGTCTTTGTTGTATCGTGTCTTTTTATAGTGCGTATAGGTATACAAAGTTCGTCCTTCAAATACAGTAAAAGGGTGTTTGATTATAAATTCATTTTCTCCTCTTACAGGCAAGATAAAATCACCCTGCTCAAAAGAAATTTGGGCTTCTTCTATAAAACGCTTTATTTGAGCTTCAATTATACTTTCTTTGTTTTCATATTTTAAAAGATCCTTGAGTTTATTTCTTTTATCAAAAATTTCTTTTTGTAAATTATCCTTCAGGGCATGCTCATCTCTTGTTTTCGGTGATTTCAAACCTCTAAGTTGCTTTTCCAGTTCGTCTATATCATCTGCCAATGAATCTATGAATCCCTGAGACTCTCTTTTTATTTCAGGATTTTCATCTGTAGTAGGGATAAATTCTCCAGAAGAAATCATTTCCCCAAACTCTTTATTGCTTATTTTTTTAACCACATTTTTACCTGTAGCGTAATTAAAAGGCCCTTCTAGTAAGACAAAGTCTTTGTTTTCATAAAAATCAAACCCCTCTTCTTTATTTAAATCTACAGGTTCTTCTTCAGAACGGATCGAATCAACAACTCTAAATATTGTTCCAGTTTTTTTATCTAAAAATTTTTCTCCTCTATATACTTTAATATCAGAATCTTTATATGGACTATTTTTTTCAAGAATAGATGTCAACTTATCAAAAATAATATCTGCATTTAATCCAATACCTTTGTCATCAGAGACAATATCTTTGAATTTTGAACTGTTTTGATTCTTTTCTCCTTTTCTAATTATTTCTTGCTTTCTATCTTTTGATAGACTCTTGATTTGCTTCTTTGTCCAACCAAGTTCCATAAGCGCATTGACCTCTTTCATTGCTTCAATCTGTTCGGTATTTCCTACACCTTGATCCTCTTGGTTATCGTCATCCTCTCCTATAGAATCCAAATTTAAGTCTTCTAAATTTTTAATCACCTTTGTAGGTTTTTTATTTTTTACAGATGCACGAATACTTTTAACTGATGGTTTTTCTTCAACAGACTCTTCTGTTGATACTTCTTCTCCAGAATTATCTTTGTCTATTGTATTTCCATCCGCAACTTCATCTGCAATATCTTCCGACGCACTTTCTTTTGTTTCAATACTGTGTGTTTTCATGTATTTATCTACAATAGAAACAATAGAAGATATCATGGATTCGTCTTTTGTATGTATTTCATTTTGAATTTCTTTTTGAATTGAAGATATTTGACCTGCCTCAAAAGACTCAATTATCTTCTTTATCTTTTTACGATCAGCTACTTTTATTTTTTTTGAAGAAGCTTCAATCTCTTCAATCAATTCACTAGCATCAAAAATCCCAACTGGGATTTCTGTGTCTTCTTCTTGTTCTGGGCCAGAGATATTTTCTGCTCGTTCTATTGAACCATTCATATCAATAGAGCCTACTATATTATGACTTCTCATATATTCATTGAACGCATC
This sequence comes from uncultured Candidatus Saccharibacteria bacterium, assembly GCA_964634365.1. Classification (GTDB taxonomy): domain Bacteria; phylum Patescibacteriota; class Minisyncoccia; order Phycocordibacterales; family UBA9973; genus CAZLWF01. Next base: position 139,622 of record CAZWJU010000002.1, read on the forward strand.
TGCAATCAGCGAAGCTTCATCTTTTGTAAGCTTTCCGGAATTTCGAAGTATCACAAGAATTCTTTTTATAGATTCTGGGTCTTTGTTTTTAGAAAATAAGGCTATAGGCTTCTCTAGTCTTGATTTGATAAAAAGATAGTTTGAAATATCCTTTAAAATTTGCTCGTCCAAATAGGCTATGATTTGAATAGGGTTAATATCTGAAACCTTTGGGGGTTGTTCTGACATATTGTACTTTAATTATACTAAAATTTTTAATTTTGTCAAATTTTAAGAATTTTCTGTAATCCACAGGGTGTGGATATAGTTCGTTGACTGGACTGCCAGTATCGGATACCCTCTAATATGTAGGGTTCATATAGATAAGTATACCTTATTTTATATAATCCCTAATACAGATATCCCCATAAAGCTATATTTTGATAGATTTTCCGGACGATTGTAACCCCAAAACAGTCAAAAAAGCTTGTAGTTACTACATTTTTGGTCACCTACATGCGACTAGTGGAGGGAAATAAAACAGCCTATAAAACCTCAAATAAAAGATTCCGGCCTGAAAAACACAGATAATTCAAGGGGTCAGATGAAAATAGCCTTATATAATAAGCTTCCTACCAAAGAAGTTTGTTTTTCTATATCTATAATAGGAGCTTTTGTAATGTTCCCGCTTAGAACAGAGGCCAACATATTGTCGATTTTTGGTCTTGGTTCTACCACAGAAGTATATGCCGAAACTAGTAACGCAGAGCAAAACTCACAAACAATGCCTATTTTGATGGCTTATCATAGCCCAGATCCTACTCAAGTTCTTATAGAAAAGACTGTAACTATAGACGACGGGGCTCTTCAGTCTGAAATTGGACCACTTGGTACACTTGCAGACGTTGTAGAATACGACTTCCCAGAAAGCGACGAGATCAGTCTATATGTTGTAAGATCTGGAGATTCTATAGGGGCAATTGCTGAAATGTATGGTGTTTCTGTAAACACAATAATGTGGGCAAATGATCTCAAAAAAGGAGACAGTCTAAAGGAAGGTCAAATGTTGACAATACTACCAATAACAGGAGTTAGACACGTTGTTAAAAAAGGAGAAACAATTTTTAGTATTGCAAAAAAGTTTAATGCTGATGCAAAAGAAATAGCCCAATTCAATGGAATCATAGAAACAGCCTCTTTAAGAGCAGGCGAAATACTTCTTATACCAGATGGAGAAATTGCAGCTCCAAAAGTAACCAAGACCACTAAAACATCATCGTCTGGTAAAAAAGAAAGAACCTGGGGAACAAATGCACCTGAACAAAAAGGTTATTATATAAGACCACTATCTGGAGGAAGAAAATCTCAAGGGCTTCATGGTTTCAACGGCATAGATATCGCTGCACCAATTGGAACACCAATATATGCATCAGCAAGTGGAACAGTGATCGTCTCTAGATCAGGCGGATGGGGTGGAGGCTATGGAAGTTATGTAGTTATAAGACATGCAAACGGTACACAAACTCTATATGCACACATGTCTAAAGTATCCGTACCTCTAGGAGCAACAGTTACACAAGGACAAGTTATCGGTGCTGTAGGAAATACAGGAAGATCAACTGGCCCACACTTGCACTTCGAGGTTCGTGGAGCAAAAAATCCATTTTAAATAAAAAGATTCGAAAGAAAAAATCCCCTCCGGGGATTTTTTCTTTTATTTAAAATAAAAATCTACAACCCGCCTCTGGCGGGGTTCATTTTTTAATCATTACTTTTTTAAAAAAGTAATGCAAAAACTTCTTTGCATGTATGAAAAATCTAGCTCACAACACGATAGCTCGTTAAAAATATTAACTCGCCCCGCAGGCTCAAAGCGGGGCTCAAACAGAATATTTTTTACTCCGTAACACTCGCTCTCGTGTGTTCACTTACGATTTTTCATGCAAGGCAAAGCTAGGGTTCAAATACACCAATCCATACTTTTAAAAAGACTAGCGAGTGTGGCGACACGAGCTCGAGGAATTTTCTAGCAAGAAAATATCCGTGCTTTTTAAAAGTGATGGATAAAATAAAGTTTTCCGGAAACTAGACTCTGAGTTACTGTGGACGTGATATGGGTTACAAAAAACAAAAACCCTTACGGGTTTCTATTTCAAAGCTTTTATTCCAGGAAGCGTCCCTTTAGCCAAAAATTCTAAAGTAGCACCACCACCAGTAGAAACAAAAGTAAATTTATCTTCCATTTTCATCTTGGACACAAGCGCAACCGTATCACCACCACCAATTATTGTCTTCGCTTTTGATTTAGCCAAGATTTTCAGTAGAGCAACAGTACCGTGATCGAAACCTGCTTCGTACTCTCCTGTCGGACCGTTCCATAGGACAAATTTTGATTTTTTTATTAGTATTTCAAACTCTCTTATTGTTCTATCTCCTATATCTACAATCTTATCCATCTTGCCCACCTCATCTATGCCTTTGGTTAGTCTTCCCCCGTCTTTACCAGTAACCACAACATCGACAGGTAACAGTAGTTTTGGATTGTTTATTATTTTACTTATTCCATATTCTCCTTTTTCTACGAGAGATCTACCGACTTCAAAAGAAGCTTCTTTGAAAAAGTTGTTCATCAGCGCACCTGTAACCACTACTCTATCTGCATCCTTTAGAAACTTTTTTATGAGAGGCATCTTTGTATCAAACTTTGCTCCACCTAAAATAAATAAAAATGGTCTTTTAGGTTTGTCTAGAACAATTGATAAGTTTTTAATTTCTTTTTCAAATTGAAATCCAACATATGATGGTAAGTATTTTGGAATCCCGACAATAGATGCGTGTTCTCTATGTGAAACCGGGAAGGCTTCATTTACATAAATATCAGCAAAACTAGCTAGATGTTTTGCAAATTTAGAATAATTTTCTTTTTCACCGATTTGTCGACGAATATTTTCTAGCAAAACAATTTCCCCTTTTTTTAGATCAATAGATTTTGGAACAGGTCCATCTATAAACCTAACTTTTATATGTTTATTTAAAAATTTTGCGACAGGTAAAAGTGTCTGTGCATCTTTTTGTAAATCAGAATGAGATACGAGTATTATCGAAGCTCCTTTTTTTTGTAGATACTGTATTGTAGGAAGTGCTTTTAATATTCTAGTAGAATCTATTATTTTATCTCCTTCGATCGGAACATTAAAATCTGTTCTCAATAGAACTTTTTTACCTTTTAAATTTTTAATACTTTTTACTGATTTCATCCCAAAATTGTAGCATAAAACCCGCCAATTTTGGCGGGTTTTATGCTCTATATAGAATCTATTGCCTCTATTATTTTTTCAAACTCTTTTGGATTCAAACTCGCCCTACCAACCAGAAAACCATCTACACCCCCGTTCATCACAAAATCCCGAGCGCCTTTTGAGTCTACTGAACCACCATAGATTATCTTAGGTGCTTGAGTATTCTTTGCACCGAACTTATCGGACAAAACTTTGCGTATATATATAACCATTTCTTCGCATTCGCTTGGTGTTGCCACACGCACCGCATCTTTCCCAATTGCCCACACAGGCTCATAGGCTATGATTATTTTTGATAGATCACTTGGTCGCAAGCCTTCGAGAGATGCATCTACTTGAGTTTTTACCGTATGCAAATACCATGCATCTCCTGTTCGCTCTTTCTCTCCCACACATAGTATTGGTGTTATACCAGATTTTATAGCCATCTTAATCTTCTGATTTATAAAAGCATCATCTTCACCCATCGCTCTACGTTCAGAGTGACCCACAATAGTATATGAAACTTTAAAATCCTTGAGCATTTTTACTGATATCTCCCCTGTAAAAGACCCTACCTGGTCAGAGTGAATATTTTGAACACCGAGTGAGCATTTTGTAGAAGAAGATTTGTATAGCGCCGACAAAAAAACAAACGGCGCACATACAACTACAGAGGTTTTTTTATTTTTTTGAGATACAGATTTAGTAAGAGAAAATAGTTTTACTGCGTCTTTTAAGTTAGACGGGTTCATCTTCCAATTCGCAATTACAATTTTCTTGATTATCATAAATTATATTATAACAGAATATGTTTTATGATAAAAATTATTTCTGTTCTTCCCAAAAAACAGTGGAATATTTATCTGAAGTAAGCGGAAATGATGGTGGTGGTCCATAAAGTAAGTTCGCATCGTAATTTAAATAACGTAGATCGTATCCTGTTCCATCAGTGAAAGCAAAACCATAACGAAGATTTGTTGCTATCATACCAAACAAGGTCAGTATGTCTCTTTGGGCTGTAGAACCACAGTTTCCTGCAGACCCTCCGTTTCCATAATAATATCTACCTGCACGTCCATTTTGCGCAACTAAGGCCGCATCTATACGCAAATCATCTTCAGAAATAAGTCCGACATTGATATTTTTCTGAGCTATAAGACCAATAACGTCTTGTCCATCATAATTTGTATAAATAAGATCGTTGTTTATAGTTATGCTTCTTCTACTTGCAATTATATCTGGAAAGTGACCAGCGGTAATGGTTAATCTAGCTGTGTTTATTTGACCATCAACCCAAACGTTATCGTCTAAAAATATAATCCCATTATTAGGAAAAGTATAATTTCCAAGCAATGTCTGCCCTCCAGAAGATTTTATACTCCAAGTACCCCATCCGTCTTCATTTAATTTATTCTTACATCCATTAGGAACAGCTGTAAGACTTGTAACTTTGTACAAATCATATGTATCATTAGTTTTTAATACTATATGATATCCAAGTGAGCCTGAAGGATTGTAGTAATGCCCATCTGACTGAGCATCTGTTTTCATCTGCGATATATTCGCAGTGATACCAACGAAATCTGCAGTTGGGTATGGAAAAGACCTGCCTGCCATAAAAACATCAGATCTTTCATTTATGGTATTTGGTGGGGTTTCAGCAGAAACATAATTAGTATATGTACCAGAAGATGGAGGGGGTTTCACGTGAGTATGTACTCCAAATTCTAGCTTCTCTGAACCAGAATCTTCGTGATCCGGATCATCGTAAGAAGAAACAGCTGATGTTACTAAATTATGAGCAAGACCATCAAAACGAACACCTCCATTTGCGTGAATAGGGCCAAATGTTTCAGTTCCCTCACCAAAACGCATAACATCATTTGCCACAACGGCATATTTTGCCAAAGAAGGTATCGCTAAGTGAGTCATTATTGTACGATATACGCCTGGATTTGATACAACAGTACCTGTGGATTTAATTTTTATTAGAGTAGAACCTGTAATAGGGGGGGTTATAGTTAGGCTGTATTGACCTATTATATTACCGTCTTTATCTTTAAAATCATGTATATATGGACCTGGAGATCCTGTGCCGTCTTGATAATCTGTGGGGGAATGTGCCAAATGCCATCTATAGTAATCTATCCCCGCTTCTGCAATCTGAAAAGCCTGCTCTCTTGCAACAAGATGTCTAGTGGCCTTAAGACTTGTGTTAGCCCAACCAATAAATGCATACACAACAGTAATTGCAATTGATGAAAAAATAATTGTATTTAAAAGTATAAAACCTCTTTTTTTCATATTTATAAGTTATCTTTTAAATTACGAAAAGATACTTGTGTACTAATTGTAGTTGCAGGTGGTAATTTATTCAAATCAGAGTCAATTATAAAATTGATTCTGATTAATCTTATGGACGATATAGATACTGGCTCTGGTAATGGATCTGTAGATCCATCATAATATGCGTCGTAATAAGAAAATATGGGCACGCCACCGTTTTGTATATTATGAACAATATTCGTATTAACCTCAGACGCAGTAGGATAAACAGCTGGATTACCTGATGGATTTATAACCCCCTTCTTTAATGTTGTGCCTGATAAATAGTACCTAACACGATCCTTATCTCCATCACTATCTATATCAGAGAAAAAAACAAAAGATGTTGCCGTAGCACTTTCTATTGGATAGGCACCTGCAGAAGACGGGGAAGCTGAACGGATTTCATTTGCTATTGGTCTTAATATCTTTCTGGCCTCATCTGCTGTATTTAAACCGGATTGAAATATTCTACTAAATACAATTGTGTCTTTATCTACCGAACTTGATATAACAACAACCAAGCCTATAACGGCAACAGTCACTAAAATTTCTGTAAAAGTAAAACCTTTTTGTTTATTCATGCAGTTATTGAGATATTGCTATCTCTTCTTTTTGCCAATCTTCTGATAAATTGATTGATTGTATATAATCCTGATATCCGGACTTGGTTACCGTTATTGTATATTCACCATAAGTAAGACCAGAAAAAGAAACTTGCCCGGGTGGAGTGCATTCAGTTGTGAAAGTAAATGATATATCAGAAACATTTGGTGTATACAATGAATCTTCAGTATTTAAATATATTTTGTATCTAAAATACCTGTTACCACTTATAGAAGAATTTATATTTGTATTTGATACAGTATAGTATGTCCCATCTGTGCCATCAGGTCCAGAAAAATTCCAAGTTATACCATCATTATTGGCGGCAACTTGTATTTTAACACTATCAACACCTGTCAATAAAGGCTGACTATTTGGACTCCATAATATCTGATGGAAGTTACTAATACTATTAGTATCAAAAGTAGAGGATTCTAGCCAACCTCCTTCTATATATGAACCAAATACATCTTCAATCTTTATAGATCCAGGAACAGAGTTTGTATCTATACGTCCACCAATATTCATATATTTAGAATAAGAACCTACAAGTTCCTGACCAGCACCATCAGACCAATCTGTTTGTGTTAGAGATCCCCGGCCAGTAATTAAAGTGTTATCATAACCCGAAGGACCTTCTAGACGCACAGAGACATCAGTTAGAGGTAAGCCCGTAGATTGATCTCTAATTACAACAAGTATTCTTGCTGGATCTTTGGGAGCAACTATTAAATCTAAATCTTGAGAAGAATCAGGGACTAGACCTAAAGTTAAAAGTGGGTTTGTCCCTATTAAATCATATGAGCTATCAGTTAAATTTATATTATAAGTGTCCCATTCAAGATTTGATATATTTTTATCTCCAAAAGAATCCGTTGTAAAATATGAATCGTATTTGAGAACATCTGGTAATGTACCTATTATTTTTGACCCATTTATTTGAAAATCAATATTTTGTGCAGTTGTACAATCTTCAAAAATTGTATTGGCTTTTATTGTACTTACCTTATCTATAAAAAAGCTTACTTGGGTTATTTGCTGTACTATAACAGTTTGGTTGGGTTTAGTTGGGTTAGGATTTTGAAGATCACCAATAGGATAAGTCTCTTCACTTGAGTATCCATCCTTAGAAACTTTTATTTTATAAGAATCTATAGAAGGCGGTGCATCTACTATATTTAAAGTACCGTCTACGCCAGAAAAATCATCTATATGAATCTCTGGTGATAGTTCAGTATTGTCAATCTCAATTAAGGCATCTGGGACAGGTAATCCGTTTGCATCGTACACTCTTATTACAAGAACACCGTTAGTAGAAGCTGTCTCTAGGTTTTTAGGTGCTATGTGTGTTGTATATTCGACAGGTATAAAGTTTTTACAAGTAGAACAATTAATTTCAATTGCTACTAATTTATTATCCGCTGGAGATAAATCATTCGGCATTCCTCCTAGTGTACCGTCAAAAGGATCATCTATGTTTCTTATTGTAATAAATACATCAAAATTTATATTATCCCTTGTTAATGTTTGTGATTGGAGAAGTGTACCGGAGGGAATACCTCCGACTGTGCCTATATTCTCGTAGGGCATATTGCGTATTATTTCAAATTGTTCGTTTGCTAATGCTGCTGCTATTTGTCTTTTAGATAAAACAGATGTGGTTTCAAGTATTTTTGAATACACATTAAATATAGCGATAGAAAAAGCCACTATAAAAGCTACAGCCACCAAAGTTTCAATTAATGTAACCCCATTATTATTTTTTTTAATTGAAATCATTTTTATATAGAATCCATCAATGAATACATAGGAGATATCATCGATATGGCAAAAAAACCTACAGCTGCTCCTATAAGAATCATAAGTACAGGCTCAATTATTGTAGATAGATCTTTTGTTTTACTATCGACCTCAGCTTCATAAAAAACTGCTACATCTACCAGCATACTAGATAGCTTACCTGTCTCTTCTCCAACCTCTATCATTTCCCCTACCATTATTGGATATAAATCTACTCTCTCTTTAAAAACTGATGATAGTGCGACACCTTTTTGAATATCGACAACAGCTTTTTGTATTATATCTTTATAAAATTTATTTTGTAAAACTTCTCCTGTAATAGTAAGGGCTTTTGTCATGTCGACACCGGAAATCAGTAGAGATGAGAGGGTTCTTGTTGTGCGAGCAGAATTAACTTCTTTAACTATTTGACCAACAACTGGAATACGAAAAACTAAAAAATCAAAATATTTCTTCAAAAATTTGGCTCTGAATAGAAAAAATAAACCTATAAAAAATATAAATATAAACAGTAAAGACAACAAGGGATTTTTTGATAATGAATCACTAATAAAAATAATAAATTTTGTACTAGCTGGTAAATCTATGTTCAATTCCTTAAAAGTAGACGTTAGTACAGGAACAACAAAAATCATCATAAAAATACCTATTAGAAATATAGCCCCTACTATTATAGAAGGGTACATAATTGCACCTTTAATTTTCTTATTTAGATCATAAGTTTTTTGAAGATTTTGGCCAATCTCTTTAAGAGAATCCGACATGTTTCCAGACTCTTCTCCAGCTCTAACCATCGATACAAAAAGAGTTGAGAATACTTTTGGATATTTTGACATACCATCAGACAATGTTCCGCCCTGATCTATCTCTTTTAGTAAAGAATTTAAAATATTTCTAAATTTTTCATTTTTTGTTTGTTTTTCTAAAACTGTGAGTGCTCTGTAGAGTGAGAGCCCAGCATTCAACATACCACTCAAGTTTTTTGTAAAAATTATTTTTTCGTGAAGTTTTATTTTTCCAAAAATAGAATCTAGATATGGTATGGTCAATCCAGATTTTTTGTTTTTTACTTCAGATATAGATACTGGCACTCCGCCATCAGCACGCAAAGACTTTGCTGCAGCAAATTTATCTGGGGACTCTATTTCTCCAGTTTTTTCCAATCCATCTTTTGTTTTTATTTTATATGCATATTTCATTGTGAAATATTTTTATTCTGAAACCACACGCAAAACCTCTTCGGTTGTAGTTAAACCCTGAACCGCCATATAAAGACCATCTTCAATCATAGTCATCATACCTTCCTTTTTTGCCTGAGCTTCTATTACATCCTCTGATGCACCTTTTAAAATAAGCTCTTTGATCGTCGGTGTAACTGTCATAACTTCATGTATTCCAAGTCTTCCACTGTAGCCACTCTCAGACTCTTCTGAAGCTTTTGTTTTATAAAAAGGTATTGTCTCCCAAGTTGCATCTTTTGGTACAACCCCCTCGCCCTTCAATAGATCGAGCATCCTATCTAGATCAACTATTTTTGAAAGTGCAGATATCTCTTCTTCTTCTAAAAAATATTTTTCTTTTGTATTTGTAAGTCTACGCACAAGTCGCTGGGCTATTATAGTTTTGACTGTAGACACAATCAGAAAAGGCTCAGCTCCCATATCTATCATACGAGGTATCGCTCCTGCAGAAGAGTTGGTATGGATTGTAGACAATACCAGATGTCCAGTTAGGGCTGCGTTTATAGCAAGAGAAACTGTTTCCGTATCTCGAATCTCCCCAACCATTATTATATCTGGGTCTTGGCGAAGCAGTGTTCTTAGTCCATTTGCAAAAGTTAGACCTATTTCAGATTTTACTTGAGTCTGATTTATTCTCTGCATTTGATATTCAATAGGATCTTCTACTGTAGAAATATTTACATCTGGTGTGTTTAAGATATCGAGCATTGTATAGAGAGTTGTTGTCTTACCGGATCCAGTTGGTCCTGTTGCTAGCATCATTCCTGTTTTCTGTTTCATTCCATTGTGTATTCTCTCCAGAGCTTCTCCGTGAAAACCTAATCCTTCGAGTGTATAACCTTTGGAATTTTCTTTCAAAATACGGATAACTGTTTTTTCTCCATAATAAGTCGGTAATGTAGACACACGAAAAGATACTCTGTCCCCAGATTCTGTTGTGATTTTAAATCTACCGTCCTGAGGAAGTCTTTTCTCGTCCAGCTTTAGATTAGACAAAACTTTTATACGCGCAGTTATACCTGCTGCTGCATCACGCGGCAAAACCATCGCATCACGGAGTATTCCGTCTATTCTATAACGAACTAGGAGCTGTTCTTCTTCTGGCTCAATGTGAATATCAGAAGTATTTTGCAAAATAGCGTGAGATATCAGCGTGTCTACGATTTTTACTACAGGCAGATCCTCGGCCATTTCTTTTAGTTCTTTTTCAGACAAAGCTCCTTCTCCACTATCCTCTGAAACTGCTTTCAAAGACGCAGATTCTTTTTTTATAATATCGTCAAAATCTGCTTTCAAACTTTTTTTGTATTGAGATAGTGCGTGCTTTATTGAATCAGAATCAGTAAGTCTAGGAGATATTTTAAGCTCAACTTTTTTCTTTATAAAATCTATAACTGAGAGATCGTCTATATCGAGCATTGCTACCTCTAGTTCATGAGGTCTTTTCTTGTATGCGATTATATTATGTTTACGAGCAATGGTCTCAGGAATCATTGATAGAGTTTCAAAATCAATTTTTTCTGTTGCAAGAGATATAAACGGTATACCAAGTACATACGCTTGCATACGCTTGAGATCAATATCAGTAATTTTCCCAAAAGAAACTAGCACATCACCAATTGACTGATCACTTTCCTTTGCTGTTTTTTCAGCAAGTGCAATATCTGCTTTGGCTACAAGCCCAGATTCAATAATAAACTTTTTTAATTGATCTTCTTTGATCTGCATGTTGATTTTATTATAGCAAATTAAATAAAATTACTTTGTGCAAAACAAAAAACCGCTCGCGCGGTTTTTTGTTTTTTAAATTTTTACCAAGTTACAACAACCATTCCTTTTGCTCCATCTGCACCCGCAGAAGTAGATCCCCCTCCATCACAATCCGGGCTTCGGTCATATGTACCTCCACCTCCGCCTCCGCCAGGAATATTACCAACCTTAGCAGTTGCACCTAATATTTGTGGCAAACCTCCAGCGCCACCACTTGGCGCATCACCACCTTTACCACCGAAACCTTGTTTTTCATAATTTCCTCCTCCGCTTTTATTTAAACATGCATATGCTTCAGATTGTTCGGACTGACCACCTATTATTGAATATCCTGTAACTGTTTTACCATTTATAGTACCAGATACTGCATTCACTCCTCTTGATGCATTTGTTAGATATGCACTACTATGTAAGCCATTTTCTGCTCCATATCCTCCCGCAGCTTTAATAGTAACCCCTCCACCAATCACACTACTCTGTTCTCCCGGGGCACCATCATAAGTTGTTATACCCCCCACTGTCTTACCACCAAGACCACCTGTTCCTACTACTACAGTGTACTCATTTGCAGTATTATTCTCTGGTAATATCGCAACAGTGTAACTTCCAGCTGCTCCTCCGCCTCCGCCAGCGCCAGCGCCAGAATCTGTAAAGGCTCCACCTCCACCTCCACCCCAAACTTCTATCATTACAGGCACTCCATAAGGAATATCGTTACCGTAGAGAGTTCCATCAGAAGTGAAAACTTTCATACCATGCTCATCTGCAGGACCAGAAACAGTTATACCGACACTTCTAGTAACACCTCCACACTCTAAGTTTAATAACTTATAACCATTTGTCGCAAAGTTAATTATTTCAACACCTGAACCTGCTTTTGTACCTGACCATAAAATCGGCAAACCACTTGCAGTACAAGAAGCACTATCTGAAGACCATGTTACCGTAACACCAGTAACTCCGGGATATAGATCATTTGGATAATATGTATTTGTTGCTCCGTCAGCTAAAAATACAAAATCGTCTCCGGCGCCATCACAAATTATTAAATTACCATCTGTGCCTGTACAAATTGGCGCAGGATAGGACACGTTTGTTAAGTTATCTTCAAACAACTGGCGAAAAGCATCCAATCCAACATCTCCATATACAAACAAATTCTTTGGTCCAACAAGACCAAATCCAGAAGGAGTTCCAACTTCTAAATTTCCCCAAAATGAACTAGTTGATCCGTCTCCTCCACCCAAAAATGCATTTACTGACAATCCTCCGTCTTTTACTTGATCATACGCACCAATATTTACCGGTGCTGCAACGTTACTACCAGGAGCAGGTGCTGTTGGCCCAACGAAAGCCATAGCATAGTTCATACCCATTGCAACAAACAAACCGAGTACGATTATCTTTGCGGTGCTTATTATTTTTTTTATAGAATTCTCTTTCATAATTTATTTAAATCTACTAATAATAAAAGTTTTTATATATCTAATATCATATCACAATATATTTTATGGATTGATATCTTCCTGTCTTTGCTCATTAAATATTGGTCTTACTCCACCTGAAGCTGTACACCAAGGATCTACTGCCGGATCACAAGGAGTACAGGTAGGATCAAGGTCTGGATCACATCCTGTAGGTGTGCAAGTTTCTCCAATTGGCAAATACCAAACACTTGCAACCTCTGTATCAGAACCGGTATCGTTTTCACACTCTATCTCATATTCATATGGAGATGTTGATGGGCTGAGTGTTGCCACAGAATCATATCCAGATGCATCACCTCCTGTATCAAAGTTTGCTCCAGATAGAGACTCACAAGATACTGCATCACTTGAACTCCAGCTTACATATGGATCAAGACCTGTGACTGATTCAGTACAGCTTCCTGTAAATGTTACTGATGGCTCACCTACTTCTGTTTTGTTTATGATTACAAGATTAGAACTTACCAATGTTCCGTTTGTAGCAGTACAAGTTATTTTAAAATATGTAGGATCGTTTGGAACATTCATGCCGTATTCAGTATAGTAAGTTCCCGCAACTGTAGGTACTGCTTCTGCGTCTGCGTCCCATCCTGCAATCACAACTCCAGTTTCATCTGTCTGTGATCCAGTACAAGATATAGCTGGATTAAAGTTTGGACTATCTGATTTCCAAGATAGATCTATTTCATAAGGACTAAATACGGACCCTATAGTGTTTGTGGTTCCAGCTATGTATAGATCAAGTGGAGGTAACATATTTTCATCAACATTTACAATTGCAGTTGAACTTACAGGAGCGCCTCCATCAGCTGGAAAACATTGTATTGTAAACATATTTACACCTGTTCCTGTAACTAAAGGTATACTTTCTTTGTATTCAAACGCTGGAGCCATAGGTGGAAGATTTGATGCTGTGGCATTTATGATCGTACTATTCCATGTAGGATTTACCGGAGAAGATGTGGGTATACAATTGTTATATACAGTTCCATCTGGAGAGTTCCAGTTTAGTACCACAGGTCCACTAGGAACTGTAATCGTATTTGGTAATCCTGTTATAGAAGTAGGCACTGTTGTAGTTGGTACAAACTTGAGACTACCAGTATCGGCGATTGCATTTACATGTACATCTGTAAATTGAATCCATCCTGTTGCAACAGATCCCCAAGCATAACCACTCAAGACACCTGTTCCTGGGGTATAAGAAACTCCGTAAGCAAAAGGTGATGTGTTTATGCCTGTAGCAATAAAGTTATGATCATTTGAATCATTCAAACTTATCCATCCATCAAATCCATCAGTAGCGATATCATCTCCAGATAAAACTTTTGCAAAACCTGCAAGTTCATTTGTCACCAAATCTAATTTAGCGCTACATTGACCTGTTGTACCCGCTGGACATCCAGCGTCAAATTTTACCCAACCATAGTTTTCACTCCATGCATTACCAGTCATTAAACCAGTTGCCATGTCTATATTTACACCATAGTCTACAGCGCAACCATAAGGAGCAGTGCTACAGTTAAAAGACAACCATCCCATACCCCCAGCTTTATCATCTCCGTCTTCTGCTCCTGGAACATCGTCATAAAAAGCTAAGACTTGTTTAGCTAAAATATCTGTAATATTTTTTAAATAAAAATTATCTATTAGACCTATTTCATCTCCAACCCCACCATCATCTGGATCTCCTGCGTATATTGACCAATCTATATAAGCCTCTCCCCATGCCCAACCAGAAACATTTTGTCCGGCAGAAGCTGTAACCTGATCTGGCTTGCTTAATCCACCAATACATAGAGCAATCAGCACTAGGCTAAAAATTAGAACGATTTGTTTTTTAAGTTTATTAAACATATTTTATTTTTGATTCAAAGCTTCCATAGCTTTTAACTTTTCAAATGTAGAGATTTGAACTGTGCCACTGCCTTCTGCGTTTGATATTGCATTGTATCTGTCTTCAACTGTTGAAGCTGGTTCACCAGTATTACTAAGTCGCAATAACTCTGCATATCTTGCATCTATAGAATAGGGTTCGATTCTGTCTTTTCTGATCAATACTATGTAAACAATAGACAAAAACACAATTACGGAAAGTAGTATATATAGTATGTGTTTATTTCTGTTATGGCTTAAACCAGGGTAGTTTATTGTAGATTCAATATCCATATTATGTAAATAATAATACCACAACCTAGTTTTTGAGCTTATTTTAAATAGATTTATGGTGTGGATAACTAGCTAGACATTTGACATAATCTCTGCTCTAATGTGTTATATAGTGTTTTTTTGAAAAACGAAAATCGTTAAATATGAGAAAGTTATATACTTTTCTTCTTATTTTGGTAGGTTTGGGATTAAATGCCCAAACAGAGGAACTTATCCCATTGGAATATGTTCCCGGAACCATCTATGCACTGTCAGCAGATGAAACTACTGGCAAGATCATGGTAGGTGGCTCATTTAACGAAAGCGCCGGCTTCCCTTTTGCAAAGTTTGCAATTATGGAAGATGATGTTTTTGTAAATCCAGGAACTGGATTGCCTGAAGATGGAAGTGAAGGCATTATGACTTTCGCCAAATCAAAAGGTATCTTGTATTCTGGCTCTGCATCGGATGACCCGACGTGGAGGCTTGCAAAAAAAGAACCAGCCAACGGAAATTGGGAAGGTACAATTAGTATAGACGGGCCGGTTTACGCGCTCGATACACTTAGCAATGGAAACTTGCTTGTGTTAGGAGATTTTACAACTCCTTATGCTGGTGCATTTATCTATGACGGAGAAAACGCCCTACCGTTAAACGGTTTTGAGGTAATAGGAACTCCAACCGGAGTAACTAAATTTGGCAGTAAATACTTTATCAACTACATCTCGGCGCCTCAGGATTATAAAAACATCTTCATATGGGATGAGACTTGTGAATGCGAGAGTGCAGACGAAACAAATCTGCCAACCAACTTTATAGTTTATGCAGTTGAAAAATCAGAAGAAGAAAAACTTTATCTTTCCTTGTGGAATTTTGAAGGAGGCGATAAAGAATTTTATCAATCTTCTGATGGTATAAACTTTGAAGTAATAGGTGAATTAGATGGCACAGTCATAGGGATAAAATCTCACGGTGAACTCATTTACTTCTATGGAGATTTGTTCGAAGTAAACGGAGAGGAGGTCAACCCTATTGTTACCTACGACCCAAATACTAGTGCCTGGGAATCTGTAGGCGGAACAACTTGGGCAGGAACAGGAGTCGCACGAGCAGTCGATTTCATGGACGATAAATTATATGCGGCCATAGGATCTTGGGTGTTCGTGTATGAATATGAAACTCCAGTAGATACTACCGAGGATACTGTAAACATCTCAGTGTTCGATATTGAAAAAAATATCAATATCTACCCGAATCCAACAGCGAACTATGTAACACTCGAATTCGATAACGTATTTTCTCAAAATGTGACAATCTACAACTCACTCGGAGAAATTATGTCCTTAATCGAAATTTCACGGTCAGAGGAAAAAATCGTGTTCGATGTTTCTAGCTTACCAGCTGGAATATATTCGGTAAAATCCGAAGAATTCACTGGAAGATTTCTGAAACTTTAATTACAACCCCCTTTATAGGGGGTTTTGCTTTGGGCGAAACCCCGTGAGATATATAAAATAAACTTTTTAAACAAATTTGCAGTAATTATCTCACGGGGTATACTATATATATGTCTACAGAAGAACTCGAAAAATTAGCTAGAAAAATAATCTTTGGAACTACAACCGACGAGGAATACGCCCGCTTTATCAAAGAAAGCAAGCGCCTCATAGCCGACGCAGAGGTTGTGTTCGCTTCTTAAATATATATGTTTGAAAAACCAGAAATAAATTTAAATAAAGTAGAAAAAATAAACCCAAACGAGGAAGGCTTGTCTTTACTTAGACGAATTCACAATCTAAAAAATCGCATCGGAGAACTTCCTCCGGAACTCGCAAATTCAATTAAAGTGATAATCCCTGCGATTGTGTTTATGACTCTTTCTAAAACTGGTATGGCTCAAACAACACCAGAGGCAGATACTACTGGAACAAACACAGAACAACCGGGTATTTTCCCATCTTTTGAAGAAGACAAGCCACTTCTAACAGAAGAGGAAAAAGAAGAAGCCAAAGAAAAAGCCGACGATGTGATAGGTGTCGTCCTAGATGACACAAAGTACGAAGATATGTACGAAGTTGCAAAAGACGTTGTAAAAATCTTCAAAAAAGATGACGAATAGTCTATTTGCGCAATACGAAGCTTTGTGGTAATATGTGTGTATTAAGTTCGCTGTCAGCGGGCTTTTTTTAATAAAAATTTAATAACAATTTAATATATTGGTTATCTTGTATTTGATTTGGCCCTGCCTATCACCTACAACCTAAAACCTAAAACCTATTTATGTTAGATCTAAAAGTATTACGTTCAGCTCTTGAACAATTAGAAGAGGAGCGCAAAATTCCAAAAGAAAAAATAATCGAAGCCATAGAACAAGCCCTCGCTGCAGCGTACAAAAAAGAGTACGGTAAGCGCGGACAAATTATCCGTTCAAAATTCGACCTAGAAGATGGTACTACTCAATTTTTCCAAGTAAAAAAAGTTGTTGATGAAACAACTGTTCGCATAGTACCTGAGGGTACTCCAGAAGATGAAGATGTTGTAGAAGAAGGCGACGAGAGAGTTCGCTACAACGAAGAGCATCATATTTTCTTAGAAGATGCTCAGAAAATTAAAAAAGGTATAGAGCTCGATGAAGAAATCATATTCCCTCTTGAAACAAAAGATGATTTCGGACGCATTGCAGCACAAACTGCAAAGCAAGTTATAATCCAGCGCATCCGTGAAGCTGAGAGAGGCTCTATCATGGATGAATATGGAACAAAAGAAGGTGATATCGTATCTGGAATCGTTCAAAAAATCGAACGAGGTATCGTGTATGTAGACTTCAACCGTGCAACTGGAATACTTCCTTTCGAAGAACAAATCCCAGGCGAACAATACCGTCGCAACGAACGTATCAGAGCATACCTATACATGGTAGAAGAGTCTCCACGTGGAATCTCTCTGAAGCTATCACGCACTCATCCAAAATTCTTGTCAAAACTATTTGAACTAGAAGCACCAGAAATTGCAAACGGAATAGTAGAGATAAAATCTATAGCTCGTGAAGCTGGAAGTCGCTCAAAAATCGCAGTATTTTCAAACGACGATCACGTAGACCCAGTTGGTTCATGTGTTGGTCAGCGCGGTGTTCGTGTAACAACTGTTATGAACGAACTAAATGGCGAAAAAATCGACATCATACCTTGGTCAAAAGATGCAAAGACTTTAGTTTCAAACTCTCTATCACCTGCAAAAGTACTTGATATTGAAATAGATGAAGACGAACACAAAGCAGTAATAGAAGTTGCCGATGATCAGCTATCTCTTGCAATCGGTAAAGGTGGACAAAACGTACGCTTGGCTGCAAAACTTACTGGATGGAAAATTGATATCAAAGGTGTAAAAGGTGAAACTATCGGAAGCTCAGAGGATGAGTCTGACGAAGGCTACATATCTCTAACAGATCTTGGCGCAAAAGAAACTCCTGAAGTTGCAACAGAAGATACGATAGAAACAGAAGATTTGGCTTAAAGACTATTCCCTATTATCGTTTATTACTAATCAATAAAATATTATGGCAAATATAAACCTACCCCCATCAAAGTTTATGTACAATCTGCAACACACTATCCCTTCATTTGCAGATGAAGACAAAGGTATTGTAAACGGACTTGTAGAAATAAACGCAAATTCAATAAACAAATATGAATTCATAACTGAAAGCGGACAGCTAAAACTCGACAGAGTCGGATACTCATCGCTCGCATACCCGGTAGCTTATGGACTTATCCCACAAACATGGGATCAAGACAACGATTTGATAGATTTCGTAATCGCAAATGTTACAGAGCCACTTGTGCCTGGAACACTCGTAGAATTGCGTGTAATCGGAGTTATGAAATTTGAAGACGGAGGAGAGCGTGACGACAAGATCATAACAGTTATCGCCGATGACAAGAGAATGGATCATATAAAGTCTTTTACTGATCTTGGTGAGCACTGGCAAAAAGAAGTCGAACACTATTTCGAATTCTATAAACACCTAAAGAAGCCTGGTACATGTAAGCCTCTTGGATTCTTCGATAAAGACGAAGCAATCAAAATAATCAAAGAGTGCCAAGATAGATACAAAACTGATTACGCACCTAAATTAGACTAATAAAAAATAAAAATATGATTATAAAAGTTACAAAGCTAGAAAAAAGCCAAGTTGAAATAGAGGGCACTATACCAGAAGAAAAATTGTTGAGCTATGAAAAGAGTATTGTGGATGCAATGCTGAAAGATTTTGAAATACCAGGTTTTCGAAAAGGTAAAGTCCCTGAAGCAATGTTCCGAAAAGAGATTTCTGATATGACAATCCTAGAAGAAATGGCAGAGCGCGCTATCGGCGATGAGTACCCGAAAATACTAGAGAGTGAAAAGATTGATGCTATTGGCCGCCCTGAAGTCATAATCACAAAACTTGCTCGTGGAAATGCACTCGAATTCAAGATCAAGACTGCAGTACTCCCAGAAATAAAACTTCCAGACTACAAAAAGATTGCTCGTGAAGAGATGTCAAAAAGTGAGAGCGTCGATGTAACTACAGAAGAAGTAGACAACGCTCTACTAGAACTTCGTAAAATGAAAGCTCACCAGGCTTTACATGAAAATATGAAAGAGGGAGAGGAGGCTAGCCACGATCACAATCATGAAGAGCTAAATGATGAAAAAAATCTTCCAGAACTAAACGATGAATTTGCAGCTTCACTAGGAGATTTTAAAACAGTCGCAGAGCTTCGTGCAAAAATAGAAGAAAACATGGCTTTAGAAAAAGCAAACAAAGCTCATGAAAAGAAACGTATCGCTGTTATGGAGAGAATAATCGATGAGGCTAAAATAGATGTTCCAGAAGTATTTATTGAAGCAGAGCTTCGAAAAATGATGTCTCGTATGGAAATAGATATCGCAAACATGGGTCTAAAAATAGACGACTATCTAGCTCATGTAAAAAAGACTCGCGAAGATCTTATGAGTGAATGGAGAAAAGACGCAGAGCGTAGAGCAATCTTAGAATTATCAATAAGTGAGATTGCTAAAATTGAAAATATAAAATCTGAAAAA
The DNA here is from genome assembly GCA_964634365.1 of uncultured Candidatus Saccharibacteria bacterium. Classification (GTDB taxonomy): domain Bacteria; phylum Patescibacteriota; class Minisyncoccia; order Phycocordibacterales; family UBA9973; genus CAZLWF01. Next base: position 159,347 of record CAZWJU010000002.1, read on the forward strand.
GAGGAACTTGATAGAGAAGTGAAAAAACTTCTTGAAAACTATCCAGACGCTGACCCACTTCAAGCAGAATTGTATGTAGACAATGTGCTTAGAAATGAAAAAGTATTTGTGTTTTTTGAGAATCAAAAGTAGAATCAGTTCGAAAGAAAAAATCCCCTGGAGGGGATTTTTTCTTTTATTTTAAATAAAAATATACAACCCGCCTCTGGCGGGTTGTATTGTATTTTAAATATTACTTTTTCAAAAAAGTAATGCAAAAACTTCTTTGCATGTATCAAGAAAGACACTCACAAAACTCGGACTCACTAAAAGTATTAACTCGGCCACTACCTCAAACAGAATACTTTTTCCTGTCGGAACGTTCGTCCTTGTTTGTTCGTGTATATTTCTTGAAACAAGGCAAAGCTAGGGCCCAAATATAACCAATCCATACTTTTAAAAAGTCTTGCGCAAGGTCGACGGGCCGAGCAGAGCAATTCGCTAGCAAGCGAATATGCGTGCTTTTTAAAAGTTATGGATAAAATAAAGTTTTCCGGAAATTGGACTTTGGGTAGCCAATAAAAAAGATGAAGTTGTTTTGAAAAAGTAATGATTAAAAAAATGAACCCCGCCAGAGGCGAGTTATTATTAACTATTCCCTTATCCCTTATCACTATTCCCTAAAATAAAAACCCCGTAGATTACTCTACGGGGCCGGGCTGGCAAAAGCCCTAACCAAATATTATTCTCCGGCGTCCACTGACGGCTCCGGACTCGATGCATCTACCACATCTCCGAGATTGGTTGTGGTCTCTGAAACCACTTTTCCTTTCTCTTTGATGATGGTGATTACCTCGTAATCCTTTGCCGTGAAGCAAGGGTGGAGATCTTTGGCTGCAATCTCCTTCTTTGCCGGCTTCGGCTCATCCTTTACTACAGGAGCCGGTTCAACTTTTTTTACCGGTGCCGGGTTTTCAACCACAGGAGCGGGAGGAGTTGATTCCTCCTTTTCGCAATCACACGGAGCGGGCTCCGTTTTTGTGATCACTCCGAACTCTACGATTTCAAACTCTGTGTGCTGGCCGTTGTACCATATTGGATGGATTAGACGCACCTTAACCCAAACCCTGTTGTGGTTAGCAACAAGATTATTAAGTTTGGTGGCACGATCTTTGTCTTCATCCTCCATACGGGCATAACTTACTTTATTGTCCCCGCACAACTTAAATGGCATACTCAGCTCATCAAATGCAATTCCGTACATTTCACCGGAAAAATTAGCAATATTAGCATTTGATGTTGAGGGCTGATTATTCATTTCTGCAGAATCCCTTTTACCGGAATCCCCACAAGAGGTCAGCACAGCCATAAATAAAACAGTAAATAAAGAAATGAAACCTATCTTCATATTTATTGGTTTTATTGTGAATTCAATATAGAACTTTTACTCACGTAGTATAGCACATATACCCCCCATTTGTCAAGCCCTCCCGTACCCCCTATTTTTCTGTTATAATCTCAATAGTTTATAGGATTTCTTTGTATTTTTACTAAAACCTAACACCTATAACCTTAAACCTATCCAATATGTTAATCCCAACAGTCCTCGAAAAATCCCAATTTGGCGAACGCGCATACGATATTTACTCTCGCCTGCTAAAAGAGCGTATTATTTTCCTAAACGATGAGGTGAACGACTACACTGCAAACTTAGTTATTGCTCAGCTTATCTTCCTTGCTCACGAAGATCCAAAAAAAGATATTCAGCTATACATAAACTCTCCAGGAGGATCAGTTACAGCTGGTATGGCGATATATGACACAATGCAATTCATAAAACCAGACGTTACTACTATATGTGTTGGTATGGCAGCATCTATGGGAGCAGTGCTTCTCGCTGGTGGTGCAAAAGGCAAACGTTTTGCTCTTCCAAACTCTCGCATGATGATCCACCAAGTACTCGGTGGCGCTGAAGGTCAGGCAAGTGACGTTGAGATTCGTACACGCGAACTATTACGTATGAAAAAAATGTTGAACGAACTTCTTGCAAAACACACAGGACAAAAACTAGCAAAAGTTGAAGCCGACGCTGACCGAGACTATTTTATGACAGCCGACGAAGCAAAAAAATACGGTCTTATAGATGAAGTAATCACAAAAGCTAAGATATAAATACAATATCAAAATAAAAAACCCGCCTAGCGGGTTTTTTATTTAATTGGTGTATTTAGAATCCTTGGAGCCTAACTTTGCCTTGTAGATTTACATATCTAGACGAACGCAAATAGTGTTTCAAAAGACTCTGTGTAGTGCGACGGCGCGAAACAAAGAAAATTTATAGCAGTAAATTTTCGTGTCTTTTGAAACACTATTAAGTGAGTTGTTTTTTGAAAAAGTAATAGTTAAACAAGTAAAGAAAAATTCCGCTTTGCGGAATTTTTCTTTGAATTTTTAATACATAAACTACCGAGCGTATTCTATTACTCTCGCCTCTCGAATCAAGGTTACCCCGGTACGAAAATTGCACAGCGAATGCCTGTGCAATTTCATACGGGGCGAGACGTGGTAAATTTATTTTTTGTGATTTCTATCTTGCATACTCAATTACCCGAGTTTCTCTAATCAGGGTGACTTTTATTTCACCTGGATATTTCAATTCAGACTCTATTTTCTTTGCTATCTCACGAGCCATCTCTTTTGCTTCTACATCACCGACTTTTTCAGGAGTTACAAAAAGTCGTATCTCGCGACCAGCTTGGAGTGCATAAGATTTTTCTACACCTTCAAACTGATTTACAAGAGCTTCAAGTTCTGCAAGTCTGCGCAAGTAGTTTTCGACACTATCACGTCTTGCACCAGGTCTTCCGCCAGATATATAGTCTGCTGTTTGTACTATCACAGCTTCTAGTGTTTCGTGTGGGCAGTCATCGTGGTGAGATTTCATAGCTTGTATAACGCGTGGATCAGCACCAAATTTCTGCAAGATTCTGATACCGATATCTATGTGTGTACCTTGAACCTCATGGTCTAGGGCCTTACCTATATCATGTACAAGCGCACCAGCTTTTGCTATCTGCACATCTGCACCGAGCTCTTCGGCTATCATGCCCGCGATGTGAGTCATCTCAATTGAGTGTTGAAGTACGTTTTGTCCATAACTTGTTCGGAAATATAGACGTCCGATTATGGCTACTATACGAGGATCGAAGTTGAATATTCCACATTCGTACACTGCTTGCTCACCCTTCTCTTTGATAATTTTATTTATATCTTCTTTTGCCTTATCTACCATTTCTTCGATCTTTGCAGGTTGGATACGTCCATCGAGGATTAGGTTCTCAAGTGCAAGTCTTGCTATCTGTCTCCTAACTGGATCAAAACTAGATATTACAATAGTTCCAGGTGTGTCATCTACGATTAGCTCTACTCCGGCTGCACGCTCAAACGCTCTGATGTTTCGTCCTTCCTTTCCAATTATCTTTCCTTTGATTTCATCGTTTGGAATAGAAACGTTTGTCGCCATCAGTTCAGCTGCAGTAGAAGATGCTAGTCTTTGGATTGATGTTGCGAGTATTTCTTTTGCGCGTCCATCGAGTTTCTCCTGACCTGATTGTTCGAGCTTCTGGATTCTAACAAGTAAATCTTCTTCATAATCTTTTTCGATAGTAGTCATGAGCTCTGCTTTTGCATCTTCGCGAGTTAGTCCGGCTACACGCTCAAGCTCTTTGTGTTTTGTTTCTTCTAGCTCAACTGTTTTTTCTTTGATTTTTTTGATCTCTTCAACTTTGAGTTTTATATTCTCAACCTCTTTGTCTATTTCGGTTTGGCGAGCATCTAAAAGCTCCTCTTTTTTGATAAGGCGCTTTTCAGTTTCTTTGAACTCTATTTCGCGATTTTTCTCTTCCCTTTTTAGTTCTTCGTCACGCTCCTCAGCTTTCTTTTTTGCTTCGTCTATTATTCTTTGCGCTTCCTCTTTTGCAGAGATCAATATCTTTTTGATCTCAAGCTCCATTGAACCCTTTTGTCCGAGGGCTATGATTAGTCGGAGATAATATCCGACTGCAACACCTACGACTAGTGCTAGTCCTAGGAATGCCAATAAATGTAAATTCATGTAATCTTCGTCTGCTTACGATAGTAGTTTCGCTTTTTGAGTGATTTCTATTTGAATTTTAGTATTTTGATGATTCATATCAGAGCTTTGCAGAAATATTTTCTCACACACTTCGCGTCTAAAATCTGGTAAGTAGGTAAATTGTTTATAAGTTCGATGTCTCCATATTAGCACACCTTTTTCATTGTGTCATTGATATTCTTGACATAGTACATATTCAGTTATACTTTATAGACATTAAAAATCCGCCTCGTTAGCAAGAGGCGGATTTTTTAATTTGTCTGAGATTCGTCTTCTTCCTGCAAGACTTTTTCTATCTTTGCACTATGAGTTCCCTTGTCTATACCAAGTATTATCATACTAGCACCCATACCAATCATAGATACTGCTAGTATTCTATATGCTATTAAAATTTCTTTTATTGTCTCTGGCGGAAGACTGTCTATATTTTGCGCTAGAGTAGAATGTTCACCAAAAACTCTTTTTGCTACAAATGAACCAGCAATTACAGCAAAAACACCCGCCCATGTTGCTGGTTTTTTTAAGATTTCTTTTATTTTTAAAATAGTTTCTGGTTTTGCATTTTCAACCTTTTCCATGAAAATATCTTTCTCGCTTTTTTCTATTGGTGTATTTATATTTTCTTTTTCCATATTTTACTTGTTGTCTTCATCTAATATATTTTCAATCTCTTTCATTGCATTTAGAGCAAGTTCCTCTATCGCAGCCTTTTCTGATTCGGTCGCAGTACCCTGCTTTATCTTTTCGACCATAGCTTCGTATTCTTCTTTTGTGTATTTTATTTCGTCTTGCATATTTTTTATTTTACCATATTTAAAAAAATGAAATAAAAAAAACCCGCAGAACTATTGTCTGCGGGGCGGGTCCACGGCGTGGGACCCTGTTTTTTGCCGGGGGGGGTCATGACTTCCTCCTGGCTCTCTTTTTTGGCCCAGTCGCTTCCGGTTATGGAAGTCTTCCTTTCGAAAGACTTCGGCGTAGTGCGACGGATCGGGCCTCTGTTGTGCCCCGGCTCTTGGCCTAGCCCCTATCCTTTCGGTAGGGGGGCGGGCTCTGGCACGGGGGCTTCCGGCGTTTTAGACGTCCTTTATCGACGCATAGGTAGTATAGCACAGTGACTAATCTTTGTCAAGCCCCTTATGCTTATCCTTCCGAGTATACCTGGCTTTATCTTTATGTGTCTTCCCTTTCATGTTTACTCCTGCAAATACATTTCGAGACATCTCTCTGCTTTCCTTTGCGAGATCATGTTTCACAACAATACGGATATTTTTCTTTTTCTTGCTCATAATTTTTTATTTTAAAAAATTAAACGAAAAAAGAAGGGATTACTCCCCTCTTTAAAAAATTAATTCACCCAGTCATTCACGAGGGGTATTCGTGCTTGTTTGAAATATTTTTTCAAACCTACACAAATACTCTTTTGAATGTGAAGTGACACATTAAAACCAGTTACAGAAGCGAAGACCTTGTGGTCATACGCCCACGAAGTTTGATCAAGAATTTCAAGAATCTGATGGTTCATCGATATTGTCCGAAATATTCGAAGTACAATATCATCCAAAGATTCCCTGCCTCCCCAGAGAAATAATTCGGTATGAGGCTCTTGATATCCTTCGTGGGGCACTTCTACTGCCAATGTAACTACAACAATTTTTTCCATACGTTTACGTTTTTTGGTTTATTTTTTGTTTCGTGTAACGTTTAAAATTTATTCTTATTTTTACTTGTGAAACTGACTAAACGTATGGATATACTTAGGCAATATATTACTTTTTCTTCAGATTTTCCGGAGTCGAACAGCCGACAAAATTAAAATCAATCCCATCACTTGTGTTCGACTGGTACGGAAGCACTGCACCAAGCAGCTTTTTCATGCCATCAACAAAATTATCAACCTCATTTGGAGCGGCTTTCTCAATTTCATCCCACGCCACATGTAAGGTCACGGTTTTACCACGCTTGTCATCTTTTTGTGAAACAAAGGTATATTGCATATATTTATTTTTTAAAGGTTTAAAGAACAAACGCGCGGCACTGCTGTGCCTGTGCAATGTCGCATGTTCGTCCTTCAATCTCTCTACAGAACTCCGAATATTTCAGAATCCTGATAAAGGGAGCGAGTTATACTCGCCCTTTTTACCTTTTGATACCCATTGGTGTCATCAAAATCCTTTTCTCAAAAAAATTCTGGGCTTTGCAAAGTTTTTGTTTTTTCTCCCCTGTAGGAAGAAATCCATTTTTCTTTAAAAGCTTGCTAGCTTCTTGTTCAAGTCTTTTTTGTTCCAATGTTGTTTTTTCCATAAGATTATTTTTTCGACACAGAGTTTTTCTGAACAGACTTGTTGCATTGATCACAACACAGCAAGTCTTTTTATTTCCAAGGAAAACTTGATGGGAGAGACGCGCCTCTCTTGCATCGCTAAACCTACCAGTCCGGCTGGCTTCGCATCTTTAGCAGACGCGATCACGTGGTCTTCGACTGTTCATCGAGTTTTTGTTTTTGGGTGAAAAAATATTTTAAAACCAGATTACATGAGGCTCATACCCGAGTGGGAGTGTGAATTCTTTTTTGTAATCATCGAGGGCTTTCGAAAAATCCTCGCGACCATACCACCAGCCGGAGATACACTCACCTTGTGGATGTTTCTCAAACTGCAGAAATGCGCGATTGGCCTCATCTTGTGTTTCAAACACAAAGGTGTTTTCGCACATCATAGTAGTTACGGCGATAGGTTTATAACCAGCCGATTTCAAAATTTCAAGATCAAAATAAAACTTCTGTAAATCTTTAGAGATATTATTTTCTTCCATCCATCTTTGACGTCTTTCAATTTCTTCAAACCATTCGTCCATTTCTTTTGCAATTTTTGGGTCGATTGGCCCTAAAAGATCATCGAGTTCTTTCAGATAATTTCTTCTTATAGATTTCATTTATTATTTTTTAGAATTTAAAGAACTATATTCATTTTGAAAACTCAACCTAAGTTCAGTTCTCAAAAATCAGGACGAAAAAAATAATACTGTCGTCCGGCAGTCGTTCGATATGAACTCCCACTTGCAATACGCAATTTACTTTACGCTCGTGGTATAACGCAGCTAGAGGCAACAACCTACTTCCTTCAGTTTTGCTTTATTTAGACTTTTCCTAGGTTGATCCAAGCTCAATCAATTTTCATCCCTGTAAAGGGATATATGATGAGAGCGTGAACCAGAGCCTTCATGAATCTGGACACCATTTTGTTTTACAAAATACAATAAATAGGAAGGAGAAGTTTTAATTTCATCTCCTCAACTATCTCTTCATTTGTTGCTTCGGGTTTTACAATTACTCCGATCCACAACGTATTTGCATCACTTGGGTATCTGTTAAAAATATAAGCTTTTTTTATATCAACATTATTTGTTTTTACGGCTTCCATAATATTTACAATTCTTCTAGCACATACAGAGCAATGCCCTTCTTCGGCAACTTCAAAATATGCCCTACCATCATCACAAATACGAATTTCACGCTTAGTTGACCAGCCATTTAAGACTACAAAAAAAGATTTTATAACGTTCATGGTGATTCATTTGGTGAAATGGGGTTTCTAGAATTACCCCGTTCCACCAAATGAATTATTTTTATAAAGAACTTACTTTCTACCAAGCCGCAATCGAAATTGTAGTCTGGATAAAAAGGGCAAGCCTATGGTCGCTCGTGCAACCGGCTTGCCCAATAAAAACTTTTCTCACTTCCCCGCTTATGCAGTTTATAGAGAGGCATCGTGTTCCGCACGAAGGTTTTTTACCTGCCATTGTTGTTTGGTCGATAAGATTTTATCTGTGGTTGGAAGACACAGAAATTTCTTATTGGGCTATGGGAGCAGATATCTCCCGTCGCCCTTAATCCCAATAGTCAGCCCATGATAACGTCTTTATGACGGATCAAGGATTGAATCACTTTCCTTGTGGAAAGCTAGCTAGGATTTATAACCTTCTTACCAGATGGCACTGGTCCGCTTCTTTTCCCTATCGAAGGGAGATTACCAGAAATGGCAACCACGCTACTTCCGGTAATCTCACTTCGATTTAAAGGGGATTTATGATTTCAGACAAATGACACTGGCTAACTCCACAATTAAATTATTTAGTGAGTGCGTGTGTCATTTACCTTCATCAAACTTCTGGAGATAGTATAGCAGATTCAAATTTATTTGTCAAGTATTTTTGCCTAATTTATAAAAATACTTATATTTACCAATGTTTATTGTGTCATTGTATTATGACATTTATATTTTTATTTTGCTAAATAAAGGTTTTTATTGTCTTATTTGCTTGACAAATGTATTTGTATTTGCTATACTCTTTGCATAATTGTTATTTATGTATGACTAACTGCCACACTCGCGCTGATTTAGCGCCCGTATCGTTCGACAAAAACGTTAATCCCCGTATCCGAGGAAAAACGTAATGTCCATTCGAAGGCCCTGCAAAAAAGAATGTAAAAATCCAAAAGCAGAGCCGTTGTTGATCTATGGGTGACTAAATTTTTGAGGAGGATACTGAAACCTAAAAGGTCCCTCAGTCCTCCTCACCCCCAGGGGGTTTGGTCTACTCATTCAATGTTTTTTGTAGTCATGCGTGAATACAAAAAACATTGAAAAAGCCGCTCAATACGAGCGGTCTTTTTATTTGTTGTGATATCCTACCTATTTTTCTTGTCTTTTTCTTCTGCCTCTATCCCCTTTATAGCTAGTCTAAACAAAGTTTTCATAGTATCTGCAAAATCTTTGCTTTTTATATATATAGCCGAAAGACTATTTGACAGTGTGTGTATATGCACCCTATCTGCATACAAACCAATCTCACAAGACACATTGTAGTCTTTTGAATCTAGTCTATAACGATTCGATGTATTGTCTGATTGATACACTTCATCTTTTGAAGAGTATATAGAAGTAAGCTTGATATTGTTTTTTATGCGGTTTTCTTTTGCTGCCTGCTGCTCCTTTTCAGAAAACACATCTTTCACTAGGTCGCGAGGGTATATAAGATAAGCATCTTTGTCTTTGTCACCGGCCTGAAAATAATCCCCGACTGATTTTAGTATCCCCTCTCTGCCTTCATATATCTTCACAATAGGCTTCTCTCCGGTCTGTATAGAAGCACCTTTTAATCTAGGAATTACTTCGTCGAGCAACTTTTCTTGCTCCATAAGAGAATTTTGCTTGTTTTTTATAAAAGTAATCAGTCTTTCAGGTGGTTCGGCTTGGTATCTAGCCTTTTTACCACTATCAACCTCAATAACAAGGTCTTTTTTGATTAATTGTTCTAAAACTGGGTATATAGTGGTTCTGTTTATGAGTGTTAACTTAGAAAGATCAATAACCGAAGCACTCTCTACTGTTAGTAGCTTTTGGTATATTTCAGCTTCTTTTTCGGATAGGCCAATATCTTCTAGAAATTGTTGAATCATGTTAATAAAATTGTATCACAATATGATGTTTTTCTTAAAAACCCTTTGCCTATTGCACATTTTTGGGGGTTGGCTATACTTAATTCAAGCGTATAAAGACCCCTCATGGAAAAGGGGTCGTAAAGCGGGTCGTATTACCACTTAGTTACCACTACAAACTAAATATGAATAAACAAGCTCTAGTAGAATGGGTTCACGGAAAAATCGGAGGCACAAAAGTGCAAGCTGAAGAAATCGTGGACGGATTGATAGATGCAATCATCGGTACTTTGAAAAAAGGCGGTGAAGTTTCAATAGCAGGTTTGGGTATTTTCTCAGTTAAAGATCGTGCAGCTCGTATGGCTCGCAATCCAAAAACTGGAGAACAAGTGAAGGTAGCTGCAACACGTGTTCCAAAATTCCGTGCTGCAAAAGCTTTCAAAGACGCAGTTAAATAATTTTCCCCTGCCTGCCGGCAGGCAGGTCTCGAAATTATATATGTATATAAAAAGAAAAACTCGGTCCTATCCCCGAGTTTTTCTTTTTATAAAAAAACCTCTGGATTACCAGAGGTTTTTATTTTATTTTCCGATATTTTTTTGTGACTCTCTTACTTCTGGAGAAGGTTTTTGAGAAAACTTTTCTCTCTCTTCCCCTTCTGTCTTTATTTTTGTAACAGGTCTACCTGCTTTTTCAAATTCTTCTTGGCCTTTACTCAAAGTATTAAATAAAGAAAAGTACTTTCTATCCATATTTTGAATTATACACCCAAAAGAAAATCCACCATTTTAAATGGTGGATAATTCAATAGCCAATATCTTCGTATAAAGTAGAGAAGACAACAGAATAGAACATCTGTTTATACGATCCCCCTAGTTCCAAATGAGCCTCTCGCTCGAACGAGCCTCTTCTGATGTATTCCAATCCATATGCATCACTCCAGGTCTGATTGTCAGCATAAGACAAGAAAGATCGTAACGACACAAGCCTAGAGTTGAACATTCCATATATATATTTTGACAGAGAAGTTGCGGGTTTATCCTTGAACTGCTTTGCATGCCCTAGCTCTTCTAAAAAAAGATCAGGATTCCATGTATAACAATAATATCTATTGTTTTTCAAAGAATCTGTATTCCTTTCAAGTAATTTAGCTAAAAATATTCTATTGTTTAGTGGATCGTAGAAAGCATCGGCGTATTGCATTGGAAAAGAGTTTGAATTTGGGCAGTATTTCAATTTTGGCGCACCAAGTGAGAGATATACCTTCCATATGGTTTGATAGGTTGCTGTACTATTCAGACTATCTGGAGCAAAGTAAAATCTTTTTTCTATATCAATACCTTTACCCAGAAGATGTATATCAAATTCTTGATATGACATAGATTCAATTTCTTCTATAACACTTTGTACACTGTCTCTTATAGAAACTCTAGTACGAAAAGCTGTTTCAAGTCTACTTAATGTATCTTGATAAAATTGCATCACTTTCCACTCTCTGCTTATATCCTCTTTTCCAGCATAATAATTTACAATCATATCTGTTTCTTTGTCGCCACTTGTATAATTTGAAGCGTCTGGGGAAAGCAAGCTAAATGTTTCAACAGATAAATCATACTCCCCTCTCTCAAACAAAAAACCATACAAGGCGATCGAGATCCAAACCGCAAAAAATAATGCAGTGAAGACTAGCGACGTACGCCAAAAGATTCTATAAATCCTGTTGGCTAGAGCACTCCAAAAAAGTAATTTCGGGAAATTAGATTTATAATTCCAAAAGCTTTTATATTCCATCGAACAAGTATTTGATTCTTTTTACTCCTATAAAAAGAAAATTGCAAGCAATAAAAAAACCACTTTTGTAAGTGGTTTTTTTATTTATTTTCGTTCGGATTGTGTGGCGGGTTTGAGTTTGGCTCTTTACTTTGTTCCCCGGGGATAATTCTTTGATCATCTTCTTTTGGATTACCCTCTGGGTCAATTTCTTCTGGAAAATCTTCTTCTGGATTTTCTTGTTCAATTTTCTTTTTTTCTTCCAAAAGTCTTTTCTTTATATTTAAAATAGATTCTTGTTCTTTTTGAAAATCACCTCTTGGTTTATCACGCCGAGCATTGAAAAGCTCTTCTCCTTCTGGAGGATTTTCTGGCTTAAAATCACTTCGATTCTTTATACCTTTATCTTTATCATCTCCCCCATTTCTCCAAGGCGGAATCCACTCTTTAAAATTCATAAATAGATTATATCAGAAAAATGAATAATCGCTTTTTCGCAAATACCATTTGGGTATTTGGATATATTTTTAATGCTGGGTCGGGGTGCCGGGTGAGCCGTGTGAGGGAACCCTGTGGGTGGACGGCGCAAGACCTTTTGAGATATCTTTACGAATATTTGAAGTAAAGTATCCAAAAGGTGTACAGGTTCTGTAAGAACTCGAACCCAGAGTCGCCTCTATAATGATCCTCGAATACCGTTTATATACCTGGAGGTTGTTCTTAAAAGTTTTGTCGGGGTGCCGGGATTCGAACCCGGAGTCGCCTGTTCCCAAAACAGGAATGTTAGCCGTTACACTACACCCCGACAAAACTTTCAAAATACATAACTTACACAAAACTAGCTTGTAGGGCTCAGTATAGCCGAGATACATATAATCTTCAAGTTTTTTATAAATTGTGCGGGATAGGAGAATCGGTCACAAATAATTTTTATTACATAAAATTTTCGCGACCCCGACTCAGCGACAAGCACTCGCTTCGCTCGTCTTGTATACCGCCTCCGTCTTTCGATTCCCCTACCGCACTAAAACACAAAAGCCCGAACACTAACATGTCCGAACTTTGTGTTTTATGTGCGGGATAGGAGAATCGAACTCCTGTCTCATCCTTGGCAAGGACGTGTTCTACCACTAAACCAATCCCGCATATTCTTTGTACCTTGCGATATTAACATTGAAATCGATTTTGTGCAAAAGAAAAACCCTGAAAATCAGGGTTTAGTTTTTTTAGGCGAAGGCCTCTTCGTTTGCGAGCATAAAGAGCCTCTCTACCCACTCGGTGTATTTACCGAGTATAAAAAAGGTCAGGAGCGCAAGCACGAGCTCGATTGCCACACACTGCGTGTGTGGAAGCATTTCACGCTTGTACTTGGATGTAAGCTCTGAGCGAATGTTTGCTGCAACCTCACAAAGAGGATTATTTTCCCTTCTGTGCATTACTGCGCTCACAGCTTTTGAAAAATGAAACGAATAGTGAAAATCGTTTTTAGAAACCCCCTCCAGAGCTTCTTCAATCCCCTTGGCCAAGGCTTTAAATTCCTTGTCATGATTTGCATCGCCAAGATTTTTGATTTCAACGATTTTGTTTATCAGAAACGTCGTGAGCTCCTGAAAATGCCGTTTCCCGGCTTCTTGTTTTTCTACTCGCATAAAGTGGTTTTGGGTTATTTAATTTGTTTAAAGAACATATAAAATATTACACCTGTGTTTTTATTTTGACAAGTATTTTTATTTGTTGAGTTTTGTAAAATAGCTAAATTATATTTTCAATAACCTTAACTTTGGCTTTTTTGTTTACATTATCCAAAAGGACACATACCAAGTCTATTTGCCACTCTATGTCCTTTATATTCTTCTCATGTAAATATGTTGATATTGTCCTTTGTAATTTGACCAATTTAAATTGATTCATGTTTTCTTCTGGTCTTATTGTAGAATTGAAGCTCATAGACTTAACTTCTATAAAATAAATCGCTTTATTCTTTTTTGCGATAATATCTATTTCGCCAAGTCTTCTTGTGTAATTTCTTTCAATTATTTCAAAACCATGTTTCATGAGAAACATACAAGCGATCTCCTCGCCCAATTCTCCTTTCTTTTGAGATTTTGAAGTAAAAACCTTAGGCATGTTTCATATGAAACTAATAATTTATGTAAAAATGATTATATTTTAGTTACACGTGCAACTTTTCTAATAAAAAACCACTTGTTTCATGTGTAACTATTTAAATATGTTTCACGTGAAACATATTTTTATATAGGACATGAGTTTTCCACCTAAAAACTACTAAAATTCTACAAACCATTGAAAAATAAGGATATTTTATTGAAAAAAGACTGTGGATAAATACACAACTTGATGTCCTTTATAAACAATATACACGCCTTTATCCACATATCATTGAAAAATAAAGTTTTTTTGTGTATAAAAGGACATTTAAACCTGCTGAACAACAGATACTTTACCTAAATGTGCATCCGGAGGGATTCGAATATTACATATTCAGGTATTTTTCGCTTTTGTTGCACAAAAGATCGAAAAATCTTTCGAATACCCCCCCCCGCAAGCAAAGAAGTTTGCTTGCTCGTATGCACCAATGTGCACCCGGAGGGATTCGAACCCCCAACAACGGTTCCGAAGACCGGTATGATATCCATTTCACTACGGGTGCAGTAAAATCAGTATAAGCTTTATATAATAAATTGCAAAATAAGGTTTTCCTGATATAATCCATTTTATATTAATAATCGCGGGATTAGTTAAATGGTATAACTTCAGTTTTCCAAACTGAAATCAAGGGTTCGATTCCCTTATCCCGCACAAATAATTTTATAGGGATAGTGAGCAAACTGCTTTGCTCACGGAAGGGAATCGAAAGACTTTTCCATACAAGCGAAGCGAGACGGAAAAGTACCTGGCTATGTAATAGCCGATTCCCTTATCCCGCACAAAATGCTCTATGAGCAAAACACACGAAATTAAAAAAGAATCCATACCTACTGAGATATTGGATATATTGAAAACTCTTGAAAGTTCTGGGTTTGAGGCTTTTATCGTAGGTGGCTGTGTTCGTGACTTACTACTAAATCGTAAACCAAAAGATTGGGATATAACAACAAATGCAATACCAGAAGAAATAATACCTTTGTATGAAAAAACAGTTTACGAAAATACCTTTGGTACCGTTGCTGTAATACTAGAAGATAGTGAAGATAAAACACTTAGACAAATAGAGATAACTCCTTATAGAACAGAAGGGAAGTATTCTGACAAAAGACACCCGGATACAGTGTCCTTTAGTAAAGATATAAAAGATGATTTAGCCAGAAGAGACTTTACGGTAAATGCTCTTGCCTACAACCCCTCTAGAAGTCAATTAATTGACCTTTTTGAGGGTATAAAGGACATAGAGGTCAAAACTATAAGGACAGTCGGCAATCCTTCTGACAGGTTCTCTGAAGACGCTTTACGCATGATCAGGGCGATTCGTTTTTCTTGTGAACTTGGTTTTGCTGTGGATAACGAAACACTTCAGGCAATTGTGGAAAACGCACAAAATATTTCAGAAATTTCTACAGAAAGAATTAGAGACGAATTTGTAAAAATAATAATGTCCAAAGAGCCGGTGATAGGTGTTGCTATGCTCCAAAAAACTGGGATGCTTAAATACATAATCCCAGAACTAGAAGAGGGTATAGGGTGTGAACAGGGAGGTGCGCACAAATACAATGTATATGAGCACTTACTCCAGGCACTCCAACACTCTGCTGACAAAAACTGGCCACTAGAGATCAGACTCTCAGCGCTCTTTCACGATATCGGTAAGCCAAAAACTCGAAGAAAGGGAGTCAAGAAGGCGTATACATTCTATGGGCACGAAGTTGTTGGAGCAAGGATGGTTAAGGTGATTATGGAGAGACTAAAGTTCCCGAAAGATACAAGCGAGCTAGTGACAAAGCTAGTAAGACAACACATGTTCTTCTCTGACACAGAACAAATATCACTTTCTGCTGTACGAAGAATTGTGCGGAATGTAGGAGTGGAAAATATTTGGACACTTATGAATGTGCGTGAGTGTGATCGTGTGGGAATGGCAAAAGTAGAAGCTCCATATCGATTGCGTAAATATCATGCAATGATCGAGGAGGTTCTGCGTGATCCGATATCTGTTTCGCAACTTGTGGTAGATGGAAATATTTTGATGGGTGAACTCAATGTGAAGCCCGGACCTCGCATGGGCTGGATACTAAACTCACTTCTAGAAGAAGTGCTCGATGACCCAGCAAAAAATACTCGCGAGTATCTGGATAAAAGAGTAGGGGAACTGAACGAGTTGGAAGATAAAAGTTTGAAATTGTTAGCTGACAAAGCTAAGCAAACAAAAGATGAACTAGAGGAAAAAGAGATCGAGGAATTACACAAGAAGCATAGAGTATAAAATAAATAAAACGAGCCAATTGGCTCGTTTTTGTTTATTGTTTGCGATTGAAATAAAATATATCTCCATCGAAAAAGTAAGTTCTTTGATTTAACAGGACATAAGGCACTCTCTCCTCGTCTATTTTGTTCCCCATTTTACTTAAAATACAAATATCCAAGTTTTTATTTGTATTTTCAATTAAGCAAAAAGATTGAGTGAAGGGAAAAGAAGAATGTCTTTTAAGTCTATTTTTAATATTTTTAAACTGCTCTTCACTAATCGGCAAATTGCCTTCGATACAATTTAAAATGTTTGTAAAATTCATATCTGACTTTAAAATAAATTTTTCCATATACTGTTTTTTTGAAAAATAACATATATATATGCGTGTGTCAATATCATATAAAAATAAAAAGCGCTCCGGGGGAGCGCTTTTGGTTCAAAGCCTTCACTACTTTGATCGAAAGTAACACTGTTGCAGTCTGTGCCACAATCAATAAAACATAGGCAAGATTTTGATAACCCATAATAGCTACTACAATAGTTAAACAAGCTATTGTAGTAGCAGTAATTCTCAACGCTTTCATTGTACTTATTTTAAATTTAAAATATCACTATATTTCTTTCTTGTCAAGTTAAAGCTGGTTTCTGATTACAAAAATACAAATAAAAAAACGCTCTCTTGGGAGCGCTTTTGGGCGGACGCTTTATATTTTTATGAAAGAAAAAACTTTTCCTTCGATAAGAATATAATATGTTCCTGCCGGTATACTGAGACAATCAAAAACTTTTCTATTATCAACTTCATTGACCATCAAATATATCTCTTCTGACAAAGAAAATATTCTGATGTTTTTTCCGGCTCCATTTTCGATGACAAGAAATTCTGTTACAGGATTTGGAAAAATCCTAACTTCACTTTCTGATAAATCTTCTATTCCGTCTTCGTAACAAGAGGGGAGCGAAATGATTCCTGGAGAATGGATGTCTGCTCCATACGTGAAAGACCCGCCTACATAGACAAAGTCTTCATTTGCAGATAGCGAATATCCATTTCCATCGAGCCCTCGATCAGTCTGAACAATCTCTTTTGTGGAGCGTTCAAACATTGCGAAGTTTTCAGCATCGCAATTACCGAAATTTGTAAAACTCCCAACAGTAAAGACGAAACAATCTGTTGCCTCGATCGCAAGGATATTTCCATCACTTGAAAATATGGAGTCCATATCTCCATCGTCCTTGAATTCAGATAAAATCCCGTATTCCGACGGAGGAGAAAAACTGGTAGAGGAAACATATATCCTGTCTCCTCCATCTGCCCAAGAAATAAAATATTCTCCCTCGGGAAACACATATTTTACTTCCCAAACAGAGTCTTCTAATTCTAGTATTTTTTCTTCTCCAAAATCATTTGTAACACAATATTTTTTATCACCCGAGACAACAAACGAAACCAGGCTTTCTGTTTCTGGAGAGATAAGCGAGCCCATTTCTCCTGTTGCTGGAATAAAAAAGTGGATCAACGAAGGGGACAGTGTATCGGCAATATAAATTCCTGATCTAAAAATAAATATTGTGTCTTCTTTGATCAAAAGATCGGAAATACCTTCTGATTTGCAAACAATATTCCAAGAGCAGGATTCTTCCATTTCCAGAATGTATTTACTTTCGGTATAGAAATAAAACTTATTGCCATAAGCGACACCGTGAGCTATCTCACCAAGTGAATCGGGAAGCGGACAAGTAAGCCAGTTTTCAAAAAATAAATCCCCAAAAACGACAGGATCGCCAGCGGAAGATGTCCGACCAACACATAGATTGTTCCCATCTAAACTAACAACAGAAACATAGTCGCCGGATTCTTGATCTGGTAGATAATTACTCTCCCAAACAGGGATAAAATTTTGTGCATTTACTGTGCAACAGAAAAACACAGAAAATAAAATTAGTATAAGTTTTTTCATATCAAAGTGCTTTGCAGTGTATTATCTCACACAAAAAATAAAAAACTCTGCTGTGTGCAGAGTTTTGGTAAAATTAAACGTATCTTTTGTTGGGAGTGGATTTAATGACTAAAACAAATCCAGCAATAACCGCTATTCCGAAAACTATTCCTGAATAAATAAAATTTCCTGTAACTGCTGATGCAGTAAATCCGGATACAGCAAGAACGCTAATTGAGATAACAATTTTTTTCATTATTTGATTTTTTTGAGTTAAATAAAAAGTTTAAATTTTAGTGAGATAGGCAAACCGTATAGTCATAGCCTATCTGCCATATATGACGTATGAAACAGTATTTTGTGACAAAGGCAAAATAGCCTTATAAAACAAAGTAAAAAGGATGCAAAATGCATCCTTTGTTTAAAATCTTTTAAACAATCTTCTCTTTGGTAAAACTGCGACAAGGGGTGCTGTATGATGTATGTATTTATCTATAGAAACAGGTTTGAGTCCTGGCTCTGTATAACATACTTCTATTTCACAAACCTCTTGTGGTGATATGTACAATAAAGCAAGTGTTGTATCAACTTTTTCCAACAAAGATTTTCTAATTGCTAAAAGTTCTTCTTTTGTAAAAGACTTACCAAAACATCTTTTCTGATGTGCTGGGCTAGCATAAACACTGTCGGACAAAACTTGATCTATGTCGTACATATTTCTTTCGGTTAATCCAAATTTTTCCATCAATACAGGATCTATAAAGCGTATACCGTCTGAGCGCCTGCCTCTGGTATAAAAACCAGGGTGTGGATTTTTAGGATCGTTTGGATACCAACACGCAGCACTTGCGTGCGATATTATATTTTTATCTATAATATCTGGGTATTTTCTTTTCAGAGAGTCATTCAACCATCTACCTGCTTTTATTTGCATATCGGTAAGTGGCTCATCAAAATACCCAACGTATTCAATGCCTATAAAAAATCGTGACAAGCTAGTGTCTCCTTCATAATACGAATCACCCGCATGATCAGCCGCCCGCCAATCGTCGCATATAAGTTCAATACGCCCAGCGCGATTGATCAAATAATTTGTCATCGGAGGACCGTAGTTTATACACTGAAGCCAGGTACGACATCCAGGCCAGTCACCTTGGGTATCGTGATTGATTATGCCTATAGTCTTTTCTCTGGGAGGGGTTTCGTCGTTAAACCTACTGCGCTCATCATGAATTACAAAAGTGTCTTGTGAGTAAAGTGGTAGCAATAAAACTACACACATTACACAAAAAAAGATTTTTTTCATATATGTAGTTTTAAATGTACTAATTCTAGTGTACAAAATAATTTTATAAAAAGAAAAGACCCGCTAATGGGGTCTTTGGTGTTTTTAGTTTGTTATTGTTTTTATTTCATCTTCTTTTGGTTTTAGATTTGTGTAGACCAAAAGCATGAATATATAAACATAAATAGATAGAAACACAACAACAATTGCGGCGTTTGCCACGCTTACGTCAGATGAAAAAAAACTAATGTTTTGCGCATCTGGATATATCTTGTAAACCAAAAAACCAACAGAATTCAAAACAATAAACCACAAAAAGAAGCTGGCGATAGTTAAAAAACCTAACTTTCTGAAATTTTTTTTCTTTGATACATCGTCAGTATCTCTTTCTTTTAAAGTCAGAGAGCGTTTGGTGTGTACAAACCATAGAGAATACAAAACCGAAGATACAATTAAAATCGGCATCGATTCTATGGGCGAGAAAAACAACGCCGCAAAAATCAAGCAAATGACCGTCTGCCAAACAGGTAGGGTAAAGATAAAAAAACTTTTATTCATACGTATGCGATTTTAAAATGAACAATTAGATGAGACTAAAATATAACCTGAAAAATACCCTTTGTCAAATTACTCAATAGAATCCCACATAAATTGAAATAGCGTCAGGAACGTATTTGCGATATCAGTGTTTTCAATAATCGTGGTGACCATAGCATCTTTGTTTTTAACAGAAGTTATACTAACCTTGCCTTTGTAAATCAAGATGTAAGCTGGCAAGACAAATTTATCTTTTGGGATTATTTTACGAGTTATATTACGCTCCATATCATGCGAATACACAACACTAGACATATGCTCTAGTTTTGGAGTTAAGACGTACGACCTAATACCAGCTTGCGATTGTTTCTTTAGTTGTTCGCTTATGAGTGTGCGAAGCTCTTTGTTTTCGTGGTCGTAGAGAGATCTGAAAACAAATACTTCTTTTACGTTTTTCAAAATATCTGAATAGGTTTCTCTTATACCATCGAAACCTTCAAAGAATTTTACATGCGGACGAGAATGTAGAGTGTTGAAGTCGCTTACAAGATGTTCTATTACTTTTCCATAGGCTAGGCTCGCTTCATCTGCGAGAAGTTTTTTCTCTTCAGCAACTCTTTTGATACTTTCTGGATGTTTTGCTCTCCATAACGCAACCTTTCCTATGTTTTCTACTTTTTCACACAAGCCGATAGCAGTGAGTTGGTCTAGCACATAGTAAGTAAGCTCTCTACCTACTCCAGCATTTTTAGAAATATTACGAACAGGTAAAAGAGGGGACGAGAGGAGCACTTCATATATAAGAGCCTGCTCTCGGGTTAATCCTATGCGAATTAGTTCATTTGTGTAGTTCATATTGTAAAATCTTATTTACAATTTAATACTATTAAAATGCATGTATTTTGTCAATAAGTAAAGGCTTATATACTTGTTAGCAAAAAAACGTAAAAAATCTATTACATTTTATATTTATAACCTGTATAGTCAGGATAGATTCATTTCATTTAAAACAAAATAACTATGGAAGTAATATTTACACAGAAAATCTCAAATTGTATTGACTGCCCATTTCATAAAGTTTTACCGGACCCTGATCCAGACGACTGGTTCTGTGACGACGATATGAAAGTGGTTTGCACAAAAAAAGAAAACAAAGAAATCACTTGTGCATGCAGACCTTACAATCTAAGAAAAGAATCTGAGGTACCAACATGGTGCCCGCTAACTGAAACCGAAAAACAAGAAAAATGAAAGAAAATAGAAACACATTTATTGAAAGACTGAAAAGACATGGTGCGAGTAGTTCTGATATGGACATGATTATGCTTGCATATGATATATCCAAAGAAGCCCACAGAACTCATACTCGTGATAGCGGTGAAAGATATTTTGAACATCCTAGAGCTCTCGTGATTATCGCTCTTGATGAACTTAACTGGTACGACAGAGATGTAATATGTGCATTGTTCTTGCACGATGCAGGGGAGGACTCTCCGATATTTGGGAACAGAAGTATTGGATGGGAAAATTTTGTAAGGACTGCAAAATATCGTATCGGTAGAATGTTCAACGAAAATATTGCGGCGATAGTGATAGCACTTACAAAACCAGAGGTTGATGGTATTCTATTTTTCTCCAAAAAAGAAACCACTGAGTACTATCTGTCGAATATTGTAAAAAGAGAAAAAGTTATTCGCTGCAAAGGCATAGACAGACTTCACAATCTTCGAACACTGCCAAATTGTACTGCAAAAAAGATTACGAGGATGATCATAGAAACTGAGGAGAAATACATTCCCTTGTTTGGTACAAACAATGAAGAAATCGATGTGTTAATCATGCAAAAAATTAACACTGAGTTGGAAAATCTTCATCAGTTAGTATAGTAAAACCCGCAAATATTTGCGGGTTTATTTTTATATAATTTTGTGCAAGTTTTGTTTGAACTCCTCGAACGTAATGTCCTCAAAACGGACAGAGTATGCCCAATCTATGACTCTCTCGGGCCAAGACATTATTGTTTTTAAAGACTCGAAAGGATCTTGAAATATCTTTCTTGCACCACTGGTTAGAAAAACCTCTCCTGTTATAGAAGCTTTTTCTAAAGTTTTAAGAAACTTTAATTGCTCAGAGTGAATAAACCCGAACGGAGTTAGCAGTGAACCATTGCGCTCTCGATTGAATTCATCAACCAATCCCATAGTTGCCCACAGCCAATATTCTGGACCTTTTCCGATAGATGCTATATCAGCATCTTGGACTATGCATACCCACAGGTCTGAAGACTTACCATGTGCAGAAAATTTAGTTGAGAGTATTAAGTCTCGGATTCTCTGCTGAGCAATTCTGGTAGGCACTCCACAGATTTTAAAATCTTCTTTTGATAGGGCGCTCATCATACGGGTAGCTGCACGCTCCTCGTCGTTTGGACGATGTACTCCACGATGATCTGCGTCGTGAAAAAGTAGAGCAAGGGCAATTGTGTTGATCTCTTCTCGATTACATCCACAAGCTTCTGCGATCAGAATCCCACTCTCGGTCACACCAAGTGCATGACCAAATCCATGATATGGATTTGGTATAGCAGACTTTTGGGCTTTGTTGATAATATCAATTGAAATATCTGTATGCTCTAAAATAAATTTAATTTTTTCTTCGTTTGCACGAATGCGAAAATATTTTACTTCTTTTGTTTGCATGTTTTACGATTCTTTTTTGAAAGTAGCATTTTGAATACAAAATTGCAAAAGTTAAACCCTCGGCAAATGTCGAGGGTTGTATATTTTAAGCTGCTGCTCTTTTTTTAATCACATTTTCAATTGGCACCAGCCAAGAATTGTCTTCTGCGATCAGTTTTTTAACTGCATCGAGAACCTCAGTCCCTTGAGTTATTGTTACAAGTGGGTGAGTATCCAGCTCTTCAATCAGGAAATCTTCTTTGCTCTCAGTGTTCATAGAACTCCCTGCGAGCCCTAAGATATCGACAGCAACTTCTTCGTCTTGTTTTTTCTTGCTCTCCTCGTACCAAGCATCGCGCTTGTTTTTTGTGTCCTGGTGAATAGAATCTCCTACATACTCAAGATACAAATAATCGATCTCAACTTGCTCTAAATAAGAGAGCTTGTTGATGATGGTGGGGTATATGTGCATACCCAGAATATTTTTGAAATTTCTTTTATCCTTCTCAAGTTCTTTGACTTGAAAATTTTGCTCTTCGCGCCGATCTGTCCGATCTTTTTGTCGAGCAAAAAATTTACTTAGCTCGCGGTAAATTTCTTTACCACCCGCACCATACTTCAACCAATCAAAATCAAAAAGCATATATTATGTTTAATATGTTAAATGAACTATGTACACAATAGCACATTTTTTGTATAAAGTCAAATATATTTAGTCTTTGATTTCCAGGAGAATAGGGCAGTGATCGGACCCGATTTGTTCAGATAAAATCTGGGATTTGGTGATTTTTGAGGTAAGTTTTTTGGATGTAAAAAAGTAATCTATGCGCCAACCTATATTTCTTGCGCGTGCGGCTGCAAAGTGACTCCACCAAGTATAGTGACCACCATCTTTTGTAAAAATACGAAAAGCATCTACAAATCCAGAGGAGATTATGTTATCTATTCCGCTTCTTTCCTCGTCGGTAAAACCTTTCTTGCCGATATTTTCTTTTGGACGAGCTAGATCTAGGGGAGTGTGTGCAACATTTAAGTCCCCACAAAAAATAACAGGCTTTTGCTTTTCCAAACTCAAAACATATTCTAGAAATGCCTTGTCCCACTTTTTGTATCTGAGTGGAATTCGTGACAGATCATCTTTAGAATTTGGAGTATATACTGTAACAACAAAAAATTTCTTAAATTCTAGCGCTATTAAACGACCCTCAGTATTTGGGTCACCGTATTTATCTTTCAAGGTAGAGTATTTTTTTACGATTTCTTTTGGGATATCTAGTAGGACTTTTTCGGGTTTTATTTTTGAAAAAATTGCTGTTCCACTATAGCCTGGGCGTTTTGCAGAATTCCAATACTCTTCATACTCAGGCAGATCAACTTCTGACTGATGCTCTTCTGCTTTTGTTTCTTGTAAACAAACTATGTCTGGATTGTACTTTTTTATAAAAGGAACAAAAAGACCCTTTTTATGTACCGATCGTATTCCGTTTACATTCCATGAAATTATTTTCATAAAAGCATTATAACAATATAAAGCATTTGACAAAAAAACTTCTTTGGAATAATATCTCTGCCAAGGGTTATTTAAAGGGTATTGTTTTACGCACAAGGTATCAGCTTGATTTGGGTTTCGCTACCTTATCTCTGGCTGAGTACGCCTGTATGTTCGCTCCCGAAGCGTTCGTGCTGGTCAAGATGACCTTGTAACACAGAAACTCCTCCGAGTCTGTGACGTAAACAATTAGGATTGGGTTCGCAAGAACTCAATCCTTTTTATTTCAAAAAATATTTTGAAAGCGAAGGTAGCTCAGTTGGCAGAGCATCGGTCTCCAAAACCGAGGGTCGTGGGTTCGAGTCCCACCTTTCGCGCGAAACCTGAAACATTTTGTTTCAGGTTTTTATTTTTTACGAAAAATAGTTACTAGATAAGCTAGATTTTCGCGACCTTTTATATAATCGATTTTTTTATGCTCTAGTGTGGCGCTATCTCTAAAAAGATTGATTAGTTCATCTGGTGTAAAGAAGTGGTACAAGACGCCCTCGTTTTTAAAATCTCCATTTAAATCTTTTTTTGGGTTCCATTTTAGGTATTTGTCTGTTTCTCTAGATAGTAATACTAATAAAAAGTATCCTCCACTTTTTAAAACTCTCAGGGATTCTCGTATATAAGTCGGCCAATCATTTTTATCTAAATGCTGGAGCAGTCCGAAATCTACAACACCATCAAAACTATTGTCTGCAAAAGGAATATCTAAAACATCTCCTTCTATAAATCGAATCTTGTCAGATATTTTATTTATTTTTATTTCGTCATTGTTTTTTTGAACTATATCTTTTACATACTCAAGCCCAATAACTCTAAAACCTAAATTTACTAGCTCAAAAGGAAATCTTCCACGACCACTGCCGAGGTCTAGTATCATAGCGTTTGGTGCTAGGTAGGGCAGGAGGTCTTTGCCTTTTAGTTCATATGGGGTATGAGTCCAAATATCAGAACCTGTTCTGTATGCACGTTCAAAATATTCTTTTTGTGTTTTGTAATCCATTGTCTTATATCATACAACATTAAATTTATTTCTTTGAATGAAATTTTTTATGAACATCGCGAAGCTGCTTGTCGGTAACATGGGTATATATCTGAGTAGTAGCAATATTTGCATGCCCTAACATCATCTGTACAGAACGTATGTCTGCACCGTTTGAAAGCAGGTCAGTTGCAAAAGAGTGGCGTATTACATGCGGAGTAACTTTTTTAGAGATACCGGCTTTAATTGCATAGTGTTTTACGATTCTCTCGATTGATCTTTGTGTTAGCCGACCACCGCTTTGGCCTTTGTTTCTTGCATGCTGAACAAACATTGGTTCGTCTGTGTCAGTACGCTTTTTCAAATAATCACGAATAGCAGATTTTGCGGAATCTGATAAAAAAACCACACGAACCTTTTCACCCTTTCCACGAATTGAAAACTCATCTTTAGATAAATCTAAATCTCGATTTAGAGAACACAACTCGGATAAACGCAATCCTGTTGAGAAAAATAATTCTAATATAGCTCTATCTCGCAATGATTTTAAATCATCTTTGTCTGGAGCTTTCAGTAGGCGATTTAATTCTTCGACAGTTATCAGGTCTAGATGTCTCTCTTTTATTTTAGCGAGCTCTATCGCATCTGGAGAGATTGCTTGTATACCTCGCTTCATTAGATATTTTAAAAACCTGCGAAGAGCGATTAGGTAGTAGTTTTGAGTGTTTTTCTTCATTGTGGCACTAGACTGTCCACGTACATGTATCCCTGGCTGCCTGTTTAAATACAATCTGTATTCACGAATTGAATCGTCGGTTATATCTTTTAGACTGTCAGATTTTATAAACTCAAAAAAACGAGACAGGTACCTATCATAATTTGAAACTGTATTGAGACTTGCTCCACGTTCAATTTCCATGTATTCCAAAAATTGACGTTTTAGATTTTGAACCTCTGACATATGCCAAATTATAGCATTTTTGACTTTTGTAGACTTTTCGTATTTAATGAAGAAAAGTTTTTTATGAAAAAGATATTTTATTTTATTTTTGATTGGCTATTTCTGATTGTTCGGTTTACTATACGTGCAATAAAGGGAGTACTCATATTGTCTTTGTTTATCTATCCAATATACCTACTTTTAGATTACTTTGGGTGGATTTCCGGTGTAAGCATATCTATTGTTGCGGTTTTGATATCCATTTTAGTGACCGCTCGGAAAAGGAACTCATGGAGAGATATAGGACTTGCCTTGATTTTTATAGGGCAAATAATCTTCATGGATGTAAGTGCCTACGAAGACACCGAAACAGCCTAAAATAAGCCAAAAGCCCCCGACAACGTCGGGGGCTTGCAATTTGTAGATAAATATGCTACTATATATGCACAATGCTTACAGTAAAGAAAAAACAAACAGTTATAAAGAAGAGCCAGGTTCATGATAAAGACACTGGTTCACCAGAAGTGCAGATAGCTATCCTATCGGCTTCTATTGACGAACTTACAACTCATCTTAAAAAACACAAAAAAGATGACCATTCAAGACGAGGACTTATAAAGATGGTTGGCGATCGAAGATCACACCTAAAATACCTCGAGAAGAAAGATAAGACACGTCACGCTGCAGCTGTTAAAAAAATCAAAGAATAAAAAAATATCACTCGAGCAATCGAGTGATATTTTTTATAAACTCTCTTTTTTTATATATTTTGTTACACTTAGGGAGAGGTAGGCATTTTTATAATATTTATTAGTTAAAAATTTTTCAAAATAAACTATATGGCAGTTATTAAACACCCAGAACAGCGCGTAGCGGTATTTATTGATACTCAAAACTTATATCACAGCGCCAAAAATCTATACAAAGCTAGGGTAAACTTTGGAGCAATCCTAAAAGACGCAGTGGCAGGTCGCAAACTAGTACGTGCAATAGCGTACGTTATAAACACAGAAGCAGGTGATGAAAAAAACTTTTTCGATGCACTTACTAAAATGGGAATCGAAACTAAAACTAAAGACCTTCAAGTTTTTGTTGATGGAGCAAAAAAAGGTGACTGGGACGTAGGACTTGCTGTTGATGCGATCACTATGGCAACAAAACTTGATGCGGTAATAATCGTATCAGGAGATGGAGACTATGTACCACTTGTAGAATATCTACAAATACACTCCGGTGTACAAGTAGAAGTAGTATCTTTTGGTAAGTCTTCTTCTATGAAACTAAAAGAAGCTGTAGATGACTTTATGGATCTTTCAGAAAATCCTAGAAAATATCTTATCGGCGGTTTAGGAAAACAGAGAAGATAGGAACAAAAGCTCCAGAGATGGGGCTTTTGTTTTTTATAAAAGTTTTGCTAGTCTAAAGATATTACGAACTAATAATAGGTCTCTAAACATGTAGTAATGGAAGCTGGGCGTGCTTACATACTAAAGTTTAGAGATTCTAAACAAATATGTACAAAAAAGAATATATATTGGAGATTGCAGGGAGAAAAATTACAGCAATATTTTCAGACCTAGCAGATCAAGCACATGGATCAGTAATGCTAAAGTGCGAAGATACTGTAGTTTTAGCAACTGCAGTTATGAGTAAAGATGGAAAAAATAATCCAGGATTTTTTAACCTAACGGTTGAATACTTAGAGAAATTTTATGCATCTGGTCAAATACTAGGAAGTCAATTTACTCGCCGCGAAGGAAAGCCGTCCGACAAGGCAATACTTGCATCACGTGTTATAGATCGTACAATCCGTCCACTTTTCTCTCATCATATTAAAAACGCAGTTCAAGTAATCGTGACTGTTATTGCAGTTGGAAAAGCAGACCCGACAATACTTGGAGTAAACGCGGCTTCTCTTGCCATAGCAACATCAGATATTCCATGGCGTGGACCTGTTGGATGTGTACATATCGGAAAACCAAAGGGTGAGAGTGCTGTTGATGTCGATTTGTATATAGCACCAGACGGAGAATCTAAATACGATCTAGACCTGACTGTGTGCGGTCGTGATGGACACATCACAATGATCGAAGCTATGGCAAGCGAGATAGTCGAAGGGGAACTGGGCGATGCTTTTGATTTAGCTATGAAACACATAACAGAGATAGAAAATTTTCAGAAAAAAATTGTATCTGAAATCGGCAAGGAAAAGAAAGTATTCGAAGAGCCTGTTGTTCCACAAGAAATAAAAGATTTGTTTCACACTGAAATAGGACCAAAGATGGAGGGTAGTCTTTTCAATAAAGATAGCAAGAAAACAATTCACGAACTTGAAGATGCTTGGATAAAAATACTTGATGACAAGTACGGCACAAGTGATGAAAACAAAGAAACTGTATCAATAGCAAAAGATTATTTTTCTGACAAAGTTGACCAGGAGTTACATAGAGGAGCTATAGAGGACAACAAGCGCGCTGATGGAAGAGCGATGGGTGAAGTTAGACCCCTATTTTGTGAAGCAGGTGGCGTGTCTAGTGTGTTACACGGAACAGGAATATTTTATAGAGGAGAAACTCATGTTCTTTCTGTTCTAACACTCGGAGGACCAGAAGATACTTTTGTTCAAGATGGAATGGAAGTAAAAGGGGAGAAGCGCTTCATGCATCACTACAATTTTCCTCCATACTCAGCTGGTGAAACAGGAAGACTTGGTGGAATAAACCGCCGTGAAATGGGACATGGATTTTTAGCAGAAAAAGCACTTACGCCAGTTATTCCAAATAAAATGGATTTTCCATATACAATACGCGTTGTTTCTGAATCTATGGCTTCAAACGGATCAACCTCACAGGCTTCGATTTGTGCATCTTCAATAGCACTTATGGACGGAGGCGTGCCAATATCTTCACCAGTTGCTGGTATAGCAATGGGATTAATGTTATCTGAAAAAGATAAAACAAAATACAAAATTTTAACTGACATACAAGGACCGGAAGATCATTATGGAGATATGGATTTCAAGGTAGCAGGAACTAAAAACGGTATTACAGCTATTCAGCTTGATATAAAACTAGATGGAGTGCCCGTGCAAATACTAAAAGAAGCTGTTAAAGAATCTAGAGTTGCACATCAAACAATATTGGCAGAAATAAATAAGACGATTGAAAAACCAAGAGGAGATATTTCACCAAATGCACCAAAAATATTAGTAATAAAAATAAACCCTGATCAAATAGGTATGGTGATTGGATCTGGAGGAAAAACAGTAAACAAAATTCGAGAAGAAACAGGAGCTGAGATCACAATAGAAGATGATGGAACTGTATTTTTAACTGGTAAAAATGGTGGCGCAGAAAAAGCTCGAGATATTATTGAATCAATGACTCATGAATATGTTGTCGGTGAAATGTTTACTGCAAAAATTGTTAAGATAATCGAAGTTGGAGCAATAGCAGAATTCAACAATGGTGGAGCAGAGGGTTTGATACATATATCCGAAATTGCACCTTTCCGAGTAAGTAAGGTTACTGATGTTTTGAAAGAAGGTATGGAGGTTCCAATAAAAATCGTCGGCGTAGACAAAGAGCGTGGACGCATCAGTCTATCAATCAAAGAAGCTGATAGAAACTTTATAAATAATCCATATCCACCTGTAGAACCTCAAAAACAATAAACGTTCAATTTAAAAAATCAGACCCTTGGTCTGATTTTTTAAATTGAATAAAATAAGATAAAATTAAACATAATGGAACCAAATCCAATAAACATAAAAAATGATTCAAATACCGAACCTGTAAAAACAAGTCCTTATTCGGATCTAAAAACAATCAGAACTTACGCAAGCGATATGGCAAAAGCCTTAAGCGACCAACAAGGATCTGTTATAAAAATCGCCATGGCTGAACATAAAAAGAAAGAGTCTGATTTTGAAAATATTTCTCCTGCTTCTAAGAAGAATATAAAACTAATTGTGGGGAGCGTGATTATGATACTTATTGGGGCTGGTGTTATATCTTATGTATTTTTGAATAAAAAAAATGATGTTGTGGTTGTAGACAAAAAACCAGTTATTTTGTCTCTTATAGTTTCTGAATTAACAGAAGAGATAAAAGTTGAGGATATTTTAACACCAAAACAGTTTTCTGACTCTGTTCTTGTATTGAAAGAAAGAGAGAATGGAGACGGGGTTCTTAATATAATTTTTACAACACCAACAGAAACAGGCAGTAGATTTATAACAGTAGAAGAACTTTTAGAAAAGATTGATGCTGATGTCAGTGGATATTTTGTTAGATCTCTAACAAACAATTATATGTTTGGATTAAATACAAAAGATAATGTAAGTGAGTTTTTTATGGTTTTAAAAACAACTTCTCGAGAAACATCTTTAGCTGGTATGCTTGAGTGGGAAAACAAGATGTTTGATAATTTTTATGGAATACTGGGTATAACCCCAAACACAGAAAATAATTATCTTTTTTCTGAAAAATTTAGTGATATTGTGATTGAAAATCGAGACGCTAGGGTGCTATACGACAAAGAGGGTAAGCCGGTGATTGTGTATATTTTTATAGATGCTGGAACAATACTAATAACAGAGTCCTTTGAAACCATAAATGAGGTAATAGACAGATTAAATGCTAGTATTGATAGGTAGGTTGATTTGCTATTAAATTTAAGCATGTTATTATACGCTCACCATGAAAATAGATATGAAAAACTTTGAGGAAAAATTAAAAGCAGAAAAAACAACTCTTTTGGAAGAGCTTAAGGGTTTGGGTGCTATAAGAAACCCAGAAACAAATGACTGGGATGCTATCCCAGAAGAATCTGTGCCTGAAGCAGATGAAAATGACCGCGCAGATAGAGCAGAGGACTACGAAGAAAGAACAGCTCTAGTAAATGCACTCGAAAGTAGACTAAATGATGTTGAGGGTGCTCTAGAAAAAATAGGTAAAAATAGTTTTGGTAAATGTGAGGTTTGTGGAGAAGATATAGAAGAAGAAAGACTTGAAGCAAACGCAGCTGCTCCAACATGCATAAAACATATGAACTAATAAAACAAAAAACCGCCACAGAAGGCGGTTTTTTGTTTACTTTTTCAAAAAAGAAAACTAAAATTAGTAGATGTCCTTTGCGCGTGTATACACAGCACAAATAAATTTGCTCAGTGGTCAACTAGTAAATGTAGAAGTTGATATATCAACTGGCCTTTATGCTTTTTCAATTGTTGGATTACCAGACAAAGCAGTAGAAGAAGCGCGTGATCGTGTAAGCTCGGCTATAAAAAATTCTGGCTTTACATCTCCTAAAAGTAAAAATCAAAAAATTGTAGTTTCTCTTTCTCCTGCAGACACCAAAAAGGAAGGTTCTTTTTTTGATATTGCGATAGCTCTCGGCTATCTTTTGGCAAACGAGGAAATATCTTTCGATGTAGGTAAGAAAATATTCCTCGGAGAACTTTCTTTAAATGGAGATGTTTTACCTATTAGAGGGGCTCTACCACTTGCTATGCTCGCAAAATCCGAAGGTTTTAGTGAGTTGTATTTACCAAAAGAAAATGCAAAAGAAGCAGCCTTAATTGAGGGTGTTGATATATATGGAGTATCCACCTTGAAAGAGCTTGTTACACATCTTACAGATAAAAACATATCTATAATAAAAGAACCGAAAACTCTTATTGAAGATATGGGAGACGAAACTTTTGTTGACCTTGCTGACATAAAAGGTCAGGAGAGTGCAAAGAGAGGCTTGGAAATTGCAGCTAGTGGTGGACACAACATAGCAATGTATGGACCACCAGGAACTGGTAAAACAATGCTTGCTAGAGCTTTTAGATCACTACTACCTAGTCTTTCGGTGGCTGAAGCATTAGAAATAACTAGTATATATTCTATTGCAGGAAATTTAAAAACACCTGTAATAACAAAAGTGCCTTTTCGTTCACCACACCATACATCTTCTTATGTATCAGTTATTGGAGGTGGTGCGTTTCCTAAACCAGGAGAGGTTACACTTGCTCACAGAGGAATTCTTTTCTTGGACGAATTCCCTGAGTTCGATAAAAGGGTTATAGAATCCCTGAGACAGCCTTTGGAAGATAATTTTGTTTCTATATCTAGAGCAAAAGGAACAGCTCTTTTTCCTTCAAATTTTATACTTATTGCTGCTATGAATCCTTGTCCGTGTGGTTTTAGAGGCTCAAAAAATAAAGCTTGTGTATGCACAGCAGGTGATATATCTAGGTATCAAAGAAAATTATCTGGCCCAATAATGGATCGTGTTGATATTTGGGTTGAAGTAGGGAATATTGAATATGAAAAACTTAATGAAAAAAACACCACTTCAGAAAATACAAAATCAGTTTTAAACAGAATAAAAAAAGCTAGAGAAAAACAAGTTTCTAGATTTGAAAATACTCAAGGTAAGATTCTTAGAAATTCTGATATGCCAGCAAAAGATATACCAAAATATATAGAATTATCAAAAGAAACAGAAGATGTATTAAACCAAGCTGCAGCAAAATTAAATTTATCAGCCCGCGCATATCACAGAGTATTGAAACTTGCTCGAACGATAGCAGACTTGAGTGATAGTGAAAAAATAGAAACAAAACATATCCTAGAGGCGATACAATATAGGCCCAGAATAACATAAAACACCCCCAATTCAGGAGGTGTTTTAGTTATATGCTATATGTTTCCAATGTATTTTATTACCACTCTTCTATCTTGACCAAAACCGGTTGATTCTGTTTTTATATCTGTTTTGTTTTCTAAAAAAGTATGGATGATACGTCTATCAAAAGAGCTCATTGGGTCTATTTCTACGTTTGATTTAAAGTATCTAGCTCTTTCAGCCATCATATGAGCTATTGTTTTTAAATTTTCTATCCTATTTTTTTGATAATCATTTACATCTATTAAAACATTTAGGAGTGTTTGATTTTCTGGGTTTTTGGATTCTATTATTTTTCTAAAAATATAATTTAAAGCTTTTAGTGTTTCACCATCTTTTCCTATTAAAAGGTGTGATTCTTTTGATTTTATTTTAAACCAATATGAACCAGACTGATCATCGAGATGAAAATCTATTTCATCTACAGAAATATTGGTTAATTTTACGATTTCTTCTACTATTAATTTTAAATCATCTGGTTTCATGTTTTATAACTTTAGAAAACTTTCTTTTTTTATTAATCCAGCTTTTGATCTAATTATAAGCTCTTGAATTATTGTAATTATGTTACTAGTAACCCAGTAAAGAGCTATCGCTGCAGATACGCTATATGCTACAAAGGCCACAAAAAATGGTAGGATGTATTTCATTTGAAATTGCATACTTTTTGCTAGCTGACCTTTGAAAGATAAGTCATTTGGATCTGCCGGTTTTATCATAGATGTGCTTATTTTCATTTGTATAAATTGTGTAAGACCAGCTAAAATCGCAAAAATAATACTCTTTTCTTCTAGATTTATACCTAAAAACATTGTTGATAGATTTTCTGGTATGTGAACAAAAGAATAAAGTATTCCTGTGTTAGATTCTATTCCTCTTAAAAAAACTTGGTAAAGAGCTATGATTATTGGTAGTTGTATTAATATAACTAAACAACTAGAAAAAGGGTTTACATTATTTTTTTTATATAATTCTAGTGTTTTTTTAGATTGTTCTGTTTTATCTGGATAATCTTTCTTTATTTTTTCTATATCATCATTTAGTGCGTATATTTTTGCCTGACTTAATATAGATTTTTTTGTAAGAGGGAACATTAGTATTTTTACTATTAATGTGAGGGTTATAACAGCAAGTCCAATACCCCCAAAAGTACCTGTAAAAAATACGAGCGCATTATATAGTGGCTCATAAAAAATAGTTGTCCAAATATTTGATAGCATTAATCAATTGTATCTATAAACCCTGAAATTGCAATCTATTTAAGGAACCGGATCGAAGTGGTTTTTTTGCCAAGGATGGCAGCGTAGTATGCGTTTTATGCCCAAAAAAGAACCTTTTATAAATCCATACTTGATAATGGCAATTCTTGTATATTCAGAGCAAGTAGGGGTAAAAACACAAACAGGCCTGTTAATTAAGCCTATTTTATGGGGTATCCCTGTGTCTGGAGATATGTATTTTTGATAAAAATCAATAATTATATTGATGATTTTATCTTTATTTTGCTTTTTTAAGCCCATTTATAAGGGTTTTTTCAATATCATCTAGTAAAATTTGGTGTTTTTCTGGTATTCCACTTTTTATAAACACAACTATCTCTTTGTTTAAAAAGTCTTTATTTTTAGGCCTTAAATGGTGATATATAACTCTTTTTATCTTATTTCGGTCAACAGCCCTTGAAGCAACCTTTTTGGATACAACAATAGCTATTTTAGGCTTTAAATTAAGGCTATTTTTAATAGTTATCCTGTTATAAAGACCAAAAAAACCTGATTTTTCCTTGAAAATAGGGGATTTTTTAGAGATCTTTTGAGATTTAGGAAACATTACTGTTATACAGTTAGTTTTGCTCTGCCTTTTTGACGTCTTCGGGTAAGGACTTTTTTGCCGTTTTTTGACTTTATTCTATTTCGAAAACCGTGAGTTTTGGCTCTCTTTTTCTTCTTTGGTTGGTATGTTTGTGACATGCCTTGCATCATACATTAAAAGGCTGTTTTGGGCAAGATTTTGTATTGTTTTTTTATAAAATATTATTAACAGTTTATACACAATTGTATTTTTATTTTAGGTCTTTTTATTATCAATCTGTAGACTATAATGAGTTAACTAAACTTATGATGGAAAACAAACAACTTTGGGAAACATGCTTATCTGAGATTGAACAGTCTGTTTCTAGGGCAAATTTCAGTACATGGTTTAAAAATACTTCTATTACTAAACAAGATTCTGGAACCGCTTATATTGGTGTCCCAAATGAATTCGTAAAAGATTGGCTTTTCAATAAATATCACAAGTTAATACTTAAAACTCTTATGAATCATTCAGAAAATGTTCGTGGTATTGAGTTTGTTATAGTAAAACATGATATAAGGCAAAAAATAGAAGATATAGAGCAGAAATCAATCTTAAACAAAGAACTGCCTCTGGCTGATCTATATATAAACAAAGAAGATAATCTTAATCCAAGATATATATTTGATGGATTTATTGTTGGAGGGTTCAATGAACTAGCTTTTGCAGCCTCACAAGCTATTGTAAGCAAGCCTGGAACAAGTTATAACCCATTTTTCGTATATGGAGGTACAGGACTTGGTAAAACGCATTTAATCCAAGCAATAGGTAATACTATTAAAACAAAATACCCAGAAAAAAGGGTGCATTATATAACTCTTGAAAAATTTGCTACTGATCTAATAAACTCTTTTCAAACAAATAAAGCCAATTCATTTAAAGAAAAGTATAGAAAATACGATGTTTTGATTATTGATGATATCCAGTTTGTAGGGAAGATGGAAAAAACTCAAGAAGAACTTTTTCATACATTTAATACTTTTTATGAAAATAATAAACAAATAATATTTTCATCAGACAAACACCCTAATTATATCCCGGGATTAGAAGACCGTATGAAGTCTAGATTTCAAGCTGGAATGATTATAGATATAGGCGAACCTGAATATGAATCTAGATTAGCTATACTTAAAGCTAAAGTAAAAGAGCAGGGTGTACCTATAAACGATGATGTTGTTGATTTTATAGCTTCTTCTATAAATGGATCTATTCGTGAACTTGAAGGTAGTCTAAATGCTATAGTTTGCCAAACTAGATTGAAAAATAAAGAGATTTCTTTAACAGAGGCAAAGAATTTGATTAAAAACAATATTAGACCAAAGAAAAGTGTCTCTATAGACGAAGTGGTTAAAGTAGTTGCTCAGTTTTATAATATAGATGAATCTACTGTATACGAAAAAACACGTAGAAAAGAGATTGTTAAAACGAGACAAATGATAATGTACCTTCTTCGTGAAGATTTTAACGTTTCATATCCATTGATAGGTCAAAAACTAGGTGGAAAAGATCACACAACAGTTATACATTCTTTCTTGAAGATAAAAGACGATCTAAAAACAAACCAAACATTGGCGCAGGAATTAGAACAGATAAGAGTTATGTTTAAATAATGTTAATAACTGTTTAAAACGTGTAGATAAAAATATGATAAATAAATTAAAAACTCAATTTATTTTTATAAACACAAGATTAAACATAAAAATTATATTTTAAATATGATAAATAAATTAAAAATAACTTTATATATCAAGATTAAATATAGATATCCACATATCCACAGGGCTAATATAAGTATTTAATTAAATAAAAAGAAAATACTATGAATATAAATACTACTGCAAAAAAAATAAAACAAGCTATAAACTTTACAGAAAAGATAACTGGTAAAAATCTAACATTACCTATTCTAAGTTCTATTCTCATTATAGCTTCAGGTAAAACTCTTAAATTTAGATCAACAAACCTAAATCTAGGTATAGAAGTTGATATACCAGTAAAAGTAGTGAAAGACGGTGTTGTGGCTGTAAGAGGGGACGTTTTATCTCAAATATTTTCAACAATACAAGACAATGAAGATATAGAACTAAAACAAGAAAATGATAACTTATTGATAGTAACTAAAAACAATCAGCTGTTAATAAAATCTAATTCTTATGAAGATTTTCCAACAATACCAGTTGTTTCTGGTGATAAACATATATTGAATTCAAAAAAAATAGTAGAAGGTATAAAATCAGTAGTTTATAGCTGTTCTATATCAGAAATAAAACCAGAAATGGCTAGTGTTTACATATATTCTGATGATGGAAATCTAGTTTTTGTAGCTACAGATTCATTTAGACTTGCAGAGAAAAAAATCAAATCAAAACATAGTACAGATTTTTCACCAATATTGATCCCTTTTAAAAATATAAATGAAATATTAAGGATATTAGAATCAACCTCTGAAGATATAGAGTGTGTAACCAGTAAAAATCAAATATCTTTCATGTTTGATGGTATATACATAACATCAAGGTTAATAGATGGTGTTTTCCCAGATTATAAACAAATAATACCTAAAAATTTTACAACCGAAGTTGTTTTACTAAGACAAGATTTTTTAAATGCTTTAAAAATATCTAATATATTTTCAGATAAATTTAATCAAATAACTTTCAATATAGACCCAAAAAGTAAAACATGTGAATTAAACGCTAGAAACAATGATATAGGGGAAAATAAAACAAAAATTGACGCAACAATAGAAGGTGAACCAATTTCAATGAGCTTCAACTACAAGTATATTATCGATTGTTTTCAATCTATAAATCAAGATAGTCTAACTTTAAAATTTAACGGCTCAAACAAACCGCTAATCATAAAAGGTGGTAGTGATCAAACATTTATATATTTAGTTATGCCTATGAATAGATAAAAATGTTCAATAATATTGAAAATTTTCTACTAAAAAGATTAAACCCAGCAATAGCGCACAATAATTTTTTAGTTAATATATCTCTGATAATTAAAAAAAATACAAATATTGATATTTCTGAGAGAAAATTAAAAATAATAAATAAAACTTTATTTATTAAAACTAATCCAATAAGAAAACAAGAAATTTTACTTAAAAAAGATAAAATAATCTTAGATATTAAGGATTTAAATTATAAAACAGATATTGATAATATAGCCTAATTTATATCTATATTGATAGATATATTTTTTTTATTGTATACAGTATCGTAAACTATTGCATTTAAAGTATGATTTCCTTTTGAAATGTTACTTTCTGAAGGTATAAATACAAAGTCTTTTGCATTACTAGTTCCTAAAAATATATTGTCTACAAATATATCAAATTTTTGAAAAGGATATGTACCATCATAGTCTAGATTTACACTGAGTGGTAAAGTTTGAGAATACTGCACTCCATTTTTAGGATTTGAAAAAGAAACATCAGGAATATTATTTTCTGTGTGAATATTGTCGTAAGTCGTTGGTATTTCATCTATAGAAACACTGTTGTATAGATATTTATTTTTCATCCACCAATCCTGCACTGTTGTTTCCCAGCGTAAATACTGTGAATCATCACTAGGATTTGCTGGAATAGGACCTCTTGGGTTATTTTTATTTACCCAATGAAGTATGTCGTGTACATTTGTAACAACTATTTCTTTTCTTGTTTCTGGTGGAGTAAAATCAGTAGCAAGCTTACCAGAAATAGTATCTATTACATAGCTTTCTCCTCCCATCCACTCTCCTCTTAGTATTGGTTTTAGTATATTTGGATCATTTTCTATAATAGGTTTTTCAAAATCTTCTTGAGGGATTGCTTTTAGTGCTATATTCATAAATTCATTCCACATTGGGCCAGATATAGAAGAACCTTTTTTCATAGGCTTATTATCATTGTTTCCTGACCAAACACCAACAACTACAGATGGAGTATATCCAATCAACCAAGCATCTTTATTATTGTTTGTAGTTCCTGTTTTTGCTGCTACTTCATATCCAGGGAATACCATAAATGAATTTGATCCAAAGAGTGGAGTTCTAGCCACATTGTCTGCCAATATATCTGAAATAGTTAAAGCTACATTACTATCTAGAGCATTTGTTGGGTTTTCTTTGAATTCTTCCAGTACTTGCCCATCATGGTCTTCTATTTTCAATACTCCATTATAAGGATTTCTAATGCCTTTATTTGCAAAAACACTATAACTAGAAACCATATCAAGCAAACTAACTTCTCCACCTCCAAGTACAAGGGTTAAACCATAAACACTTGCATCTGATAGTGTTGTTATTCCCATAGTTCTAGCTGTTGCTATAGAGTCTTGTACGCCTGCTAAATATAAAAGCTTAACAGATGTGACGTTTCTAGATTGCCCCAAAGAATTTCTTAGATTTATAGGACCAACATATTTACCATCATAGTTTTCAGGGCTATAACAATCATCCTGGCTGTTTCCAGGTAAAGCTACACCATAAGCATTACAACCACCCTGAAACTCAGTAGGAACATCAAATAAAACAGTATTTGCAGTATAGCCCTCTTTTAGTGCTGTGGCATATACAAAGGGTTTAAATGATGATCCTGGCTGTCTCTCGGCTGTTGCTATATTGAAGTTTCCATCTATCTCTTTATCAAAATAATCTCTAGAACCAACCATAACCAGTATTTGTCCTGTTTTTGGATCTATTGCAACCATACTTGCGTTACTTGCGTTCCAATCTACTTCATTTTTTAAAGCATTTCTTTTTACTATTTCCTCAGCTTGTTCTTGTAGTGAATAATCCAAAGTAGTAATAACTTTTAACCCTCCGTTTTCTACAGCATCTTGCCCATATTGTTCTTCCAAGTACTCTTTTATAAAGAAAACAAAATGAGGAGCTTTTATACCCTTACCTTCTACAGTCTTAAATTCAACAACCTCTGCTTTTGCTGTTTGGTATGTCACCTCGTCAATCATCCCAATTTCTAACATTCTGGATAGGACTGTGTTTTTTCTATCGTCTAACTTATCTCTATGCTGACCAAAAGGTGAGTAATATGTAGGTGCTTTTGGTATTGCAGCCAAGTAGGCCGCTTCTGCTAAAGTTAAATCTATTGGGTTTTTGTTGAAAAATGTTTTTGAAGCTTCTTGTACACCGTAAATACTTCCTCCATAAGGTGCGTCATTTAGATAAACAGCAAGTATTTCATCTTTACTCATAACCCCATCTAGTTTTATAGCCAAAATCCATTCTTTGAATTTTCTAGTTATTGTTTTTTCAGTAGTAAGTAGAGTATTTTTAATTACTTGTTGAGTTATAGTAGAGCCACCTTGTGAAAAATCTCCACTAAAAATATTTGCAATAATTGCTCGAACAATAGAAGTTGGTCTAATACCATTGTGTTCATAAAAAGAAGAATCTTCTATTGCAATTGTTGCGTTTTTTATATTTTCACCCATTTGCTCATAAGGTATAACTGTACGTCTGAAATCCTGATGAACATCATAAAGCAAAACCTCACCTGTTCTATCGTATATTTTGGTCGAACGAGCAATCTTACGCTCTTCAAAAGATTTAAAATCTGGTAGCTCTATAGTAGATAGCCAAACAGCTCCAATAGAGCAAAAAAGCACAAAAAATGTCCCAACAATAAATAAAATACTTCTTTTTTTATGATTCATATGGAGTTTATTCATATTTAGCAATCATAACACAATATCCATATACATAAAGACATAAAACCACAAATATGCTAAAGTGTTCTTATGAAAGTTATAGTAGATGAAGCAAAAATAGATGAAATATTGAGCCGTGGAGTTCATGAAGTTTTTACAAAAGAAGAACTAAAAAAGAAGCTAATGAGCGGCAAACAATTGCATATAAAACTCGGTACAGATGTAACCGGAGCTTTTTTGCATCTTGGACACTCTGTTTTACATAGAAAAGTTAGAGATTTTCAAGAGCTTGGACATAAAGTAACTTTGATAGTGGGTGATTTCACAACCCTAGTTGGAGATCATTCTGACAAGGTTGATATGAGAGCTGATATAACAGAAGATCAGATAAAGAAAAACCAAAAAGGTTGGGAGAAACAATTCTATAAAACAATAATTAAAAAATCTTCAAAGATAAAGAAAAATTCAGAGTGGCTTAAAAAACTTACATTTAAAGATGTTTTGAATCTAACAAAGCAATTTACTGTTTCTCAGATGTTAGATAGAGAAACTTTTCTACTAAGATATAACTCTGGGAAACCAATTGGTTTAGATGAGTTTCTATACCCACTAATGCAAGGCTATGATTCTGTTGCTATAAAATGCGATGTAGAAATTGGAGCAACAGACCAAACCTTCAATCTTTTGGCCGGAAGAAGGCTTATGGAAGCATTTTCTATAAAACCACAGTCTGCTTTGGTTATGAAACTTTTAGTTGGTAGCGATGGAAGACCGATGGGGAAGAGTTTGCAAAATTTTATTGCAATAAGCGAAGACCCAAACGAAATGTACGGTAAAATAATGTCTATCGTCGATTCTGTAATATTTGAATATTTCGAGCTTGTAACAAGAGTTCCTATGCAAAAAATAGAAGAAATGAAAAAAGCTGTTTCAAACGGCGAAAACCCAATGATATACAAAAAGATATTGGCAAAAGAAATAGTTGGTTTTTACCACGGAGAAGATTCTGCAAAAAAAGCCGAAGAAGCTTTTGAAAATACTTTTAGTAAAGGCGAAATTCCAGAAGATATCAAAAAAGTAACTGTAAAAATAAAAATGCCTCTTGTTGATATTTTGATTAAAAACGGTATGGTTTCTTCTAAATCAGAATTCAGAAGACTGGTAGAAGAGGGCGCAATAAAACTTCATGTAAACATGGAAGAAAAGAAAATAATAGACCCAAATACTCTAATAGAAGGCGATGGAGCTATAAAAATTGGTAAAAAAAGGTTTATACATATAACTGTTCAGAAAAAATAAAAAACCCACTTTGTGGGTTTTTTATTTTTTAATATGATTCGTCTTCATCTTCTCCGTCTTCTCCATCTTCTTCTGCAATAACGTCATCTATAGATAAAAGATCTTCATCTAAAGCGTCGTCTCCATCTAGAGCTTCAAGAAGGTCTTCTTCGTTTAAATCCTTATCTTCTTCTTCGTTGTACATGTACGATTAATTTAAATTTATAAATTAGATCACACTGTTTTGTGTGCCTCAGGTATTTTTATCAAATGCACTTTATATTTGCAAGAAAAAAAGCCCTTTTTTGTGGATAACTTTATCTATTTTTATACTTGATTGTTGCAGATAGGGTAAGTGCTATCGCTATAGCATCTACTTCGTCATCTTTCATTTTTTTTGCGCCTAAATCTATTAGCTTAGGAACCATTTTGGCCACATCGTTTTTTGTTGCTTTTCCAAAACCTGCTGCTGCCATCTTTATTTCCATGGGTGTAAATTCATAAATTGGAACTTTGGCTTTTTGTGATTCGTATAATATAACCCCACGTGCCTCTGCTACGTTCATGGCTGTTTTTTGGTTTACGGTCATGTATAATTTTTCGATACTTGTATAATCCGGTTT
This sequence comes from uncultured Candidatus Saccharibacteria bacterium, assembly GCA_964634365.1. Classification (GTDB taxonomy): domain Bacteria; phylum Patescibacteriota; class Minisyncoccia; order Phycocordibacterales; family UBA9973; genus CAZLWF01. The sequence goes on from CAZWJU010000002.1 coordinate 201,086, forward strand.
GTATTTTTCTATACACAAAGATATTTTTTTTCCGATCATAAAAAGTCTTTCCGCGAAAGAATCTTTTTTGTTTGTTTCAAAACACTCAGAATACACTAAAGTTTCTTTCCCTTTTTCGCCTTTGTCTACTATAGCTATTCCCAGTCGATCAAACCCAGGATCTATTCCAAGTATTCTCATGTATAGATTATGATTTATTAATATTAATTTTACCAATTGACAATAAAAGCATCTCTTGTTAGATTACATACCGAAATGTTTTTATGGGGATCCTTCGGCCAAAGCTCCTGTAAAAAGGTGTGGAGGCTGAAGGTTTTAAAATAAATTCTGATAGTATTTATCAGAAAAACTTTGTTCTTTTCATACTTGAACAAAATGGGGGTTTCCTGGAAACGGGAAGCCCCCTATTTTATTTTTCTAATTCTTTGTATTCAAAACTCAAATGCTCATAGGCTTTTTTTGTTACAACTCTCCCTCTCGGTGTTCTATCAAGCAAACCTCTTTGTATTAAATACGGCTCCACAACATCTTCTATGGTCGCCTCCTCTTCGCTTGTTGCTGCTGCAATAGTGTTTAGTCCAACAGGTCCACCTTCAAATTTTTCTATAATAGTAGTTAGTATAGATCTGTCTACTTCAGACAATCCAAGCTCGTCTATTCCAAGTAGAGAAAGAGCCAAGAATACGGTTTTTTTATCTAAATCTTTTTTGTGTACTTGAGCATAGTCTCGAACTCTTTTCAGAAAATAGTTTGCAGTACGTGGAGTAAATCTACTTCTTTTTGCAATTTCAGATACAGCTTCTCCCTCCAGTTCTACACCAAGAATTTTTGCAGATCTATTTATGATTTTTGATATCTCTTCTTCTTTGTAAAATTCTAGACGAAAAGTTCCTCCAGAAAATCTTGATCTAAGTGGAGCAGAAAGTAGTGCTATACGAGTTGTCGCTGCGATAAGTGTAAATGCAGGTAGGTCTAGTTGAATAGTTCTAGCTGAAGGTCCTTTGCCTATAATAATATCTAGAATCCCACTCTCCATTGCTGGATACAGAACTTCCTCAACCATTTTATTTAGTCTATGTATTTCGTCTATAAACAAAATATCTCCAGAAGAAAGGTTTGTTAATATAGAAGCTAGATCACCAACTTTTTCTATGGCCGGACCAGATGTGATTTTTATCTGTCTGTTTGTTTCCTTGGCTATTAGATGGGCGAGAGTAGTTTTTCCAAGACCTGGTGGACCATAAAACAATATATGTTCTGCGGGGTGATTTCTCTCCTTTGCTGCGGTGAGTAATATACGCAAGTTTTCCTTGATTTGCTCTTGGCCGACGTACTCTTCCCATGTTTGTGGGCGCAAAGTTAGATCAAGCCTAGTATCTGTATTTTCTCTCTTTTCTTCCATGTGGTAAGTATAACCCATACTGCCGGTAGTTGACAAAAAAATTCTAATATGCTAAGATGTGTTTAGTTGTAACGACCTCGGTCGTGCAGGAAACATATAAAAGCCAACAAAATATAGGGCTTTTTATTTTTGCACTATTTTCCACACAATGTCCACAAGACGATATTTTTTACGTCTAGGCAAGTGCAAAAGTATACGTATACTTATAAAGCGATCAGTTACTAAAGAGGACATAAATCTCTAAGCAATCAGATGAATTTCTATATGTATTTGCGTAGGACGTTCTGGTACTATTTATAGACCACTGGGGCTATCCTTCAAAAATATGTTACTTACTAGGCCTAGCCTTTTAAGGATTGTTTAGAGATTTATGTTTTTTTTGTTTTAAAATAAAAATCTAAAACCCGTCTCTGGCGGGGTTTATTTTTCTAATCGTTACTTTTTCAAAAAACAACTCACTTAATAGTGTTTCAAAAGACACGAAAATTTACTGCTATAAATTTTCTTTGTTTCGCGCCGTCGCACTACACAGAGTCTTTTGAAACACTATTTGCGTTCGTCTAGATATGTAAATCTACAAGGCAAAGTTAGGCTCCAAGAATTCTAAATACACCAATCCATACTTTTAAAAAGCCTAACGGAACGCGTCGGCGTGAGTTTGAGGGATTTTTCAGCAGAAAAATACCCGTGCTTTTTAAAAGTTATGGATAAAATAAAGTTTTCCGGAAACTGGGCTATGAGTTACTGCGAACTTAATATGGGTTACAAAAAATAAAAACCCTTACGGGTTTCTATTCTTCATCAAGTTCTACAACACTCTTCACCTCAGACAAACTTGTTACTCCCATTAGTACTTTTACAATTCCGTCTTCTTTCATATCGAGCGTGCCTTGTGCATGTGCAGTTCTTTTTATTTCTCGTTCACTTGGATTTTCTGGGATGATTTTTTCAATCGATTCATCGGTTTGGATTGCTTCAAATATTCCCATTCGTCCCTTGTATCCTGTACCGTTACAAGCCGGGCATCCAACAGCGCTCCATATTTTTAGAGTTTGATTTGGATCTACGTTTACCTCTTCAACTATTTTATTTTCGTTTTTTATACCAGTTAAAATTTTTCTCATTACAACTTCATCTTCCTTTGATATTTCTTGTTCTTTTTTACATTCGTTGCAAAGTTTTCTTACAAGTCTTTGTGCTATAGACAAACGTAGCGCTGACACAAGTATTTTTGGATTTACTTCCAAGTCTATAAGACGAGGGATCACACCTCCTGCATTGTTTGTGTGAAGCGTCGAGAAAACCAAGTGCCCAGTCAACGCACTTTCTACTGCAATCTTTGCAGTTTCAGAATCGCGTATTTCTCCGACCATTATCACATCTGGGTCTTGGCGGAGCGCGCTACGCAAACCTTCTAGGAAAGAATAATTTTTTTCTACTTGTGTTTGTGTGATACCTGCAAGGTGGTATTCTATTGGGTCTTCGATTGTGATTATTTTCAATTCACTTGAATATATTTTACGCAAAAATGCGTACAGTGTTGTGGTTTTACCCGAACCAGTCGGACCTGTGATAAGTATAAGTCCGTTTGGTTTTGCTATTTCAGCTTCCATAACTGATAAAAGTTTTTTTGGAATACCCATCTCGTCTAGATTTACTTGAATTGATTTTGGATCTAGAATTCTCATCACGATTGATTCGCCATATGCTCCTGGTATTACAGATACACGCATAGATATTTCAGTTCCGTCTGATTGGTAAATACTAAATCTTCCATCTTGCGCCACACTTTTTATTACAAGTTTTAAACCAGAAACAAGTTTAATACGAGAGTTTACGAGTTTGTAAGTTTCGTGTGGGAAGGTAAGTATGTTTTGTAGCACACCATCTAGTCTAAAACGCACCTGAACATTGTCCTCGCCTGGTTCTATATGAATATCAGATGCTTTTATAGCAATAGCTCCACCGAGTATTATTTCTAGCATGTGAGATAGTTTGTGTGTTTTACTGTCGCTCGCAACTTCTTCTACAGTTTTTGCTACATCGTCTATGCTATGGATTTTTTGTGCGATATCTAAAAGTGCTTCACTGGATATATCTAAGCCACCAGCCTTTGAAGCAGAAGCAAAAGATATTTCTCCATATCTAGACCAAGCCTTCTCTAAAGAGGCAAGAGAAGCCATATATAGAATCGGATTGTAGTTTTGGCTTTTTATATCTTCAAGTACTTGTGTTAAGTCTTCTCGGACAGGGGATCTAACTGCGATATGTAGATTTTTACCAAGCACCTTGAAAGGGGCGATCTCTACAGCTTTAGCAGTTTTTTCAGGTACGATACGAAGCGCTTCGTTTTCAATAGTTGTACTAGATAGATCAATATAGGGGATATTGTATTTTGCAGCAGACAGAATACGAACCAAGTCCTCTTCTTCTTGGTATTTTAAGTCCTCGAGACGCTTTTTTTGTTTATCCTCATCAAATTGGATCATTACCTTAAATAATACAATGAAATATCTAAAATAAGAAGAAAAACAAGGGGATTTTGGATTAAAGAACTTGCCCAGCACTAAGCATACTTTGCGCTTAGTGCTGGGTTGACAATAATGCTTAAATGTGATAAGATAAAGAAAAATATTCCGTAAATCCTAAAATCCGATTGATATGAAAAAAATACTGTTCATCTTAGTTTTATTGCAAATTATTACTACCTCCGCCTTTGGGCAGGATGGTAAACCCATTCTGAAATCAGAGTGGTGCGGGAAAATTACTGGTGACCAGTATGTCACCGCAATTGAAAACGGAGACCCTGACGGGATCTTCAACTGTACAACCACAGAGCTCAAAAAAACCTTTAAGGATGTTTTGAATTGGGATATTGAGCACAAGTGGAAAGATCAAAATTTAAACCCTATTGTAACTGATCAAGATTTGTACTCATCTTTAAGAGCTTGTTTTTCTGGTTTATCAGACGCCAGCTTTAAAAAAGGCGAAAGATTAATTGGTTATGTGGCCGAAGATGGAACAATCAAGTTCAAGGCATTCCGATCTAATTATGCCGGAGAAGAAAGTTACAAGTATAGTGGTTTTGATATTTGGTCACAGTGGTGTGGTAATCCGTTCGCTGACTTGGCTTTTTTGGGAAGCACAGGCACTGTTAAAAAAGATGCCGTTGTTGCAAGTGCAAATGGTCAGCCGATCATCATAAACAACTATGTTTATGCCGGCAACAATAATGGTAATGGTAACGGTGGAGACGCATTGGCGCTCAGCACCGCGCCAGCTGCAGATAATGCAGTAGATGCGTCAGTGCCTGCGCCGGTTGTTTATCAGCCGCCTGCACCACGCTATGATCCACCTGCGCAAGTTGTTTACCAACAACCACAACAACCGGTTGTTTATCAAACAGGTCCTGCGCCATCAAGCGGAGGGGATTGCCCTGAGTGTAAGAAGGGTGTACCTGCATGGGTTCCGGTTGCAACTGCGGCCGGTGGGGTTGTGTTAGGGTATTTCCTGAACGAATGGATCGGAAACGGTTCTTCAGGAGGAACCTACTACGGAACTCCAACGGGATATCCTGTTGATGTCAATGGTGGAAACCCTGTTGGCCCTGGTGGTCCAGTAGACATACCGGGTGGCCCTGTGGACATCTCAGGTGGTGGATGATTTGCAATGTTTTTGTACGACCTCGAAGTCGGGGTCGTACTACTTTTTTAGTTCTTGATTTTGGTTTATGCTAGAATCGAGGCCTAAAACATGTAGTTATAAGTAGTTTAATATAGATCTCCTATTAGATCCTCCCATATACGGGTGGGTGGGGACTTAATTGACTTTTAAGCTAAAATGTTGTATAATACATATTATTAGTTGTCATTTATTAGAGATTAAAAAACAAATTTTATGAAAAACTTTATTAAAAAAATCGCATACACATTTTCTTTCCTAGCCTTTGTTGGTTTAGGATTTACAGCGCTTCCTACAGAGGCTGCTGCTTTTGTGGCGTTCAACAACGATCCACAAGACTATGCTACTTTCCGTGGCATGAACGTTTCAGACTATCCAAACGGTACAAACTGGATATCTACAACAGTATCAGCTGATGCTGGTGAAACAATATCTTTCGATATTTATTACCACAACACTGGTAACACAACAGCAAACAATGTGAAGCTTAAGGTGTCTCCAGAATCTACTGGAACAGGTACATCACACACTTTCACGGGTAGCATATCTGCTGATGGATACGGAGGTCTTTCAGACTCTGTAAGTGTGTCTCTTTCTAGTTCTCAATCTCTAACATACATCGACAACTCTGCTACTTGGTTTCCAAACCAAACAACTACTGGTTCTGCAATAAGTGATTCAAGTCTATTCTCAAGTGGAATAAACATCGGTTCAGTTGCACCAGGATGGTCTAGTCAAGGACACCTACGTGTTCAATTCAAAGTAAGTGGAACTACTGATGTTGCACAATGTGATGACAACGAAGACAACGATGGCGACGGATATACAGATATGGATGACCCAAGTTGTTCAAGTCCAAGTGACGACTCAGAATCTCCATATGACGGAGGAGGTGATGATGCTAGTGCTCCTAGTGTAAGCACTCTTTCAGCTGATGATGTAGACGATAACTCTGCAACACTACGTGGTAGTGCTGATGCAAACGGAGACAGTATAAACAACTGTTGGTTTGAATGGGGTACAAACGATGCAATCGGTGATCTAGATAACACAGAAGATGTTTCATGTTCTATTCCAGATGATTCTACTGAAGACTTTTCTGAAAATATATCTGGTCTATCTGACAATGAAGACTATTACTACCGCGCTTGTGCAGAAAACGGCGAAGGTACAGATTGTGGAGATATTGTTCATTTTGAAACAAATTCTACAGACACAGGTTCTGATCAAGAGCCAGATGTTACAACACTTTCAGAAGACAATGTTGATGAAGACTCTGCAACACTTCGAGGAGAAGTTGATGCAAACGATGATTCAGTAAACTCATGTTGGTTTGAATGGGGTACAAACGATGCAATCGATGACCTCGATGAAACAGAAAATGTTTCTTGTTCAATCTCAAGTGGAGATACAGAAGAATTTTCTGAGACTATAAACGGTCTAGATGATAACCAAGATTACTACTACCGCGCTTGTGCAGAGAGTGACATAGGAGAAGACTGTGGATCTATCATGAGTTTCACTACAGATAGTGACAACAATGATGATACAGATTTTGATTATTCAGACGTAACAGTTTCTACTGTTAGTGCTACATCTATAACACAAACATCTGCAACACTTTCTGGATTTGTTTACAACACATCAAACGATAATCCTACAGGATGGTTTGAATACGGACCAACAACTTACATGGGTCTATACTCATCACAGCAATTACTTGGTACAAATTCAACACTCTCTTACTTCAACACTGTTACAGGTTTAGTTGCTAACACAACTTACTATTACAGAGCTGTAGTTCGCGCAGATGATGGAACCCTAAAGTATGGACAAGTTCTAACATTTAGAACACTTTCATACTCAGTTCCAGTGGTTCCAGTTGTTATCAATACAGGTACAACTATATCTACAGGTACAGGTAATGGAGACATCATGCTTACTATAGACTCTAGATATGAAAATGTTTATATGGGAGATATAGTAGATTACACACTTATCTACAAAAATATAAGTGGAAAGACACTTCAAAACGCTACGCTTCGTGTTCTGTTCCCACAAAATATTAACTTCAGAAATTCTTCAATAGGTGATTACTCACTTGCTGACCACGCTCTAACAATTCAACTCGGTACACTCATTCCAAATCAGACCGGTACGTTCTATATTCAAGGGGTTGTCGCAAATAGTGCAAAACTAGGTGAGCTACTCGTTACAACTGCAAGTTTAGTTTACACTGACCCTAAGGGTGCTCAGCAAGAAGCTATTGCATACGAGATGAATCGTGTTTCTACAAGTAGAAACCCACTTCTGGGTTTAGCATTCTTCTCAGGTCTTGGATTCTTCCCGAATACACTACTTGGATGGTTGCTACTCATACTTGTGATATTCGCACTAGTTTATCTAGCTCGTAGAATATATACACGTAGACCAACACCAAATTTCAACTAAAGAAGTAAACAACAAAACCCACTCTAGAGAGTGGGTTTTGTTTATGCTAGAATCCGTCATATGAAAAGAGTGTTTGAGATAAATGAAATCGATAGTGTTGTAAAAGAATTGCTAAATGCAATTTCTGTACCAAAAGATTCTGCGACCGTGATCGCTCTCTCTGGTGATTTGGGTGCGGGCAAAACTACTCTTACTCAAAATATTGCTTTGGTTTGTGGAATAAACGAACAAGTTCTTTCTCCAACTTTTGTTCTAATGCGAATCTACAAGATAGATGAAAAAAATAGTCAAAAAATATTTGGTTTCAAATACGAACACCTAATACATATCGACGCATATAGAATAGAAAAAGAAAAAGAACTTCTGACTTTAGGTTGGGAAGAAATGTTAAAAGAGAAAAAGAATTTGATTTTGATCGAGTGGCCAGAGAAGGTGAGTGGACTAGTTCCTAAAAACGCAATTTCAGTAAAACTAAAACACAAGGGAGAAAAAATAAGAGAAATCGAGGTTTCAAAGTAATAGGTATTTTAGTGATATAATTGGCTTACAAATGCCAAAAAAATCTGAAAATTTAAACAAAAATAAGCTTGTTTTGCTTGATACGCACGCTATTATTCACCGTGCTTACCACGCCCTCCCAGACTTCGCCTCTTCAAAAGGAGAGCCTACAGGGGCAATATATGGCCTTCTGACCATGCTTTTAAAGATAATTACAGATATTAAGCCGGATTATATTGTGGCCTGCTATGACTTGCCTGAAAAGACTTTTCGACATATTGCCTACGAGCACTACAAAGCTGGACGTGTAAAAGCCGATGATGCGCTGGTGGTCCAGCTAAATAGTTCAAGAAAAATATTTGAGGCACTTTCTATTCCTATGTATGACTCTCCAGGTTTTGAGGCTGATGATATGCTCGGCACCATAACCGAGAATTTGAAGAAGAACAAAGATGTAGATATTGTTATAGCTTCAGGTGATATGGACACGCTACAGCTTGTAGATGACAAGAGAGTTCAAGTTTTTACTTTGAAAAAAGGTATCAACGATACAATTTTATACGACGAAGAAAAGGTTCTAGAAAGGTTTGGTTTCCGTCCTGAATTTTTGCCAGACTACAAAGGTCTGCGTGGTGACCCGTCTGACAACATAATCGGGATCAAGGGTATTGGAGAAAAAACCGCAGAAATTTTAATTCAAAAATTCGGTACTTTAGAGAAAATGTACAAAGAGATCAAGAAAGATCCGCTTTGTATAAAAAATGCTGGCCTGTCAGATAGAATCTCTGAGCTTATTAAAAACGGTGAAGAAGAAGCGATTTTTTCTAAAACACTAGCTACAATCAGACGCGATGCCCCAATAGATTTCAATCTCCCAGAAAAAAAGTTTTTAGAATCTGTAAATATAGAATCAGTAGAAGAGCTTTTGCGTGACTTTGAATTCAAATCTCTAATGAATCGCGTGCGTTCAGTTTTAGGTGGTGCAGAAAATACAAATATTCCCGGCAAAAACATAACAGAGAGTATTTCAAAAGAGGAAGAAGAAAAAATCAGGATTGCTTTTTGGTTGTTGAATTCAGAAGTTGCCGATGCAAACTTTGAAGACATACTTTCATACGGAGGAGCCAAGAATTTTTCTGAAGCTAAAAAAAATATAATTGATAAAATTGAAAAAGAAAATCTCGGTTATGTTTATGAAAAAATTGAACTGTCGATTATACCCATAATCAGAAAAATGGAAGAGTATGGTGTTCTTGTAGATACTTCATATTTGAAAAAATTATCAGAAAAATATCACACCGAACTCAAAAAACAAGAAGCTTCTATATGGGAGGATGCTGGGCATGAGTTCAATATAAACTCTCCAAAACAGCTTGGCGTAGTGCTTTTTGATGAAATGAAGCTTGTTCCAGAAACTGGTCGGATGAAAAAAACTGCAGGAGGAGCTCGCTCGACAAAGGAGTCTGAGCTTGAAAAACTGCGCGGTTCCAGTCCTATAATAGATAAAATATTTTTATATCGCGAACTACAAAAACTACTCTCAACTTATATAGATGTGATACCAACACTTGTCGGTAGTGATAGTAGACTACATGCTCACTTTAAACAAAACGGTGCAGCAACAGGCAGATTTTCTTCACAAGATCCAAACTTACAAAACATACCAACAAAAACAGAGCTTGGTAAAAATATCAGAAATTCTTTTGTAGCACCAAAAGGACATAGCTTGATGTCTTTTGATTATTCACAAATTGAGCTCCGACTCGCGGCGCTTATGTCCGGAGATGAATATTTGCGAAATGTTTTCGTAGAAGGTCGCGATGTTCACTCTGCTGTTGCGATGAGGGTTTTTGATGTAAATGAAAAAGATGTGACAGCAGAAATGCGTAGACGTGCAAAGGTGATAAACTTCGGAATACTTTACGGCATGGGAGTGCTCGCATTAAAACAAAATCTTGGCACAGACAGAGCAGAAGCTCAAAAATTTTACGATAGTTATTTTGAAGAATTTCCAACAATACGCGGATATTTGGATTCTGTTATTGCACAAGCAAAAGAAAAAGGATATACAGAAACCCTTTTTGGTCGCAGAAGATATTTTCCAGGACTTAGATCAAAAATTCCTTTTATAAAAGCTATGGCTGAACGCATGGCTATAAATGCACCTCTTCAGGGTACAGCTGCAGATATAATCAAGATTGCAATTAAAAATTCACATGAGGCACTAAAAAATGCTGGGTTGCTTGATGGGTGCCACCTCATACTTCAGGTTCATGATGAGTTGGTGTACGAAGTCAAAGAAGAGTATGTAGAAAAAGCCAAGAGTGTTGTGGTAGAAGCAATGAAAAATGTTATTCCATCTGAATTTATAAAAGATAAAAAACCTGTTCCACTAGATGTACATATATCTGTTGGCAAGAATTGGGGGGAGATGAAATAGTCCCAAGACTCTTCACAAAATTGCTACCCGTGCTACACTTTTTTTATGAACAAAAATAAAACACCAAAAACAGTTCACGAGATACTGGCCCACTCATACATCACATACTTCACAGCTCTGGTTTTGGGTCTTATTTTGGACTATTTGTACCCGCTTAGAGTTATGTCTGAAACGCTTGTTTCACTAGGGCCACTACTGCTTATACTGGCAACTGTGCTTATATTCTGGTCTCAAAAGACATCTGACAGAACAAAAAAACACAGACTTGATCCAGAAAATCTAACAGCAAAAGAGTTTCGAAAGGGTCCGTATGTATATCTCAGAAGCCCTACACACCTTGGGCTAGCGCTGTTAGTTTTAGGTTTTGGATTTCTATCAAACTCTGTGATTATTGTCTGTGCTTCAATGGTTACTTTTCTTGCAACAAGATATATTTTTGTTGTTAAAGAAGAAAAATATCTCGAGAAAAAATACGGCAAAGCGTATGAAGATTATAAAAAAACTGTTAGATTTTAAATATGCTTTATGTTTTTTATGGTAACGATATAGAAAAACGCACAAAATCTCTTGAGCGTTTTTTAGATAAAACAAAGAAAGATGGTTTTATAGTTAATTTGTTGGACAGCAGTCTAGACGAAGGATTTTTAGCTTCATCAATAGACAGCGTCAATCTATTTGGCGAAAAAACAGCTTTTGTATTGAGACACACAATAGACGAAGAGAGTGAGAGCTCTTTTGTTTTGGATAATATTTCTAAAATGTCTAAATCAGACAATCTTTTTATTATAGTAGAGACCGATATAAAGAAATCTGTGCTCAAAGAATTTGAATCCGAAAAAGCAGAAATAGAATTTTTTAAAACAGACAAGAAAGACAAAGAAAGGCCAGCAATCTTCTCTCTGACTGATAGTTTTGGGAATAAAGACAAGAAAAACGCTTGGATTATATTTAGAAAAATGCGAGATGATAGCATATCCCCAGACGAAATAATACCTATGCTATTTTGGTCTATTAAAAATGCGCTTTTGGTGTATAAGCAAAATCAGAACAATCTCAGTAAAGATAGTACAAAATTAGCACCATTTGTTTATGGAAAAGCTTCTAATATGGCAAAAAAGTTTACAGACCTAGAATTGTCATCTTTTTTAGAGTCACTAAACGACATGTATCACAATGCGAGGAGTGGGAAAAGGGATTTAGATAAGGATTTGGAGCTATTTATACTAAAAGCATTGGCATAAAAATAAAAAAAGGGTCTCGTGTATGGCGCGTAACCTTTACGCAACATGCATGAGACCCTTTCTCCTATCCTAAAGAACAGAAAACCTGTGATTTATACGGATAATAATAATTTCCGTACATAATGAACTGTTTCGATATTTTTTTGCTATCCCTTAAATATATTCCCTAAATGGGTTACCTGGGGTGCAATTTTTTATGTGCTCTCCCTATATTGTACAACAGTATTTTATTGTTGCACTGTGTTTGTTGTGGATAAGTCAGATCCACCTTGTTTTTTAAGCGTAAAATACACACCGAAGAGTCCAATAAATAGGAACATTGCCATTAGTGGTATTGTTGAAAATCCAAATGTAAATACGAATCTTTGTGTGCATGACACAGCAGCAGGGCAAGGTATGGGATTAAAATTCGTATAGGTGATGATTATGTGATACAGAGAGAATATACTTCCGATTATAGTTAGAGCTAGGTTTATTTGAGATACTAAAAATCTTGGGTATTTTTTTACCATAGCAAGTCCAAACAATACAACCTGAGGATATATGAAAATTCTTTGATACCAACACAGAACACATGGTGGGTATTTGTATACATCTGAGTATATAAGACTCATTGCAACAGCACCCAGTGTAATCAAGAATCCGATCAGGTATGCTTTTTTTGAAATTAGGGCACCAAAAGCTGTTTGTTTCTTTGAAAAAGCCAAATAAATAGCCACTAGGCCAAATACCCCTATAAATATAGAGCCAATAGTCGCCAATATGTTGAATATTTCTATAGACATATTTTTAGTTTGGAGCTACGCAACCAGATTTTTCTGCCAGTGTAGATAGTGGTATTTCTCCACTAAGTCTCGATCCATCTGTAAATTCCCAAGTAGGGTAACCTTCTATTTTGTTATCTATACACACCTGTAGTTGGTCTTTTCCGTCTGTAGTAGAGCATTCTATATAAGGAAGAAGCTTAGATGCAGATCTTCCGAACATCTGTTTTTGTTTTTGGCAGTGGGGGCACCAAAAAGTACCATAAAACTTAACCCCATTATCTTTTAAACACTGAGCTAGTGTTTCCTGTGGAGTAGGGACTTTTATTGAATTCTTTGATTTTATAAAAAAGCTTGTAAAACCTAGTATTAAAATACCAAATATTACAGCTAAGATTATTTTTGTTTTTGGTTTCATATATTTATTTGTAACATATCTATATTTTTTTAAAAAGCATTTTTTGTGTAAATATATTTGCCGAAAAGCTATAAATATGTTATTTTCAATGAGTTAAATCCTCCCGTAGCTCAGTCGGTAGAGCAGCTCCCTTTTAAGGAGAGGGTCGTAGGTTCGATTCCTACCGGGAGGACAAGGTCGAAAAAGTGGACTGCTCCACTTTTGAGTACACTTGTCCTAGACGGAAACATGTTTCGTTAGCAGACGAAACAGTTGAGTCGGGGTCGCAGAAAAATACGAGCGGCGGCGAGTATTTTATCTGTGACGACACATTCACTCTTAAATAAGGAAAGATTCCTACCAAGATAATGTAAAATACTCCATGATAGTCTTAGACTTCTTGATTTTTAAACAAATAGGTTTTTTTACACCACTTGTTCAAATATTTTTGATTATTTTTCTATTTCTATTTACCCTAATAACACAAAGAAGGCAGTTTAAAGAAACTGGATTTACTTGGGGGAAATATCCTTGGCGAATTTCTACATTCCTTTCTAGTGCCTACGAAGAAATAATATTTAGAGGAATTGTATTGTTTGGATTGATGTACGCACTTCCAATATTTTGGTCAGTAGTCATATCTTCCGTGTTGTTCGGTCTTTGGCATATAAAAAATTATAAGTGGCAATCTAAAAAAGATACAATATATCAAGTTCTATACACAGGAATTATTTTTGGTCCCATAGCTTGCGTGATTACTTTATGGACAGGGACTATATGGATGGCTGTTATTTTACACTACGCTCACAATTTATTAATTAGCATATTCAATAAATATTTAATCCGCTATGAACAATAAAATCCTAATCCTAGACAATATTCGAAGCGCGGAAAACGTCGGCGCTATTTTTCGTACTGCGGACGCTGTGGGTATAGATGAAATAATCCTCTGTGGTACTACGCCTGACCCAATAGATCGTTTTGGTAGACCAAACCCTAAAGTCGCAAAGTCTGCTCTCGGTGCAGAGAAAACTGTTCTCTGGCGACACACAAGCGATACTCTGTCCGAAGTAGAGAATCTTAAAAAATATGGATACCAAATAATCGCGATTGAGATTGCAGAAAATTCAATTGATTATAAAAAAGTTGTACCGGCTGAAAAAGTAGTTTTCATACTCGGCTCTGAAACTCTAGGCATATCAAAAAGTATTTTAGACATATCCGACATGATCGCTGAAATTCCAATGCAGGGCGAAAAAGAATCTCTGAATGTTTCAGTTTCTACTGGAATTGCATTATTTAGAATGCTTGGGGTCTAATAGAATTCTAAAGTTCTAAAAATAGAAAATGCAGTGTTTTGAACACTAGGATTTAGGTTGTATCCAGATATTGAAAATTTTTCTAGAGCTGGTGTGCGATCAATAAACATACCTGTTGTATTTCCTAAAAATCCTGTAGGTTTGATCATTGTCGCATAGTATCCACTAACAGTTTCGTGAGTAAAAGTATGTCTGTCGTCTGTTGTCGGAACTGGAATCGTAGCATATGGTCCGTATTCAAAAAACAGAACAGTGTTTCCGTTTGTAAATTCTCCTCTGTATGAATTCCAAACACTAGAGTCAGATTCATTGAATGCCCAATCTGTCGGCATAGCTACAGAAAAATATTTTGTTGAAACAGATTTCCACCCAGCTGGAGTATTTGGATTTAGTGCTGTGTTGTCTGGTCCATATATTTCGCCCGTATCAAGAGGGGAAGGTGGCTTTATAAAAGGTTTGTCGTTTTCTGGGTCGTATCTTTCTGGTCCGCCACTAATAAACCAAGCCAAAAAAAGCACTGCTAGTAGGCTACCAAACCATTTTAATTCTTTCATTCCGTCCATGTTTTTTAATTATACACTTTTTGGTGTTTTGTACAGAAGTGAGCTGATCGTCCGCCAGTAACTATGCGCTCTATTTTTCCAGAACATTTTTTCTTGCCACATGTTTCACCTTTTTTTCTATAAACATTGTGATGGTGATGAAAAGTACCCTTCTTGCCATCTGTATTTCTATAGTCACTTGTAGAATCTCCCCCGAAATCTATACCCTTCTTTAACACTTCTTTCATTGCGCCATAAAGCTGTTTCATTTGTTTTTTGGGTATTTTTGATACAACAGAAACTGGATGAATACCAGAGAGCCATAGCATTTCATCAGAATAAATATTACCAATACCTGAAATCACCAATTGGTCCATCAAAACTTGTTTTATTTTTCCTTTTGGTTTCATACCAAGTGTTTCAATAAACTTTTCAAATGTGAAACCACTCTCTAGTGGCTCTGGTCCAAGTTTTCCAAGATGACTTTTTGTGTGTATATCTTCTGTATTTACAATTTTTACTGTGCCAAATTTTCTAGCATCGCAGAAAACCAAATGTTTACCATTTGAAAGTGAAAAAACAACATGAATAAATTTGTTGTATGAATCAGATAATGCCAAATTTTTTTCGCTTTCATCTGGAGACCAAGAATTTTTCTTTTTATCGTATTTGTATTTTCCGATCATCAGATGTCCGGTCATCTTCAGGTGTACTAAAATCGTATTTTCTCCAGTTATGTTTATGAGAATATTTTTTGCGCGACGTTCGGCTTTTATAAATTTTTGCCCAGCAACCTTTTTCTTGAACTCTTTGAAATAGGGAAGGTATTTTATTGTATGAACAAAGTCTTTGCGTGTAACTTTGTTTGTAGGCAAATCACTCCAAACATCTGTGATTGTAAGTTTTGGTAGGGCTTTGTTTAGACCGTTTGTTGTTGTTTGTACTTCAGGTAGCTCGGGCATATAGATTAGGTTATATGGAAAAGGGGGTAGGTGCAAGTCTATTTGACTAAATTTCATTTAGCTGTTATAGTAAAAAGAAAAATATGAAAAGCACTTTTATACTTATTTGGAAGCTTGTTTGTATAGGGTTCAAAAATGGTTCTGGTCAAATTTCAAAGGAAGAATTGTTGTATCAAAATGCACAAGTATTTATAAGATCCAAAGCCGCCACGGACTATGATGCAGTTAAGGCAATAAAAGATTGTTTAGACAATAAAAATATACCAGATAAAAAAATTGATGAGCTTGTAGAATTATTTATAAAAGAAAGACCTAGTGCTACAAATAACTTAATAAATTTTTCAAAATAAATTTAAAAACGACTCCGATGAGTCGTTTTATTTTTTTCCTAAAATTTTTAGAGCCTCTTTTATGCGAGCACTTGTGCCGACAATAGTATTGTCGATTTCTTTTAGTGCGTCACGAGCTTCGTTCTGTGAGTAGCCGAGAGATTTGAGTGCTTCGACAACATCACTTTCTGCGCGCAACATTCCTGGAGTATCGCCTGCGTTTACATGAGCGCGCAATTTATCTCTCAGTTCAATCACAATTTTCTCGGCAGTCTTTCGTCCGATTCCAGAAACTTTTGTTAGATACGATGTATCGCCTGAGCCGATGGCTTGCCTCAGTGTGTCTATAGTAGTAGCTGAGAGTACTCCGAGTGCTGACTTTGGTCCTATACCAGACACAGATAGTAGCATCTCAAAGAAATCATGCTCCTCGGAGCTTATAAAGCCATATAAGTCTAGTGCGTCCTCTCGTACTGAAAGATATGTGTATAGGGCCACAGAGTCTTTTTTGGTCACAATAGAGAGTGTTTCTGGGGAGCAGTATATTCTGTATCCGACACCTTTTACGTCCAAAATAACCCACTTTTCGCTCGCTTCTATTACGTCGCCTTCTAGTCTTGCAATCATTTTTACAGTATAACTTACGAATCTCTTTTTTAAAATGAGACATAAACCTGTATACTTTGTGTATGGAAAAAAATGAAAGTCTAGTTTTAAATCAAAAAACCGTAGAAAATCCTGAGGAAAATATTTTCTCTGAAATCAAACACAACCTCCTGCGAATATATAGTCTATTGAATAACCCAGAAACAATCACTTCAGAAAAAATATCTGAAACAACACTAGAGATAGAAAAAGCAGTGGATGCTATATATAGTTTGGATATAAAAATAATTTTGGAAGATCAGAATTTTCGAATGGAGATTATTCGATATATAAATTCGATATATTCTCAGATACCAACTTTTGGATATTCGCCAGACTATGACAAGAATCTAGAAGATATATACAGAAACATAGGGCATGTCGTGTACAAGCTTCAAGAAGATCTTTATAAAAATCAGGATAGATATGATTTGGATAAGATAGATATCGAATTGGGTCGCATTAAGAATCCTGTTTTAATAGCCAACGATCTTTTTTTATTTTTCTCGTTGATTGAGAGATACGGTGGAGGCATGTCCAATTATATGGATTTAGCAGAAAAAGCACTTTTCAATTCTAGAGACAATATATCCGTCGCTTTTTCAAGATATAGTGTTGAGCCAGACGGAACAGCTTTTTTACTTGTTAGAATTTATCAAAAAGCAGAGAGTGATGCAAAAGAAAAAATAGATGCTTTTCTAGAGGAAGAAATAAAAAAGGGTAACTATACAACATTTGAAGACATACTAAAAAGTGAGCGCAGGACTGCTGTTGAGAAGAAGTGTTTTGAATTGCTCAACAATCTTTTTGTAAAAGAATTTGGAATTACCAAGAAAAATTTTGCTGAAGGATTGAACTATCAAGATGGTATTATAAAAAAGAACTTACTCGCGATGAATTTCATTGAAAATATTCATCCAGGTGGAGTTAGAGAGCTAAATGAAAAATACAACATACACGAATTTAGAAGGTATTCATTTGATATGCTCGTATCTCAGCTTGAGCATCAAGACGACCAGCTTCCATATGGTCTTGTGATATTCCCGCGCTCTGACCACAATGGAGCTTTTGATAAAATAGGTGGCAGTATCTACAATGTTTTTCGAGATACAAAAGACAAGCTTTTGCTTCGAATTTATGAGGCATCTAGCAAATATGATATTGCACGCATCTTTTTAGAATGTGATAAAAAATACGGAGAAGAAAATAAAATCTCATATCTTATTTTAGGTGGACACGGACAACGCGAGCTTTTGAACTTAGGGTCTCATGTCGCTAGGCATGTTGGAGAGTCAAACAAAAATTATATTTTTAAACATGATTTTTTAGGAAAGGGGGTAAAAAAATCTGAAAAGTTTTTTGTTGAAAAACCAACCATAGCACTCATATCTTGTTCTACAGGAGAAGACAATGGATTGATCGATAATTTCTCAAAAACATACAACGCAGAAGTGGTCGCACCAAAGATCCCAACAAGCGTTAGAGATATAAAAGCTAAATTTGATAAATCTGGGCAGGTTCACTTTGATATAGAGTGGACAGACGAAGGTGCAAATAGTTTGCGTGTAGGAGGGGAAAAGGTTTCCTAATCCCCCTGCCCAGTTAGAGAATACTTTTTCTAATACAAATCAACAGAATATAAGAAGTGGCTCGATTGAGTGGTTTCTCTAACAGGGTTTACAAAATAGGATTTTTTGCTATAGTAGTAAGACAAGAAAAGTGTTGTGTCTCAATACTCTCTTGGGAAAAATCCCCGGAAAATTAATTGAATAATATCTAAGTAAAATATGCCAATTACAAAATCAGCAAAAAAAGCACTTCGTGGTTCAGAGCGCAAAAAGGTTATAAACGACCGCCGCACAAAGATCATGAAAGACACAATCAAGCGCGTTGAAAAGCTAGCAAAGGAAAACAAGTCCGATGCAAAGAAAATGCTCCCGAGCGCATATGCAGCAATCGACAAAGCTATGAAGCGCGGTGTTATCAAGAAAAACAACGCTTCTCGCAAGAAAGCTCGTCTATCTAAAATCACAAAATAAACAAAAAACTCCACGAAAGTGGGGTTTTTTGTTGTATAGCCGAAAACTTGTTTTTACGATACACTAAGGAAGTTAATATTAAGCTAAATAAAAAAATGCCATTAATCAATTTTTACGGAGAAGAGTGCCCACATTGCCAACATATGCATACTGTAGTCGAAAAACTCGAGAAAGAAGAGGGGATAAAAGTAGAAAAGATGGAAGTCTGGCACAACAAGGAAAATTTAAAGAAACTTGAAGACCTCGACAAGGGTGTGTGTGGTGGAGTGCCGTTTTTCATAAATACAGAAACAGGCAAGACTATTTGTGGCGAAGCTGAGTACGAAGCTCTAAAATCTTGGGCAAAAGGGGAATAAAAATAAAAACACCCATCTCGGGTGTTTTTATTTACAAAATCCTTAAAATACAGTATATTTCAATCTGCTACGGCCCCGTAGTTCAACGGATAGAATGCAAGATTGCGGATCTTGTGATCCAAGTTCGATTCTTGGCGGGGTCACATATAAGAAAAAGACTGGACTGCTCCAGCCTTTTTCTTATATGTGACGGGCGCAGTGATGTTTTATTAGAGAACAAAACCACGAGCCGGGGTCGAGAAATTTTGCGAGTGGCGACGAGTAAAATATTCGTGACCACAAGGTGGTATAATGAGCAGACTTAGTAACTTGTGACCACATTAAATCTCTATGTGACGACAAGAAATTGTTTGTAGCCACACTACTAAAAGTCGCGATAAATTTCCATCAGGAAATTTACTTGTGATCATACCTAAAAATACCAAAAGGTGTTTTTTAGATCTATACCTTGTAGAATATATAATATTGACTTAATATTATATTTATGCTATAATTCTAAAATAGCTCTTTAAACTATATTGATTTGCATCAATATTTATTGAGTTTTCTTGGTTTCTTATTAGGGGATTCAAGATGACTCAGTAAATATTTAAATTTAAATCAATATAAAACATGGGATACGAATTAAGAAAGGTGCCGGCAAGTTGGGAGCACCCAAAAAATGAAAAAGGTAATTACATACCACTTTTTGGTGGTAGTTACTCAAAATATTCAAAACACTTTGATATCCGCAGAGAAATGTGGAACAAAGGTTTTGATTTAAGTACGAATATTATAGAAGGAAAAATCGTAAATAACTGGATTCCTAAAGATAAAGATAATACAGATTCTTTTGAGGACTGGTGGGATGGAGAAAAAAGAACGCCGGTAGACTATATGCCGGATTGGACTGAAGCTGAGCTCACGCATTTTCAAATGTATGAGAACGTTACAGAAGGAACGCCAATTTCTCCGGTTTTTGAAAAACCTGAAGACCTTGCTCATTGGTTGGGATTGAATCTTGATAATAATTTATATCCATATACACAAGCTGAATGGCTTGTGATAATTAAAAAACCTGATGACCCCTCAACAAGTTTGATAATCCCCATCCAAACTTGATGTGCTCAAAATTAAATTAAATATTTTTATAAAAAGGCTTCATAACGAAGCCTTTTCTAAAACCCCAACACATCCAATATCTTATGAAGTCCTGGTTCGTGGAGCTCTTCTTCTTTCATGTATTTCAATAAAAATTCTTTTAGTCCGTCGGTGTCTACGTTTTCAGGTATAAGTATTGTGATATGTGGGAGTATTGTTCGGTCTATGTGGATTATGAGTTCATTATGAGATTCGTGCTCACCGATCCAAAATGCTTTTATTTTATGGTAAGGGAAAAAGTAACTTCCAATACGGATACCTTTTTCATTTATAGTATAAGTTACTAAATCTGGTTTTTTTACACTAAAAATAGCGATACTTATACTTGCAAGTAAAATGAAAATTCCAAAAAGATAATTTTTGAAAACAAAAGATGCAATACATGTAGAGATTGCAATAATACCAAGTGCCCAATACCAATCTACTTTTCTTTCTCGGTATTCATATTCAAGTGCTTGCCAGGTTGCACTGATCTTGCCCTGTTCGTCCATATGTAAACTTTACCATGAACTTGTTTTAAAAAACATAATCCCCCGATAGATTCGGGGGATTTCTTTATGTGGTTTTTTTTATTTTTATAAAACCGATTTTTTCTAGGAAAAGCATCCAGTGATAATACATATCGTACTGGCCTTCAGTACCGAAGTTTGGACTGCTTGGATATTTGTGGTGGTCGTTGTGATACGATTCTCCGCCCATCAATATATCGTGCTCAAAAAGATTTTTCGATGAATCTCCGGTTTCGTGCGGAGCATCACCGTATTTGTGAGCAAACCAATTTATCATAACTCCATGCAGTGGGCCCATTATGAAATGGATTAGCAAGAGTGGATAGCACCAAAGTGGGGGATCTATAGAGATGTATATAAATATATATATCCCCATCCAAGTCAGTCTACACCACCATGAGCTCGCAAATTTATCAAAGCTTTCCCACTCGGGAACATTTTCTTTGAACTTTTCATCTACTCTATATTTTCCAGACCCTATGTCACTGTAGTAGACTTTTGTCCTCCACATAAGCTGGAAAAGTCCCCAGGGTCCATGGAACATATCTGCTGGGTGAGGGTCCGCCGGGCTATCTGAATATGCATGATGGAGTCTGTGTAACAGTCCATATATGTAAGCTGATAGATACGATGGACCCATCAGTATAAACGCAAGTATCCAAAAAGCTTTTTCAACTCTCGAGCTCATTTGGATTTGCCCGTGAGCCGAATACCGATGCATAAATATACTCTGTATTCCCAAAGATAGGTACCAGTGACACACCAGTAGTACCAGTATGATGGGTGGTACGTACAGTAAGGCTGCTGCCACAAGAACTAAAACTATTCCGTATAGGATTATCTTTTTCAAATCTCTCATTGTGTACAAATTTGAGATTAGTCTAGCACAAGATAAACAAAAATCCCCTGTTTTTAGTCAGGGGATTTTTGTTTTATTCAAATGATTTTTTTAGTTCTACGCGTGCTGTTTCTAGTGAGCTTTTGAATTGTTCTTGGACAATTTTCATCTTTTCAGAAGTTTGTGTTTCGTAGATTTCGATAGAAGTTTTAGGATCTTGAGATTTGATTGTATTTTTTAGATTTTCTCTAGCTTGCTCCATCGCAGACTTTAGATTTTCACGAATATCTCTAGTTGAAACATCGTTTTCACATTGGGCACTGATATCACTGATAGCAGAGTTCACACTAGCTTTGAATTCGTCTACAGCGCTCCCAGCTATTTCGTTTCTGTTCTCCATAGCAGTGTTTATGTTTGATCTATAGTCTTTTATGATCTCGTCTATCGCTACTCTGCGAACCTCAAGTGCGTTTTTTACTGATGTTTCATAGTTTGCGATAGCTTGTCTCTGTGCATCTGTTGTTGCTTTTGTATTTAGACTAGCGATTTGGGTTGATAGTACTGTATCAGCTTCGAGTCTTTTTGCTTCGCGCTTTGCGTCTATTTCAGCCCACTTGCTACCAAGATCAGTCATACGGTTTTCTTTTTTTGTTTCAAACATTGTTTCACGCTCAGTGATTTTACTAGATATCTTTGCGTCTATTTCGTTCCACTCAGAGCAAAAAATACTTGCTCTATCAAAAGGGCTTGCAGCAAAAGTTTGTGTAGCAAAAAACAATGCAAACAAACTCAATATTGTAATGTTTATTTTATATATTTTCTTCATAAAATGGTTGATTAAAATCACTCGTAATATCGCTTTCTGCTACTGCTAAGACAAAAGATCCTTCCTCTGCAAATAAATCCGAGTCATCTTCAATACTATACAGTGAATCTTCGATTATGACAATAGGCTCTTTGATCTGTGTAGGTAGTGCAACCTTTTGTGTGTGCTGGTATTCTGGTAGCAATACAAGTGTTAAAAGTAGTGCGCTTGGTACAAGTATCATGCCCATCTTCCACCAAGAAGTTTTAACCGGCTGGCGTGCATCCACATAAACCTTTTTGCTTTTAGGTATTTGCCCCAAGATTGAGTTCAGTACTTCTTTTGGAGCTATGACAGATTTTTCTTTTAATCGAGCGGATTCAAAGAAGGATACTAGGCTATCTATATTTTCATCGTGGCTGTTTTCCAAAGAAAATACCTCATTTAGTTCTTTTTCTAAATCAAGGTCTCTTATTTTGTTTTTATTTATATTTTTCATTTGTTTTTATTTAAATTTTCTTTGAGTATTTTTAGTGCTCGCGATTGAAGTTGTCTTATCGCATCTTCTCTTTTATTTAAGACTGTAGAGATTTCTTTGTAAGACATGTCATGTATAAATCTCATGGTGACCACTTCTCGCTGTTCTTCGGTTAGATTTTGCATAGCTTTTTCGACTGATGCGAATTCTATTTGTGTGTCTATCGTCTCCTCGATCCCAGTCTCTTCCGAGGGTATTTCTGGCATCTCTTCGCTGTCTAAGATATACAGATCTTTTTTCTTCCTTCGGTAATCTATCAAGGTGTTTCTAGCTACTGTATAGAAGTAAGCCAGAGGCTCGTTTTTAGATACCTCTACCGTGTCCAAGGATTTGTAAACTTTCAGAAACACAGTTTGAGACAGGTCGGAAGCTTCGTCTTTATCTTTAAGTCTAAAGTATAAATATCGATATATAGGAGTATAAAAAAGCTCATAGAGCTTACCGTACGCATCATTATTTCCAGCTTTTGCTAGCTCTATTAGTTGTTTTGGGTCCATATTTTCACCTATCGATATATCTCTCATATATAACGTATAGTATAGCTTTTTGTGATTTTTCCGCCAAAAGAAAATAGAGGCACTCGGCCTCTATGTGTTTAAATCCCCAATATTTCTTGCCAGTTATCCATATCCCACCTGATACGTTTGTTTTCGGTCAGATGACGGTTGTAGGACGTGTCGTAGACTATATGTTCCCATATAGGCACCTCTCGGAGTCCGGTGATGTCTGGTCTGTCGTCAATCAGCATATCTCCGCCCACAATAGTCTTGTCATAGGCATAGGTAACTTTTTTCGTATATTTTTTACCGAGATACTTTTCGATCCATTCATGCTTTTCAGAAAGCGAGTGCCCAGCATAGTGGAGCGGGGTGGTGCAGAGCATAATTTCATGCCCGCGACTCTCGATTAATTTTATAGCTTCAATGCTACCTGGGATTGGTTTGAGTTTTTTGAAGAACTCTTTTTGGTAATATATTGAGATTATTTGTTGCCTCAGCTCTTCTGGGAAGTTGTCTTCCAGAAAATAATTTAACCTGTCTTTCAATTTGTCTTTGTGTTCTGGAGGACAAATTTTTTCCCATATTTCTAAAAAACCTGTTTCAAAATCCGCCAACACTCCGTCCTGATCAATCAGATATAATTTCAAGTGTTTGTGTATGTACATACGTATTTATTTGTCTGCACATTACCACAGAATATAGAAAAATCAAATCCACCCAAATGGGTGGATTATTTATTTACAAAACGACTTAAACAACTCAATTAATTCTTTTTTTCGGTTTTCATTAAGAGAGGAGAGTTTATAATCACTTTTCGGAGAAAATCTATCCCAAGGTTTGCCTGTTACCATAAGTGTATATGTAAGATTTTCGAGTGGTCTTACATAATGCCAGCCATCAGGATCAATCATTTCATATTCATCACCTTCATTTAATACAATCGTGCAAGCTATAGGCGGGTATTCTTCACCCTTACCATAGCCAACCCCCATTTCATATCTTCCCTTAAGTATTTTCATTCCACTAGGCCAAGGATGTGGATGATAGAGAACTTCTTCGCGTGTACATGGATGAATCGCGTGGAGTGATATCCGGAAATCCTCGAATTCAGTCCAGAGTCTTTCCACATATGGATGCTCATAATTTACAAATAAACTTTTCCATAATTCTGGTTTATCCAGAAGGGAAGGTAATATTTTTTCAATTTTTTCCAAAAGATTAATGTAATCTCCAGTTTCTTTTTTAGTTTTCATAATACTTTTTCTTTTAGTATGTGCTTCTTTACAAATATGTACAAAATGTCGTACAATTACGACAACAATGGATAAAAGAAAAGAAATTCTAATAGAGCTTGGACTTGGCAACCATGAGGCACTCGTATACAGTGCTCTCTTGGAAGAGTCTTCTTGCGGTGCAACAAAACTTTCTAAAAAGGTAGGGCTAGCGCGAAGCAGTGTCTATACAACCCTTTCTGGTCTTATAAGTAAGGGTCTAGTGGGCGAGAAGAAGAGTGGTAGTACAACTGAATTTAAGGCAGGCTCAATTGAGGCATTAGAAACATATCTTGAAAAACAAAAAGCCAATTCTATAAGAAAATTAAATATATTATCTAGTTCAAAAAGCCTCTTAAAAATTGAAAAGATCGAACTAGATGAAAGTAAGCCCGAAATAATTACTTTCTCAGGTGTAGATGGTCTCAAGCGTATTTACTTACAAATGCTTCGAGATGCAAAATCAGGAGATGAGCTTTTAATGATACGTGATGAATTTGTATGGAATAGTAAATGGAGATTTATTTTTGAGCCACAGTGGCATATACGTGTAAGAAAAATCAGAAAAGAAAAAAATATTAAAGCAAAATTACTTGTGAACAACTCTAAGATCGAAAAATCTAAACAAAATTTTTATAAATCACGCAGGAGTACAACATTTAGATTTTTATCAAAAGATTTATGTTTGGAAAATTATGCTGAATATATAATTGGTAATACTATGTGCGTACTATCCACGGAAAAAGATAATCCAGTAGGAATTTTTATCCGAAACAAGACTATGGCTAAAAATTCCGCTAGAATTTTTGAAAATATCTGGAAAAATTCTAAATAGTTTTATTTTGCATGGGGTTTGGATGCACCCCAGAGGCCTTCGAAAACTGCACGCATTGTGTTTGCGTGCTCAGCTGAAGATATAAGGACTGCGTAGCACTCTTTCATAGAAGATACATACAAAGTAGAGTTGTCGAATATAAATATAGTAGTACTGAATTTGTCCTTCATAACACTCGGAAGTATTTGTACATCTGCAGCTTTTTCATAATATTTTTTAAAAATAGATTTCTCTATCTCACGTTCCCAGAGATTGCGTGTATGGATATTGCGCTTTATTCTTTCCTCTACGAAACTTTTTACAAACTCCCCGCCGATATCCCAAAAAAAGTTTTTTGATGGTGCTATACAAAATATCTCCTTTTCTTTTACATACATTGTATCCATCACGACACGTTTGATAGCCTCTCTCCCTTCAAAGAATGAAACTTGAGGTTTTGTATTTTTGTCACTTTGTTTTTTTGACAGTAGAGGGGCAAGTTCTCCGATTTTTTCTGTGAGCATCATTGCTTCACTCTCTCGTTCGCGAGCTATAGCTACGAGACGTTCTGTGGGGGAGAGTGTAAAACCAGAATCATTTTCTTTTTTTGATTTTGAGATCAAACCTCTTTTTTCAAGAGAAGAAAGCGCATAGTAGACTGTTGGGCGCTTCATCTTGGTCACCTTCAGTAAATCTCTGGCGCTGGTAGAACCGGCAACCATACTCAAATACACGGTAGTTTCGGACTCCGACAGACCAAGTTCTTTTAGATATTTTTCTGGGTCAATCATAGTTGTATAACGGTTATTATACAGCATTGTACAGATTTTGGCAAAGGGTTAGATTGGTAATAAAGATACTTAAAAATTAAATATATGAAACGCAAACCCATTGGTCTTACTGGAAATATCGGTTGTGGCAAGAGTACTGTTGCAGATTTTCTTAGAAAAAACGGCGCTATTGTTTTGGATATGGATTCTATGGCAAAGGAAATACTTTTCTCTTTACCAAAAGATTTTGTAAATCAAAAACTCGGAGCAGATGTGTTTTCTGAAAATAAGCTTGATACAAAAAAAGTAGCACAGATTATTTTCAGTGACACAGGGAAGAGAAGAACACTAGAAGATATTGTCCACCCAAAGTTATGGGGAAAAATCGACAAGGTGATTGAATCTGTCGATAACGAAACTCTAATATTTGTAGAGTCTGCAATTCTGTATGAAAAAGGTAGCGATAAAAACTGCGAACTTACTGTCGCTGTAACGTGTCCTAAAGATGTTCAAATAAAAAGACTTTTAGATAAACGCGGTATGGCACTATCTGATATAGAGGCAAGAATTGCAACACAAATACCCAATAAGGAAAAAGAAAAAATGGCGCAGTTTGTTGTGTCGACTGACTGTGACTTATTCGAGTTAGAGGAAAGAGTAAAAACTTTATTTTTACAAATCAAAAACAAACAAGGAGGTAAAAAATGAAAAAGGCAATTTATACCGGAACTTTTGATCCGCCTACGCTTGGTCACGAATGGGTGATAGATCAATCAAGAAAAATTTTTCACAAAGTAATTGTGGTAATTGCAATAAATTCTGAAAAGAAAACCATGTTCACAATAGACGAACGCAAAGCAATGCTTTTATCTATTACAAAAAATATGGAAAATGTCAGTATAGAGATTTGTTCCGATAAATTTATTGCAAATTTTGCAAAAGAGTTGGGTGCAGAATATGTAGTTCGTGGAGTACGAAGTAATCAAGACTTGGAATATGAAACCCTAATCCAAGAAGTAAACAGGAAGATCAACCCAAACTTACAACACGTGTATCTGGTCCCGCCTGCAAGTCTTGCTCACACGAGTTCATCTCTTGCAAAAGGTCTTGTTGGGCCAGAGGGGTGGGAAGGAGCGGTTAGTGAATACGTTTCGCACTCAGTTCTAGCAAGGCTAAAAGCTAAATTTGGCAAGAAAAGTAATTTGTGGAAAGCGCTGGAGGGGAGAAATGCGTCTGGGAGTGAAATAGAATTCTGGGATATGCTCAAATCCCCATACTATGAAACAGGGCGCTTCTATCACAACATGGACCATATAAATTCTATGCTTTGTGAAGTGGAAGATATAAAAAGATTTCTAATTGACCCGGAGGCAGTTGAGCTTGCAATATGGTTTCATGACAGAGTGTACGATACAAAGGCGCTAGACAATGAACTAAAGAGTGCAGATGAAGGCTTTGAGATTATGAAAAAGTTTGGCTTATCAGAATTTTTCTGCAAATACATTCATCATTTTGTGCTCGTAACTGATCACAAAACTGTTCCACTCAATACTGATGAAAAATATATTGCTGACATAGATCTTGCGATCCTTGGAAAAGATACCGAGGAATTTGATGAATATGAAAAAAATATTCGCAAGGAATACTCTTGGGTTCCAGAGGAAACTTATCGTATTGAGCGCAAGAAAGTGCTTCAGTATTTTCTGAAAAGGGAATATATATACCACACTGAATATTTCATGGGTAAGTATGAAACAAAAGCTCGCGAAAATCTAAAGCGATCAATCGAAGTTCTTTCTAAGTAAAAACAAACCCCGCAATCGCGGGGTTTTAATTTTTTATTTTAACAAGAATCTGAGAGTAGAAACTAGACGAATCTTTTTATATTCAGGAGAGCCTGGGTCTTTGTCTGTAATATCAAACACTCCCTGGTTGCCGCGAGTCACACTTCCTACTCGACTACCTGCATTTTTAGCGAATTGTGAAGCTGTATCACGAGCATTTTTTATAGCCTCAGCAAGCATTTCTGGTTTTATACTGTTCAAATCTGAGAATTCAAATGAAATATAATTTTGGCTCAATACTACACCGTCTTTTACTAAAAGCAGAGTTTCATTTGAAGCTGATTTAGCCAAATCTACTTTTTTTGTGTATATAGCCACCTGGCTTGTTGAGTTGTATCTAAAAGCCGCATCTTTGTATGTATCTTGATATATATTTACAGGTGCAACATTGATCTCAGATTCCTCAAATCCTTTCTCGACAAGAAACTTCTTTATTGTGGTTATGTTTTCTTCTATATCAGAATAAAGCGTGTCTACATTGTTTGACTTTACTTCAAAGCTCATAGACCAAATAGCCGTGTCTGCTTTTACGATTCTTTCTGATAGGCCCTTTACCTCAACATATGACCCTTGTTTGGAAAAATTGTGTGCAGCAAAAAAGAATACGAGAGAGAATATTACCAGAGCTCCGCTCAATATTAGTACCCAATTGTTTTTTAGTGTTTCCATACTTTATATTATAGCACCAACACAGTATTGGGTCACCAACAGAAGGTGTGTATTTATTCAGAAATTTTTTGCAGAAGCATTGTTGAATTATTCATAATATACATATTGTAACGTTCGGTTTTTAGTAGTTCAGAGACAGATTTTACCCAAGCGGATTTTCTGACTTCGAATTTTTCTGCTCTATCGAACATCTCGTGTCCATCTCTTTTAAAATCTAGAAGAAATAATGGGTGGATTCTAAGTATTCCATTTACAGCTAGTAGATGATCTATGTTTTTGAACATATTTTCTATATCTTTTGCTGTTTCAAGATACATAGGTACAGACCATGTCGCCCATATCTCGTCAGCTTTTTCTATTCCAAAATTTTTTAATTCTTCACTTTCTGCTTCGAGGACAATAGAGCGGTAATTTTTTCTTTGATTTTTGTCTTTATCTTCAAATTTTATAAATGAATCAATATTTACAATAGAAGATGGTTTTATGTCAGATTCTAAAATCAGGTCGTTTATGGAATCCCCACCCCCGAGTAAAATAATCTTTTTGTTATCGAGGATTTTTCTCAAAAGTTCTTTTCTGTGTTCTTTGCTTAAACAATCTAAATCAAACAAGCTTTCAATCAACGGCGGTTTTTTACCTGGAACTTTTTTTGAAAAATCTCTATTGATTTCTGTTCTATCAAAATATTCTTCTCGATTTTGAATTTTATCTAGATCGTCTATCGGATTAGACATTTGATCTATAGACTGATTTAAGTGTCTCAATTCCTGATTTAAAAGAAGCACGGGCATTCTTTCTGGTGTTCTAGATTCTATTTTTTTAACTTCCTCCCAAATCAATGGCTCTATGATATCCCAATCAGCTACTAGCTCCTTCTCGTCTTTTCCGCTCAGATTTATCTTACTGAAAAGCACGCTAGAAGAAATATTTTCGACCACTCTATACAAATACATCTCAGAATTTTCATAAGGGAGTGATGTTATATTTTTGGACCACCAATAATCCTTGTTTTCTGGTTTGGGTGTTTTATTTTTTGGGGTATCTTTGCCGAATTCATTCATAATAGTATTTTTATCATACTATATTGTAATAGTCCCGTCATTTTGCTATTATGCCCTTGCATATACGTAAGTATATTGGAGGCGTGGCTGAGTGGAATAAATATAAACTGCTTTATATTTATTCCGAAGGAGGACAACCACTTAGCCACGCTTCCCAAAGGGCGACAATACGTAAGTATATTGGAGGCGTGGCTGAGTGGAATAAATATAAACTGCTTTATATTTATTCCGAAGGAGGACAACCACTTAGCCACGCTTCCCAAAGGGCGACAATACGTAAGTATATTGGAGGCGTGGCTGAGTGGTTGAAGGCAACAGTCTTGAAAACTGTCGTATCCGAAAGGGTACCGTGAGTTCGAATCTCACCGCCTCCGCAATTTTTCGAAAAGAATTTCCGAATGCAAAATGGGGTCGGCGCGAAGCGCCGACACTAATGAATTCCCCCCGCCGAATCCAGAATCCAAAAGGGTTTTCCACGCTCCGCGTGGCTCAAAAAGTACGGTTCGATCTTTAATTAAAAAGTTCGAACCGACTTTTTTAAACAAATGAAGATTTTCTTCATTTGTTTTCTCGTTTGCCAATTCCATATTGGATATATTGGCTTTTAGGAATTTGTCGGTAAGTTCGAACCGATTATGAGATTTTTTCTCAAAAACCGATAATTTCTCTTTGAGAAGCTGTTTTTGGCACATCAGCTTGTTTTTAGAATCACGATATTCGTCTAGGGAAAGTGCGTTTTCAAGATATGCGTTCATCAGCTTCTCGATTTTAAAATCCAAAAGAGAAATTTCATCTTTTGTCTTTTGAGAAAAAATCTCACTCGATTGGATTTCGGATGATTGGTCTTTTCTGTTTTCCTCAATCATCCAATTTGCCCAATCGAGTGGCAAAGAAACTTTTTTGATTTCATTTTGAATTTGAGAAGTGATGAGTTCTTCGC
>CAZWJU010000003.1:0-104918 GCA_964634365.1 uncultured Candidatus Saccharibacteria bacterium
CTTTCGGACTACTTTTCACCTTTCCCTCACGGTACTAGTTCACTATCGATCTCTACATGTATTTAGCCTTGCCGGTTAGTTCCGGCGGATTCCCTCAAGCTATTCGTGTCTTGAGGTACTCAAGAATGACAACAAAAGAGATATATCAATTTCGTGTACCGGGCTATCACCGTCTTTGGCGTTGCTTTCCAACAACTTCTACTATCAATACATTTTGTAACTCTTTACGTAATAAAACGTGGTTGTCACCTTACAACCCCTCGAAATAATATCTTGCGATATTACATTGAGGTTTGGGCTCTTTCCATTTCGCTCGCCGCTACTTCGGAAATTTTGTCCTTGCGGACTTTGTTTTCTTTTCCTCCAGGTACTGAGATGTTTCACTTCCCTGGGTATACTCTTTTTGATTAATCAAAAAGTTATTGAGGTTTACTCAATAGGGTTTCCCCATTCGGAGATCTTCGGATATATCGGTTGCTAGGCACCTCCCCGAAGCTTATCGCAGCCATGCTACGTCCTTCATCGCCATGTAGAGTCAAGGCATCCACCATATGCTCTTAATTTCCTATTAGGAAATCTAAAAACCACATACTCACTCGCATACTCTCTCCGGAATACGCGAGTGTTTTGAATTCATACTAAAACCAAAATCCAACCGCTTGGATAATATCAATATCTAGTATGAACTCGCTCTGTTTACGGCACGACTTAAAAGACCCCATGTCCTAGATAACCTAGAACAAAAAGATTGTATGCCGTAACAGAATTTAGTTTTCAATGAGTGGACAATCGGACAATTTTTGACTAAAAAAACCGCCATTTGGCGGACCAAGCTAAAACAAAAGAGTTTTAGAATCCCCGCTTAGACTTTGTTTTGTTAGTTATATTCATAACAGTACAGAGAGTATATAGGATTGCAAAATATAAGTCAAGCTTTTCACTGTAATATTTGAAAACTATCTAAATATAATAAAAGCCCTTAAAAATAAGGGCTTTTTGAACGATTTATTTATCGATATTTTCAATGAATTTACCGAGGCCGACATGCAGGCTTTTGAGGCCGGTTTTCATAGTTTCTTTCAAATCTTTGTATTACAAACTTGATATGTTTTGTAAAAATTAAAACCCACATATTCGCGGGTTTGTGATTTTAAAATAATGTAGCTTGGAATGCTACAGGCTCACTAGATTTTATCTTTCCAAGTCTTTTGTCTTCCCTCTTTTTTACCCGAGCAGTAGTCTTTTTTGTTTTCTCGGCATAAAATTTTTTGGGATTTATCATGGCTTGAAGCTCAGGAATAGTTTCCCATATTTCATTGCCGATTTTTTTCAAAAATTTCACTTGTGAAAAACTTGGGCGATTTTCTTTTCTTGTTTCTTCGCAAGTCTCTTTGAAAAATTTCCAGAGCTCGACTCTGTAAGTATCTTCATTTTTGATACTTTTCAAAACTCTCTTGCGGTGCTCAAATATTTCAAGCTTTATGGCGTTTGAGATATTTTCGTCTGTAGGATTTTGACGTAAGTATATGTAGTGCATATGAACTATATTTAAAATCAAAAATACCATAAATACATACATTAGTCAAAACAAAAAACTCCCCAGAAGGGAGTTTTTTGTTTTGTGAAATATTATTCTAACCCTGCGTCTAGTGAATCAAAATCAATTGAATTGAAATCTTCTTCAATACTTCCAAGATCATCGTCGGTACTTACTATCTCTTCTATTTCGCCAGTAGAATCTGTACCGACTTCAACTGTTGAAACATCCATACTTTCTTGTAAACCACCTTTACTTGATACAAAGAAGTAAGCAACCAATGCAACCAATATTACAATTAACAAAATAATTATATTTCTTTTTGAGTGACCAGATGTTTCAGGAGCCTGATTGTTCATCTGATTCATAGAGCCCATAGGATTCATGTTTGTTGATTCGTTTGAATTTTCCATTTTTAAATTTGATTAAATTATTAATTAACTATTTGTTGAATCGTCATCAGAATCATCAGTTTCTGCTGGGGAAAAACTTTCTTTCATAGACTCGATAACCATTTTTATTGCATCTCGAGCAGCACCGACAGCTGTCTTAACTTCTTCTGCTGCAGCTTTCACTTCTTCTTTAGTAGCAGTCTCACTTTCAATCAAAGCTTTGTTTTCTGATACTGCTGTGTGAACAGCATCTACTGCAACCTTAGCTTCGTCGAGCAAAGCTCTTTGAGCATAAACATCTCTTCCAGAATCTTCGATCTTTGTTAGGCGTTCATCTAGACGAACTATAAAGTTATCTAGATTCTTTCCGGCAATTTCAAGTCTATTACCTACATGCTTTCGAATCTCTGAAACAGTACTTCCCAAACTACCTGGTCCACTGTTTTCTTTAAATTTATCTAAGATACTTTCTTTCTCACTCATTTTTCTCAAGAAAGGATTTACTGCTGGTCTATCTTCTCTATCCATAAAACGATCTTGCAATTTTGGTCTTAGACCACCTTTATCATCGTTTGAATCATCATCTCCGTCTACACCTGAATCATCTGACTCATTTGAATCGTCTGAATCGTCATTTGAATCATCGTTTGAATCATCATCGTTCGCATCGTCATTTGAATCACTAGAATCATCACTACTATCGTCATTTGAATCTGAATCGTCGTCTGATTCTGATCCTGAATTATCATCTGATTCTTCTACTTCCTCAGAATCACCACTGTCTCCACTTCCTGACTCAGCTCTCACTTGCGAATTTACTCCAAAAAATCCTAGTACTAAGGCTAAAAATATAGCCAATAAATATTTCTTTTTCATAGATTTAATTTTGTTTAATTTATTTATAAATTTATGTAATCACTAAAAAACGACAAGTGTGACTACGAAATACATTATAACCCTTATTTATACAAAATAAGCACCTAACCTGTGCAAAACAAAAAACCCTCGCTTGCGCGAAGGTTTCCTGTCGAGATGATCGAACTTTTAGCGATGTGATGTCTCTGAACGAATTTTCTCGATTGTACGAGATGCAGCCTCTTTTCCTCCAAGACCGAAAGCAAGTCCACCTGCGATAGCAAGCATTGCGATAAGTCCTGTAAATAGAATTTGCATGAATTGTGCTGCGATACCAAGCTCTGATAGAGCGATGATAAGAGCGAAAATCCAAATTGCGTATTTTGTAATTGTACCTAGCAAGTTTGCTGAGTGTACATTTGCTGCACGAGCTGAACCTTCTACAACTTTTCTCATTGCATCAGCAATAATTGTAGCAACAACTAGAACAAGTGAAGCAATAATAACGTTTGGAAGGTAGTTCAAAACAACTTCACGTAGGAAATCATTTACTTGTGTTAGACCAATAACTTCTAGTGAAGTCATTAGGAAAACAACAATAACAAACCACTTTACCAAACCACCCAAGAAACCGCCGACGTTTAATTTGAATCCAGCGCGTGAAAGTACTTCTTCTGCACCTGCACTTTTGAAAAGAGAATCAATTTTTAGAGCACTGATAACTTGCTCGATTGCCTTTCCAACAACTGAACCAACTACCCATCCGACTATGAAAACTATAATCGCTACTATAAGATTCGGAACAAAGTTGATGAAGCCCCACCATAGATTTTGTAGTGATGCACCAAATACTTCTCCCCAAGTTTGTATAAACATACTTTAATATACCGCTCATCCGCGCAATTGCGTGAGCGGAGAACGCTTTACCGCAAGCGGTAAAATGTTACTAATAAATACATACCTTTTAAGTTCGACCTTTCAAAGTATGCTTATATTATAGACCTATAGAGGGCTAATGAAAAGACTAGTGTGGATAACTAAAAAGCCTCTTAAACAGAGACTTTTCCTGAGAGTGTTGGTAGTTTTACTAGTGTTTCGTGAGGATAATCCAAAACATCACAGACAAGCTTGTCATACATATCGAGTCTGTATGTAAATTCAGGAGTCTCAAATACAGCATATGAAAGCTCTCTTCCGAGTTCTGCTTCCAAATTTCTGATTGATGACTCTATAATATTTCTCTTTAAGTTATCTCCGACTATCATTAGATCCAATCTGCTTTCCTCGTCTTTTGTAAATATTCCTGCAACAATAAAGAGTTTTATCCTGCCTGCCTTCTTGAATCTTTTCATTATATCTTCACGATTCATCGAACAAGAATCCACCAACAAATTTTGTAAAGAAACCAAGTAGGGATAATTTTCATTTAAAAACCAACCACTTGTTCTTTTTTTCTTTGAAATACCTTTAGAATTTTTAAATTCTTTTACAAATGATCTCTTCTTTATAAAACCAGCGCTGGATAGTAGAGACAATTCTTTGCGAGCAGAGCTTGGGCTAATCTTGCTGCGCTTTATTATGTCTTTATTTTCAAAACCCGAGCGTCCATTCAGCATAAAAAGACGCATTACTTTTATACGAGCAGAGCTTCCAAATAGTTTTCCGAGAGTTTCCATGGAGAGAGTATACGCCTAAAAAAAATGTGTTGCAAGTATAGTAAAACGCCCATTTTTGGGCGTTTTTATTCATAAAACTTTGTGGGTATTAACCACCAAGGATTCTCTGTGTATACCAGACATGCTCACATATTTACCAACAGCAATCTCTGCCCTGGCACACAAAATTTGTATATATTTTTCTGCTTCTGGCTCACCCACCTTAAGCCAATCCAATAAATTTTCCCTACGATTAGATTCGCATATTACAATACGACCACCTTTAACCGCAGAACGGACCATCGTCGGACCACCGATGTCAGTTTTTTCTACAACCTCTTTAAAAGAAGCTCCCGATCTAATAGTCTCGTAGAGCGGGTAAAAATCTACACACAAAAGATCGATCCAAGGAAACTTATACTTTTCAAGTTCAGCTCTGTGTTCTTGGGTATCTTCAGCCAACAGGCCGGCATGGACCGCTGGATGTAGTGTTACAACACGATGATTAAGAATCGGAGGCATGCCCGTGATATGAGCGACATCGATTACTTGTACACCGTTTTCAATAAGTTTCTTTGCGGTTCCACCAGAAGATATGATGTTGAAGTTGAGCTCTATGAGCTCTTTTGCAAAGTCTACAATACCATCTTTGTTGTAGACAGAAATAAGTGCATTACGTTTTTCCATAAGCTAGTACATTTGAGTGTTTTATAACACAAGGTATACAAAAAACAAAACCGCTTTTTAAAGCGGTTTTAAATTTAAATTTAATTATATTCTTTTGATATACCAATCTTCGGAATCTACAATTACGAAATTGATATCTCCTTCATCTCTTACAGGGACAAGATCGAAATTTCTTTTAAAAAGAGCTCTATTGTAAACACCAATCATATTAAGCTCATCACGGATACGGTCGTTATATAATGAATGCTCAAAGTTTATTGTCTCAGATGTTACGCTCAATATATTTGGAATGTACTCAAATATAACCCATCGTGCTCCCCTTTGACCTGATGATGAGCTAATATAAAAACCTACAGGCTTTTCAATAGGTAAATCTCTATTGTATTTATTTTTGTATCTTCTAGATGCCTCCCTATTTGACAAAAGTTCATGTAGAGCTGAGAAGTTCGAAACCTGAAAACAAAAAATATCTCTCTCTTTAAGGTCTATTACGGAGTGCGGATACGAAACATCATTCAATAAAAAATTTGTATTTTTACCTTTAACTATAAACTCCCTATCGGATCCTCCTATTGATACGATAAATGTTTGTTTGGAACGACTTGTTTGACTATTTTTTGTATCAAAATCTTTTCGATATACCTCAAATGCTTTTATAACTTCATCCACATAAGAATAATCGCGAAATACACCTATGGTACCTTTTTCATCTTTATAAATCTTAAAACGAAGAAGGCTTTTTTTCTGTACTATCTTTTTTCTTCTGAAAAATAACATGACAAAATTTTATTTATTATAAATAATTAATTAACTTTTGTCAAAAAGAAAAAGTCCCATTTGGGACTTTTTCTTTTTGAGTGTTTTATTATTTTAGCTCTACTTTTCCTCCTGTCCTCTCTCGCCTCTTTTGAGGAGGCTCCTAGGAAGCCGGAAAAATAAATTGAATTAACTTCGTTATTTCAATTCTATTTTTCCTCCTGCTTCTTCGATAGCTTTCTTCAAAGCTTCTGCTTCTTCTTTCTTCATTCCCTCTTTTAGAGTTGCTGGAGCGTTGTCTACCATATCCTTAGCTTCCTTTAGACCAAGACCTAGAGCTTCTTTAACAACTTTCATAACTCCGATTTTACCTTCACCAGCACTTGCAAGTACTACTGTGAAAGAATCTTTTTCTTCTGCTGCGCCTGCGCCAGCACCTGCACTAGGAGCTGCTGCAACAGCAGCTGCTGAAACTCCGAACTTTTCTTCAATTGCCTTTACAAGGTCATTGAGTTCAAGTACAGACATTTTTTCAATTTTTTCGATTATGTCGTTCATATAATTTTTTTTAATTAACTTTTAATTTTCGCAACTTCATTTACTGCGATAGCAATACGTTGCATTGGTGATTTCAATAGATATGCAAGTTGTGACAGAAGTGTTTCTCGAGAAGGAATAGTTGCAAAGAGAGACATTTCTTCTTTTGTTTTGTAAACACCTTCAAATACACCACCAACAATTTCTACGTTATCTTTGTGTGTTGTGTGGAAGTTGTAAACTTCGCGTGCTGGAGCCAAAGAATCAACTCCGTATGCGATAGCTACTTCACCTGGTAGTTCTGGCATATCACCAGTTATACCCTTCTCACCCAAAACTCTTTTCATAAGAGTTTTCTTGATAACTTTGTAGCCTACATTTTCTTTTTGAAAACCTCTTCGCATACTGTTTACATCAGCAACAGTTAGCTTGTTGAATTTTACAAAAACTAAAGACTTTGCATCTTTTATAAGATCAGTAAACTCTTTTGTTATCTCTTGTTTTTTTTGTTTTGTAATTGCCATATATGTTTTATCCTAAAATAAAAAATCGACCCATCTTGGGCCATAGTATAAATGCGTACATAAAATATTATGTATTCATCCTCGGCAGGCAAAACAAGTATTCTTGTTCAAATTGAGGCTTCCGCCACCCACTTTCTACGGCTTACAGATACGATAATACCAACTAAAAAACAATAAGTCAAACACTATAAATCATATAGAGATGCGCCTTGATATCCTGTCTTTGATTTCTCATACTGATTTGCAATAAATATACCTAAAAAACCTAGGAGTATCATACCTATTAGAGCGAGCAACATTCTAAAAAAATGACGAGAAAACATATGAAAAATTATAAAATAATAAATATTATTTGGATTCTGACATAATTATATACTCATCTGCTTCTAGCCCACCGACAATCTCAACCAAAGCACCATCTAGGTACTCACCTGTTGAAACTTCACGCAAGACACTGTCGTCACCATTTGGATATGGTGATACTTTCACAGACTTTTTACCATCGGCATCAACCAAAGATCGTATTGGTACAGCAATTATATTTAATTTGTCAGCCACAATAACTTTTATATTTGCTGTCATACCAGGCCTGATTCGATCATCTGCATTTTCAAGCGAGATAGTGATTTTATAATTTACTACACTAGAAACAACGGTAGGTGCTATATCAATATTTATTACTGAACCGTAGAATACTTCATTTGAAGACGAGTCAAATGTGATTTCTACCTTCTGGCCGTTTTGAATATTTAAAATATTTGATTCATTTATATTTGCCTCTATATACAAATTGTCTACATCCTGAACTACTACCACAGGATCAAATGCTTCTACTCTCTCACCAATATTTGCATCTATTTTAGTAACCTTTCCACTAGCAGGTGCACGTATGATTGTCTCTTCTAAGAGAGCGACTGCGCCAGCATAGACACCTTGCGCAGAAACTAAATTGGCATAAGCAATTTTAGTATCTCCTGTAGATACTTGTGTTTTCTTTATTTCTAAATCTGCTTCTAGTTCACTAATAACCTTCTGCTTTGTGCTCAAAGCTAGATTGTAAGTATTTAGATTAGATGCGTATTCTGAACTAGATTTATTTGGTATATCAATAATCCAATCCTTCCCTGAATTAAAACCAGATGGGAATATAATTGTAAGTCCACATTCACCTATCGGAACAGAAACATCTGTCTTAACACTACCAGTAAAACCTTCCTCTAATCCA
Organism: uncultured Candidatus Saccharibacteria bacterium; assembly: GCA_964634365.1. Classification (GTDB taxonomy): domain Bacteria; phylum Patescibacteriota; class Minisyncoccia; order Phycocordibacterales; family UBA9973; genus CAZLWF01. Next base: position 8,169 of record CAZWJU010000003.1, read on the forward strand.
TGAACCTCAAAAGAATACCCAGACGAAGCTCCCGATGCATACATGTCTAATGTATAAGAACCTTCTTCCCCGCATAAATAGGAACCTGAAATCGTAGGAGCAGAAACATCTTGATCTCCATCTTCTGAAACAGCTTCTAGTCCGCTAGAAAGTAGCGTTCGGTACGCATTTTCAACCAATGTATCTTGTTCTACTTTGGCGTTTTCAAGTTCGAGCTCAGCTTTAGCAATCTCCTGATTCTGAGTTACATCTATAGCGCTGTTGTATTCAGCTTCTGCTTTCAATAGAGCTCCTCTGGCTTGCATAACTTCTGCATTTTCATTTCCAGCTTCGAGTGTAGCTAAAATTTGACCCTGTTTTACTAAATCACCAACACCTACACTTATACTCTTAACAGTGCCGGATTTTTTAAATGGAAGAGTTAGGTCTATGTCACTTGTTACCTCACCTGTAGCTTCTATAGTCTTTTGGTGGTTTCCATAAGAAATTTTTTGTATCTCTTTGGTGCCTCCGTTGTTTTGCAAAATAATTACAATAAAAATAAAGGCGATTATGACGCTTGGCCAAAATATTTTCTTTTTACTGTAGAAAAAAGCAATCTTTGCTTTTAGAAAAGAAATTAATCTCGCAAATTTATTTTTAGATTCTGGAAAATTCATGATTATTTAAATATAACACAATAAACAATCTTTTTAAAATAAAAAATAAAACTTATTCACAAAATACAAAAATATTGTATAATCCAAAATATGAACTCAACTAGAAAAATAATCCTTTTCTTGGGCGATTGCTTGGCACTTATAGTGTCTTTTTTGGTTATGCTTTTTATAGACCAAATGGGTATGCCCTCAGGAGAGGTTTTTTCTATACACACAGGACCATTTACAATCTTGTTTCTAATATCAATCTTTATATTTTTTATTTTGGATTTATATGAAATACGCTTCGCAAAAGCAAACCCTCTAACAATAGGAAGAATCGGTTTAGCATTTTTAATAAGTCTAATCTTGGGAGCAATATTGTTTTATACGATTCCATACTTCGGTATTGCGCCAAAATTAAACTTATTAATTTTTACTGTAGTAGGATTTATTTTGGTTATAAACTGGCGCAGAATATTTTCTAAGTTATTTGCAAATACTTTTATAAGACGTATTGCTATTTTAGGTAAAACAGAAGAAACAGAGCTTCTTAAAAATGAAATTGTAGAACATTCTTATATTGGGACCTATGTTGGGTCTTTTGAAAAAATAGAAGATATAAAAGACAAGAACATAGACATGATAGTCGTAGCCGCACCAGCAACAAACGATCTTGTGATAGGCAGTAGTGCTTTAGGGAAAGACATAATAAGAGTGAGCGAGGCTTACGAAGAAATATTTAGCAAAACACCACTGAACCTAATGGACAACGAAACCGCTCTGCAGATAATAGAGGGCAGTAAAACATCCACTTCTTTTGTTTTATGGAGACTAGTCGAGATAATACTAGCCTTGTTTGTACTGGTAATCACATCCCCTTTTACAATACTTTCTATTATTGCAATCGTACTGGAAAATGGCTTCCCTGTATTCTATAACCAAGAACGTGTTGGTAAGGGTGGAAAAATTTTCAAAATTCATAAGCTAAGAACAATGCGAAAAGATGCAGAGAAAAACGGAGCAACATGGGCCGAGAAAAATGACCCTCGAGTAACTCGGGTTGGAAAAATATTGAGAAAGCTTCATATAGACGAAATACCTCAGATGATAAATATAATCAAAGGTGAGATCGCACTAGTAGGACCAAGACCAGAGCGACCAGAGTTTGTAAGAGAGCTAGAACAGACCATCCCCTACTACTTTTTAAGACACATAGTAAGACCTGGATTTACAGGCTGGGCGCAAATAAAATACAGATATGCTAGAAGTGTTCTAGATTCAAAAGAAAAATTTGAATACGATCTATTCTATCTAAAAAGAAAAAACCTACTACTTGATATAGGTATAATGGTAAAAACTGTCCAAATAATATTCACTCATTAAAATACTTCTTTGTAAAAAAGAAGTATTGCTGATAACATAAACCTGTCTATGACAAACAGTCCTAAAAACAAAAGAATGATCGTAACTGGCGGAGCGGGTTTTATAGGCTCACATCTATCCGAAGAGTTACTAAAACAAGGCTACGAAGTTATCGTGGTAGACAATCTTTACCAAGGTAAAAAAGAGAGAGTTCCAAAAGGAGCAACTCTAGTAGTCGAAGATATTAGAAACTTTGAAGCACTTGTAGATATATTTCGTGGCGCTGATACAGTTTTTCATCTTGCGGCAATCCCCCGTGTACCTTTTTCTATTGAATATCCAGCGGAGACAAACGATGTAAATATAAATGGAACTCTAAATGTACTACGCGCAGCAAAAGATGCGGGTGTTCGTAGAGTTATATATTCAGCATCAAGTTCTGCGTACGGAGAACAGACCAAGCTCCCGCTAACAGAAGACATGACTCCTATGCCTATACATCCGTATGGAGTTCAAAAGCATGTTGGCGAACTTTACTGTAAAACATTTAGCACTGTCTATGGAGTAGAAACTGTGTGCTTGAGATATTTCAACGTATACGGACCACACCAAGATCCAGATGGACCATATGCAGGAGTAGTTGTAAAATTTTTGAAAGCAAAAAAGGAAGGTAAAGCTCTAACCATAGTCGGAGATGGATTACAGAGTAGAGATTTTACTCATGTGTCTGATGTTGTAAATGCAAATATTTTAGCTATGCAAAGTGATCAAGTCGGAGCTGGGGATGTTGTAAACATAGGATATGGAAAAAATATAACAGTACTTGATCTTGCAAAAATAATCGGCGGGGAGCTAGTTTATGAACCAGAGAGAAAAGAAGCCAAACACAGCCTAGCGGATATAACAAAAACAAAAAGATTACTTGGATGGGAGCCTAAGGTCCCTATAGAAGAAGGTCTAAAAGACCTTATGAAGCATTTCGGACTCTAGACACTAGAGTTTAGAATCTATATCTTCAACAATTTTTATATAGTCAAAAGGTTTACGCAAAGAGTTATCTATTTCTAGAAAAATTTCTGGATTTTTTTCTTTTATAATACTCTTAACCTTCATATAGTTAGATTTCTGAGAAACTATCCATTTATTTAGATATTCACTGCCCGCTATAACACGCGGGTTGTTGTGTGCGTCTACTAAAGATGTAAACCTATCAAAATTGCCACCGTCTAGCACCAATACCAAGCCAACCCAATTTGGAAAAAAATTAATATACTTTTTTATATTTTTATCTGTTTCTTCTGTTTCTAAAATAGATAGATACCTCTGAAACAAACCTTCGTCTATCAAAAAAATCTTATATGAAAAAATAGACTCTATCTTCGCCTTCATTAACTTTGAACATGAGAGCGTGAAAAGGTGTAGAACATAAGACCTAACCACTCTATTGCATCGTCTTATATATAAAAAAGAAAAGTAAACAAAACGTGGATTGAGTATAAAAAATAATGCAAAATAAAAAATTCTAAATATCTTATTTTTTACCTCAACTTGTACTATTTCTTTTGAGCCCCCTTCTGTTAATATTTTAGATAGGGTTGTTTTGCCAGATCCAGGTAAACCAAATAATTCAATTATTTTATTTTTTCTTCGCTTTGACATAAAAACTCTCAGATAAATATCCTAAAAATCCAACGGGCAGTACTCTCCATGGGAGTACTAGAACAAAAGACTGGAGTGCGCTTGAAATAAATCTAAAAAATCCAAATTTCAACAATTTTCCAAATATTGCTGGTTTTACATCTTCTATTTCGAATCCATTTGACTCAAGCATATGCAAAAAATGCTTTATATCGACCTGATCAGAGTGCAATGTCTTGTTTTTTAAATTTGTATGAAAATTGTATTTACTGCTTTTTGTAACAACTATAAGCTCACCACCCTGCTTCAGTAGTCTATTCATCTCACTAACTGCAAAATTTTTATCTTTGAAGTATTCGAAATTTCTAATAGATATAAAATTATCAAAACTTCCACTAGGTAATTTGTTCTCTAGAAAGTCACCCTGGATAAAATCCACTTTCGCTGTCTTTTCTTTTAATCTATCTTTTGCTCTAGATAGCATCTCCTCTGATACATCTAAATATGTAAGATGCTCTATTTTGTCTACATAAAACATAGTCCACATAGCATCTCCACCACCGACTTCGAGAACATTTCCTGATAGACCTGAAAAAGCTCTTTTTAGGGTTCTTTTAGTTTGCTCAAAATGAGACTCGTGCACTGGAGTTTTGTGCCATCTGTCATATGCATATTCGCCACCATCTTTTGACAAGAAGGTGTCGTAATATTCTTTTACATATTGTGCGTCGAGATTTTGGTCTTTTACTTGAATACTCATAAATGTATAGTTAAGTATACATTTATGCTAGACATAGTAAAGAAAATCACTTATAAATAGTAAGTATTTTATAGAAAAATCTTAAGGTGGTCGGGGCTTATAAAACCACAAAAAACACACAAAATCCATGTCTAATAAAATATTTAAAACAATAACTAAAAAGACAAGTAACTGGTTGTATAAACTATTTTTTTTATGCGTCTTCAAAAAAGCGAGGTACGAAAGTATATTGCCTTTAAAAAAAGACTTACTGATTATTAGCGTGGCTTTCAATAACTCAGAAACAATATCAATCCAATACAGTCACTTAGTAAAAAATCTAAAAGAAGATTTCGATTACCTAATCGCAGATAATTCAAGTAAAGAAAATATATCAGATGAGTTAAAGATTTTCTGCGAAAAAAACAATCTCTCTTATATCAGGCTACCTAAAAACCCTCTAACAAACATACGCACAAGCGGATCTCATAGTATTGCACTAAATTGGTGCTACAGAAATATAATCAAAAAAAATAAACCGAAATATTTTGGCTTATTGGATCACGATATATTTCCAATTAGAGATGTCGAAATAGTTAAAAATATGAAAAATGGTTTTTGGGGTGTGGTTCGTACAAAAAAAGAAAAGTGGTGGTACTTTTGGCCAGGTTTTTCTTTTTTTGAATATGAAAAATTTAAAAAATACAGATTCGACTTTTTCCCATACCATGCTGACAGGAACGGTTTGATTTTCTTGGACACAGGTGGATCAAACTATAATTCAATATGTAAAAAAATTGATAGAAATAGCATATCTGTGGCCGAGAGCGTGATAATCGATATACCAACCAAAAAACCTTTGGTTATAGGACGCGACTCCAGTCAAACATTTGAGATAATAGATAACAAGTGGATGCATATAAGACAAATTTCGTGGAGAGAAGAATCCTTCAATAAAATGTCAGAGTTTGATGGTATTATTAATATTGCAAACGAAATTATAGAAGAAAATTCAAAAAACAAGGCATGGCAAAATTCGAATGGGTAATAAAAAAGTTTGATACTTTTTTTCAACTAAATACTAAAAAAATACTGGGCCAAGCATCATATCTGCTAGGTGGACACGTTGTAAGCAATATACTTTCTTTTCTAGTAGCAGTTGCTGCAGCACGTTTTATAAGCAAAGATACTTACGGAACATATCGCTACATACTATCTATAGTAGGTTTTGTTGGGGCTTTTTCTCTAACTGGTTTGTCGACTGCGATCGTAAGAGATGTAGCCCGCGGTTATGACAATATTTTCAAGACATCTTTTATAAGATCGCTTGTCTGGTCAACACCAGCATTTGTTATGGGAATAGGTGCGGGTGTCTGGTATCTAATGCACGACAATCTCGTTTTGGGATTTTCAATAGTACTAGGAAGTATATTGTTCCCTGTTATCCAAGCACTCCTTTTATATAGATCTTATCTAAACGGAAAAAGATATTTTCGCGCACTAATGAAAAGCAATATCGCATATTCTGTTGTAACTTCATTTGCAATTTTAGCGACACTATTCTTCAATCCATCAGTAACTACACTGGTAATTGTGTATTACGTTTCAAACATAGTTATTCTTTTTATTCTAAAAATAATAATCCAAAACAAATTCAAACCAAATGCAGAAAAAGATCCTGAAAATGGAAAACTGGAGCATCACATGAGTCTAATGAACATATTGGATATAGGAGCGACTCAACTAGACAAAATAATAATTTTTCAAATTGCAGGACCTATAGAAGTGGCGCGCTACACTTTCGCCACAATGATCCCAGAACAATTGCGCAATGTCATAAAATATATTCCGACTCTCTCGATGCCAATATTTTCTGAACTCCCAAAAGATACAGCAAAATCAAAAGGTCTATTCTTGGTAAAAAAATTATTTCTAATTACTATTCCCTTTGTTGCTTTATATATACTAATATCTCCTATTGCATACAAAATATTGTTCCCTGCATATACTGAGGTAGTTTTATATTCACAAGTATTTTCTCTTATTCTTATATTCGATGGAGGGATTAGCGGTGCAGTACTCAAGGCACAAAATCAAATCAAAAGTTTATACTGGGTCAATATTACTTCAAACATTGCACGCGTAATATTGCTTTTAATATTTGGATATATGTGGGGTATCTGGGGAGTTATTGCATCAAGAATAATCGGACGAGTATTGAGCTTTTTAATTGCATACGTTTTGGTGCTTAAGATGAAAACTAATTAAAATGAATCAGCTAAATAAAAATAAAAAAATATTAATAATTGTTTTGCTTACAATAATTTCAATCAGCTTTAGTCTGCTTTTACTAAAAGTTATCCCCGCGCTCCCAGTAATATCAGATTCAAAAGACTATCATGATATAGCGACAGGTATTGTTTCAGACCTAACCTATATAACAATCTCAGATGATCTAATTTTATACCCGCCTTTATATCCGATTTTTATATCTATAATATATAAATTTACACATATAGGTTTTTTTGATGGAATTTATTTTGTTCAAAGCTTGCTTGTATTTGGTATTTCATTGATTACTTTTACAATCTTAAAAAGAAACGCGGGTATACCTAACAAACTGGCAATTTTTGCCTCAGTTGTAGTTTTTTTCTGGCCATATTTCATACTGTATTCGGAGCTAGTAAGTTCTGAGATACTATATTCTTTTTTGCTAGCTCTATCTGTACTCATGTTTTTAAAGATAAACAATGAATCGAGTATAAAAATTGTCGCTATCACTGGCATATTGTTTGGGCTTGCGATACTTGCAAGACCAGTAGCACTGCTTTTACTTCCATGGATAATAATTGGTTTGTTCTTTATGCAAAAGCTACCTAAAATATTTGGAAATATTTTAATACCTTGGAAAAAGTATTTTCTGGTTTTATTGATAACTATAGTAACAGTTGTACCATGGGAGCTTTATGTGAAAATAAAATACGATAGATTTATCCCAGTAGCATCTAATTTGTCTTTTGTTTTTGATAAAGCAAATAAAACACTTGCTTACTTACCAGACGAAGGAGTGACTACAGAAAGTGCTTTCTCTAAACTTATAAAAGCTAAGGCGAGAAATGTTTATCTATTCTGGGATCCAGGGGCAAGCGGATATCACCTAGAAATATTAAAAGAAAAATATCCCAAAGCAGGTTACTTAGTTTTATTGTATAAAATTGTATTTTTCGTAATTTTAGCCACAGCTTTGCTCACTTCTATTTTCTATAGAAAAGATAGAGTTGTAATACTTCTAACTACAATCATATTATACTTCTGGGCACTGCATACAGTACTATTCCCTTTCCCTAGATATACCTTGCCCATAATACCGTTTGTGATTATACTCTCAACAATAGGATTATATAGATTTGGAACTACTTTCACATGGATCAAAAGAATAAAATTTTAATATTTCTTCCAGCACAAAACGAGGCTAAGACAATCGCCTCTGTTATAGATGACGCAAAAAAAGAGCTCAGAAACCACTCAGTGGAAACAGATTTTTTAGTTATCAACGACGGCTCAACAGACGAAACAAAAAACGAAGCAGAGAAATCTGGAGCTTTTGTAATTGACCACAAAGAAAAAAGGGGCTTGGGTTTTGTTTTTAGAGAAGCTGTAGAATACGCTAGAAAAAACAGTTATGAAATACTCGTGACCATCGATTCCGATAAACAATTTAAAGAATCTGAAATTATAAATTTCATTAGAATCTTGGAAAAAGGTGAAGCTGATTTTGTTACAGGATCAAGATTCCTCTCTGATTCAAAAACAACAAACATAAGCAAGGTGAAAAAACTTGGCAACAAAGTAGGTGCCTGGTATATCAGCTCTATATTAAAGAAAAATTTTAGTGACGTTACTTGTGGGTTCCGTGGCTACAATCGTGAAGCACTGCTTCATCTGCATACATTTTCAGATTTTACTTATACACAAGAGGTATTTTTAAACCTTGGTATTAAAAAATTGTCTATAAAAGAAATACCCATAACCACTATTTATCACAACGATAGAAAATCAAAAATGGTAAAAAGTATTTTTTCTTATATATCAAAATCACTAAAGATAATACTTAAATTTGCCATAGTATATGCTCCTATGAGACTTTTTGGAACTCTTGGAAATCTATCTTTCTTGGTATCAATCGTATCTGGAGTATTTGTATTTTTCTGGAATAGAGCAACGGGTGAAGTGACTCCATATAAGTGGCTGGGTGTTTTAGGGGTCTCGGCAGGAGGAGCTGGACTTCTCTTTTACTCTGTCGGTATACTCTTGCAAATAACTAGCCGAATACAATTAACAATAGAAGAACAATTATATCTAGCGAAAAAAAATTTATATGGAAAATAGAAGAGTCACACAATTTACAGATAAATATAAAAAATCCGGTAAAATAGGAGCATTTTTATTGAAAAGATTCTTTTCTACAATATCGAAAACAATACCTAGTGACGTAAGCTCTGTCGCCGAGATAGGATGTGGAGCTGGATATTCTACAGAAGTATTACGTAGATATTTCAAAAAAGAAGTCCCCTTTTTTGCTTCAGACGTCGACGAGGAGCTCGTTAAAATAGCAGGATCAAAAAATAGTAATGTCTCTTTTTCTGCAGAATCAATATACAAATTGAATCATCAAGATAATTCATTTGACCTAGTTTTCTGCCTTGAGGTCATGGAACATTTAGAAAAACCAGAAGAAGCGCTGAAGGAACTTCGTCGTGTTACTAAAAAATACGCAATCATAAGTGTACCCAGAGAGCCTTTGTGGAGAATTTTAAATATGTGCAGAGGTTCATATCTAAAAGACTTCGGGAATACTCCTGGTCATATAAATCATTGGTCAAGAAGCAAAATAGGTAAATTCGTTTCAAAAGAGTTTGATGTTATAGATATAAAAAGTTCTATACCTTGGACTATTGTGTTAGCGAAAAAGAAATGAAAAATTTGTTGCTCCAGTTAACAAAATACGGTCTTACGATGGTTATAAGCCAAATTATAATTATTGCTTTTATGTATGTATCGGTAGATATATACAACTTAAATGAAAAAATATCTTATGCAATTGTATTAACTCTAGTATATGTTGGGGTCTATATAAGTTACTTAAATTTTGTATTTAAAAAAGACCACTCCAAAGAAACCCTTTTCAGATTTTCACACATATTGATATTCTCTTGGTTCGCAAACAATTTACTTTTTTCATTTTTAACTAGCAACTTAGGTATACACTATGCATATGCATCTATACTAAACACTGTAATCTTAGGGGGAATAAGGTTTGCCTTAAACAAATACTATGTCTTCAGATAATAAAAAAGTAATACTAACTTTCGATGTTGAGCTATGGAGTGAAGGTGGGTGGATGATACCTTTTATAAAAAAAGGTCAGCTAGAAGAATACAATTATTTTTCTGAGTCTATAGAAAAAATATTACATCTTCTAAGAGAAAGTGGTAGTCTTGCTACATTTTTTATAACACAAGAAGTTACTGAAAAATATCCAGATGTAATAAAAAACATTCACTCTCTTGGACACGAAATAGGTATCCATGGACCGAAACATGTAAAACTAAAAGATTACTCTAGAGAAGATTTCAGAAATGATTGTGTAAAACAAACAAATCTAATAGAAGGTATTACAGGCAAAAGACCTGTGGGATACAGAGCTCCACATTTTTCTGTTAACAAAGAAACACTCTGGGCAGTAGAGATACTGAGAGATTTGGGATTCTCATACGACTCAAGTGTGTTCCCTATGAACATGGGCGAATACGGTATTTCTGGTGTAAAAACAACTAAATACGAGATCTTGCCAAACTTTTCAGAAATACCAGTTTCTGTTGCACAGATTGGTCCATTTAAAATACCTTTTGCTGGTGGAATATATTTTAGAGCGCTCCCTTATTTTATATTCAAATTTTTACTAAAAAACACACTAAAAAAACAAGATGTTGTTTTATATTTCCACCCACACGAACTTGAGAGCAGGACTCCCAAGATAAAATCGGGTCCATGGCTAAGAAGAAAACTAAAATATTTTGGAACGAAAAGTAGTTTTAGCAAGTTTCAAAAACTCTCTAAATGTTATATATTTGATTCTATTGAGAATACTTTTTTAAAACCATGATCGCACTAATCCTTGCAGGCGGACGCGGAACACGACTTCGCCCACACACAGAAGAAATACCAAAGCCATTACTGGAAGTTAACGGTAAGGCTATTTTAGGCCACCAAATTGAAATGCTTGCAAAAGAAAGTATTTCAAAAATTGTAATTGTTACAGGATTTCTTTCTCATAAGATAGAAGAATATATAAAAGAAAACTACCCTGAACAAAACATAGAATTTGCTGAAAATAAAGAATTTGAAGACTCTCGACCAGCATATGGGATAATAACTGCACTCCCTCATTTAAACGAAGATGTTCTTTATCTAAACGGAGACGTCCATTGTGAACAAAAAGTTTTGAATGATGTAATAAACAACGAGAAGAATTCTGTAACTGCTATACAAAAAATCCCTTGGGACGAAGAGCAGGTAAATGTCGTACTAGATGAAAATATGAATATTCTTCATATAGGAAAACACATAACAGAAAATGATAGCGATGGAGAGTTTATAGGCATAACTAAACTATCTAAAGACTTTATCGAGTCCATAAAAAAAATAATCGAGCAAGAAGGAAAAGAGGCTTTTAGATACTCTTTTGCAGTTGATCTTATAAATCACATAATACATGTGCATAAAAAAGATTTGCACGCTGTCGATGTAACCCTGTCTCGAGCTATTGAAATAGATACGGCCGAAGATCTAGCACGAGCAAACAAATAAAAATGTTTAGAAATAAAAACATCTGGATATTTATAGGCTGGCACAAGTCAAAAAACGGAGAGGTCTTTGCTGATAACGCAAAACATTTTTTCTTGTACATAAACAAAAAACACCCTGAGATAAAATCAATCTGGCTTGCAAAAGACAAGAGTCTCGCAAAAAAACTCCGCCAAGAAGGATTCCGTTCATATAATGAAAAAAGTCTAGCTGGTATTTGGTACTCACTAAGAGCAGGTTACACGGTAATCGATGCATTTTTGCAGAAATATAATTCTTATTTTTTACATGGCGCAAAAGTATTACAGCTTTTACACGGAAAAGGACTAAAAAAGAAGGGTTACGCACAGACTCCTTATATCAAAAATAGTTTCATATTTGGAACATCAGAATTTACAAATTCCCTACTCCCTGCCGAATTTACAAACGGCGCACAAATGTGCGTTTCTGGTTATTCACGCAATGATCAATTTTTTGATAAAACAAAACTTTATTTTTCTCCAGAAGAAAAAGAGTTAGTAGAGACTTTGAAAAAACATAGAGAAAGTGGGAAGAGGGTTGTTATGTATGCTCCGACTTTTCGTAGAGGAAACAAGGACTTTAATCCAGAAAATTATTTTGGAAGAGACAACGCGAACAGCTTTGCAAAAGAAAATAATGTTGTTTTCCTTGTATCTCTACACACAAAATATCGTGCTCGAAAAAATCTGATGTTTGAAGAAAATATAATAGAGATGCCCGAGTGCGACATAAACTCAATAATGCCTTACATGGATATTCTCATAACAGATTACTCTTCTTCTTATGTAGATTTTCTGTTATTAGATAGACCAATAATCTTTTATATACACGATATAGATTTATATAACGAAAAAGAAGGTCTAATAGACGATTATGAGTCTCATATGCCTGGAGCAAAAATAAAAGATGAAACAGCTCTGTTTAAAGAGCTAAAAAATATACTAGACGGAAACGATAGTTGGAAAAAAGAACGCGAAGATGTTAGAAATCTATATCATACATATAAAGATGGCAGTTCATCAGAAAGAATTTTTTCCATTGTAAGCACTGGTAAATAGATCTTCGTATTTTTTAATATAAGTATCTACGCCATAACTCTCAGCGCTTTTTTTAGCACTCTCTTTGTAAGAAGAGAGTTTTTCTACGTCGATTTTTAAAAGTTTTTTTATAACATTTGAAGTTCCTAGTGGATCATTTGGTAAAAAGAACCCATTTTCTCCATCTTTTAAATATTCATTTACCCCGGCAACGTGCGTAGACAGTAGAGGTAACCCAAAAGCTAAACCATTCATAGCAGATATACAAAATCCTTCTCGAAGAGATGTGAGTAAAAAGAAACCTGAAACTGCATAAAAGCGATATATGTCAGTTCTCTCTCCAAGTAAAATAACATTTTTAGATAAACCGAGTTTGTTTATCTGTTTCTCCAGATCACTTCTAAGTGGACCGTCCCCTATTACAACAAGCTTTGCCTTGTTGTCTTCTTTTACCACATGAGAAAATGCATCTATCATAAGCGCATGATTTTTTTGTACAGATAAGCGAGCCACGTTCAAAAACATCCTATCTTCCCCACTGAGGCCTATTTCTCTTCTTATTTCGTCTCTATGTGGCCCATACTCCTCCATCGCTTTTTTTATAGACCCCAACTCAACGCCGTTATAAATAACAGTAAACTTTTCTTTCTTGATACCTTCTGTTTTTGAAATAATATCTACAACACCATTTGAGTCTGCGACTATTGTGTATGCAAACATTGAAAAAAATTTATTTAGAAAGCGAACATTCCAAGGTCTCTTTAAATCAGTGTTGTGCTCAGCAGCAATAGCTGTGTATTTAAAAAATGGTTTTAGAAAAAGAACTATTACATTACTGAAAAACAAACTAGATTTAACTATATCTGGTTTTTCCTTTTTTATTATAGAGACAAGTTTACCCCACTCTGCAATATCAAAGAACCTTTTAAAATTTAACTTATAAACAGGGACGTGTTCTGGGATCAGGCCGTAAAAATCAACTTTACCGGGAAATTGATAGAGAGAGATTATAGAGAAATCAAACTTACTACTATCGAGCAAATTAACCTGGTCAACAATCAATTTTTGAACACCGCCAACAACAAGATCGTTTGTAACTATGACTACTTTTATTTTCTTTCTATTTTCCATTTTTTTCTAAGATAAAGAATCTATGATATTTATTTAGTGGGGGCTGAAATTCATCCTTTATAGTGAAGTGACGCTCAAAAGTTTTTCTAACTTTTTTCTTTGAGGTTGTGAAAAAATCTATCTCCCAATAGTGCTGATCAGACTCGTGAAACCCAGGGAATCTCACTGGAAATTCTATATTTATATCGAAAAAACGCCTTTTAAACAGAGTTTGCATAAAAGGTATCTTGAAAACAAATTCAAATCCGGTCGATCTGTTTGGCAAAGAAACTAGAGCGTACTTTTTTGTGATACGAGCTATATCTCCGACTACTTTTTCAAAATTTTCAAATGGTATATGTTCTAAAACCTGACAAGCCATAACACAGTCGAACGAACCCTCTTCGAAAGGCAGGTTTCTAACATCAGCAACAACATCCGGGTTTACACTAGCGTCAAAATCACAAGTTGTTACTTTATAACCTAGATTATCTAACTCTTTTGAAACTAGCTTGCTACCTGGACCTATTTCAAGCACAGTATTTATGTCGGCCAACTTAACAATCGAATCAATCTGATAAAAAAACGAAATAAATCTAGGAAGTGTTGTGTACTTCCACTTTTTATAGTGCCCTTCTTTAACTTGAAGTTTATTTTCTTGTGACATAAAAGTAACCTATTGGAAAAGGATAATTTGTTTTTAATTTTCTTGGGATAATAAAGTCTAGCATGAGCGCAAGTGTATTTACCACCAGTCTGATTGGCCATATAAGCAAAAGTGGATTTAGTGCATAAGCACAAACTGAAAATCTGTCTCCAAGTCTTTTGAATTCAACTATTTCAAAACCTGTTTTTTCAATCATTCGATCTATGCCCTCTTTTGAGAATCTAATATAATCGTGTGGCTCTGGCATTTCGTTTGCGGTAAATGGATTTGATATTAGTAAGTATCCCCCGTTTTTCAAAACTCTTTTTACTTCGGACATTGTAAATTCTGAGTCTTCGGCGATATACAGATTATGAAATAAAAACACAGTGTCGAAACTTGCATCTGGAAAATCAAACTTTTTGTTGAAATCCAAAACCTTGCCTACACCATCTTTTTGTACATAATCTGTTTTTGTATATTTTATATTTTTAGGTAAATATTTTTCATAACTTGGATTTCCACCAGATCCTATATCTAAAACTGTGCCACTTATAAAAGAATTTGCATTTAGTAAGCTCCATTGAAAAAGAATCCGGTAAATAGTCTTGCCTTTTATATTGTTTTTTAGAAAATCAATTATGCGTGCCATGACGAGACTATAGCATAAAAGGATGATAATTTCGCCTTAAATTTAAGCATATCTACGCTACTATCTATGGATATTCTCGGTATTCTAAATAAATCCGTATTTTTACCGACAGCACCCTCTTTTACAGTAAGACCGTATTTGAATCCACTTAAACAAACTTTTTCTATGACACCTTGATTGAACTTCCCTCTAGGATAAGCAATGCTCTCAGGATAAAAACCAGTTATGTTTTTTATATCTTCTTTTGATTGTCCTATTTCATTTTCAAGATCTATTTCGCTAATTTTTGTAAACTCCCTATGAGTAGCTCCATGTGAGCCGAGCTCTACCAATTCATCTGAAAATATTTTTCTTGCATCTTCAAAAGATAAAATCTCGCAATCCATACCTGTAGTTGTCTTCAAAATATTGCTTGGCATATTTGTCGGCCAAAAAAGTGTAGATTTTATATTTCTTTCTTTTAACATTGGGTATGCAAAATCCAAAAAATCTTTATGCCCATCGTCAAAAGTTAGAGCTATATTTTTATAGACGCTTTTTTTATTTTTTATTTTTTCAAACAATTCTGAAACAGTGACAAAAATAAAATCATTTTTCTGAAGATAGTCTATTTGCAGGACAAAATCCTCTGGCTTAACATTGAAAAAAACACCCGCTTTTTTAAAAGAGTGATACATCAAAACACGTGCCTTTTTATCTTTTAAAAAAGACTCCAAAGATACACAGAATCTATAAAAAATTGTCTTTAAAATACCTTTAAACATAGGTTTAAGCAAAAAAATAAATCCACTCTTAGATTAACACCTAGAGTGGATTTTTGAAACATTTTTTAATACCAACGAGTTGTCTCTGTGTGAACTCGCGAAAGCCCCCTATCTCCAGAAAACTCCGAAATTACCGCAAGTTCACTATATGGGTCTACTCCATCTGGTCTGATTTCTACAATCAGAATTTTTCCATCGATAAGACTTTCATCTTTAACAACAAAAGAGTGCTCAGTACCAGGTGCGATAAATGCAGAATCCCCGGGAAAAAGATCGCTGAACTTACCTTCGCCCCAATGAAGCGTGACTTTTGTGTTTCCGATATTGTACACCCAGCGATCTTTCTGTACTGATTCAAAAAAGCCAACACTTGAAGAAAAAATTCTTTCGAAAATTTTACTTTCCGGTTGAGATTTGTTGTTCACTAAAAATAAATTCACTTGGTCGGTTCCGTGACTTACCGCGTCATGATGCTTGTAAATAGAAACTCCACCTTTAAAATCATCGAGGGCGAGATTTTTGGTGTAATCTTTTATGATCGTTTTAACACCGCTTAAATACTCTTCCAAGGAAAGATTACTTATCGAATTTTTGAACATCGGATCGGCTATAGCACCACCGTACGTTACAGCGAGGATTAAACCCCTGCCCTCTTCCCTTGTTGTAAAGGTATGGGGAACAAATGGTGAAATGTAATTTGTATCACCGGTATTCATCTTCTCGACATGGCGTTTGCCATACTGATCAATCCAGTAGAAATTTACCGGACCAATAAAATACGTAATCTGGTGTTCGAAGTGTCCTTTGTTGAAAGCCCAATCGGGCAATTCATCTGCCGATTCTCCGTCATGAACATAGAGTTCCTTGATCCACTCCGGACGAAATGTAGAGATATTGCTCATGGCAGTATCTGCATAATCGTAATATGGAATCTCCATAGGCCCCCTTGATAGGGTGCGTTTGCTCGCCATAGTCTCAGAAAACTTCATAGTCCTGACACCTTCGACAGTATCGTCTATTACCGGGAAAGAATCTACAAATTCCGCAGGATAAAAATCTCGTTCATTTATCCCTGTGATAGAAATAAGCTTGTTTTTTAACTCTTCGGTAAATTCAATTTTACCTGAAATCGTATCTTCTAATAGGAGCGGGTCTACACCAATCAGCGGACCAGCGGTCTGTGGCGTGTGTTTAAGGCCATTTAAAAGACCTCTAACAACCGAACCGATGTTTTGTTTGTAATGGTACATCTTTATTAAATTTTCTAGATTATATAGGAAAGTTAGACTATTCGCCACTCCCAGGAATCAGTGTCAAAATCTCTTTTATTGGCATGCATATTTTTTCAGCATCTCCACATCCGTTGTTCTCCAAGATATTTTCTGCAGTCTTTACCATCGCTGGATATGCACTTCGAAGAAGATGGTTTGCATATATAACAATTTTTACACCATGCTCAATTAGCTCGGCTTCTGTCACAGAGCTATATGTACTTGGTACCACAACAATTGGAACTTTATGTTTAAATTTTTTATATTCTTTACAAAAAGTGAAAATCTCGTCTGGAGTTTTTTCTTTGCTATGTATCATTATTGCATCAGCCCCTGCTTCTATGTATGCTTTTGCTCGCTTTAGTGCATCATTCATCCCTTTATTTAAAATAAGACTCTCAATTCTTGCGACAATCATAAAGTCACTTCCTACTTGAGCTTTTTTGCCTGAGCTTATCTTATGAGAAAATTCTTCTATACTATCTTGTGTTTGATTCTCGTGAGCATTACTAAAGAGGGAGTTTGATTTCAATCCAATTTTATCTTCAATTATAACAGCAGACACACCTAGTCTTTCCAGTGTCTTTACCATCAATGCAAAATGTTCCGGGAAACCGCCGTTGTCAGCATCGACTATCATCGGCTTTGTTGTGACTTCAAATATCTGATCTATTGTGTTTTGTCGTGAACTAAAATCCACAGACCCATTGTCTGGTTTACCTTTGGCCACAGAGTCGGTCAGACTAGAGAGCCACATACCGTCAAACTCTCTTACTTCTTCCCCTTTTTGGATTTTTGCCTTTTCTACGATTCTACCAGTAAGGCCATTGTGAACTTCTAGAATTCTAACTAAAGGTTTAACAGAAATATATTTTCGAAGCGACTTCATTCTAGTCTCTGGTGTTATACCTTGACCTACGAGTGCTTCTATCAGATCTGTGGTTGAAGGAATGCTTTTTATACGTTTTGGCTCAACAACCATTCCTCCGTATTCACTAACTGCCTTCATTACTCTGTTTCTTTTCTCTGCCTGAACACCAATCTTCCAATCATCTCCATGAACAAAAAAATCGGGTTTTAATCTTTTTATTATAGGAACATAGTCATCACTCTCTTGTTTTACAACCGCATGCACACCTTTTATATTTTCAACTATTGATTTACGTTGTTCATAGCTTGATAGTGGGACTCTTTTGTATCTGGCAATTGCTTCATCGGTCAATAATCCGACAGTTACCTTACCTAGCTTTGCACCTTCATTTATTATATAAATATGACCATAATGAATCAGATCTACCGCCATCGGCAAGTAAACTATTTTATCTTTCTTATTTTTTGTTTTTTTAGAAGCAGAAGTTACTTTATTTTTTGCTTTCATCTAACGCATATTACAGTAACATTATATATATCGCAATAGCTAAATTTAAATATCTAATCCCTAAATGTTTTCTTCTCACATAGTTTGTTATATAGATCTTTCCAGTCTTTGGAATATAATTCAAATTCTTCTCTTTCTTTTTGAGACCATTTATGTTCTTTGTTGTGAGAAGATTTTACTCCTTTCTTTTCTATAGATGCAATCTTTTTTCTATTTAATATTGGACTTAGACCAAATTCTTTTGCAATCTTTACATAATATTCATAATAGTTCTTTCGTGCTTCATTTAACTTAAAGATAAAAATCTTCTCTTCTGGAATTTCTTCAAGCTGATTCCATATTTCTCTGTTAACCATTGCCCCCCACCAAGCTATTTTACCGATTCGAGTAAGTTTCATCCATTCTTCATAAAAGTCTCCATTTGGTACAAGGCGCGCAAAAAGATACAGCCAATACCACTTTTGATCAAAAGCGGGCTGAAAACCCAAAGCCAGGTCTTTATTTCCACGTATATAGTGATGCGTAAAAAAACCCTTGTTATATATAGACTGAACAGTAAATTCCGGATCATTTATGCCGAACAAGACTCTTGCTGGTTTTAATCTCTCATATAACTCTTTTATACCATGTGAAAAAAAAGGACTATTAACAAATGCAATATCTCCCTTTTTCCAATCATCTACAATCCCTTTTTTTATAAGAGCAATTATTCCTTCTGTATCTATCGGAAGTTTGTTGTATTTAATATATCTATACATAGACTCAGCCTCAAAATATCGCTCTGTTATCCCTGTCGCATTATCATGAGCATCTATTACATCCCCTAAAAGTCTTGTTCCTGAACGCGCAGCTAGAGTACCTAAAATAAGCCGCTTCCCGGAACTAAGACCTTTTTCGTATTCTGCATCAATATTTTTTAAATCTTCTGCAGAAACACCTTTTTTGTAACGTGATATAAGAATATTTCCAATTTTCATACCGTACGAAATAGGACACGGACGCTTACGCTCCGCGCCTACTTAAGTTAATAATAATTTGTTTAATGTATTGCATAATTTATATCATATCTGCGTCCGTTATTTCGTACGGGATAAAATATTTTCTAAAATTTTTATTACATTTTCTGAATTAATCTTTCTAGGATTATTTTTTAATCTTTCATGTCCTATGTTTTCTACAATAAAAGATAGATCTTCTTTTTTTACACCTAATTTCACCAAACTCATTTCTAACCCTATATCTCTAAAAAGAGAGTTTAATTTTTCTGACACATCTTGCGAGTCTTTTGCTCCCAAAATATCAAATATTTCTTTTATATTACTTTTTACATACTCTGCTCCACGAACATCAGACGCATCGTCGTCCTTTGTCATACTATTGTAAAGCAATACTTCCGACAATGTAAGTGCGACCGCATGACCATGTACTATACCAAAACGAGATGTGAGTGGATACGATATAGCATGACAAGCGGTAGTCTTAGATATATTTATAGCCTTACCTGCTAAAAAAGCCGCCTCTGCCATAGCCACACGAGCAAGGTGATCTCCATCGAGCACAGCGTGCCGTAAATTTGAAAAAGATAATTCCATAGACTTCTTTGCATAAGATTTTGATTCGTCTGTAGAGTTTATAGACCAATATGATTCTATAGCCTGACAAAGTGCATCAACACCAGTTTCGGCTGTAATCTTTTTAGGTAGTGAATATGTTAGCTCCGGATCAACAATCACAACGTCGGGTAAAAGTGTCGGGTGAGCAATTGCATATTTTGTATCCCCAATCCCTATCGCAGCAAAATGTGTCGCCTCTGAACCAGAACCAGAAGTGGTCGGTATGACAATGAGTGGAACCACCCTACCTTTTAGCTGAGCTTTACCTAGTACAAAATCTTTTATATCGCCAGTATTTTCTAAAAGAATACTTACGGACTTTGCCATATCTATAACAGACCCGCCACCGACAGCCAAAAATACATCTGGTGAAAAATTCTTGGCTTCTTCTAACCCTCTCTCTATATCTTCTACTTTAGGATTTGTTGAAAAATCCGAAAATCTAAATACATCGAAGTTTTGTAAAACTTTATTTATCTTTAAGCCTATATCCGAATCAGAAAAAGATTTCTTACCGGTAAACAGAAAAACCTTTGTAGAGCCGAAACTTTTCAAAACACCTTCCAATTCATTTATAGTACCGACTCCAAAATATTCTTTTTGTCTATTATTCTCCATGTAAAAATTCCATAAAATCTTGCTTGTTTTCTATCGGAGTACGTGTTGGTCTACCAAGATCCTTTCGTGAGCCATTTTTTATTTCTATCTCAATAAAATTCGGACCTGAAAAATCTCTAGTCTTTTGCACGGATCCAACTATCTCGTCTTTGTCTTTTGCTCTAAAATACTCCTTGTACCCGCAAGCTTTTGCTATCTCAACAAAATCCATAGATTCTGAGGCCGTAGACTGACCCCCAACAGATTCATGCGAACGATTGTTAAACAAAATATGAGTAAAATTTTTCGGACCCTTTTGACCTATGATACCCCAACTTCCTAAGTGCATTATCGAAGCACCGTCTCCATCGAAACAATATACTTTTTTATTTGGCTTTGATAGTGCTATCGCAAGAGCAATCGAAGAAGAGTGCCCCATAGAACCAACAGTCAAAAAATCTTTAGCGTGACCATGATTTTTGATCTTACGTAATTCAAAAAGCTCTCTAGAAAGCTTTCCAGTTGTGGACACAACAATCGCATCCTCTGGTATTGTGTTAAGTAAAATTTCTAAAACATTTTCTCTAGAAAGTAAGTTTTCTTCTGCAGTATTTTTATTTGAAACAAATTTTTCGAAAGTCCCCTCTCGTACAACAAGAGCATGGGGAATATTTTTTTGAAAAATATCTTTACTTAAATCTTTTATTAGATTTTCTATATCGCCTTCTTCTTTAGATAAAATTTTGTATGGTATGCCAAGGTTTTCCAAAAGAGAGAGTGTTACGAGACCTTGTTTTTTATGCTGAGGCTCGTCTGGCACACCATCTTCACCGCGCCACCCTACAACCAAAAGCATAGGGATACTGTATACCTTTTCATCTGCAAGCGAAGCAAGCGGGTTTATAGCGTTCCCTAATCCAGAGTTTTGCATATATACTACTCCAGCCTTGCCAGTAGCCATATGGTATCCGGAAGCTAGTGCTACAGCATTGCCTTCGTTTGCTGAAATAATATGCTTGTCTTTATCTGCAAACTCATCTATAACAGCACAGAAGTCTTTCATAAGAGAATCTGGGACTCCTGTAAAAAAATCAATATTATTTTCAACACAAAGATTGAATAATTTTTCTGGCGATATCATAAAATATTATTTATTTGCTTCCTCTTGAATAGCAGACACGAGAGCACCTAGACTATGACAATCTTTTACAAATTGATTCAAATCATGTCTGATTTTATTTTTTTCTTCTTCGCTCATAGCTAAAATACCTTTTATTTTAGAAACCAAATCTTCTACATCATCGTATTTGAAATACAAATATTTAGACAAGTGCGCTTGTGGAGTATCTGCCCAGATATCTTGGCAAACCAAAGTTATACATCCAAAATACGCTGCCTCTATAATAGTCTTGTCAAAAGATCCTGGGGTTGTAGCGTTAATAAAAATATCGTGAGACAAGTAATAACCTCTAGCTTCGTCTGGCTTTACAGCTCCAGGCCATTTTACTGTATCTTTTAGACCCATAGACAAATACTGTTCATCGAGAGATTTTTTGTAATTTAAATCTATCTCTCTAGGTATTGGATCGCCAGCAATAGTGAGCGTAAGCCCAGAAACCTCCTTCCTTGCAATACTAAAAGCTTCCAGTATGGTATGTATATTTTTAACAGGTGAAAGTCGCCCTAGTGAGAGGATAGAGTTTGGTATTCGCTTTACAGTATCTCTAGCACCTTCATCTTTTATATCTACCCCAACCGGCATAATACGTGTCTTTTTGAATTTTGCAGTAAAAGAAGTCTTGGATGTGCAGAAAACTCTATGCGATAAAAATACCGCGATTCTAGTCAGAAATCCGCCCGATGGATGATTGCGCCACATCATGACTCGCTTGCCTGCTAGTCTCCATGGTATAGCACCCAAAAGAATATACTCTTGGTTCATGTGCACAAACACACTGTCATAGTCTTTTCTAAATTTCCAAATATATTTGTAAAATCTCTTAACATATTGCCAATTACTTTGCTTCTCTTCTTTGCCAAGTGAAAAAACTCTAATCTCTTCTGGTAAATCCACCAATCCTTTCTCTAAACACACAACTGTAACTTTTCTACCATCACTTGCTATCCTCTTTGCCCATTCATGAAAAAAGCCGAGTACTGGATCGGTTTTATTCATTTTTTGAGTAAATATTAAAAGATTTTTTTTCATACTAAATTATGCAAGACTATGCCAATCCTCTGCTATCTTAGAAACATAATCTTCTTCGCTCGCATAGTTTATTATGTTTGTATTTGATACAACTTTGCCTTTCATTGATTTTATTATGCCAGGATCTTCTGAGATACTTTCGAGTATTTGTTTTACTTTTTGAGTATCACCTACTTCGTATAAAAATCCATTTTCACCTGTCTTTATAACCTCAGTAGCAACACCAACTTTTGTAGACAAAACCGGACAACCAAACAGCCCAGCTTCGATTATGGTCATACCATATCCTTCGAAAGCTGAGTTCAGCCACAACAAATCACTCTTTCTATAAAAATATGAAGGTGTAGTAGTCCATCCATAAAATATAACATCATCTTTCATGTTGTTGTCCTCGACGAATTTTTCGAGTTTGCTTTTTTGAGTTCCAGAACCAACAATCACGAGACCTATATTTTTTTTCTTCAACAAAACATCTTTCAAAACCTCTAGCGCCTCCATGACTCCTTTTTCAATTTCAAGACGAGACAGGATTAGTATATTTACATCGTGACGTTTACGAAAATCATAAAAACCCTCAGGATCTTCTATTCTCTCTCCCTCATCGTCTGTTCCACGAACATAGATAGGCAAGACATTTACTTTGCCTTTTATTTTTACCCCTTTTTTCTCAAGATCAGTTATGATTTTTCTTGAAACAGTTCGTATACCGTCGGCACGAGGGATCAAGAACTTTGCAATCTGCCACTGTATAAAACCACGCAAACCTTTTATGTAAGCTTTGTTACTAACCTCAGTGTGTATCTGCAAGTGAAATTTTGACTTCAATTTTCTAGAAACTATATAGCCTATTAGACCCAAAAAACCTGTATCTCTTCCAGATACCATATCTATATTTTTTAGAGATCTTCCAGCTTTTATCATTTTAATAAAAGTCAAAAATCTGTTTTTTGAATAAACAGGCAATATCGTATATTTTTCTGTAACGACAATATCTCTCTTTTTTCTAGAGGCGATCATTGAGGTTATGTGGTCAACCTGAGCCGCGTATTTTTCCAAACGATGCCTAACTGGAGACTTCGGATCAAAAACATTTTCATCTGAACCTATAAGTAGTATTTTCATATTTTATATAAAATTGATTCTAATTCATTTACTGTATTTTCCAATCTAAACTTTAGACTATCTCTATTTGCATTTTGTGAAAAATTCTCTCTTCTGGAAGTATTTTCACAAATATTCTTTATTTCTAAAATAAGAGCTTCTCTGTTCCCTTGTTCTATCAGAATACCATTTTCATTGCTTTTTACAATCTCAGATAAGTTGCCTATATTGTATGCAATTACTGGGGTGCCGACCATCATTGCTTCAACTAACTGAAAAGAAAAACTCTCAAACTTTGAAGGTAATACAAAAACACCAGAACCTTTTATATGTGCAAGCAAGGTCTTTCTATCCACCTGCCCCATCAAAAATACTTGGCTTCCAGCACTGTTTTCTTTTATCAGATTTTCCAATCGGAACCTATCGGGCCCATCTCCAAATATAAAAAGTTTATACCCAGGCAAATCTTTTATTATATTAATCAAATCGTCGAAACCTTTCCATGAAACAAGCCGTCCTGCAGACACAACAGTCTTTTCATCATGTGAAATACTTTGCAACCCTTCTGGGACAGAGACACCGTTGTATATTTTTTTGATCCTTTCCCTACTAACCCCCCATGCTCCAACTAGATTATAAAAATATTCACTAGGCACTATCACTTGTGTTGCATTCCGAACTACAAACTTTTGAATACTACGAAGTAGCTCAACTCTCCATCCGTATTTTTTATTTTGAAATAAATCTATAGATTCTTTCACGCCAAATCTCTGAGTACTCTGCTCCCATGCAAAATCTCCCGGTACACGCACAATGAATTTCTTGTTCAATATTTTTGCTGCAACAAGTGACGGAAACCCTACGCTCACAACATCTTGAGCATATATAAAATCTTTGTTTATAGATTTAACTAAAACGACAAAAAAGTAAGCAATGTGGCGAATTATGGTCGGCAAAAATCTTACAGTTCGAAAAGGTAATACCTCTACGTTCCACCCACGACTCCGAAGTTCGCCTTCTACAAGCACTGTATATGTCGCAGGTCCTCCGACTTCTGGTGGGTATATTCCTGTTGCAATCAATATAGATTTCGAGCTTTTCATATAACAAGAATACTATAACAGACGATCAATAATACATTGACTTTTATAGATAAATATTGTAATATGCAACAAAACAAAACTGAATATATGAAAATACTCGTTATGTTCCCTGACTACAAAGGCCAGGTGATCACTGGCCCTGTTGGCGAAAAATTGTTGGAATTTCAAAAAAATTCCAAACATGAAGTTAGCTTTCTCTCTATTTTAAATGGAGGTGAAAAAGAAGAGATGGAAAAAATACTGAATTCAGAAACTCCTTCTTTTCAAAAAACATTTTGTGAAAAAAAGGGCTTGACCCACGCACTCTTGCATGGATATACCTGGGTAATGGAAAACAGGCTCAATCAAGAACACATAGTCGTGCGTTTTGATCCAGATGAACATCCGATCGAAAATATAGAATATATTGCTAGAGCAACAAACATAGAAAACTATAGCAGGCCGACCATAAGTGTATGGGAATTTAAGCTTGATAAAGAAATTGCAAGCGAAGCTGAAATCCTAGTAAATGAAAACATTTTTCCACATATGTATAAAACATATACTGATGGAAAAGTATCACTTACTAACACCCACGGATTCCAGTGTTTCGCACCAGGAACGATCAGCAAGATTCTTCCATTGGCAAAAAAAATTGTCGAATCTACGGAAGAATATACCGGCGAAACATTAATGTGGGGCATGGATGCGATTATGATTTTATCGGCAGCTTACAGTACTGGCAATTTAAAAATTGCTAAGCACAAAATCAGGCCGGAAAAAATCCGCGATCGACCAATTGCGAAAATCGGAAAGCAAATTGAAAATCATGCGCTTTTGCTCATGATAGGTCGCAAGATTTTGAAATAAGGGAAACCCGCACAAATGTGCGGGTTTATTTATTTTCCAAAGATTATCAAGATCACTCCGAGTGCCACCATACTAATCGGAAGAATTCTGTTCGAAATATCTTCGTTCAAATACTTCTTTGCTAAAAACGCACTTATTATAATACTAAGTCTTTTCATGCTTATAAGATAAGATGCTTGTGTTAACCCTTGCCCCATCAGCTGAGATAGATTTGAAATACTATCAAAAAAACCTATTTTAAATATTTGAAAGAAAGACAAATTTGAAAAAACTTCTTTTATGTGGCTTCTTTTTGTAAGCAAAACTACACAGGTCAACAAAAATGCGATTGCACAAGTTCCGATGGCTGCATATGTATAAGGATCCGAATGTCTTATTGCAAGAGTGTGCAAGCTTGTAGTAATTGCCCATATTATAGAAACAAATGTCATATATCTTACTCCTTTGTTTTTCCAGATAAAAATAAAAGGATCAAATATTTTTCCATCTTTAGATAAATTATTTAAATAAATTCCAATAGAAACTAATACTATTCCAAAAAAGGCCAGGTTTGACGGGACATCACCATAAATAATATAGCTAGTTAAAACTACAAATATTGGTGTGAGTCCGAGCATGGGTTGTGCCAATGTGAGATCCGAAAATCTAAAAGCTCTTACATATAAAACAACGGCTATGGTGTCTAATATTGTTCTAATAGATAGAGCAACCCAGAAAACATTGTCCGTATTAGAAAATCCAAAAAATATTGAGGGTATGAATATAACCGGTAAAGAAAAAATTATCCAAACCCAAGACAAAACAACTGGGTCAAAATTTTTAGAGACTTTTTTAACACTGATGTTAAAAAATGAATTGAAAAATGCCGAAATAAGCCCTAGAATTATCCACATAAAATTTTCTTCATATCTTCTGCTATCATCCCCCACTCATATTTCTCCATTACCATTTTCTTTGCCTTTTCTACAATACGATTTTTTTGTTCTGGATTGTTTTCAAATTTCAAAATTTGCTCCGCAATACTTTTCGGATTTTCTACTTCACAAAAATATCCTGTCTCGCCATCTTTCAAAAAGTCTGGTATCCCACCAACACTCGTCGCAACAACAGGCAAACCAGTCGCCATAGCTTCGAGAAACGAATTGCCTAAACCTTCTGAAAGAGATGGTCGCACAAACACATCTGAAACTTTTAAATACTTTGGCATTTCACTATGTGGAACATATCCGAGGAAAACAATTCTAGCTTGAAGCTGTAAGCTTTTAGCTTTTAGTTTCAAACTTTTCTCGAGTGGTCCATTTCCTAACACAAGAAAAATAAAATTCTCTGGCAAGTATTTTAGTGATTCGATTATATCCCCTACTCCATTTTTCTTTACGAGTCTTGAAGTCGTGATTATTACTTTTTGATCATCTTTTATACCGAGCTTTGACTTCATTTTTACTAGCTCTGTAATATCAAAATCTTTAACAAAATTAACGACATCTACTGCATTTGGGACAACCACCGGAGTACCAGAGAAGCCCATACTTTTACCGAAATCTGCCAGGTATGTAGAAATAGCCTGTATTGCATCTGCACGAGTAAAAATACGCTTCCAAAGCGGATATACGAGCGCCACACGGCGTTTTATATAAGAAATAGGATCTCCTTCCTGGAGGGTCAAAACGAAGCGTATTTGGGGGAATTTAGCCTTGAAAAATGACGCCCCGAAACCAGCATAGTTTGCCATCATGGCCCACACAGTGTCGAAACCTATCTGCTTTTCTAGCCTCTTTGCCTTCCAATATGATTGAAATGGAAACAGATATTTTGATAGATGAAAAAGGATTTTGCCCACAACAGGAACGCCTAGAAAATACGGTCCGACTCTGTGAACTGTAATATTGCCTATCTGCTCAACCTTCTTTCTGTCGGTGCGCATAGTCACCATAAAAAACCGAGCTTCAGAAGCATCCACACGATCTGTTATTTCTTTTATCGCCACCTCTGCCCCACCAACAAAGTTTGGGTAGTACACGAGTGAGAAAATTAGGATGTTTTTATTTTTCATACAAACTAAATACTTTCGAAACCATTAGATCTCTATTAAATTCTCTTTTTGCTTTTTCGTGGGCGTTTTTACTCATCTCACGAAGTTTATTTTCATCTTGCAAAACTTCTTTTATCTTTTCTGCCCAAACTTTTGCACTCGCTCCTCGCGGGATTAGTGTACCAACACTTTCGTCCACCGCCTCAGCTATCCCACCAACATCGCTCGCCAAAACTGCACAACCAGAAGCCATAGCCTCGACAATGGTCATAGGGAAACCTTCCCAAAGTGTCGGCAGACAAAATACAGAGGAATCAGAAAGTGTTTTTCTGATTATATCCTCACCACACTCGCCCATCATGTGCACATAATTTTCCATGGAGTGTTGCTTTATTTTTTCTTCTAGAATTTTTCTCTTTTCACCGTCACCTATTACAACCAGGTTTGGAACCACATCCATTTCATCTTTCAATATTTTTATTGCATCAACCAAAACTTCCGGAGTTTTCGGAGGAAAAAGTCTCCCGACAAAAACAATATTTTTTTTCTTTATTGAAAAATCTACTGTTTCCGGGACAAAAACTCCGTTGTGTATGGTTACAACCTTGTCTTCTCTGAGAAGAAGTTTTTTCAAAATAGTCTGTCTATCTTTTTCAGAAACTGCGATTATCTTGTGACAAAATCGTGAAGCCAAGAATTCTGAGACTATTGCTATCGGTTTTCTCCATGCTGGAGCGCCACTTGTAAACGCTATCCCATGAGCGGTAAATATAGTTTTGTATTTTTTACCCAGGGCAAGTCGTCCGACAATCCCCGCAAAAGAGCTGTGTATAGAAACAGTGTCTGGAGAGAAACTTTTCGCAATTTTTCTAAGTTCAAAAAAAGTTTTTATTATCTTTAGTGGATTAAATGTATTGCCGAGAGTTGGCACAACAGAAAAAGACATGCCCATACTTTTTGCTTCGTTTAGCAAAAAACCTTCTTTACCTGAAACCAAAAGTACTTCGTCTCCCCTATTTTTATGCTCACGCAAAAGTTCCAGCACAACACTCTGTGCGCCACCACGCTCTGCTTTTGTTATGAAATATAAAATACGCATTAGATTTTATCGAAGAAGTATAGACTAACTTCTGGAAAAGATTTTATATTCTTGTCTATGTATGAGACCACTTGCTGACTCTTCTCTATATTAGGATTCACTGCAAGTCCTTTTTGTGCCCACTCCCGAGCAAGATCAAATTTACCTTGATACAAAGATAAGACAGATTTCATCCAATACCCTTGTGGAATCTCAGGATTCATTTCTATGGCTTTATCCAATACCAAACTTGCTTCATCGAGTCTGTCCACACCAAACAAATTGCTGTACATAAGCACATCTGCGTAGTTAAAGTGTGCACGAATATCATTTGGATGTTTTTCTAGATAATCTTTGTATTCATTTGCAAATACTTCGAGTTCTTTTTTAAAGTTTTCTTGGTTTTTTGGATTCTCAATTGATTTTGGATTTTCTGAAATCCCTCTTTGAAAATCAGTTGATGTTCTCCAGAGAAAAGATGGTAAGTCCATAGGTGAACCGAAAAGTACTGGGTACATAGGCAATCTCTTCTCTGCACTTCCAACTGTTCTAATAGTTCCATTTACATGCTCAGCGCGAGCTATAGGTAAAGTTCCAGCGAAAAATGCCCAACCAAAATACCCTATCAGACAAATCGCGGCACCGTACTTAGCATACACAGGAACATCTATAGTATGTTTTTTATCTTTATTGTTTTCAATATAAGTTTTTCTATATAGATTTGAAGCAAGAGCAATCATAACAATCACAGCAACTAGAGATATAGTAGTATCGAAAGCTGTTTGAAGTTCAGCTAAGTGACCTAAAAAGTAAATTATCAATATAGAAGCTAGAGTCTGGTCTTTTTTATCTTTTGATTTTAAGAGCACATAAACTAGTGATCCTAGTACGACAAAGTACACTAGTAAATAAGACGCGAGACCAACATATCCAGTATCTACAGTCTGATCAATAAATACATTGTGTGCTCTGTCGAACCAAGCTTCGTTACCAAAACGCTCTTCTAGAAGCCTGTTGTCATAATTTTGTTCAAAGCCTCTATCAAAGTTATCAGTACCCCATCCAAATAGCGGCCTTTCCTTTATCATTTTAGTAGACAACTCCCATAGTATCGGTCTCGCGCTTGTTGCCTGACTCAAATAAACCTCTCGTAGGTATCCATCTTTAGTCAAAAATGATCTAGTTAGAAGAACAGAAGAGACGAGAGCGAGGATTATAGAAAACCATACCAAACCTTTTCTTATTTTTACACTTGATATCTTTGATCCAAAGTAGAAAACGAGCAAGCCCACAACGGAAGCAAATATGACATATGTGGTAGCGCGAGCTTCTCCGACAATTCCCATAGGATTAGATATCAAATCTACTTGTCCCTTCCAAACCTTTGAGTTTATGATGTATGGATTTATTAGAAATACAAAAGGCAATAATCTATACCACCATTTTTTATCTCCATCTTCTTTTGAGCGAATAAAATATATAGATAGTAGGAATGCTGCAAAAAGATACATTGCTGCAAAAGTCGAGTTTCCAAAAGTAAAACCATCCCATAGTTTTGTTTTAAATATAAATCCCAATCCTTCTGGACCCAAAAAAGATAGTACGGAATAAACACCAGTCGAAACCAAAAATACTTTCAAAAAATCCCTCTGTGTTTTATTGTCTTTAAATAAATATGATAAAAAGTAATAAAGCATAACGAGGTGAGAAAAGAAAAATATACCACTTACACGTGCTGCCTTAGACCAAAAAGATATAGATGGATCCACTCCTTGCAAACCAGTTATTATCAAAACAATAAAATACAAAGACAATGCCATGGCTATAGGTGATTTAAAAAATTTAACTTCTTTGTCTTTTTTAAATAGTGTAAGCGCAAATACAATCGCCAAAATCTCAATTACAATCATCAGAAAAATAGCTCTAGAAGATGTTCCATTGTATAGATAACCTTTAAATAAAACTATTGGGAAAAGCGCTATAAAACCGAGTAGAGTGTAGTTAATAAAATTGAATATACCGCTTTTTAATTGATTTTTAGACATGCTTTTATTATACGCACCATTCACCCAAAAACAACAAAACCGCCCCGAAGGGCGGTTTTGTTTACCTGTAAAGATCTACAGATTCAAATTAGAGACTAGTTAAGACCTATGTATGCAGTCTTGAATGAGTCAAGGTTTGAAGTGTAAGAGTTACTTGGTGTAGAGTCTGTTGATGTTGTTGTCCATCGGATTCCAGACAATGCAGCTCTGAATAGACCTGCTGCTCCTGAAGTAGGAAGCTGTGCAGTTGTTGTCAATTCAAATGTATTCTCTTCACCTTCTGTAAGTTCAAATAGACCTACAGATGTTAGATCAGTATCAGTTGTGTTAACAAGTACAGTTGAAACTCCACCTGTTGTTGCAGTACCTGCACGATCAACAGTTACAGAAGTTTTACCGTCTGTGTTTGCACCAGTTGTAGCATCAGCAAGTGAAGCGATGTAAACTGTATCACCTACAGCTTCTACCTTGTACTTGATGATGAATGTGCCTTGGTCATCGTTTGCTGATGTACCTGCAGCTATTGATGTTGAAGTTGATACTAGAGTAACCATGATTCCGTTTGAGCGAAGCTGTTGAGCTTCACCTGTAGCAGTACCAGATTTCTCTGATGCATCAGAAAGTTGATCACCTTCTTCATCTTCAGCATCCATAACGTCACGGTTTGATGCAGTGAAAGATGCAGTCAATGTGTCTCCTTCTACGAATACAGTTCCATCTATATCTTGTATATCAGCTAGAACTTCGAAGTCTACTGTATCACCAGCAGAAACTGTGAAGTCTAGGTTATCAAATACGATTGTACCTGTAAGAGCAGCAGTAAGAGTCATTGTCTCTGTGTATTCCTCACCGTCAATTATCAACTTAACAGATGTAGCGATATCATCGATACCGTTAGCAGTTCCTGATGAAGTTGCTGTGAAAGTAACTGGGAATGTGTCGATAAGAACATCTGAATCACCTTCTAGTTCAAGAGTTCCCTTTAGAAGAGATACGTCATCTGTAGAATCTGTATCACTAACTAGAGCGATTCCAGCATCTGGTGTATCTGAATCTAGTGTAACTACTAGTTCAGTATCAGCAGAATCTGAGAATGAAACGAAGTCCATAGGAACATCCATTCCTGGCATGTCACCTGTTGAGTCATCAGTTGTTGTAACACCTGATCCGTCAACGAATCTGATATTTAGAACATCAACATTCCATACATCTCCAGTAATATCTGCAGAATCAAATGTGTTTACAGCATTAACTAAGATGTAAAAAGTCTCAGTTTCATCTGCTCTTATAACAGCACCATCAATTGATATTGTTCTTGTGTAGATATCAGATGATTCTGTGAATTCATCAACATCAGCTGAGCCAACTTCTTCGTCGCCCATCATAATTGAAACTGAATCAATGTAATCATCTAGGTGTGTTGAGCCAGTACTTGTACTTGGATCGAATTGAATCTTCATAGATGTGATTTCGATATCACCATCGTTTGTAGCTTCAACTTCGAAAGCTGCAACCTTAACATCATCTTGTCCTTCACCGATCTCTTCGTCGTTGTAAGAACCAAGTTCTGTAACACTAGAGATATCTCCGAAAGATCCTGCTAGAGGTCCAGTTGGAGTTGTTCCTCCTGCACATGAAGCTCCAGTTGTAGGAGAGAATCCTACTGTTGAAGTACATCCTGCTGGAAGAGTTGTAGTTGAAGCACATGAAGCACCAGTTGTTACACTGTAGCCTGTGTTTGAAGTACATCCTGCTGGGTATGAGCCAGTAGCTGCACCGTTGATAGATGCTGCAGTCATAGGACCAACAACACCATCAGCAGTCAAACCATGAGCTGATTGATAAGCAACAACAGCAGCTTTAGTCATAGGACCAAAGTTACCGTCTACTGTAAGACCTCCAAGAGCTGACTGAAGGTTCATTACTTGTGTTCCACTTGAGCCTAGTTTTAGACTTGGTGGAACTGTAACCATAGCAGATGAAACTTTAGCTAGTGCAAAAACTGCAACAAAAGCGAAAGCAACAACTGCGAATTTTGTAAATTTACTCATAATTAAAATTATCCTTTTTAATCGCCGCGTGGTATTTTTCTTTATC
Source organism: uncultured Candidatus Saccharibacteria bacterium (assembly GCA_964634365.1). Lineage (GTDB taxonomy): Bacteria > Patescibacteriota > Minisyncoccia > Phycocordibacterales > UBA9973 > CAZLWF01. Next base: position 41,019 of record CAZWJU010000003.1, read on the forward strand.
AAAAATACTCGCTAGCCATACACGTAATTAATAGTCTAGTTTCGACGAAACTAAATTGGTGTGTATGTTGTGCCCGACACTTAATGTCGCACACTGTTCAGGCACTTAATTAAGGTGTCTGAACCTTTTGAATTCCCCGATAGGGAGAACTCATTCTGCCTTGTCGACAGGGCATATTTATCAGTATGTCGCCAAGTGAAAAACAAAAACATCGCGCCAATAAATTGGTCGCGAAAAAATATTTGATTTTCAATGAGCGATCATATTGAAACTAAACACTGTTCTTGTTTATGTTCCTATCAACAAACAACAAGAACGTTCTGGCAGTATAGCATATTCTTTAAAAATACGCCACAACTGCACGTATTCATTATAAATCTATATGCTATTAAAAACATAAGGATTTATGTGGATAACCTGTTAAATAGCAAGCTATTTTAGGAATCCATGAACACTGAAGCATTCCGGTCTCTGTAAGTGTCTCCACGAACAAACAGACCTAGTCTAGCTTCATATAAATAGACGATATATAGTATGTATTTCTTACATACAAAAAACCTAAATTAGTGAGTATCTGGACCAACGCTTCTCCCCTGTCTTTTTGAGTATCTTGTCCTTTACAAGCGCTGTAAGCTCGCGCTGAAGTGTCTTTTCGCTGCAGTTTTTTACGATTAAAGAAATGTCCTTTACAGTAACTGAACTGTTGTTCTTGAGTGCTAATAGTATTGAATTTCTTCGCTCATTTTTTATAGCAATATCTATTTTTTTAGACTGACCGACAAGCTTGTCTTTTTTAGACTCTAGATTTGTGTCCTTTATGTTTTTTATATTATTTTGTCCTTTACTGAAATCTCTTACTGGATTAGACTGATGACCTTGACCGTTAGATTTATTTAAAAATATTTTCAAAATATTATCCTCTTCGAGCGATTCTATCGGACCATCTTTTAAAATTTCCTGTGAATTAAAAGTAAAGTTTTTTAGAAAATCAGCTCTTTCAACATCAAGTGATCTTAAACCTTCTACTGTAAAAAGAGACTTATTGTTTTGATTTCTAAGCATAGCAAGATCACTAGAAAGTTTTGTTAGTTCACGCATTAAAATACCACTATTCATAGTCCCAACTAGACCAACTATTTGAGATATTTCCAACAAAGAAAGAATACTCCTAGTCATCTGTTCAGCAGATTCAATCTCAAAATTTGTCTTTATGGCTGTTTTATTGTCCGTTATACCGATAGTTTTTAGTAGATCTAAAGAAGATGTCCTTAATGAGTTTTTCATAGGCTCCGCATCCTCTATGCACTCTGTAACCATATAAATAGCAGTTACTATTTTTTGTGTCCTTTTCAATAGAGATACCGCCTTGGTATTTTGTGCTTTATTATCAATAGAAAAAGCCACAGGTTCTGTATGACCTATACTTTTATCTCCAGTATTAACATCAGGCGAAATGTCCTTTTTAGTATCCATGTCTTTAATAAAATAGATGTGTCCTTGATAAAATTCGGCTCACTTAAAATCGTGTCCATTATATATGAGACACTGCACTTTTGTAAAGCAAATGCTAAAATAGCTTTATAAAATAAAAGTAAAAATGTTATACTAATATCTATCATGGCAAAAAAGATCGCTAAAAATAGCAAGAAAAATGAGGTTAGCAAAAAACCACCCACATCTAGATTAAAAGATGAAACAAAAAACGGAGTTTACGCAATCTTGTGTCTGGCTATAGCGTTTTTTTTACTTTTATCTCTTTGGAATAATGCGGGGGTAGCAGGCTCATTCTTCTACAATCTTTTCTCAAAATTATTGGGTGTTGGGTACTATCTGTTACCAATATTTTCTATTGCACTTGGAATATCTTTTCTTAGATCAGAGAGACCTAGTCTTGCCCTAACTCACTCAATAGGGACCGGACTATTTTTCATATCAATTTTAGGAATCATCGATATAGTTGTTTCATCAAATACATTAGCGGGCGGATATATCGGACGAATAATCGCATGGCCATTTGTTGCACTATTTGATACATATGCAAGTATTTTATTTTTAGGAGCGCTATTAATCATCTCAATATTCGTACTATTTGATACTAGACCAAACATGGGAGAGCTTCCTGTTCGTGTTAGAAATTTCTTGTTTGGTAAAAAAGAAGAGGATGAGGAAGATCGTACTGAAGCTTATATGGCTAAACAAGACGATCAAGTAAGTCCTGAACCTGAAAAAATAGAAGAAGTAAAAAAATCTGATTCAGACACAAAGAAAAAAGAAACAAAAGAATCCGTGCAAGAAGAAGATTTTGTGTTTGCTAAAACAAAAAATAAATCTGAGTCTTATACTCCCCCACCACTATCACTTCTTGAGGCAGATAGGGGCAAGCCAAATGTTGGAGACATAAAAGCAAATGCAAATATAATCCAGCGTACTTTGGCAAACTTCGGAATCATAGTTGAGATGGATGAGATCACTACCGGACCTACTGTAACTAGATATGCACTCAAGCCTGCACAGGGTGTAAAACTTTCACGCATCGCAGCGCTACAAAACGATCTTGCACTCGCACTTGCTGCTCACCCAATACGCATGGAGCTACCTATACCAGGCAAATCACTTGTTGGAATCGAGATTCCAAACAAAACAAAATCTACTGTTGGATTAGGAGCGCTGCTCGCAGATCCAAATTTTATAAACTCTCCTAAGCCTCTAATGTTCGCACTCGGTAGAAATGTTGCAGGTAGACCCACTCATATAAACATAGCCAAAGCTCCACACGCTCTGATTGCTGGTACAACTGGATCCGGTAAGTCTGTAACCATACACGCACTTATCACTTCCCTACTGTATAGAAACGGACCAGAAGATTTGAAATTTATAATGGTTGACCCTAAGCGCGTAGAGTTAACTCTATACAATAAAATCCCTCATTTACTTACACCTGTTATCACTGATGCTAAAAAGTGTATCTTAGCTCTAAAATGGGCAGCAAAAGAGATGGAAAGACGCTATGACATACTACAGGGTCATTCTGTGCGAGATATTGAGTCATATCACGACAATATATATGCTAAAAAATCAAAAGACGAGAGTGCAGACAGGATGCCTTATATAGTTATAATTATCGACGAATTGGCTGATATTATGCAGGCTTATCCAAGAGAACTTGAAAGTGCGATAGTTCGCCTCGCTCAGATGTCCCGTGCTGTCGGTATACACCTGATACTCTCAACTCAACGTCCTGAGGTAAACGTTATAACAGGACTTATCAAGGCCAACATCCCTACTCGTATCGCTCTACGTGTCCCTACACAAGTAGACTCTCGAACAATTCTAGACACAAGTGGTGCAGAAAAACTTTTGGGAGCTGGAGATATGCTCTTCTCGGGTGGAGAGGGTCAGCCAGAACGCTTGCAGTCTGCTTTTATATCAGAAGATGAGGTTAAAAAAGTTGTTAAATACTTGTCTGAAGCATTTAAAAATGAAGTTCCTGGAGATGATATTGCCTTCTCTGGCCCCCTAACAAGCGAACCTAGTATATTTAGCGCAAATCTAGAAAGTGACGATAGTGAAGGCGATGATCTGTATGAAGAAGCTAGACAAATAGTTATAGAGACTCAAAAAGCTTCGACTTCATTCCTCCAGAGAAAACTGGGTATAGGATACGCACGAGCTGCAAGACTGATAGATATACTCGAAGAAAGAGGTATCGTAGGCCCTGGAAACGGAGCAAAACCTAGAGAAGTACTAGAAAAAACAGCGGAAGCAGAGCAGTCTACTTTTAGTGGATAAATATGACTTTTAAACAAAAAACTGGCTTAGGTGCAGGTATAGTATTTGGAATAATAGTCTTTTTGTATGCAATCTTCAGACTCCACGATCTAATATTTGGCATAAACATAAAAATCGAGGGTATATCGGACGGGATGATTGTCACAGACCCAAATATACAAATAAATGGAAATGCAAGAAGAGCTAGCTTTGTGACACTGAACGGAAACGAAGTGTTTATCTCAAAAGAAGGAGATTTTAGTGAACCAATAGTGCTTTTACCGGGAGAGAATGTGGTATCATTGTATGTGAAAGATAAATTCGGTAAAGACACAACCGAAATATATAAAGTAGTCTATTTAGTAAATAATCAATAAATTTATGGCATTCAAAAAAACAGCCCCAAAAGAAAAGAAACAATCTGGTATGGAAATCGAAGATACAATCCGCTCTATTCAAACAAAATTTGGAGAAGGTGCGATTATGAAACTCGGCGACACACCGAAAGTGGATATAAATACTATTTCAACAGGCTCACTCGGGCTTGATATGGCTCTTGGAGTAGGTGGTGTTCCCCGCGGACGTATCATAGAGATATTTGGGCCAGAATCTTCTGGTAAAACAACTCTTGCTCTACATATAGTTGCTGAAGCGCAAAAAACTGGTGGAGTTTGTGCATACATAGACGCAGAACACGCAATGGATCCAGTTTATGCAAAAAATCTTGGGGTTAAAACAAACGAACTTCTAATATCTCAACCAGACACAGGAGAGCAAGGTTTGGAAATCTGTGAGTCACTAGTTCGCTCTGGAAAAATAGATGTAGTAGTAATAGACTCAGTAGCAGCTCTAACACCAAAAGATGAAATCGAAGGTGACATGGGAGCTCAGCATGTTGGTAAACAAGCTCGCCTGATGTCTCAAGCACTCAGAAAGCTTACAGCAATCGTAGCCAGATCAAAAACAACAGTTATATTCATAAACCAAATCCGTATGCAGATTGGTGTTATGTTCGGAAATCCTGAAACTACACCTGGAGGAAAAGCTCTAAAATTCTATACATCTGTTCGCCTAGATATCCGTCGCATAGCTCAAATTAAAAAAGGTGAAGAAGTGGTCGGAGGTCGCACACGAGTAAAAGTAGTGAAAAACAAAGTTGCCTCCCCTTTCAAGCAAACAGAGTTCGACATAATATACGGTGAAGGTATCTCACGTGAAGGTGAGCTAATGGCCCTCGGAGAAAAGCTAGGGATTATAACCAAATCAACTGGTGGATCATATGAATACAAAGGCAAAGATGGTGAGGGTGGAGTAAAACTTGGACGTGGATATGATGCAACAAGAACATTTTTGAAAGAAAATTCAAAACTATCAAACGAAATATTGAAACAAATTAAATCTCGTTTTGGAGAAATACAGGTTTCAAGTAGTGGAGAATAAGATATATATAAAAGATAAAACCCGCCTTTGGCGGGTTTTTGATTAAATTTAAGCATTCCCCTCTTCGAGAAGAATCTCCTTCCATTTTTTCAGATAGAGCAAAAAATTATCGGTTTCTTCATAGTAATCTTCAATTTCTCCACCCTCATCATCTTTTGTCATATCAAACTCATTCTTTTCAGCAACTCCTTTAAATAAGCCGAAAAATTGATACTGCTGCTTGGTCACCACGCGTTTCGTTTTCGCGAGAACCTTTGGGTCAGATAAATACTCAAGATGTATCATGTCTTCACGAGACATACCGACTTCTTGAAGAGTCCGAAAAAGCTCCACTTTGGACAAGCCAGATATTGGGCAGAAATACTCAACATAGTCAGACCAGTGATTATTGTCGCTATCGAGTCCTGCCTCTGAATAATCTTCTTTAATTACCATGAGTTCATCTGTTATATCTTTACCGGACTTTCCAGTTATAACCCGAGCAATAAGTCCTATATTGCAAGCATGGTATTCACGCCAATTATGAGACAGTGTACCAGCTTCGAGCTCTTTTATTACAGCATCGATAGCGTCAATAAGTTTTTGTTTTACCATAAGATCTTTTTTTTTGATTATATATACATATTGAAAAATGTCAAAAAAACAAAAACCCTTGCGGGTTTTAGAGATTTTACATAAACACACTATCTATTGTGTTTATTTTATTATTTTCAACTATATATTTTATATATTCATTGAAAATATATCTTAAAAGAAAAGCAAATATCATTATGGCAATCACCAAAACAAACTGCTTGTTATCAATAGTAGAATAGACAACATGAGCAATTTTTCTAGAGGCAAAAGCTAAGCACATCACTCCTGTTACGGTAAAAAATGGACTCCATATATCATTTGATTTACCAAGATACTCCCCTGCTAATGCGTAGAATATTCCAACAAAATACATGCATATATAAAATACAAGAATCAAAAAACTAGGTAATTCCATATAGATGATTTTTCTAAATTGTACTACTTAATTAAAATATATCAACCAAAAATAAAAACCATCAATCTAGACGGTTTTAAGAGTGCCTACTATAAATTTTCCTCAACCTTCCCGGCAACACCGAAAGCTAAAACTAGCGAAAAAAGAACCTCACCAATCCTCATAACAAATCCAGTAAATTTAGTCATAGGGTGTCCGTATGCTGATTCAAAAAGGAGTGTAGTTGAAGCATGCAAAATTGATAAGACACAGAAAAAAACAAGTAGGAACACAAGCAACAATATCAGGTTTTTAAACATGTTTTATTTTTTGTTAAAATATCACACAAATATAAAAAGGTCAATTAATTGACCGTTGCAAAATAAGGCCTTTTGATATAAAATCGGTGGGTTATAAGTTACTAAATACTTTTATGGCAATACTTGCATACAATGAAATTAAAGAGCGAAAAATTATAATCTGGAACGAAGAGCCGTTCGAGGTTCTAGAAAGCCACGTAGCTCGCACACAACAGCGCAAACCTCAAAACCAGGTGAAGATGCGCTCTCTTATAAATGGAAGAGCGGTAAATGAAACATTCCGATCTTCTGACACAGCAGAAGAAGCTGATTTGGAAAAGAGAGATATAAAATTTCTATACACAAACAAAGGCGAATTTTGGTTCTCTTCTCCAACAGATCCAAGCAATCGTTTTATGTTAGATGAAAAAATACTAGGCAGTAATGTAAAATTTCTAAAGCCAAATGAAAATGTAACTGCACTTGTATGGACAGACGAAGATGATGAAGAAAAAATAATCAGCATAAACCTACCTATCAAGATGACTTATGTGGTCAAAGAAGCTCCACCAGCAATCAAGGGCGACACTCGCACTGGAGGAAACAAAGTTATCACTCTTGAAAATGGCGCTACTATAAACGCTCCCCTTTTTATTGCCGAAGGAGACAAGATAGTTGTGAACACTGAGACTGGTGAATATGTAGAGCGAGCGTCAGACAAATAAATCAAGTATAAAGAAAACCCGCTGTTTAGCGGGTTTTTTGATATGTTAAGGCTTTTTTATTCAAGCTTCTCTGGAAGTCCTTTTTCCTTCCAAACATTATCCCAATTAATTTCGGTCATAGCATTGTAATCAGAGGCAATGCGGTTTTTCATATTCCGGATACCACTGATTTCCATGGCGAGATTGTCATATTCCTGACCCGAAGTTATGCCACCAGCTTTCAATGCATCCATACTGGACTGTGCATCAGCAAGTTGTTTTTCATACTGCTGGTACTGCTGGTACTTCTTGTGGAAGTCTTCGTACGTGTAGATGATATGATCGGAATTAAATACTTTTTTGTTTGCAACTTCATTTGCAGTGTTGCAACTACGCACAACAATACTGAGTGCGGAGAGGGCGATTATTCCCAGAATAATCCACCCTGTGATTTTCCATCCGTTGTTCATGTTATTGGTTTTCCTGATTTATTGGTTCACTGATTTTGTTTACTTTTGCATTTTCAGACTGCTTTTTGAGCTCATTCAATCCATCAAGTAACATTTTTTTATCAGACTGATTCAGCTCAATTGGCGCAACTTCAATTACAGGACGTTGTAGCCCAGAAAAAGAAAGCGGTACCTCTGAATAAATATAAGAGGAAAATCCTCCAAATTCAATCAGGCTACCAAGCGTAAGCATGCCAACCCTTGCTGGATCACTGGAACCATATGTCCCCATCTCATCAGGTGATGGTCCTAATTGGTTGGCTGAAGATATGCTCAAATAATACTCTTCTTCTGGTCTAGTTAGACGTTTGCTCGTGCTTGCAAGTTTCCCAACAATTGTTACTTTAAGCCATGTACCATCCAACAGGACAATGTACAAATAACTCATTTTATTAGGATCATTGAACCGAACGTTGCGTTCATTCAAAAGAAAGCGATCCATTGAAAAATCAATTGGTGTTCCGGGCTGATTAGACATCAAGGACTGAACATTTTCTTTCTTTTTATTGAAAGCTGCATTTTCTTGACTTTCATCGACACCACAATCACTTTCTGATGTGAGCAATACGAAAGCCAAACAGCATGTAAAAAAAATAGAGAACTTTTTCAACATATTATAGTTTTTTATAGAACTGGGTTACGACCCCAAAATACGCTCTTGGTTAATGTAACTAAGCTGGTGGTATTATACCATACAAACATAAATAAATCAAGCATAAAGAAAACCCGCTAGTTTAGCGGGTTTTTGATTAGTTATTTTCAATAATATGATTTTTTTGAATAATTTGATTATTTTTTTCAATAATTTGATAAGCCAGATTTTCATACTGCTTTTCCCAAAGCGATCGGTATAGACCGTCGGGTAAACTCATAAGTTCATTGTGAGTTCCCCGCTCATAGACCGTTCCTCCATCTATTACGATGATTTCATCGAGCTGTGCAACAGTAGTTAGCCTGTGAGCTATAACGAGCATAGTTTTGCCTACCATCTCACGAAGCACTGTTTGCACCTGACTCTCTGTTTCTGTGTCTAGTGCGCTTGTAGGTTCGTCGAGTATTAATATATCTGCGTTTTTCAAAAATGCAGCAGCGATAGCAAGTCTCTGGCGTTGTCCACCGGAAAGCTTCACTCCTCTCTCGCCTACAAGCGTGTCATATCCTTTTTCTAATTTTTCGGTTATAAAACCGTGACACGACGCACGCTTGGATGCTTCGATTATCTCTTCGAGTGTTGCTTCTGGTTTACCGAAAGAAATAATATCTCTAACTGTCCTGTGTGGAAAGTTAGGATCCTGAGGTACGTAAGATAAAGTTTTTCGTAACTCATCTTGCGCGATATCTCTGATATCTATTTTCCCAATACTGATAGATCCACATCCGGGTACTATATCAAACTGCCTGTTTAGAAGTCTGGTGATTGTAGTCTTGCCTGCACCTGTAGTACCGACAAAACCATATCTCTTGCCCGGAGCCAATTTTAAATTCAAATGATTTAAAATTGGAGTATCTTTGCCTGGATAGCTAAACGAAACATCATTGAAATGTATTGTTCGATCTCCGTTTAAACTCTTGGGAGCCTCTGAATCTTGTATTGTAGGCTTCTGACTGAGCACATCTGCCATATCATAAGCATCAGCAAGTGATCTGCGAATATTTGTAATAGCTCGAGAAACTTGCCACATATAGTTTGTAACAGTCACAATAAATGACTGAATTAAAACCACCGTGCCAACAGTGACTACACCCTGATGAGCTTTGTTGACTACTATGTACATAGAAACAATCTCAAGAGCTATAACAAGCAAGGCTTGTATTGCATTTAACTTATTTCCGATAAGCCATGCCTTTACTCTGTGTTTGTATTCATCATGTGTAGTCTTTTTAAACTCTTCATGCTCGCGACCCTCGGCTGTATACGAATGAATCATATGCACAGACCCGACAATATCGCTCATGTGTCCAGTAGTAGCCGAGTCTGCATCTGCAGATTTGAGATCATATGGTGTCCTAATTTTCGAAAAGATATAGGACATAAAACCAAATATGATTATCCAAACCACAAACACAAAACCGAGCGTTGGTAGTGTATTGAACACAACCACAAAAACACCTGCGAGAATTATAATTACCCTAAGTATGGTAAATGTAAATTCGTCAAAAAATGTTTCCGTCGTACCGGCAAACCTTCTAGATTTTGCCACAATCGAACCAACAAACGTAGACAGAAAAAAATCTGTGCTATGTTTTAATATTCCTCGTATAGCATAATCTTTTAGGAATTTTATAATCTTGGTCTCAGTCTGAACAATAAACCAGTCTCCTAGCCTATTGAATATCCATACGAATACTGTCGCGATAACTATATAACCAAAGAATACAAATGGACTCCCTGTGTTTGTACTAAGAGAATCAAATATTGATCTCCAAAACAATGGCTTCAATATATAGTCAATAAATGTAGCCAGTCCGTAAAAAAGCATTGTTGCCAAGGCAATAGTGCGATACTCACGAAATGCCACTTTCCAGTGCCTCCATACAGGGGCAAAAAGATTCTTCTGTTTCTTCTGCATATTTTATTTATTTTTTGAATGAACAATTTTTTTTAAAACACCCTATTGGTTGCCCGATAGGATGTTTTAAACATTCAAGATAGATTCTTAAACCCTTTTAACATCCGACCGAGTCGGAAATGAGATATTTGAAACGACAGAATACACACGTTCAAAAACGATTGGTGTAGTTGCCCCACACTTGTGCGCGAGACTGATCCAAATATTTGATTGTGTTTTTGTCATATTCATAACACGTTTATCTTAGCATATTTATAGAAAATGTCAATCTGTAGCTTGTGGAAATAAAAAATACCCTGCACTCGCGGGGTATTTTTTATTTTATTTTGCAATATAAGGCATCAAACCCATGAAGCGTGATTGCTTTATAGCCATAGCAAGCTTTCTTTGGTTCTTTGCTGTCATATTTGTCTTCTTGCGAGACAATATGCGTCCATTTGGATTCACAAACTTTTTCAAAACATCAACATCTTTGTAGTCGATATGTTTGATATTATTTGCTGAAAAATAATCTTGTTTCATAATAATTAGGTTATAGGTTTCAGGTTATAGGGAAAAGTAAAAAAACTAATCCCCTAACTTTCTAATTTTTTAATAATTGTTGATAACATTTTCTGAACTTCAATTAAAAGTTCTAAAGGTTTTTTGACTGAAATACTTGGGTATACTTTTTCTATGAGAAGCATTTGAGTTTCAAGCTCAGCACAAGAACCATTTGCGATTTTCAAAAACTGAGAATAATCCTTCTTGGTCCCTCTCTTGTTGCCCTCGGCTATATTGCTAGGTATAGAAATAGCTGACCTGCGAATTTGAGAAACAAAGGAATAAGCTTCTTCTTTTGGAAGTAATCTGCTCAAAGAATAAACTTCTTCGGCAACTTGCATAGCTCTTTGCCATACAATTAAATCTTTAAAAGAAATTTTTTGTTCCATACTATCCCCTCTTCCCTTGTTACTATTCCCTAGAACGGTATATCTTCGGCATTTATGTCTTCAGACGGGTATTCGATTGTATCTATCCCACTACTGTCTTTTGAAGAGCCTTCTGATTTAGGAAAATCTGCAGCCCCTCCGCTAGATGTTCCCTTTGGACCAAATTGGAAATTTTCGACAACTATTTCTGTGCGATATTTCTTTTGGCCATCTTGTTCCCAACTTCTTGTCTGTAGACGCCCGTCTACGTACAAAGAGTTTCCTTTTTTACAATACTGAGCTATTAGTTCAGCTGGTTTACCGAAAGCCACTAGATTGTGATATTCGGTAGAGTCTTGTTTTGCACCATTTGCATCCTTCCAAGATCTGTTTGTCGCAAGACTAAAGCTTGCAACTTTTACACCTGACGGAAGAGATTTTAGCTCTGGGTCTCTTGTTAGATTCCCTATGAGCATAGCTTTATTGAGATACATAGTATTTTTTATATTTACTTAATAATTCGACGTAAACGTGATTTTCTATATTGTATAACAATTTACAAAACTTATCGTCTCTTATTCAGCACTAACCATCTTCTCAATCTCTGCGTCTACTTCCTCTTTATTTATAGGAAGTTTTGCTTCTTCTTCGGCAGAACGATTTTTCTTCATAGAATCTTTACCGAAAGGCTTTTTTGATATAAGAGTATTCTCGCGAATAGTCTTTATAGCCAAGAATCGTATTATCTCTTCGTTCAAAGCAAGAATTTTTGAAATCTCTTCAATCTTACTAGGATCAAGTTCGAACTTAACCCAACCAAAATATGCTTTAGTAAATTTCTCTTTCTTGTTTGCGATAGTGCGGTCCATTTTGTACGCAAGATCGATCAAACGAGGATGATCTTCAGATATGAATACTCCACCTCTCTCAGTTACCAAATCTTTGATCGCAGTAACCTTTGATCCAAGTTGTTCCTCAGGAATATGAGGTACAAAAAGATAAGATATCTCGTATATAGTTAATTTTTTTGTTTCGTTTTCCATAATAAAAGCGCCTCTAAGGCGCCGAATTTAATTTCGTTAATAATCCCGCTTCGGCCTTGTCTAGACTTATATCTAGAACTGAGCCACAGCTTCAGAGAGCTGTGACTAACGGGATGTGCCCATACTAGCAATATAAGGCCTAAAAATCAAGCTTAAAGAATCTTTTGGCGTTATTGATTAGCGAGATTCGAACTTCTTCCTCATCTAAGCCTTTGATACGTGCGATTGCCTTGTAAACCTCCTCTACCATCCACGGTTCGCAAGTCTTGCCTCTGTGAGGCACTGGTGCGGCATAGGGGGCATCTGTTTCGGCCATTATTGACTCTATAGGTAGAAAATTGATTGTCTCATCGTAGTCACCCGAGAAGGTTATCGGTCCATCGAAGCTCATTGTGTGCCCTGCCTCTAGAGCCCTTTTTGCAATATCTACATTCCCAACAAAAAAATGGAAATTTACGGACAGATGATAGTTTTCAGGTGTCAGGTTAGAGTAAGAATCAAGAATATCTAAAACATCTTCGTATGCATCCATTGTTCCTTTTGATGGACGAGAGTGGATCATAAGAGGCTTCCCTACCTTTACAGCGAGCTCAATATGTTTTTTGAAAATTTCTTTCTGCTTTTCTTTTATTTCTAACTCTTCCCTCTCACCTTTTCCCTCTAACCTAAAATAGTCTAAGCCTGTTTCCCCTATCGCCACAACTTTCGGATTTTGTGCGAGAATTTCCAACTCCTCACTCCACTCTTCTTCATGGTTTGGGTGTATTCCAACTGTAGCAAAAAAACCGTCATTTTTTTCTGCGATCTTTATTGCCTCTATACTTGTAGCAAGTTCTGTGCCCACTGTTATAGTCGCAACTCCATTCTCTTTCATGCGCGAAATAACCTCACTTTGGTTTTCCAAAAGTGGTGAGAGGTTCAGATGTGAATGTATGTCGATGTATTTCATAATAGTTTATAGATTTTAGTTTAATGGTTTAGGAAAAATAAGGCAAATAAAAAACTCGGAACAAGTCCGAGTTTTTAAATTTATACCTTTGTAACCTTTTTTGATTCTAAGCTATTTAATCTTCTAACTAATAACCACTGAAGAACTATGCCAAGCCCCACCGCTGCTGCAGATACCTGCCACAACGAGAACTGTGTGTAGATATTATACATCGCCATGTATAACAATCCTATTGTGGGATAAAAAATCACACTCATCCTTGTCTCAAAAAACTCACCATCTTTTATTACTATGGCGAGTATAAAAAACAACGCACATGCAATATACAACAACCATGTTGTTGTTAAATATCTATAAAATGGCTCAGCTTGGAATGTTGCCGTGGCTAAAAAAATCAGAGTCATTAATCCTAATAGAAATGACATAAGTAAATCCTGGGTATCAAATGCTTCATATATATAATTTTTCCTAACTGCGAGTATAGACCAGCAAGAAAAGAATACTATTGATAGCAAAAGAATGAAATTTTCTGCTGCAAAAACATTTTTCACAGCCGTATGATCTTTTCCATAAATCTGTTTCTTCTCTTTATCGAGAATTAGGTCTCTTTTAGTTTCGGTTTTTTTAGCAATGAAACCAAAATTATTGAATTCTCTGGTTTTTAAAACCATTTCGAAGTCTTCCAGATAACCATCTTTATAGAGAGTATTCATCTGGTTCCAATTCAAAGGCCAATTTGAGTTTTCGAGAGTAAAACTCTCGACGGTTGCAGTGAATGAACGGTGAAGAACACAATTATCTAAGGAGTCGCATTTTTTTTCATCAGTTTGAAAATTGTGTATATACCACACTTCATTTTCCACCCGCTTGATTTCAGTGCCTGTTTCTTCTGTGTGACGAATAACCTGAGCATTCAAGCAAGAAAATACTGCCAATATCGAAATGACAAAGAACATGATGATTTTTTTCATGATTATCGGTTTTTGTTTATGCCGATACTACAATACTTATATATTTTAGTCAACTCTCAAGAATAGAGGTTTTTCTGGGGTTTTATTTAGTTTAATTAATTCAATAATTTTCTGTGAAGTTTCTGGCATTATTGGCTCAAGCATTTTTGCTATTCTACAAAGCTCAGACAAAATCCACTTTAAATCTTTTTTTGCTTCCTCAGGACTTGTTTTTATCTTTTTAAAAGGCTCTTTGGATTGGATAGTTGCATCAGTTTGCTGTATTAAATGCCAAATAAAATTACAAGCAGATGTTATATCAAAATTTTCTAAAGATTTTATAAAAGGAATATACAAAACTGAATCTTTAAACTCCTGATTGAAAACTTGTGCTGATATATTTTCAATTTCTTCAATCGACAAGATAACATCGTTACTTGAGGTCATTTTTAAAACACGAGAAGTTAGGTTTCCTAGCCCATTTGCTAGTCCTGCATTATAAGAATCTTTAAATCTCTCTAGAGTAAAAGGAGAATCTTCAAAGCTGGATACTTCTTTCAAGAGGAAGAATCGTAATGCATCTACTCCATATTCACGAGCAACATCTTTTGGATCAACTGTATTCCCTAGACTCTTACTCATCTTTACTCCACCATCTGCTGTGATATGCCCATTCACAACTATTTTATGAGAATTTGGTAGCCCTGCCGCCATAAGCATCGCTTGCCACATAGCACCTTGAAAACGAGTATTGTCCTTACCACAATACTGAGTTGGTGTTCCGTTTTGCCAGTATTTCTCAAATGTTTCAGTATCTTCAGGCCAACCGAGTGTAGAAATATAGTTTGTTAGAGCATCAAACCAAACATACATCACATGATCTGGATTGCCAGGTACTTCTATTCCCCACGGCATCTTGGACTTGAGTCTTGATATTGAAAAATCTTGAAGGCCACGTTCTACAAAACTACGGATTTCATTGAAACGAAATTCTGGAACTATAAAATCTGGATTTTGTTTATAAAATTCTAAAAGTTTATCAGTAAAAGCGCTGTATTTGAAAAAATAGTTTTCCTCATCGATAAGCTCAAGCTCCATATTCGGATGATCAGGACACTTACCATCTACGAGTTCAGAATCTGTTTTTTCACTCTCACAACCAACACAATATTTTGTCTGATAGTTTTTTAGATAGATATATCCATTTTTTTCTACAAGCTTCCAAAACTCTTGCGCAGACTTTATATGTCGCTCGTCACTTGTTCTTATAAAATGTATTTTGTCACTTACTCCAAAAAGTTTTACAGACTCGTAAAATTTCTCGACATTTTGATCTACAAAAGTTTTTACATCGAGACCTTGTTCCTCGGCTTTTTTAAAAATCTTGCTTCCATGCTCATCTGTCCCAGAGTTAAAAAACACATCGTCCCCTATTAGTTCACGATAGCGAGCGATTGCGTCGGCGCGAATAAATTCGAGCGCATGACCCATATGAAGCTCCGCGTTTACATACGGAAGCGTTGTTGTTATATAAAAAGGTTTACTCATAAATTTGTATGTACTCAATATAAATTACCAAAGAAAAGAGTACGACTTCTCGCCCCGTATGAAACAACATGCGCATTCGGCGTGTTGTTTTCGTACCGGGGTTGTTATATAGAAAGGTTTAGACATTTTATGCTTCGAGCTTTTTCTTTTCTAAGTCATCGAAAAATTGTAGTAAACAGACCGCAACCGGCACCGCAAGCAATATCCCCCAAAATCCAGCAAGTGTCGCACCAATCAAAAGAGATAAAATAACTATCAATGGAGAAACACCAACTACCTTTTTAACAATCAATGGGGCTAGTATATAGCCTTCTATTTGTTGAACTATTGTATAAAAAAGTATAACTATCACCGCGAGGGATACTCCACCACTAACGTATCCGAAAATAATACCTGGAATTGCGGCCAATATTATACCGAAAGGAATAAGTTCGCATATAGCCGCAGCGAGTGCCAACAAGAAAGCGTATTCCACCCCCATCAAAGATAAGCCTATATAAGTAACAAGTCCCACGATCAATCCCAAAAGCAACTGCCCTTGAACCCAGAGACCTATCTTGTGTTCTGTTCTCTGCCAAAGACTTATCACATAAGCTTCTTTGTTTTTAGGTGTAACGATTCGCAAGAAACTTTCTATCCCCCTCTCTTGCATAGAAAGATAAAAAGATAAAACTATAAGTAAAACAAGATTGAATATTCCACCAAACAAAACAGAGGCGGCGGTAAGAAATCCTCCAGATATACCAGCTACAAACACTTGTATTTTTGATATCAAAGAAGTAAGTGAAATATTGTGTGATATCCCTGAAACTATAGCTTTCGCACCATCAACTGTTGATTCATCTTGAAAATCAGATAGGAAGCTAGAAGGTGGAAGGTAGTCAGCCATAAACCTAACCAAATTTGAAACTTCGCTGGTGAATACAGGCAAAAATGCATAAAATATAGCCACGAGTAGCGCCAGTCCCAAGAAATATATACCCAATACACTAAGTGTTCTGTTCATACCGATAGCGCGTCGCATCTTCTTCACCCCTGACTCAACAAAAGAAGCCACTACTATAGAAGCTAGTAGTACCAAGACAATATTTTTTATCGCAAAAATAAAAAGTATAAACAGCACGATCAGTGCCGCATTTACTAGACTTCGAAAACTTATATGTATATTGACCTCCTTGTTGTGATCGCTCATAAAAGCATAATACCACTTAGACTTTGTCTTTGCTAGAAACGCAAAACTTTCTCCAAGAACTTACTATCCTTGAAGGGGCCTATGAGAGCCAGGTTCAGATTCTTGTTTACAAAAATCTTATTGGCCATAGTTCGGATATCTTCTGCACTAACCTTGCGGATTTTGCGTTCCATTTTATCTATATCTTCAAGTTTTTTTCTCATAACTTCCTGTCCGCCAAAAAACATAGCGTATGCATCGGTTGATTCGAGCTCAAGTTTCATGGTACCTATTATGTACTCTTTTACTTTATCTAACTCTTCTTTGCTTACTAAATTTTTCTTGAGATCTACGCATTCTTTTAGAATTTCCTTCACAACTTCTTCTACTCTAGTATTTGTAACTCCAGCTCGAATTTCAAAAAATCCATGATCAGTATATGCATCATTGTCAGAGCGAACATAATACGTCACACCCATTTCTTCGCGAAGCTTTATAAAAAGTCTAGATGACATACCTCCACCAAGTATAGTCGCAAGCACTGCAAGTGTTGGATTGTTTTTACTATAAGCATCTTCGGTACGAACACCTAAAACAATATGGGTTTGATCTGTTGCTTTGTGTTTCAATAAAATCTTTGGTGCAGATTGACGCTCTACTACTTTTTTCTTTGGAGATTTTTTTGTGTTTTTTAAATTTGCAAAAACTTTTTTAACTTCACGCAACATATCACCCTCAGCTACACTTCCAGAAATCACGACTGTCGTAGCAGAAGGTACATAGTGTGCTTTTTTGTAGTCAACGAAATCTTTGCGCTTCATCGCTCTAACATTTTCACGTGTTCCAGCTATAGACCATCCGGCCGGTTGATCGCCGTAAAGAAGTTCCATGAACAGATCTTGTACATGACGCTGAGGCATATCTTCGTACATATTGATCTCTTCGACTATTACACCTTTTTCCTTTTCCATCTCCCCTTCTGGAAAAGTAGAGTTCAGATATATATCACTAACAACATCGAAAACTTGTTTAAAATGTTTTGAATCTGCTTTTGCATAATATCCAGTATATTCTTGGGAAGTAAAAGCGTTGTATTGGCTACCGAGGGCATCTAACTCATGAGATATGGCGCGAGCCGAAGGGCGCTTTTCTGTACCCTTGAAACACATATGTTCTAGGAAGTGTGAAAGGCCGTTGTTTTGCTTGTTTTCGTATTTTGAGCCTGTTTCTACAAGCACCAAGACCGTTACTGTAGGATTATCCTTCATTGGTATTGTGACAACCCGAAGACCATTTGATAGCTTTGTGCGTTTGATTTTCATACCTAGAATAATACCAGAAAATAAGGCTTTTTACCTATATATTTGACTTTAAAGTCAAATATGCTATAATACTAACAAATCGATAAACCTATGGGGAAAATATCAAAAGTTCTTTTCATTGTGGCTCTGATCTCGATCGCCATGTGCTCATGCACTAAAGAGGAGATCCCTACTACCGGCAACTACGTGGAGCCGGTGGGAAGTGCGGTTGTTGAGTCTGCTGATCTTGAGGCAGGCAAGGTATATGGTTACCTCGAAAACCAATACGGGGAGGAATTCCTCGCTGAATTCAGCATACCAGACACCCTGGTCGACGAGATCAGTATCGGCCTTTCTGCCGGTGAGGTAATCATTCGCTACCAAGCGATCGACCAGAGTTACGTGCAGGATGATTCAGGAATGTTCTGTGAGGAGCATGATGTTGTTCCCGCCGAAGGGAACCTGGAAGTATCCCGCGTGGATTAAAACAGTAAAAATTCGGAGCAAAACCGCAGAGCAATCTGCGGTTTTTTATTTTCAAAATAGCAAAAAAAGAAACATTGTGATATAAAGGCAAAAAGCTCTACAAAATGAATAACAAAGTCTTAACCCTCGTACTGTTATTTTGTTTTTTGTTTGGAACAACAAAAGCTCAAACTTTCCTATCTTGCCCAAGTTTCTCGAAAAGCAACAAGAGCGGACTATCTTCTTGGCAAAAGTACACAATAAAAACAGGATTGGTTTTTATTGCTGGTGCAAGTGATGGTGTTAGTCAGACTCTTGCGTTCCATTATCAATATTTTCAGAATGATTTCCCCGATGCTCCACAAAATTATTGGAACCCGGATAGCAGCTGGTACAACAAATGGGCAAATGGTGACCCCGAGCAAGGCGAAGCATTCCCTGGAAGCTCAACTTTTTTTGTTTGGACAACAGATGGATATCATCTGTTTAGGACGATCTCAAAAACATCTCTAGTTTCTGGGATATGTTTTGGTACAGTAATAAATGTGTACGATCACAAAAAATGGTGGATATACTTAACAGACTTTGTGATATATTCCGCTGCATATTCTGCAGGATTTCATCTCACGTACACAATAATGTTTGGTAAGCCAATAGAGTAAATACAAACCGTAGAATTTTCTATGGTTTTTTATTTGCGTTGACAATAGACACTAGCTAGAGTTTAATTAGGGAAATACGTAAATATGAAAATAAATTTGGTTTTACTTGCCTTAATGGTTCTAATACCCTTTTTGGCAAAAAGCCAAAAAGAAGATTCTTTGAAAACAAGGGTTTATGTAGATAATACATTTGGATATTTCCGTACCCAAAGTTTTGTCGGCCTACTTAATACACAAAATCCAAAAATCATACTTGGGGAAAGAGTAGAGACGAAATTTGATCTAAAAAATCCACACTTTGGTATTGGTGGAAAATATATTCTTTACAGAAAAATAAATCAGTTAGATTTTGTAGTAAAGAAAAAATTTGATGTCGGACTTACAACTCTATCTTATTCTCCATTTTTAGAAAAAAATCTAGTACTAATAGCAGGGATAGGCGGAACTTCTAAAAGAGAGGTTGCGAGCTGCTACTCTGTAAGATACTTAATAGATTCACTATATCCAGATGGTAGTCTTGGTTTTGAGACAAACCTAACCCTCATGGGTAAAGAAAAAGATTTTGAAACTATGATGTATGTTACAAAAAATGGATACTTCATCGGAGGGTACTATGCCAACAACGGTGTGAGTGGTCTATGTTTCGGTGCGTACGAACAATATATGTTTTTTAAATTCGTACTATCCAAAGAAAAGATCGAGGGGCAAAATCTGCTTTCTGGAACTTTCCAACTAGATCTGACTTTCCCTTTTATAAGAAAAGATCCAAAATTTATCTACATATAACAAAACCCGCTTACGCGGGTTTTAATTATGCTAATTTGTTTTTTATATAACTTACTAGTTCATCTATGGCCACTCTCTCTTGGCTCCCTGTATCTCTGTCACGCACTGTAACTGTATCCAAGAATTCTTTGTTCTCCCCTAGTGTGTCGAAGTCTATAACTACACACCATGGAGTTCCTATTTCATCTTGTCTTCGGTAGCGTTTACCAATATTTCCATTGTCATCGTATGCTATATTCCCAAATTCTTTTTTTAGCATTTTGAATACTTCACGAGATTTTTCCACAAGCTCAGGCTTGTTTTTCAAAAGCGGAGAAACTGCACACAAAATCGGCGCGATGTTTGGCTTTAGTTTTAAATATTCTCGCACCTCTCCGTTCATCTCATCTTCTGTATAAGCAGAGAGTAGCACCGCCAAAAAAGCACGGTCAACACCAAAAGACGGCTCTATGCAGTGCGGAGTGATCTTACCACCACCCTCTTCGTCTATGTATTCAAGTTTGTGTGTCTTGAGATCGTAGTCGGTTCTATATGCTAGACCAAAAAGTTCTTTTTGGCCAAAAGGATAATCGAATTCAAAATCTATAGTTTTTTTAGAGTAAAAAGCTCTGTCTTCGTCTGGAACATCTATTTCATGAACTTTGTTTGTATCTATACCGACTTCATCCATCCATGAGAGCATTTCTTTTTTGTATTGATCAAAATATTTTTCCCATTCTTCTGCGCGCACAAAATACTCTATTTCCATCTGCTCAAACTCTCTCTGTCGGAAAAGAAAATCGCGCGGAGTAATCTCGTTTCGGAAAGCTTTACCGATTTGTGCTATACCAAAAGGCAACTTCGGGTGATATGCATCTACTACATTTTTGAAGTTAACAAATATTCCCTGCGCTGTTTCTGGGCGAAGATATGAAATAGAACCTGAATCTTCTGAGGCACCAACTTTAGTTTGAAACATCATGTTAAATTGTTTTGCTTCTCCTAAAGCACCTCCGCATTCAGCACACTTGGATTTGTCTTCTATTTGATCTGCGCGAAAACGTCTTTTGCATTTTTCGCATTCAACCATCGGGTCAGAGAAGTTGTCGACGTGTCCTGTTGCTTGCCAGACTTCTTGGCGCATAAGTATTGCAGCACGGATTCCATACATATCTTCACGAGAAGATACAAATTTGTTCCACCAAGTAGTCTTTATGTTGTCGAGCAGTTCATTGCCAAGGTGACCGTAGTCCCATGTTCCTGCAAGTCCACCATAAATCTCAGAGCCTTGAAATACGAAACCGCGACGCTTGCAAAGCGAAATTATCTTTTCCATTTTATTGTCGGATTCTTGTTTTTTCATATTTATAGCTGTACCTTACCCATTCCAGTTATAAAATTAGTATCATTATACAGAGCTGTAGTCAATGCGGAGCGAGAACTACGAACTATTGTATTCGTAAATGAATCTGTTCCTGTTAAAACAGTTTCCAATATAATTTGTGGTGTCGTATCTATCTGACTAGTAGATGGAGTGAGAGCAATCTTGAAAGATGCTTCTCTTATGGCCTTTGTTAGACCAGTTCCAGAAAGTACGTTGCCCAATTTCCAAGTAACAGTTCGGGTAGTATCGTCGTATGTTATGTTTTCGCTAGCAGGAGACGTAGACCCGGCATATTGAACATATGTAGGCAGTACCGCTTTTGCCTCTGCACTTGTTACGTTAGATGAAGAATTTGTTACTGACCAAGTTATTGTATAAGTTGTCTGTTGCTCTGCACGCGGTGGCATAGGACCTGTATTTACAAAAGGTCCCTGAAAATACAGTGCCTTACCGGCAATTTGTAAATCTGTTGTGACTTTAACTGTTCGCTTTTGAAAATTTGTAACTTCTGTAACAAGTCCACCTAAAGAAGGTTGCTTACCTTTTATACTAATCTCCACAATTACAGAAGGACTCTCAAGCAAAGTATTTCCTGAATACAATGGAACTGGAGATAGGTTAAATGAAACAGTTCCGCTATCCCCTGGTTCAACAGACACAAAACTTCCTGTTGTACTCTTGTCCCAGATTATTTCATTGTTCAAAGAGTCGTAAAAGCCACTTCCAACTGTTAGAGAATTTTCGTTATAAGCATTGCCTGTTATTTTTGCAGTCATTTCTAAATCAGTAACACGTGTCGGCAGATTGTTTTTCCAATTTATTTCAAATTCAATTTCTTTGCCACCAGAAACAACCACATCTTCTGCGCTTGATCCATTTATAAACAATTCTGTTTCAAGAAAAGGTTTTTTTATTAAAACAATGTGCGATAGTGACGTATAAGTAACACCCAGAGAAGTAAGATTGTCTGGAGATGCCTCACCAACATATACTCTAAAAGCACGCTCTTCGCCATCTTGACCAGAGAGAGAGCCTCTTATAGTCACAGTTTTTTCCATACCAGAAGATATGTCTCCAAGCTCCCAAACATTGTCTAGAGATGCGGCCAGAGGAGTTGCATCACTAAACCTAAATCCTGTAGGATACTCTACTCGCAAAAGCATATTTTCGGCGCTCTTTTCAGCACTAGAAGAAACTTTTAAAACTAAAGTTATATCTTGATTCGAAGCAGTTTCTGTAGGGGCGTCTATCGAAAGTGTTACAGGGGCTGAGTTTATGGTTACAGGGAAATTCATATCTTTTACGAAAATTGCACTAGAACCTTGAATCCTATACTCAAGAGAAACTTTTACATCTTTCACACTACCCTGCTCTCCAAACAAAACCACTTTTATATTTTCTGAATGCGTACGCCCAGAATCTATAGTGCCTACATTTATCCTAGGAAGTCTGACAACATCACTACCTGAAACAGTCGCCCCACCTTTAGGATACTCAACGAGCAAATCAGCGAGTTCAAGTGGCACAGAATTTCTGTTTGTGATTTCTATTTGTAGAGACAACTCTTCGCCACCTTCAGCAAAAGAATTGCCCAATACAACTATATCTATATTGTCGTTTGAAACAGTTGATGGTCCGCCAAAAAGTTTGTATCCTGCAAAAATCAAAGACCCAGCTAATATAACTAGAGAATAAATAAAAATTTTTCTAAAAAAAGATGGTTTCATTGATTCGGATATAGAATTTATTTTTGAGATACTAGTTTTCTTTGAAGCTTCTTCTGTCTCGTCGGTCCATGTGTTTGATACTGCATAATCTTTTTTATGCAATACACTAGAAGATTTTTTACTTACAACTGGATCGTCGCGTGTATATAGATGCTTTTCAAGTTCATTTAAACTATTGGGAGCCTCGTCTTTATTGTCCATGTAGAAAATTATAGCACAGCTACAAGTATACGGTCGACAGACTAAAGATGACTTTCTTTTAGAGCGCGGTTGATCTCAAATAGAATTGTTTTTTTCTCAAGCTTTTGGTATACCTCTCTACTCGGATCAAAAACATCTTCTAGGATTGAGGCGAACTTCTCAGTTTCACCAATATATCCAAGATGATGAAGTATGCGCAAAACTAAAGCCAACTCAGTTTTTTGTTTATCTTCGTCGGTTAGATTTTCTTTGTTATAAAAACGTAAACCAAGAAGCAAATCTTCAAAAATCTTCTCGTTTCTCTCTTCGCCTGTACAAAGACGTATAACTAAAGATGATATGTGTCTTATGGTGGTGAAAGCTTTCAGGTCTCTGTATGTATACAAGAAAGATTCTTTGGCGACTGCTGTTGTTACTCGCCAAACTTCCCTGCCTCTAACTAGATCGACTTCAGCATATGAATAATCTTGTAGTGCATATCGCAGCTTTGAACTTTCTTTTCGTACACTTTGTACCCTAGCGCTAATCAAGCCTAGCTCACGTGTATATAGATATAGGGTTTTATTTGATTCACCGAGATCTTTACTGCCAAGTATTATTGCGTGTGTATGGTGTATGTGGTGCATATATTGAAAATAGAAAATACACGTATTACCAAGGCTTGAAATCGCTGTTTATCTCTTCAAAATTATCTAGAGTATCTGCAAATTGTTCTTGGTGAGCATCCAAGATATCAGAAATTTCATCTTGGTATAAAGTTTCCTTATCGATATATTTAGACTTATCTTTTGTGTCACCTAAAACTAAATCTTGTTTTAATTTTGCGAGCGGACCTCTATTTATTCTTTCAATCTTTTCTGGCTTTAAGTTTTTTAAAGTTTTTAAATTATCTCTACTACCAGACTTATCTTTATCGCCTTTTCTAAATCTCCTAATAACATGATGAGGTTCTTCTATTCTATCTGCACTCAAAGACTGTTTTTCTGAGGTAGATTGAATTTCTCCTGAACTGATTAGGTCTGAGCCCAAAATATTATTAAATTCTATTCCCGACTGTTTTTCTGACTCTTCTAACTCAGCTTTTTTAGCATTGTAAAAAGCTCTATCGTACGGGTCGTCCATATCAAGATAATGCCCTCCGAAATAGAAAGCGGATTTTTTATTTTCGATATTTTGTAAATCAACCCTGTCGTCTTCAAGCTCCCCAGCATAATCATCTGTGTAAGTATCGCTACTCTCTCCATATCTCTCCCAAGAATTGTCACTGGGTTCGTGTGCCTCGTCTATAGGAACATATATGTTTTTATGATGCCTTGGTTCTGGGTACTCTTCTTTAGTCTCGCTCTCCCATAAATTTTCTTTCATAAAAATATTATACTAAAAAATACTATAAAATAGAAAATCGCCAAATTGGCGATTTTGTCTTATACACCTACGGATCGGTGTATTTTTTTCTCTTGTTTGGGGGCTTTGTAAGTTCTGTTCAATATATATATTACAAATGCACCCCACAATAGAGCAGTTGATGTGGCATCAATAAAGTCTTTAAATGGTAATCCTAATAAATTAAAAAATCTCATAAAAACTAGGATTATCAAGAAAAAGACAACGCCTGCGCCAAGTGTCTCCTTGTGATAGCCTTGCCTATCTTTCCTGCCAAAAATTCCATTATTGGAAATCCTGTCTGAGATAAATAAAACAAGGAAAGACCACAAGAACAGAGCGATAAATATGTTCAACTGGCCGTAAGATTTCTCTCGACTGACCTCGTTTTGATATATAATGTTCCAGCTTCCATCGAACATGTACGCTCTCTCATACCGTACATCCCAAGCCTTTTTAGGGAAAATAGGGATATTGAAAAACCTGGCGTACTCTCTTTCTCTTTCTACGAAAGTGACTAGGAGTTGCTCTCCTTGATTTTTGAACAAAAAAACAGCGTCGTCCGAAGACAAGTGGTCCGGCTTTGTACGTATCACATATTTAGGAACCCCAAATTCGGGGTCGGTTTCTGCATTTGCTTCATATATCTGAAACAAAAAAGATACAACAAAAAAGAGCAGAATTTTCATAGTGCGTATTTTTTCGCATAGTACTCCGAAAGAGGTCTGTTGTCAAACGATTTATGACATTAAATCTTCAAGTATTTTTACTGCTTCTGGCAGAGTAGAAATATT
This sequence comes from uncultured Candidatus Saccharibacteria bacterium, assembly GCA_964634365.1. GTDB lineage: Bacteria > Patescibacteriota > Minisyncoccia > Phycocordibacterales > UBA9973 > CAZLWF01. The sequence continues at coordinate 66,533 of CAZWJU010000003.1, forward strand.
GTCAGATTCTGTGAAATGCCCCATCTCGTGCATGACCAAGGTTTTTGCCCTCAAGCTCTCTTCTAAAAGTTTTTTGTTTTCTTCTAGTGGAACATATGGGTCGTTGTCTGAAAATATAGCAGAAATTTTGTTTGTATGAGAAAGTATTTTTTCAAAATTTATAGGTGTTTCAAGCCAAGGCTTTGCAATTTCTGGATTTTCATCTTCATCTAAGTTTTCAAGAGTAAGATAAAACCACGGAGCAATAAGCAAAACTCCCCCAACTTTTTTATCCTCGGGGATGGACTCTATAAAACGGAGAGCTGTCTGGCACCCTACACTATGTCCTACAAAAAAAGTATTCTCATCTACCTCCCCTGCTCCTTCGCGAAGAGCAGAAACCCAATCCTCTATAGTCGGAGTATCTGGATGTGGCATAGCTGGCGCAAAAACTTCATATCCAGAAGATTGCATAGTCTCTCTTATCCACTTTAGCATCGATTCATCGGGACTCCCCGACCAACCATGTGCAATAATTATTTTTTTCATATTAGTTTATTTCATTCTTAAATTCTTCAAAAGTCATACCATCTGCCCAGTTCTTTACTGGAACATTTTTTAGTAAATATTCTTTTTCTTCCTGATTTCCAGAATACACATCTACTGCTTCATTTAGAACATAGACATCATACCCACGAAAAGTTAAGTCTTGAGCGGTAGAAAGAACACAGCAGTCTAGTGTTAGACCAATCAAAACTATTTTATTTTTTTCTTCGACAGTACCTATTGTTTCATTTAGCCAATTCGTAAAAAGCTCTGGATCTGGGTAAGGCAAATTTGGCACTGCATCTTTATCTCCCCTGCCTTCTCTTATCCATTCTGGAGAATTCATACTTTTTATCCAAATATTTTGATCTTTTACATCCTCTGGTATTTCTGACTCATAACCAAAAGTTCCAGGGTGACAAAGGTCGCCTGTATCACCTTGTCTTGGCTGTCTATAGTCAGAGATTATTTCATATATTTTTATATTTTTTTCTCGCAGAAATGGAACGAGTTCGTTTTTTATAAAGGCAACACTTGGCCGCTCTCTAAAAGCCCTTCCTTTTAGGTCTGTAAAATCTTTTTGTAAATCGATAGAAATTATTTTAATCATACTAGTACATTTTACTACCATTTGGGACTTTGCGTTCAGGTTCTGTTAGAACAACATCACCATTTTCATCGGAAAAACCCGTGGTCAAAACTTCTGAAACAAATGGACCTATTTGCTTTGGTGCGAAATTACACACGCAAACCACTTGCCTACCAACAAGACTTTCTTTTGTGTAGTGTTTTGTAATCTGCGCACTAGAATTTTTTATCCCTATTTCCGGACCAAGATCAATCTTCAGTTTATACGCAGGTTTACGAGCCTCGGGAAAATCCAATACTTCAAGCACAGTTCCGACTCGCAATTCTACTTTTTCAAAATCATTCCAAGTTATTTCGTTCATATTAGTTTATTTTTATCTTTTCTTCACCGTCTTCAAAAGACATTTCGGAAACTCCAGCGGTTTTTTTCAAATCCTCTTCAAATCCAGAAACTGCATCTTTATATTCGGTTGCAAGCGTAAGCTTTATAACATCACTCGGTTTCAAGCCTTTTTCTTTTCGCATATCTTGGATAGAGCGAAGTAGTTCGCGATACTCCCCTTCGCGTTTTAATTCGGGAGTTATGTTTGTATCTAAATCTTTTACATAAATCCTTCCTTCCATTTCTTTTATTGGACCATTCTCATTCTGTTGATAAATTATTGATACATCTACTATATTTAATTCTTCTTTTATCAAATCTTTATATTTTTCAAGCCCTTCAAAGTTAACAGCAAATATTTTACCGAGCGGTTGTCTTAGAGGAATATTCAATTTCTTGCGAAATGAATTTCCTTCTGTACAAAGATCTCGAACTTTCTGCATTTCTTCAATTATTTTTTTATCTACCTTCCCTACTTCTGGCCAGCTTGTTAGATGTACAGATTCTTCATCTCCTTCGAGTTTAAGTTTCTGCCACATATCTTCTGAAGAAAATGGTGCAAATGGAGCTATAAGTTTTGAAAGTGTTTTCAAAACATAGTAAAGAGTCTTTTTCGCATCCACATCTCCATCTTTCAATCTGTCTCGTGAGCGACGCAGATACCAAGTAGAAAGATCGTCGATAAAATCGCGCATCTCTCTTACAGGCTCTAGAAGTTTGAAACTATCCATATTTTTTGTTGTGGACAGAACTACTTCGTTTAGTCTTGCGAGTATCCAAGCATCCAACACATTTGTAGAACTTGGAACAGAATTGTTTTCTATAGAACGATCACGGTAGAGCTCGTAAAAAGCCAAGACATTGTATAGAAGGCCAAAGAATTTGCGGTGTAGGTCGAGTACTGTTTTCTCGTCGAAGTTTTTCGAATCTCCTGGTTGGTTTACGCTATACATCCAAAGCCTCAAAGTATCTGCTCCATACTTTTCTATCATCTCCCAAGGGTCGACGATGTTGCCGAGAGACTTACTCATTTTCTTGCCTTCGCCGTCTAGTATGTGCCCGAGACATATTACGTTCTTGTAGGCCCTGCCTGTGCCCATGAGAGCGCATACAGCATGCAGAGTATAAAACCACCCGCGAGTCTGGTCTATCGCCTCACAGATGAAGTCTGCTGGGTAGCCATGTTGCTTCTTGAACAAACCTTTTTCTGGCTGAAATACATTTTTGTCATTTTCAAACGGGTAGTGATCTTGAGCAAAAGGCATCGCACCGGAGTCAAACCATACATCCAAAACTTCTTTCACTCTTTTGAATTTCTTGCCGTCACGCTCTAGTTCAACAGAATCAATAAACGGCTTGTGCAAGTCTAGCTCAAAGTTTTCATTGTGAGGAAGTGGGACAAATGGAAGTTCAAAAATTTCTGCATTGTTAATTCTTTTGATTGGCCCCATTTTCTTCAAATTATCTAGAGAATACACTTCTGCCAAAAACTTCAATGCTCTCCCCATTCCGTCATGACCAACAATCAAAATATTATTATTTTGATACTTACTCTCGATTTCATACATAAATTCTCCAACCCGTTTAACCAACTCAGAAAAATTCTCTCCATCGACGAAATCCTTTTTAGGAAAATCTGCATAATCCTTCTGATAAAACTGCAGCATCAAAGCTCGGTCTTTTCCTTCAAATTCGCTACTAACTTCCCACTCTCCAGCTCTTTCATCAAAAATAACTTTTTCAAAAGGAAAACCTAAGCCACTACAAACTATTTGAGTTGTTTGTTTTGTTCTTTCAAATGGTGAAGAAATAATTACATCAATCTTTTCTTTGAAGTTAGAGATGCTTTTCTTTACTTCTTCTTTTCCTTTCTCTGTAAGCTCCGCTTCGTGCTGTGAGCGAACTTTAAATGTTGTCTCTGTATTATTTACACCTTGCCCGTGTCTTATAAAAAAATACTTGTTTCCACTTTTCTTTGTATACTTTTTCAATGTTTCTACAGAGTCGACAACAATTTTATCTCCGTCCCCTGATTCCCAGATCGGTAGAGGTGTTCCCCAATATCGCTCGCGAGATATTGCCCAGTCTTTGAGCTCACGAAGCCACTCGCCAAAACGCCCTTCGCGAATATGTGACGGCTCCCAATTGATACTTTTGTTATCTTGTATCATCTTGTCTTTGATTTTTGGATCAGAAACTCTAATGTACCAAGAGTCCCGTGCGTAATATATGAGCGGAGTTTTACATCGCCAACAGTGTGGATATGAGTGTTCGTATTTTTCTTTTTTGAAAAGTAAGCCACGGTGCGCAAGGTCCTTGATAATATCTATCGCGACCTCTTCATCTTTTACAAATCGTCCTGAAAGAAAATCCATTTGCTCTTTAAAATGTCCATCTTCTTTAACCAGGTGAAACTTTGGCAATCCAACTTTTGTTCCGAGGATGAAGTCATCTTGTCCGTACATAACAGCTGTATGCACTATCCCTGTTCCATCAGTTGTTGTAACAAAATCTGCACAATAAACTTTGTAAGCTTTTGATTTGTCTAGATCTTTTGGTGCAAGATTGTTGAAATATGGATATAGTGGTTCGTATTCCATACCTGCAAGATTTTTGCCTTTTAATTCTAAAATTATTTCATATTCACCTTCTACAACAGAAAGTCTCTCTTTTGCAAGAATTAGAATATCGTTTTCTTTTTTTATTTTTACATAATCGATACCCTCTCCAACAGCAAGACCAACATTCCCCGGAAGTGTCCATGGGGTTGTCGTCCAAGCTAGGAAATATGTATTGTCTTGTCCAACAACTTTAAACTTTGCTGTTACAGACAGATCTTTGTCATCTTGATACCCTTGTGCGAGTTCGTGTGAAGAAAGAGCAGTTCCACACCTAGGACACCAAGGCAAAACTTTGTAATCTTTGTACAAAAGTTTTTTGTCTTCTACAGTAGACAGAATATTCCAAACAGACTCGATATATGAATTGTGGTAAGTGACATATGGATTTTTTGTATCTACCCAGTATCCGATACGATTTGTAAATTTCTCCCAAATATCACGGTATTGCCAAACACTCTCACGACATTTTTGGTTGAATTTTTCTACACCGTATTCTTCGATTTCTTTCTTTGAAGTTAGGCCGAGTTCTTTTTCAACTTGAAGCTCCACTGGCAGACCATGTGTATCCCAGCCACCCTTGCGACGTACGTGGTATCCGCGCATAGTTTTGTAGCGAGGAATAGCGTCTTTGAAACTTCTCGCTTCCAGGTGATGAACTCCGGGCTTCCCGTTTGCGGTTGGTGGACCTTCATAGAAAACAAATTCTTTTCCACCCTTTGATTTCTCGACAGATTTTTCAAAAATATTTTTTTCTTGCCACAGCTTCAAAACAGCCTCTTCGCGAGAAGCTGATTCAGATTTTGTATTTAAATTTTGGTTTTCGTTTGACATATATATTATTTTAAAAAATAAAAAACTCGTCCTCGCACAACAATTTTAAAATCATTGTGTAAGGACGAGCTTCCTCGTGGTACCACCTTAATTTAGGTTTTAGGTTATAGGTGTAAGGTTTTAGTAAAACCAAATCTATAAACTCAAACCCCTTGTTGCAGCTTTAACGGGCTTACCCGCTGGGTTCTACTTTATTTCTTCCCAGAGCGTACCCACATTTGGAAGGGCTTGGAGCTGATAACTCCTAAATGACGCTTATAATTTAATAATAGTTAGAAATGTGTAAAATGCAAGTCATGGTACAATATCTGTATGGATTTATTGTCTTTCTCTCAAAACATACTAGGACACATAACCAACCCAGAAAATATTATTTTAATATTTTGGTTTATTGTACTTGTAGTTATATTCATATCCCTAATCATGATAGTTCACTGGAAACAATATGCTGAAAATATATTAGGCGGGCTTATACTTTTTGCCATATACGGAATTGGGGTATTTATCTTGATTGGTAATGTTTATCAAAAAATTCAAACTTTTATAGGTATATGAAATTAAACCCAGGAGAAAAGAAAATAGTAGTATTTCGAAAACACTGGTTTTATCTAGGGGTAGAAACTTTCTTGTTTGCACTCATCGCCATACTTCCCTACCTGATGATGTATTTTGGTGGACAATATTTTGATATATCAATTCCTGAAAAATTTATACCGGCCTACGAACTATTTTACAGTCTATGGTTAGTCTTTGTATGGGTTGGATTTTTTGTTTCAATTACCAATTACTTGCTCGATATATGGATACTTACATCTGACAGGCTCATAGACGTAGAGCAGTTTGGTCTTTTTTCTCGCAGAATATCTACTCTTCAGATCGATAAAATACAAGATGTTACTGTGTCGATGACAGGAATTGTAGAGGAGCTTATAAACAGCGGAGAAGTTTCTGTGCAAACAGCCGGAGAAACTCGTGAATTTCGTATACCACACGCTAATAATCCAGAAAAAATAAAAGAGAAGATACTAACTGTGGTACGAGTAAAAGCAAACGAAGTCAAAACTGTTAGGATAGAAAATTAGAAAACCACCCAGCGGGTGGTTTTGTTTTTAAAACAAAATCAGTTCATGCGCACACAGCGAATCGTAGCTGTGTGTATCAACAATTTTTTGCTGATCCTCGGAGCAATAAATAATCCTGTATGAATATGTCACAGGTGCGCCGTTCGTTGTAATTATCATGATTGATTTGATTTTTTCACTACTTTTAGCAACAAGGTTGTACCTGCGCACCTCATATACCAGGTCGTCCCAATATATGTGTTTTTTGGGATCTTTTATTGTAATCGAGCGTCCATCAGGATGACGCGGGTTTTCTTCATAAAAAATTTCATCCAGTGTCCCCATCACAATCTGTTTCTTGATTTTTGCATCATGAGCAAACATGGATAATTTAAACATTTTTACTGTCGCAGCTCCAAAACCTATTGCTGAAATTAAAGATAAGATCAATTTATCCATATTTTCTGCAGCCACAAGGATTTTAACCGATAAAAAACAAGAGGCCAGAAAAACTAATCCTAAAATAAGTTTATTCCTCTCTCCTTCTGTCATGGGAATTTTCTTTTCAATCTGAGCTTTTTCTAAGTGATTCATATATTATTTTGTTTTTTGGTGAACTATACAGGGAGCATATTAACACAAAATACCTTTTTAGTCCAATATAAAAACCACCCTGGATTTTGGGTGGTTTATTGATTTTAGAAACCCATTTCTATGGGCTCGTACTTTTCGTTTATGACCCCACCTTCTATAAGCTCCTCTTTATACCTCTCCCAGAAGGAGCGAAGGAAGGTGACTCTTTTTTGAGCAAGTCTTTTGCCTTCGTTTGTAGTCATTGTGCTAGCCACAACAAAAAGTCTTTTCGGAAAAAGCTCAACACTTGCTCCTACTTTTTCGTTTAACTCCCCTGTGCAAAGGGGGTCAAGCGGGTTGTAAAAAGGTCGGTTCATCTGCCCACCAGAAGAAAAGGTGCGCATGATTGCAAAAGCACCAACACTCTCGAGCTTGTCTGCGTCTTGTAAAATTGCAGACTCCCAAGTAGAAGGCTCAGTACCATTTGAAAAAGAGCATTCTTGTATACAAACCTTTACTCTTTTTATCTTTGCAACCGGATACCCAACTATGCTTTTAAGCAAAACTTCTGCCAAGTCTGCACTTTTACTGGGAGCGAGTTTGTTTCTCGGATCATCTTTCTTAAAAATAACTGCATCGTGGAAGATGCATGCCGGAGCCAACACCTCGTAGTCAGTTGCGTGTATTGTCTCGCTTTTTGCTATGCGCATAGCGAGATTCAACACACGTCTAGTGTGCTCAAGATCATGAGAATGATCATGCTCTCCTATGTGAGGCACGAGTAGCCGAAAACATTCGGCTATGAGTTGTTTTACATCCATCAAAATAACTTTTTTAGAACAATAGCAGATTGAAACAAATTAGTCTACATTTTCTCTGGAGCTTTTATACCTAGGATATAAAGACCATTTTTTTGAACTGTTGCGAATGCATTGGTTATCATAACTTTATAGCCACTGGTTTTATCTTCTTCATCTACAATTTGAGTATCTGCATAAAAAGAATTGAAGCTACGAGCAAGCTCTATAAGATACGAAGCAATCGCGTGCGGAGCATATTCTTTGTATGCGAGCGCTACAACCTCAGGAAATCTATAAAGCAACTTTTCTATTTCAAATATTTTTTCTGTAGGATTTTGATTTGATATATCTATATTAGCGTTTTTAGCTTTTTCTAAAATTGAACGTGCACGCGCATGAGAATACGACAGATACGGACCTGAGTCGCCTTCAAATGATAGAGATTTATCAAAATCAAATATTATATCTCTACCTGTTGCTTGTTTTAGCACGGAGTATTTAAGCGCAGAAACTGCAATGTCGTTCACCAGATTTTTATCTTCTGCCCTATTGCTCTCTTTCATCTTTTCTTCTACCTTTTCGCCTATGTCTTTTAGTAGCGAGTCTCCTGTGACAACATCTCCTGTACGAGAAGACATTTTACCTGTAGGTAGGCGCAACATCCCATGAGATATATGCTTTGTCTTTTTCGCCAAGTCTGGAAAAACTTGATTCATGGCTTCTAATAAAACTCTAAAATAATCATTTATTTCGTTACCGGTTACAACAATCGACTCATCGTATGGATAAGTATCAAATTTTATCTTTGAAAGACCCAGCTCCTTTGCTTCATAAGTTGGTATACCTTGAGAATTTATAAAAACACGAGTGTGGAGTTTTGGGTTATATTTCTCGCCCTTGAAAACAACCGCATTGTTTTCACCGCTTTCAAAAATCCCATTTTCTATGTTTGATTCAACTATTTTTTTACCAAATTCACCTGTCTCACTTTCAAAAAAATAAAAATCAAATTTTGTACCAAGTTTTTTATATATTTCTTCGAAATATTCTAAGCTTTTTGCTCTTCCTAAATCATAAAATTTATTTATCTCAGAATCAGACCGATCGTATATTTTTTTATTTAAATCCTTGATTGTATTTTTATTTTCTTCTGTATCACCCTCGAGTTTTGACCCTAATGCATAGCAAGATCCTAAAAACTTAGCCCATATATCGATAGGTGCATTTTCATCGGGCAAGCTATCTTTGTTCTCTATCATTCCGAAAATCGCTTTTGCAACATGCAATCCTACGTCACCCTGATAGCATGCGCGTTTAATCTCTGCGCCATTCCACTCAATAATACGAGAAAGTGTCTCACCTATTGTGTTGGACATGAGGTGTCCAATATGAAATTCTTTGAAAGGGTTTGGGTCTGTGTATTCTATGACTATTTTTTTACCGGAAAGAGATTCTGTCCTACCAAAATCTTTGTTGTTAGATATTTTTAAGATTGAGTTCGCGAAAAAATCACGAGACAAATAAACATTTATAAAACCTGCACCAGCGACTTCGATTTTTTCAACATCGGTCGGCAGACTATTTTGTATTGAATCAACTATATCTTGAGCGACTTCCTTTGGATTTCTGTCTATTTTTTTTGAAGCAATCAGTGCTATGTTCGTAGAATAATCTCCGTGCGCCAAATCACCTGGGTGCTCCCAGTTTATATCTACAGAATCTATCCCCAAATCTGCTATCGCAGACTTTATTTTTTCATCTAAAATACCCAACGCTACCATAATCGAGATTCTAGCATAAAAAATAAAAAACTCCCCTTTCAGGAGAGTTTTAGATTATGAAACTACTTCCATATCTACTTTTACAGTATACAGGAAGCTGAGAACTTTATCTTGGTATTCTTCAGTAAAATTCTGAGAAAAAAGAAATATTTTAACGGACGAAATTGGTATTTTATCTTTTGGAATATTTTTGTATTCACCGTTTCGCTTTATTTTTTCTTTTTCCTTTATGCCATATAGAATTTGACACAAAGATTCGATTCTCAAAAGAGATGACTCGTCTCCATATTGATCAATACTAATAGACGACTTAAATTCATCTATGGAGCATACGGGTATCAATTTTTTTTCCTTTGGCTCAAATTTAGAATGGTCTATTTTTACATCTTTAAATAATCCATCTTTATATTTTGAATATTCTTTATTTTTTTCGAGCCATGCTTCCAAGTCATTCTTTAGGGCTAAATACCTATCATTGCTCGCATAAGCAACACTTTCAAAATCTTTATGCCTGTTGTTGTAGTATATAACCATACAATGAGCACTTTTGCCGTTTTTTGGAGCACCAGTAAGCTCGGCAATCTTTTTCAAAGACAATTCACGCGACAAATGCTCTGAAAGCTTCACGCAAAGTAGAGTTTTTAATTCTATTATCTCCTTCTTGCGCGACTTGTTCTCATACATAATTTGCTCGCGAGTAATTTTAATTATTGCGTTTTGTATAATGCCTTCTACCAAAATATCTCTTAGGATTATGTCTTCACCCGAAATGTCTCTATATATACTTTCACGTTTTTTCATGACGAACTTTTTCTATAATATACAAGAAAAGTACTAAATGTAAAGAAAAAGAAAAACCCCACATTTCGGGGTTTTTAAATTAGATATATTTGGAAACAAACTCCCAAATATCTTCGTGTACTTCTTCGGGGGTTTGGTTAGCATTTACAATACCCCAGCCGTAGTCTTTTGCGAGCTCCATGTGTACTTCACGTACACGTTTTATGAGCGGATTGTCATTTTCATGCTTGTGACCAGACTCTATACCCGAAGAAAAACGGTGTCCATCCATAAGTACGGCAAAATCTTCCTTTAAAAGATCGGAGTTTGCTTGAATCAAAAAATTTTTATCTACACCTGCTCCGACCCCCCAAGCAATACCAGTACCGGTATAATCTTCGGCGATTACAATATTGTTTTCAAGTAAACCAAGTAAATCCTTCTCGAAATCTCGACGATTTTGAGCATAGATAATTTGAGCTTCTTGTGGAGTCAATTTTTCAGGATTTCCTTTACGCAAGTAATCATTGAGCCTAACTCCAGAAGGAATATCGTAAATAGGGTACTTGATAACCTTTGTGTTCAAGCCCATTGTGGAAAGCATTTCTCCAAGCATTTTAGTCTGAGTAGACTTTCCGATGTTGTTTATGCCGTAAACGGCGATAAATAAGTTGCTTTTTCTCATATAAAAAACATTTTGTCTTCCGTATTTGTACCACTTAGAAAAACAAAAAGAAAGTATTGCTACTTTCTTAAAATCGTGTTGATTTTTTCAGCTATTTTTTTCATATCTTTCTCTGTTTTTCCTCTTGTAGTTTCTGCGGCTGTGCCGAGTCTAATCCCAGATGGATCAAAAGGAGAACGCAACTCAAACGGGATAGTATTTTTATTTACTATAATTCCCTCTCTCTCAAGACGCTCACTCGCCTCTTTACCAGAAATACCTTTTCCACTCATCCAAGTATCTACCAAAATCAAATGTGAATCAGTTCCACCAGACACAATTCTCCAGCCAAATTTTTGAAGTAGAGAAGCAAGGTTTTTTGAATTTTTAATTATCTGTTTTGTGTATTTTTTGAATTCAGGTTTGCTGGCTTCATAAAGCGCAACAGCAGTAGCAGCAATTTGATTTTCATGTGGACCACCTTGGAGTCCGGGAAAAACTGCCTTATCAATTTTTTCAGAAAATTCTTTTTTAGAAAAAATCATAGCCCCACGTGGACCACGAAGAGTTTTGTGGGTTGTGGTAGTGACAACATCTGCATATGGAAAAGGTGACGGATACACTCCACCAGCCACAAGTCCAGCTATGTGAGACATATCTACTAAAAGCAAAGCGCCGACAGAATCCGCAATATGGCGGAATTTTTCCCAATCAACAACTCTTGGATACGCAGTAAATCCTGCGACAACTATGTCTGGTTTGTGCAAAGCGGCCTCACGTTTTAAATCTTCATAATCTAAAACCTCCTTGTCTTTGTCTACATGGTATGGGATCTGTTTCCAAAAAATTCCTGAAGCTGAAACTTTATGTCCGTGTGTTAGGTGGCCACCACTCTCAAGAGACATCCCAAATATCTTCCCACCCTCTGGAACAAGTGCAGTGTAAACTGCAAGGTTTGCAGGAGACCCAGAAAGCGGTTGAACATTTACACTCCACTTATCTTTGTCCAATTTAAATAATTTTAAAGCTCGACTTTGCGCAAGCTTCTCAATTTTATCTATTGTTGAATTACCTCCATAGTAGCGTCTATCTGGATAGCCTTCGGAATATTTATTTGTTAGAACACTTCCAAGTGCCCCCAAAACATCTTTTGAAACATAGTTTTCAGACGCAATCAAATTCACCACGCTTTTCTGGCGCTTACTTTCCTCTTCGACTAGTTTTTTAATCTGTAAATCTTTCATTATGCTTTAGATATTAGCATGTAAAATTGTTTTTTTAAATAAAAAAACAAAACCCCGAAATTTCGGGGTTTTTGTTTATTTCTTCTCCACAATATCGTGAAGTCCACGCTTCATATCCCACTCACTGTCGGACATGTCCACATGGAGTTTCAAATCTGGAAATTCGCGCATCATATATTCTGCGCACTTCTTTTCCATATTGCGCACTGTTGGATGCACCGCAAGCCCAGTTCTCAATTCCTGTACGAACACCTCTGAGACAAGATTACGGGAGAATTCCACTGGCACTTTAAATCCCATCGGGATAAGATACTGAAAATCAACTTCAGGATATTCATTTCTGTTCATCGAAGAGATAATTGATTCAACTCTTTCAATAACATACTTGGCTTTTACAAATAAACTGTCTGGGAGCTGATCAAAATACCACTCCTCAAATCCATGATTTGTAACGAGGAGTGGAACCTCTGTAATACCATTACGCTGACGCTGAATGTCACGAAACGAACGATAATCCAGAAATGTCTTAATGTGAACACTTCCGAGCTTACCCATTACTTTCGGCAACTCTGTTTTTACCGGACGAGCATCAATATATTTCTGATAATTTGCGAGACCTATACGATCAATTGTATCTGTCATTTCAAACTCCGGCCAATCACCTTCAGGTACAAAATAACACAAATCCCTGGCGCACATTTCCCAATAAGCATCTTGCTCCGGATATTTTTTCTTTTTAATATATGTTGCCGGAAATTTTTCCTTCAGCACAGACAAAATCGAGTATGCAATCGCACGCACCTCAGAGGACGGATTGTGTACAAGCAATTTCTGTTGTTCATCAATCTGACGCAAGTTCATATGAATCGAAGCATTGGTCCTGGCTCCTGCCGGCAAAAACGCTCCAAGAATATCGAACATCTTTGCATTAATTGCTTTTTCGTATTGAGCCTCCCATTCTTTGTCCGTTTTATCCTCAGGTTTTTCTCCAATTGGAAAACGCTCTTTCAGATATGGAGGCATAATACGAAGACCTTGTTCGTAAAAATCCATCAGGATATCAATAACTGCTTTTGATGCAGAATTATCGATCGGATCGTAACAACCAAGTTTAGTCATAGCGACATACCTGGTACTTGTTTCTTGTCCATTGTAAAGCGGCCAATTTTGGAATTGTTTTGCAGCAATCATAGAAAGGCCATCGATGTAGAATGTGATTGTTCCACAATCCCCAATTGATTTGTCTCCATAATTTACATAAAACATCTCCATAAAATCTGCAGAACCTTTCTGTAATACCTTTTTCAGATTCACAAACATTCCACCAGAGCTTCGAGAGTTAAGCGACTGCAACATCGCATTATCTTCTGGGCTGTCAAGATCAAAAAGTGACACAACAACGCCGGTGTCAGTTTGGTTTGAAGTTATTTTATTTAAAATCAACTTCACTTCTTCTCGTCTCTCAGACGGAAGAGAGGACAGAAAATCAGACATCTTCTGTTCAACAATTGGGTTTAGTTCTTTTTCCATTTTGTTAAATTTACATTTCTGGCCTATTTCTACACTAAATATTGACCTGAGTCAATAAAAAGAAAACCCGCAAAATGCGGGTTTATATTTAAATGAACTGCTTGGCCAGTTTGGCCTTTATCTGCTTCGTATAATTTGAAGAAATCGAATCATAGTGTATTTCCGGCACTTCAGCCAAATGCTCATATCTGAGCCTGGCGATTGGTTGCCTGTGTCTTACACACATATTTTCAAATGCTCGTACTTCAAGCGTCAGCGGGCGACCGAATCCCTTACCATCTGCGCCTATCCCCCATCCTGGATCAATGAATCCGGCGTAGTGAGATCTAAACTCACCGAACCGATCATCTATTGATGCCATTTCAGAAGCATATTCAACCGGAACTGAAACATTCTCGTATGAAGAAAGAATGTAAAATCTACCTGACTCGAGCGTAACAAAACCATCTTTACCAAAAACAATATCGAAGAAATCTTCCTTTTTATATGTCTGCTTGATATCAACGATAAGCTTTTGTTTTTTCTTGGCAACATAACCAAGTGGCAAATCGCTTTCTTTTGCATCAATTGTCAGAACCACAGATCTCTGATTGTCTTTGGCTTGCATATTTTTGAAACTGATAACTTTCTTGCTTTCAGGATCGAAAATAAGTCCTGGATTTTGCATTAACGTCTCGAGTTCAAAGTTGCTAATCCTGGTATCAGAATAACAAAGCCTAAGCTGATTTAAACAAATATCTTCACAAAGCAAAATTCCAAAAGATTTTGGTTTTATAAGCAACCACAAATCTCCAGACCAACCACGCTTAAATATTGAATCGTATGGAGAAGTATGGTCAGCCAAAAGTCGTACATGTAAATCGAGCCTACCGGATGTAGATTTTGGATTTGCATATCCATAAACACCTTGCGGCAAATCAAGATGTTCATTTAATTTTGCTACATATGTATGATTTGGGCGAAGTGGTTTTTCAATAGAATATTTTGTAGAACCAACTTCTTGCATTGTCTCCCAAACTGTTTTATCGTCTGGAACTTGAAAAGAATTTTCAACTTCATATATCTCACCAGAAAGTGACAGGTCGATAGATGCGGGTTTAATATTGCTATCTTTTACTCCACAAATAAAACCATTGTTTGCAAGCACTCGTAAGTGCTGCGCAGGTAATGCACCAGAAAATTTCTCTATATTCATAAAAGTATCTTTTGCTTCGAATCTACCATATGAGAAGTGATATTAGCAAACAATTTTCTAGCTATATCAAAAATGACTTTTACGTGCTATCCTAAGTTCAAACAAAGCTCCTATTTTATGAAAGTAATCATCTGGGCCGTCTTACAAAGCTCAGAAAACCCAAAACTAGACAGAGGTATAGGAAAAGCAAACAAAACATTGGTAAACATAAAAACAGCCAATGAACGCTTCAATAGCCTAACAAAAGGCCACACTGTAATCATGGGCAGATTCACATACGAATCGTTGCCCGACAGACTAAGGCCTATAATTGGACGAAGAAATATCGTTATTAGTAAAAGCCCTGAATTCTATCCTCATAAAGATGTGATCGTAGTAGCATCTTTAACAGAAGCAATCAAAGAGGCTGCAAAATTTGAAGAAACGGAAATCTTCATAATTGGAGGAGAAAAAGTATTTGAGCAAGCTTTTTCTGACGAGATAGTGGACACATTAGAAATTGTTCTAGTGAGTTCAAATATAAAAGCTGATAGATTTTTCCCAAAATGGGAATCATTTGGTAAAATAACTTACTCCGAAAGTGGAGTAGACCCAAAAACTGGATTAGAGTACACCTTTCTAACAATCGAAAAAAATAAATAAAAAAAGCAGTCACCTTGACTGCTTTTCTATTAGGTATTAGGGAAAAGGTTATAGCGAATAGTAAAGAAAAACATAGAAAAAATCTCCTGCGGAGATTTTTTCTATTAGAATTATGTTTTCATTCTTCACTATTCCCTATTCCCTTGCCCCTCTTTGCCGTTATATAACGTCGATTCCTGCTGAACGAGCAGAGCCTTCTACGATTTTCATTGCTCCTTCGATATCTTTTGCATTTAAGTCTACTAGTTTCTTTTCTGCAATTTCTCTCACTTGTGCTTTTGTAATCTTTCCTGCCTTTGAAGTATTTGGTCTTCCAGATCCTTTTTCGATTCCAGCTGCCTTAAATATAAGACCTGCTACTGGTGGAGTCTTGATTACGAAATCGTAAGTTCTGTCTTCATAAACAGAGATTTGTACTCCGACAATATCTCCAGCCATACTAGAAGTTGCAGCATTGAACTTAGTAACGAAGTCACCGATGTTAATACCTGCTTGTCCGAGCGCTGGTCCAAGTGGTGGAGCTGGTGTCGCCTTTGCAGCCGGCACCTGTAGTTTTACTTTTTTGATAATTTTCTTTGCCATTTTATTAGTTTAAAGTTTATATTTTTAAGTTTTTATAGGGAAACTCATACCCTTGAAGCTTTTGCGTAACGGGTTTAGATTAACAGAAAATCCGAAAGGTGTAAAGCTATAGTTTCTTGACCTGCAAGAAATCTAGTTCCACCGGAGTCTCGCGACCGAACATTGAAACAAGTACTTTTACCTTACCTCGTTCATGATCTATCTCGTCTACTCTACCTTCCAATTCTTTGAAAGGTCCGTCTGCGATGCGAATAATCTCTCCAACATCGAGATTGATGTTGTGTTTTGCTGTCTTGTCGACTTCCATTTTACCAAAAAGAGCGTTTACTTCGTCTTGGTTTAGAGGAACAGGATTTACTCCAGCACCAACGAATCCTGTAACGCGAGGAGTATTACGAACCACAAACCATGAGTCGTCAGTCACGATCATATCTACTAAAACATAACCAGGGTAAACTTTCTCTTCTTGTTCTACTCTCTTACCCGCTTTGATTTTAATTTTTTTCTCAACAGGAACAATCACGTTGAATATCTTGTCTTGCATTCCGAGAGATTCGATACGCTGCATAAGGTTACGCATAACAGCATTCTCATAGCCTGAGTATGTGTGTATTGCGTACCAATTTCGTGCACCTTGCGCTTCTTGTTTTGCCATATAATTAAAAGTTATTTAAAAAAATTAATAAATCAAAACCTTTTGTAGTCCTGATGAGAATAGGAAATCAAAAAATCCTAACAAATAAGCAACTAGACCTGAAATAACCAAAACTGCAACTGTATACAAAATTGCCTGACTTTTAGTTGGCCAATTTACATGCTTTAATTCTGTTTTAGTCTCTCTTAGATAATTTAGTATTTTCATATTTTTACCTACGTTTTTATATAGGATATTCTAATTTGTGTAAAAAATTCTTTATAAAAAAACACCCGGGCGGGGTTGTTTACGTAATATAGTATATCAGACCCATAGAAAATGTAAAGGCCGGAATATTCCGGCCTTTTTCTTATAAAACTAGTATAAAATCAGGGTCTAACCAGAGGTGGTTTATAGTATCCAACCTTTGTTTATGGGTGCGACCATCGCGAAACATAAAATCAAATACATGTTTCAACTTTTCAATATTTTTGCATCCATATTGCCCTTCCTTTAGAACAATATCTAGATTGCCGACTTGCTCCACATATATTTTCTTGCCACCGAAATATTTATTTCGATTTATCTCATCGGCAATTTGATAAACATTTAATGTCCCGAAAAGGACGTGCCATAAAATATGCTTCGTCTTTGGTGCATTTCTATAAAGATTGCTCTTGTTAGAAGTCCCACCTATAGAACGCGGTCGCCTATGGTGATCGTTGCGACCTGATACGTTGAAAAATTGGATTGTGTTTTGATCTTTTCTGATTTTATAAGCGCTAGCTTTGTCTATCACCTGTTCCTCATAAGGAGAGATGATCCTACTGGTACTACCTGGTTCCAAATTCTATTATTTTTTTTGATTAGAAAATAGCTTGTTTAATATATTATATATCTACAAATAAAAAACCGCTATCCAATTTTGTGTGGATAGCGGTTTTTATGATTAACGTATCTCGTATGTTATGGATACAGAAGATGTAAATTTATTCTCTCCTAGAGGAACCTCTGGAACACTAGAACTTTCCTTGGCAGCAGACATGAATCCATCGCCCAAATAGTCATAGGGCATATTGCCGTCTTCTTGGAAACTTACTATTTGAACCAATCTAACATCCAGGTCTTTAGCTAAAATTTTTGCTTTTTCTTTTGCCATATCTATTGCATTTGCTCTAGCGATTGCTTGGACAGCATCTTCGTCATCAATTGTATAGTTTGGACCATATACAAGACTCACACCATTTTCTCCAAGAAGTGCCAAGACAGCTCCTGCCATAGAAGTGTCGTGTAATTTTACTTCTATACTCTCTGAAACTGTATAGCCAATTATTTTTTGATCATTGTCTCTACAGTAATAGTATGTGCATGGCGTGCCACTATATTTAGGACTAGATGTATATGACGTTGTCTTTATATCTTTGTCTAAAATACCTAAATCTCTAATACCCTTTAGGTTGGTAGCTACGGCTTCTGTAGTTTTATCTTGAGCCTCTTTAACTGATTCGCCTTCGTTTGTAATAGTAAAATCAATCAAAGCAACGTCAGGTATAGCAAAAGCTTCTCCTGTTCCAGATACAGTGATCGTAGAAAAAGGACTATTCTCGCCTCTTCGTAGATTTGATACTGCATCAACAAATTTTATAAAAACAAACAGTGTTAGTACTACTGATAGTACAGCGACACTATTCATTGCAAATTTTTTTTCATCTATTTTTAAATTCATATATTTTACGCACAGTGCGTTATTTAAAATAATAAAATGACCTAATCAACAAACTTATCTTTTGTATTTTGAATTATTTCTTTTGTTTTTTCATAAGGATCTACCCCCAGGAGTGTATGCATAGCACCTTCTTTTTTAGCATGAGATGCAAGTATATTTATAAAACGCAACATAGTTCCTATGCCTAGAAATATATAAACCATTGTAAATATCTTTCCAGCAATTGTTACAGGAGAAACATTGTCAGCGCCTACTGTCGAAAGTGTTGTTACAGCAAAATACAAAGAATCTAGGTACGACCATTTCTCAACCAGGTGATAAAAAACTGAACCAGAAAATAATATAACCAATAAAAATATAAGAACACTTCTTACTTCACGCTCACGCAATGCGTCGCGTAAAGTTCTACCGAATCTAACGAACATCAGAATAAAAATTGAATTCATATTATTCTACAGACAGAAGTTCAACTTCAAAAACCAAAGTTGCACCTCCTGGTATAACACCCGGGATACCACTTGGGCCGTAAGCTAAGTCACTAGGGATTGTAAGAATTCGAGTCTCTCCTACTTTCATACCTGCAACACCTTCATCCCAACCCTTGATAACTTGTCCTGCTCCAAGATTGAATGAAAATGGTATACCTCGATCGCGACTAGAATCAAACTTAGAACCATTTTCAAGTGTTCCGACATAGTGAACAGAAACTTTGTTTCCTTCTGCTGCCACTTCTCCAGTACCCGCAACCTTAATCTCATAAGACAGACCACTTGCTGTTGTAATTTTATCCATAGACATATCTGTTGTTTTTATATCTGTGTTTTCTGGAGCCTTAACAGGCTTTGGAAATACACGAAAAATTATAATTAATAAAATAACAAAAACTACTATAATTACTATATTTAAAAGTGTTTTTTTATTCATTTAGATAGTATAGCCTACCTTTACTGTATAGAAAAGCGCGTATATAATTTAACTATGTTAGACATAAATACACCCGCTCCAGACTTTTCACTACCCGATGAAAGTGGTGAATTTCACTCTCTAGAAGAATACAAAGGTTCTTGGGTTTTATTATATTTTTACCCAAAAGATGACACACCTGGATGCACAAAAGAGGCTTGTTCTCTACGTGATTATGCACTCGAATACGAACAAAATGATCTTATTGTAATCGGGATTTCAAAAGACAGTGGAGAAAGTCATCAAAATTTTATATCAAAATACAAACTACCTTTTACTCTTCTTTCAGATGAAAAAAGTAAGGTTATAGATATGTATGGAGCAAAAGGCCCAATTGGTACAAAAAGAATTTCATATCTAATCGATCCTGAAGGTATGATCGAAAAAGTCTATACAAAAGTTGATCCTGAAAAACACGCCGAAGAAGTTTTGCGTGACCTAGAATCTCTTAGATAACTCTCCTTTGTGTTTTATAATTGCATCTAAAACCTCTTCGTGAGTATCTAAGACTTTGTAAATACTTGTGTCTGTCTTGTCGATTGCCTCGTGCAACTCTAGAACATTTGTTCTTATAAATTGATCCATCGGCCCCCAATAATCTGAACCCATAAGAAAAACTGGGGCTTTTGGAATTTTACTAGTTTGAATAAGTGTAAGTATTTCAAAAAGTTCATCTAATGTACCAAACCCTCCAGGGTAAAATATGTACGCACTAGCAGCATAAGTCAGAGTTGCTTTGCGGGCAGAAAAGTTATTGAAACGCACCGCATCAGTTACATATTTGTTTACATTTTCTTCATTTTTTAATCTAATAGGTAGCCCCAAAGATATACCTCCAGCTTCTTTAGCACCCCTGTTAGCAGCCTCCATAATACCGGGACCACCTCCAGTAACAACAATAAAATCAAGTTCTCCAGCTATTTTATAAGCTAAATTTCTAGCATCAATATAATGTTCGTTATCTTCTTTGAAACGAGCTGAGCCAAAAAAAGACACGGAATCTTTATATCCTTCAATAAATTCAAAACCCTGTTTAAATTCTCTGTTTATACTGCAAAGACGAGCGGTATTTTTATCTTCACGACTTTCGTCTAAACATTCAATTTCTATTTCTTCTGGGGTGAGCCACTTATTTTTATCCATTTTGTTTTGTCATAGTTATTGCCTCCTGATAAATCTGTTCTGCCAAATTTTTATCTATATTGAATTTTTCATGAATCTTTTTAGGATTAAAAAGAATCAAGTCTTGTGCAAGCATTATATTATTTTTAGCAAATATATCTAAAATTTCTGTGTTAACCGACGGCAATACAGTTACTGGAAACAATTTATTTCTAACAATCATATCCTCTAGACTATCACCTTCTGGATAATTCCACCCGGTGATTTTTATTGATCTACACTTAGAGTATTTTATAGCGGTATCTGTAAACTTAGTATTAGTGATAATCCACATTTTATGATCGAAGTTGTTCTTTTCTTTTTTATTTTCAGCTTCTTCTATATCTAAAAGTCTTGCGTGGGCATACATAACAACAGGAACATGAGTACGCAAACCTTGTTCGTTGTGATATTTTGCTTCTATCAAAAAATGAGTATCACCTTTTTCTGCTACAACATCTACCTCATGCTCTATACAGACACCTTTCATTATTTGATTTAGCTTAGTCTTGTAACCATATGACTCAAGAATTATACTTACGTATTTTTCAAATATAAAACCAGCTGGACCAAGCGCTGATATACCTCTACGTAAACTATACACAGCAGCTAAAGCAAGGTCTTCTTTTATCAAATAAGACAAAGCTTTTCTGTATATACTATTTGTGGTTATGTCCGGATCAATCTCTAATAATATAGAATCACAAACTGTCTTCGCCAGGTCCTTTGGTGCTCCTGAATGCTCCAGAGAAGAGCAGAGCTTATCTTTATCGAATAATTCTTTTTCGCCGGTTGATTTTATAACTTGCATAAATTTATTATACCCTGGTACAAAGCCATTACAAAAAAGATATATTTTGAAAAAAAATATCTTTATGATAAAGTCTGAAAATTATGGAGAGAATTTGGAAAATATTAATGTTGTTTGGACTTGCGATTATATATCTGCCATCTTTCCTTGTGGTTACACACCTAACTGAGACTTGGTCAGACCTACTTGAAGATTCTTTGGGTCTTTAGATATCATTCAAATAACTATCGTAAAGGGAGTCTTTTTGCTTATAGTAACTATCAGCAGTATTGATTATCTTCCTCTGGGTAAAATCAATAATAAAAGCGATTATAAGTGCATTTACAATGAGCAGAGCATAAAAAAATGGAGATTTATGTTTGTGCATATATTAATTAGAAATACCCCTTCTCTCTAGTTCATTTTTTATATCTGCTAGAGCATTTTGCTTTGCAATCAAGTCTGATTCTAAGTCAGATTTGATATCGTTGTATAAAAGTTTATGAATCTCGCCTTCACCAACAATTCCATTCAACACACCTTTTAGAATCTCGTATTTCATATCTATACTCCACAAATTCTCTGGACCTCCTGGCCTTTTTTCTTCAGACCATTTTTTATAAGTGGATTTCAGCTTTTCTACAGGCATAACAACGAGCATTATGTCATCCACACCTCTTTCATGCTTTCTCTTTGATTTACTGTTTAAATTTCTCTTTGATCTTTCAACCTGTTTCTTTTTAAGATCTTTTTTTGCGTCATTTAAGGTAAATTGCACTCCAATAATTTTATCATCCTCGCTAACACCCACTGCACGATTGTGATTTTTTCGTCTAATTATAAAATCAATTTTTTGTTCTACATCTTGGTATACATCTGCTTCTTCTATTAGAAAGTCTGCACCATCAATAGATAGTTTTGCGAGAAGGCCTTTTATCATTTTTTCAGCTAAAAAACCTTCGAACTGATCTTTTGTATCTTTGCTATTTTTAATTTCAAGATATGCTTTTTGTTTGAAAGTGTCAGTTGTAACACTACTTGATTCATCTAAAATAATCTGCTCATCGAGTTTCCCTGCGATTTCTCTTTTGGCCTCATTTAAAATATATTTCTTTTGAATATTTTTTGGGACAGAAGTATCAAATCCATAAGTTATACCCCACTCTCCATCTGTTAAAATATCCGAAAGGTCTAAAAATATTTGAGTATCCTTGTCGTCAAAAAAATAAAATTTATCTAGCTTTTTATCAAAAGATACAATCCTTGTCTTACCTGTTGATTCGATAGACTCACCTGCATCAAGTTTCCTAAAATGTTTGTGCATTTTGCGAACTATATTTTGTTTTGATTTTTGTATATTTAATATTTCCGACTGAATCTCCCTAGAGTTGCCTCTCTTTTTAGCAGACTCATCTGTTATTTTGTCCGCCTCTTCTTTTAGAGCAGATCTATCTTCTTTAGAAATTTTAACAGCAGCATCACGTGCGTGCTCATTGTATTTACCAAGTATTTTATTGAAATCTTCGCGCATATATTAACCCAAAAATCCAAAAGTTAGAGCTAGAGTAAAAGCAATACCTAATATTCCCAATATCGGATGAATTCTGTACAAGATAATAGAAATTGCAACTAATATTAGAAATTTTATATAACCAAAAGCTTGGATGGTATTAATAATAGGGATCAAAAATTGTGGTGTATTCATAGAAAAATTATATCACAATTATTGGTTGCTATCCCATATCTTTTTCCAATCTTCTAGATTGTCTTTATGGAGATCACAGAAAATTTTAAATTCTTCGACACTGGTTATTTTTGCAGTTTTATTTTCACCATTTTTAATACCAAAAATTCTTGCTCCATCTAATGCGATTATTTTATCTTTGTATCGCAACTCGATCTGTAGATGCAGTCTCGGGACCATACCTCTCGTATCTCCACTGTTGCCAACAGTACCAATAGAGCGAGTTGTTTTTATTGGAATATTGGGATAAGTATGAAAGCTCATTTCGCGAAGCATTTTCTGATACTTGGTAAATTTAACTTTATATTTATCTAAGTGCATATAAATACTCCAGAGAGAAAATCCATCATCGGTCTTTATATCTTGATGAGATAAGAGTACATATTTTCCGTTTGTTCTACTAAAACCAGAATACTCAAATATCCCAGGAAGTACTGGGTACACGAGGGTCTTGTGTTTTGCAAGTATATCTATACCAATATGAAAATAATTTGAAGCATGGATTATAGGATGAAATCTAAAACCAAAGTGACCAAAATATTCGTCTATATTTATATCTTTAGTCTTGATCGGATAACGTAGGCCTAACATTTTACCTAGCCTATTATAAAAATCTTCCCAAAACTCATCGTATGTGAGGTCGGGAATATAGTGCTGAATCTTGTACTGATAAGATCCCGGCCGTTTTATTATCCTGTCTTCGATAGGTGGTAATACCTGCATATAAACAGTATACCTTGAAAAATACTTAATTAAAAAACTAGTTATCTGACAAGATTTTACCGTCTTTTAGTTTAAAAATTCTATCAGCCAGAGCCGCATATTCAGGCTCATGTGTAACCATTATTATCGTCTGACCCTCTTTATGTAAATCTAAAAAACACTGGAGCACAGCCCTTGAGGTCTCTGTGTCTAGGTTTGCCGTAGGCTCATCGGCAAAGATTATTTTTGGATCATGACTTATTGCGCGAGCTATAGCAACACGCTGCTGCTCACCTCCTGATAGCTGACTTGGTAGGTTGTTGATTCTATGCCCTAAACCAACTCGTTCAAGTGCAACCTTAGCTTTCTCGTTAGCCAGAACAGGTGGCACACCTTGCATCAAAAGAGGAAGGCTAACATTTTCGATTGCTGACAATGATGGCAATACTGCATAATCTTGAAATACGTAACCCAGATAATACAATCTAAACCAAGTTCTATCATCACTAGAAAGTTTGCCTGTGTCTACACCATCAATAACAACATCACCGCTCGTTGGATGGTCTAACAAACCGAGCTGATACAAAAGAGTACTCTTACCAGAACCAGACTTACCTGTAACTGCAATAAATTCACCTTTTTTTACAGAAAAAGAAATATTATCAAGAGCAATCACCTGACTGTCTCCACTATCAAATTTTTTGAATAAATTTTTTGCTTCAATCATATTATCTTCCAAGTATTGCACTTAATGTATTTTGTTTAATAACAATTCTAGCGGGTATAAAGCCTGCGATTATCGTAGCGATAAAAAGTATAAACGCTCTTATAAGAGTTCCTGAAACTGTAGCAACCAATATACCATCACTAAAAGGAAAGTTAATCGGGTGAGCAGCGATAAAAGGTTTTAGAAATCCAAATATAATTAGCATTCCTAATCCAACACCGGCAAAAGAATAGAAAAGTGACTGGAGAACATAAGAAAACAAAATTGCTGATTTGGTGATACCGATACCTTTCAATATTCCAATATATCTACGACGAGTAATTGCATTTACGAATATAACAATGAAAATCGTGATCGAAGCAACAGCAAGTCCGATAGATCCTATAACATTACCGAGCAATGCAAATGTGACTTTTATATCTTTCAAAAATTTAGGCTGAGCTTCAACCCATGTCTGAACACGGGCCCGGCTTTCGACACCACTAGCAACCAAAGCTCTTTTAGCACTATCAGCCAAGGCAGGATCTTCTAGAGAAACAACAATCTCATCGACATTCAAATCTGTTCTACCTATCAGCTTTCTTAGTTCAGAATCAATCATGTAAATTCTAGAGTCCACATCGCCAACTTTAGATAAAACTACTCCTTTAACAATAAACTCTCTTTGATTTCCGTTTATAGTTAGTCTAACTTTTGAACCAACTTCAGTTTCTTTTAGTGTTTGAAAACCTGGGGATTCAACTGGTGTATATTTAAAAAGCAGGCTACTACCTATAAGAATAGAGTTACTGTCCCCTAGTTCTAGATATGAACCTTCCTTTATTAAACTCGATAGTCCTGTAACTTTATCTTCTTGGATAGGATCTATACCTGCAACCAAGCCACTCGCAGAACTCACGATCTGGTTGGGCTCCAAAGTTTTTCTATAATTTTCTTCCACCTTTCCACCCTCTGTGTAGCGAGCTGTGTGGGCAACGTATCCTGGAATAGTCTCGACTATTTTTTCTACATCTCTACTTTGTTCAATATATGCCCTGTCTAAAAATGGAGTGATGATAATATCACCTGTGTAGTGAGTTTTATTGGCCTCTTCTGAACCTTGAATAAGACCGACCAAAATACCAGAAACAACATTCAAATTTAAAAAAGTTAGAGTCATAACGAACATAATCAGGACAGTTGTCCACTTGTTTGATTGTTTTATGTCACGTAACGCAAGAAAATACCCAACTCGTAGAGAAGTTTTAATTTGTTCAAATTTTGTCTGATTAAGCTCCATTGATTCTATTACTATACCAGAAATTTCATTAGGTCTAAAATAAAAACGGCGAATATTTCGCCGTTTAAAAAGAACAAAAAGAACTATCCTCCGAAGCCACCCATCGCAGTCTGACTGAAACTGGCAGCATTCTGGCTTGCACGAACAGCGCTTTGTGAGAAAAGCTGGAATGCTTTTCTGATTTCACTTTCAGTGTTTCCTGGAGTAAGGATCCATTCGTCTGGTATACCCATCTCGCTAAACACTTTACGAAAATCAGTGCTTCCATCATCGATCCCCATAGCAGCTACGATATGGTTTTCAGTTTTGAGTAAACTGTCCACCACCGCTTTTACACTTTTCGGATTTTGTTTTTGAGAATGAACATCTGCACCGTCAGTTACGATAAGCGTAATGCTTCGAACTGGTGTACCAGAGAGAGATTCAAACTCTTCTGCTTTCACAGCCAACGTTCCCAAAAATACTACTGATTCATCGTAAAGAGGTGTTCCTCCGTTAGGATTGTAGTTGTGAGAATCCATCAAGATCGCCTGTTCAACCGGAATCCAAGGATAGAGCATTGTGCCATTCAAATATTTTGTTAAGGCCAGCACACCTTTTCCTTGTTTTGATTTTTTAACAGAATCAATCACCAGGTTGTAACCTTTTCGAACAATCTCTGCGTTACCAGACATTCTGATTGAACCAGAGTCATCGATAAGCATTCCGATAAGGACAACTTCACTTGCGTCTACGTTGTCAATAGAAATCCCCATCGCGTTTTGTAATTCGGCACCCATATCTGGGATATTGTTTATCGCAGATAGTGCTTCAGGAGAAAGATTTCCTGAAAGTTCAGCTTGTTTCAACAACTCCTCTGGAGTCATTGAGTTAATACTGTTTTTCGAGTTCATAATGATTATTTAATTTTTTGAAATGAACATTTTTGTTTATGGAAGTGCGCTACTTAATTTTTAGCGCACTTCCATTTTTTTTGATTAACCCAGTAATTCGTGTGCAACGCCTGGCCAATTGGCTATATCGTCGGTTGATTTAACAATATGCATACCAGCTGCACGGAAACGATCCATGGCTTTATTTGCTTCGTCTGTAAAATCAGCGAGAAATCCTCCGTTTCCATCAGGTACAGCTACGGCACTTGTTCCATCTTCCAAGATATAAACTTTTTCAGCGAGTTTTGGATTGGTATTCAAAATCTCCTGTAAGATATCGTCGATTGAAGATGCAACGCAGTGACTCGAAGCCTGACCGGCAATAATTACAATATCGTCTTTCAATAAATGATCGAGGAATTTTGTATTTCTTTGCAGATTTGAAGGGTTTCCATCAAAGCGGGTCAAAACTTCCGGCTGAACTATTGAATAGTTCTCTGAAAGCGGGTGACCACCTTTGATTTCGATTGCAGGCTGGCTTGAGCGTGCATATGCATGAAACATTCTGGCTTCGTTTACAACACCCACAAGGGTATGGCCAATTGTTCCGATCATGCAATGCTCTGGCCATAAATACAGGGTGTATTTTTTGCGACCACTGTTTGGATCTTTCAATTGTTCACAATAGTAAACACACTGTTTGTATAACCAATCAAGAGATACACCGAGCTCAAGCGCTACACGCGGATTCGGCATAACAAAATCATTGATTACATTACCAGCAAGGTCCAGGTTGATAAGATATTTTTTACCGGAAACTTCTTTTACGTCGATAAGTGTATGTGGGTTTAATTCCACTGTATCTTTATCAACAAAGAAATTAGAAAAAAATATCTGCAGCGGAAAGTGTGTGTCGAGGGTCACAGTAGTCTTTGTGATCAGGTCTACATTTTTGTAGATGAACTGGGCGATGCGCTTCGAATCTTCAATAGCACCTACACCACTTCTTCCACCTACATAAAGTGTCCCCTCTGGGTGACAGAAGTCTCTTTGCATATCGATCAAAAGTAAATTGATTTTTACCTTGTCGCTAGCAGAGGGCTTCAGGTTTACACTTTTTGCGAATTTAAGAGCCTCGCTCTTAACACGAGCCAAATCTTCATTGTAGAGAAAATTGGCTGCATTGTCTGGATTATAGAATCCAGGAGTTTTTACATTTTTCATAAAAATAACAATTTTGTTTGTGAAAAAAAATTATTTTGTACTTATAGTTAATTGCCATATCTCCTTTTTAGACACAGCAATAATTCCACCTTTTCCCAAATACAACTCCGAAGTCGAATCGACAAATGGCGCAGTATCAGGAAATTCTTTTTTAACTTCAATTTTATTTTTTTCTTGCACTACCCGAACAATCCCTTCTTCGGTAGCGACATAGAGTGTATTGGCAACTGCTAAAGATCCTCTAATCCTACCAAGCCATGATCCATCACCGGAAAGCGCACTTGCTTCGGCGACTAGCCTGCCTGTTAGATCGAGAACATATGCACGATTTATACGAAGAGAACCCTCACTGGTAGATATGAAAAACCATATATACTCACCTGAGAATTCACAATTTACATCGATAATTTTACCCTTAATTTTAGGAATCAAAATGTTGTCATTTATACCAACACCATTTGTATTAAAGATAAAAAATCTTTGTATGTCTTCTCTTCTGTAAAAACCAAAACCAACACGCTCTCCTGACCATATGTGAGTAGAGTCTTTTAAAACTGACCCTATATATGTTCTGTTCGAAGAACCTAATATTTGATCAATTCTGTATAGAGATCCACCTTCTGTAAAGAAAATATTATTGGAGTTTGTGGCAACTGACGGTATGCCATTTGGATTATCGATAGCAAACGCATCTTTCGAACCACTTTTTGAAATAATGTTTATTTCATTGTCTTTTCCAAAAACAGTTTCTTTGTTGGTTATTCTGTATCTCACTTTAGAATCTTCGGGACCTTGTTTTACAACTGTCTTATCTTCACGAATATATGCATTTCCGTCATGGTAAAGATAAATCAAGTTTTTGCCATTGTGAGCTGTTCTGAGTATTTTTCCGGTGGTAGAAAATATTTTCTCGGCCACGACAGATCCTCTGATTGTAGCTACAATAGCTTTCTTTTGTACTCCAAAGCATTCGGGGCACATAGCCCTCGCATGAACTGTTCCACATTTTACGCAAGTCGTGAATCTTAACTCATCTATAAATTTAGATGGAAATAATCCACGCTCTTTGTTTGTAAAAGTTTTGTTGAAAAATTCAAGCAAATCATCTGGCAAGTACTCATAATTCCTAGCCTTTTTGGGATATATAACATCATCTCTAAATATACTGATAGCTTCTATTGGTCTTGTGTGGTGAGCGATTTTTGGTCCAGATTTTGGTCTATAAACACCACCATAAGGATGCACCGAGAGTAGTGTCTGAAAAAACATTACTGTAAATGCGTACCAGTCGGACAATTCGCCGTGAGGCGATGCTTGAACCAAGTGACTCTTGCCGTCTGGGCAAAGCTGCGGATGAGTTATGGGATTAGCCAGTATACACAATAATGGGTCAACAAACCTTTCATCGAAAGTAGAGCTTGGAAAACTACCAAATTGGTAACTATCGGCATCAATAAACCATGGGGTTGTTTTATTTGTAATCAATACATTTAAATCGTTAAAGTCTCCAATAATAATTTTCTTATTATGAAGATCTGTTACGGTTTTATGCATCAATGCAAAAACTTTTATAAGCCAATCCTCTTCTCTACCAAAAACATAAGATGATGGTTGGCTAAAAGTAAAGATTGGTTCAGGGTTTTTCAATAAGTCCATCGAATACCCTCTTATTAGACCCTTTGTGTCATAGGCGAGTTCATTTGGGACAATGACATTTTTCGGTAGATTTTTAGGGAACAGGCTAAGTTTAGCCTGATGAATTCGCAATCTATCTTCTGCGCCTTTTTGAGCAAATATATTGCCTTGATAATCTATATGATCCTTGCGTTTGAAAAGTTTCAAAGCCTGACCATTACCAATATCAAATATATCTGCCTCACCCCCTGATCCGATTTGTTTCAGATTTCTTGTTTCAAAATCCTGAGAATTGATAAGAATTTTCATAATCACTTTTTAAAATGTGAATTTTATATCCTGCGCAAAACTACCAGAGTAGTGTCGTCTTTCAATAATCCGTGGGCAATACGTGGATGTTTGTACCCAGTATCAATAACAGCCCTCTCACGATTCATTAAAGCTAACCTACCTCTGATTGCATCAGAATTTTTGAAGAAAATATCCTCTTCCCAAAATTGAGAGATTGGCCCAACAAGTTTTTCTTGACCAGGCAATCTTTCATTTTCTGAAGAAAGTACATATCTGAGACCATCGCTTGCAATAAGAATACTGTTTATCTTATCTGTATCGTATTCTAAGACTTTAAATTCTAAGTCGTTTTCTAAAGACAGGGAACTATTTGTCAGAACAAGAGCAGGATAAGGTGGGGCATTATTTTTAAATGGACCCCAAACAGTGAGCGTGTCGTTTACCGAAGTATAACCATCACCTATTACAAATATATAAGTCTTGGTTTTTGTAACCATAAAACCAATAAGTGTAAAAGAGAAAAAGTCTCTTACTGTAGACGACATACTACTACTCATACTTAAAGCAAGTACGCGGATATGAGATAAAACATCTTCTCGAACCCTTCTAAAGAAGGCGGGTTCAGAGTTACCAATTGAGATTGGAAGATATCTTTTGTATTGAGTAATTATTGCATGCAAAAGCAAGTTTACACCTATGTGCGCACCTACTTCACTTGCATGCGCCTCAACACTTCCACACCCATCAGCAATTATGCCAATTGAAACATCTTCGTCAGCGTATGTCACATATGCATCTTGATTGTTTTTCCAGCCAGGACGCCCTGGCATAGTGTGATCTGTACCTGGTACAGACCCCGCTCCAATACAAAATTGTTTTTTCATGAATTTCGTTTTTAGTCTTTATATTCAATGTTTTCAAAGATCTTTTTTAGTGTTTTTTATACACTATACTTAGTGTATATTATACACATACAAAAAGCAAGCCCTTTGTGGATAACTAAATATCCCCCACTCAAAACCCATCTGTCGCAAAAAAATACCAAAAATGATATAAATTAAATTATGAAAAACACAAATCAACTGGTTGTCGGCATAGGAGAGGTCGGTAGTGCTATATCTTTTATATTAAAATCTGATAAACATGATCCTTTCAAAGGAATACAAGCACCGAAAAAGCAGTACGATGTCTTACATATCTGTATACCTTTCAATTCAAAATTTATAGATGGTGTTAAAAAATACCAAAAAGAATTTAAACCAAAATTCATAGTAATCCACTCCACTGTACCAATCGGAACTTCTAGATCTCTCGGCGCTACGCACTCACCTGTTCGCGGAGTACACCCTCACATGGTAAAAGGCATAAAAACTTTTGTAAAATTCTTTGGAGGTAAAAACGCAAAAGAAGCAGCGCAAATATTTGAAAAATGTGGAGTAAAAACACAAATCACTCCAAATTCTGAAACAACAGAAGCCCTAAAGCTTTGGGATACAACACAATACGGCATAATGATCACTTTGCAAAAAGAAATCTACGATTATTGCAAGAAGAATAAAATTGATTTTGATATTGTCTATACACTCGGAAACTCTACTTATAACGAAGGGTACCGAAAACTTGGCAGACCAGAAGTTGCTCGTCCATTCCTAAAACATATGGATGGGCCTATTGGTGGACACTGTGTAATTCCAAACGCTCACTTGATAGATTCACCTAGTGCACGCGAACTAATAAAGAAAAATAAAGGCTACGCAAAAAAGAAAACCGCATAAATGCGGTTTTTTTGTTAATTGTCATGCTTTCCATGAAATCCACTGCCGAGAGCACTAAATAAGTGATTTATTATTAACTCCCCACTCATATAATAATCATCTGTAGTAAAACTACTCCAAGGTTCATGCTCTGGCTCACACCTTGTATGTTTTACAGTAGTAGATTTTGTAAATGAGTCTAATGTGCTCATATCTCTCACTTCAATTGTAAACCAATATGAATACCTATCTGAACTTACATATCCTAAGTTTACCACTCCATCATTTCCGATAGAGATATTGAGTGCCCATGGATACTTGCTCATAGAAAAAGATTTTTTATACTTCAAGACAGACCGGACACTTTCCAACAAGTCAGAATACGGAACTTTTTTATAGTCTTTGCTCATGCCCATAAAAACGTCTTCTATTTCATGAGATAAATCCATGTTGCGTATTTCGTTCTCTGCCTTTAATCTAAAACTCTCTTCTTCTTGCTGTT
Source organism: uncultured Candidatus Saccharibacteria bacterium (assembly GCA_964634365.1). Classification (GTDB taxonomy): domain Bacteria; phylum Patescibacteriota; class Minisyncoccia; order Phycocordibacterales; family UBA9973; genus CAZLWF01. Next base: position 98,336 of record CAZWJU010000003.1, read on the forward strand.
CTTCTTTTTTGCGGTCACCTCTTTCTTTGACCTCAGCTTCATTTACAACTTTATAGCGTGCTTCAATTTCCTTTTCAATCTTTTTGATTTGTTTTTCAAGTAAATTGAATTTTTTTGTATCATTTTTGGATAAGGCTACGATCTTATCGTTTTCTTTGACCTGAATACTTCTTTGAAGTTTTTCTATTTTTTCGTCGTACATAACTGTATATTTTTTTGTTAAAGAATTTGTTTCTTCACACAATTTACTCCTGAACCAAATTTATACAAGCATGTATACTAACCGTTAGACAAAACCAAAAAAGCGACCTCCGTAGAGGTCGCTTTTTTGGTTTTGTCTTCTAGTACCAAGACTCCAGCCACCCTTGCATCATTTCTATTTCGCCTGTTTGAGCTTCGATTATATTCCCCGCTAAATCTATCAATTCAGGGCGCTTTGAAGTGGAGAGTACGAGCTCTGCCATATCTATCGCTCCCTGATGGTGCACAATCATCTCTTCTAAAAACTCCTGATCAAATTCATCTCCGGTCTTACCAACAAGACCTGCATTCATCTCATTCATCATATGATCCATATCCATCATCACTTCTCCGCCAGGCATTCTGTGTACTCCGTTTGTAAGAGATCTGTTACCCATAGTATCTGAACCCCACACGAGCCAGCCTACAAATATTCCAATTGCCAAGAAACCAACGCTAAAATAATTCTTCATATTTTTAAATTAATTTTTATCAGATTTATAAATATAAAATAGTGCAAGTGGTGCAGCCCAGTTTGCCCATCTCTCTATGAAATCCCAGATTGGTTCTCCGACAATCGGTCGCAATAGTGCTGTCCAAAGTCCCCACAATGCCATCCAAAGCAATACTGGTCTAATAGGTTTAATTAGCACCAATACACCCAAGACCACATCCAAGACACCTACGGCGAGCATAATACTTGTAGCTACTCCAACTTCTACACCAAGCACTTGCTGTGTCCAAGCTATCCACTGAGCCTTACCCTGTAGAGCAAAAACACCATGACCAATAAACTCTCCAGCGACACCAATTCTCAAGATCCATTCTATTTTCTTTTGATTGTTCATAAAAAATAAAAGTTATTTTTAATAACCTAATTATACCACCACAGCATTATTGGTATATATAGTTATGAACTTATTTTAGGATTGATTGGATAGGTAAAATCACTTGGCTCGGTTTTGATTATCAAAGCCGGCTTTAGTGACTCGTGAGAGACAAATTGTTCTTCTTCTGTATTTTCACTGACGGGGACGAAATCTTCTTTTCTAAATAAATACAAATATCCATTGTCCATAACACTACTCAAATCTTGATCTGCAGAAAAATATGGCACTCTTTTTCCATCTATAAATTTCACTCCAGCACCCCAGTGTATAGTTTTTTTCTGCTCATGTATCTTTTCTCCTGACACAATACTCATATATATAGCAATCGCAGGCTCGTCTGTAGCGTATATGGCAAAATGTTCATTTTCTGGAACACCTCTGTCATCTTGAGCTTTTTGCGGCTTAGCTACTTCGAAAAGTTTTGGTGACCCATGAACAACAAAACCAAGATATATTATATTTTTTAAAAGACTCTCAAGATTTTTTCCTTCTATAAAATTAGAAATTTCATTTCTTTCCACAACAGAACCATCGCTGTGTTTTGCAATTAATTCTTGTAAAAAAGACTGGGTTTCTTTTTTCTCGTTTTTCAGTATTTCCATATTTTAGATTATAGCAAAAATCCCTTTCGGGATTTTTTTGTATTGGGGAGGCTATCGGGAATCGAACCCGAATCGAAGGTTCCACAAACCTCAGTGTTAACCGTTACACCATAGCCTCCATAAACACCTGGTGATTAAACCATATTTACACTTATTTTTCAAGGAGAAAATCTATTTATATGACGGATTAATTTCTTCTACCCCAGCTTGATGATTTGCCAAACGAGCGAGAGCATAAAATAGACTCGATAGCCTGTTTACATAGGCACAAGTATTTGGACTTATGTTGATAGAATTTTCTTTGGCTCTTAGTACAGATCTTTCAGCCCGTCTTGTGATAGTGCGTGCCAAATCTGAAAATGCCGCCATCTCTGTACCACCAGATATAAAAAATGTTTTTATTGGGGGCATCATAGCTTCAATATCAGAAATTATTTCTTCACACTTTTTTAATTTATCTTCTCCTATGCTCATATCAGAACCCGCCAATTCTGCTTGCACCATAAACAAATTTTCTTGGACTTCGTGAATAATCTTTTCTACTGAGATATTATCTTTTATATAAAAATCTTTGGATTTTACTTTCAATATTCCCAAAAAAGAATTTAGTTCGTCTACGGTACCAAGTGCCTCAAAAACTGAATGTGTTTTAGAAAGTCTCTCCCCGCTTGGAGTTGTAAAAAGCTTACTTGTTCCATTGTCACCTTTCCCAGTATAGAGCATTATATTTCTTGTTTATTCTTCTTGATTAAAAAGTGTTCAAATAGCTGACTTCCTATTATTGCAACACACAGAAGTAGAATATAACCTAAAAATAAATCTGAAAATTCTACCTTCACTCTGCGAATCGCTCCAAGTACAAAAATAAAATACCAACTAGTTATGGATATAGCACCTAGAGCAAAAGACAACTTACGGAGCATATGCAACTCTCCTGGTTTGTGTGGATGAGGTTCATTGAAAGATATGTGTACAAGTCTAGGTTGAATCAATAAATTCAAGAAAAATCCATTTACAATCAAAACGCCAACACCGATCATCTTCACAAAGAATTTTGGTGAGTTATTTAAAAACTGACTCTCTGGAAGGTATAACCCAAAACCACTTACAACCAAGATTCCAAGCGCAAACCAAATAACATGCGATAGCGTTTTCATAATATCGGCTTCTGGTTCTGTGATTCTGTAATTTCTTAGAAATTTAAAGAAAAGTATATCTGTAATAGTCGCAGCCCCTACCCCAAGAGCCATACCAAACAAGTGGAGAACCACCAAAAGTTTCTTGTACGCTACCAATACAGGAACCAAAGATACTGGCAGAGTCATGAGTGTTATAGAAAATATCAAAACACATAAAGTTGCAGAAAAAATACACCATGTACACCACTGACGCAAAACAAAAGCCTGAATAGATATAAGATAAGCGGAAAAAAGAAAAGCAACAAAAGATACAAGTAGAGAAATCACAAAAAACTCACCACTCGGTGTATGTGATAGTGCCAAAAATATTCCATGCACCAAAGCCACGAATGCATAGTAAAACATTCCCAAAAGCTCAACAGGAATACCCATAAAACGTGAGTAGTCGCTATGAACAACTGACTCACAACTTGTACGGAGCGGGCACACGAGAGGTTTCTTCTCGCGCTTTTTAGTATAAATGTAAAAAGCCAACAAAAAACCAGTGAAACCAATAAATATTAAAAGTATGTCTGCTATATTCATAAATTAAATTTTACCAAAATTAGATATAGCATCTATGCGTGCCGCTACAATAAAATCATTTTCAGACAATCCACCAATCGAGTGTGTAGATAGCTCTACTGTTAAATTCTTGTATCCAAAAAGTGCAAAGTCAGGATGATGCCCCTCTTCTTCGGCAATATCTGCAATTTTATTTATAAAATCTACCGCCTCAACAAAATTTACAAATTCAAAAGTCTTGGATATTTTACGAGCCTGTTCATCTATCTCCCAAGCTGGTATCTCAGCCAATAGTTTCTTGGCCTCTGTTTTTGTAAGTGGCTTCATATCCTTGTCTTCACATGGAATACAGTGCTTTTTGATTAAACTCATGGTCTGATTATACCAAAATTAACCTTAAACCCATATTTTGTATATATTCTTTTATATTTTGACAAAATATATCAATATGATATAATGTTTGCAGTAAAAAAGTTCACCAAAAAATTACTTTAAAATGAAAATTTTGCTTATTTTATTACTGGGATTCACTTCCCTTATGGTTAGTGCTCAGAGCACAAACAGATGGACTTTGTCGGAAAGAACGACAGGAGCGATGGAGAAAATTTTCTCACACGGTCCAAAAGACAGCGTGCCAGACACACTGTTCACCGACAAAAAAGATATCGTAATCTACGATATTGCCAGTGAAAAGATAAACTTCATGACCCGCTACGGATCTGTGGTTGAAACAGACCTCGAGGGTAAAGTATTATACGCATCAAAAAAAGATTTCGTGTATTATTTTAAAGAAGGAAAAGAAATCGCCAGTGATGGAAATAAAATCCTAAATGAAGAAGAAATATTAGATTACATGCTTCCAATAATTATGGAGCTCGAAATAATTCTGTAAAAGAAAACCACCCTCTGGAGGGTGGTTTAAATTTTTTATTCTGCTACTTCCATCATCGCTTCTTCGCTTTTTGGTCCATCATATTCTATCTCGACAACCCCTGGCATCCCTGGTTGCCACAAGTTTCCATCTCCATCTCGACAACCTTTAAATGTTCCGTCTGCATTGTATTCAGTAGTACCATCTATATAAGACCCGTCATCAAATACAACAGTACACTCTCCTGTGCCACCCCACACTATTATTTTTTTAGCTTGAGGTCCGTTATCTTGAATTGTATTTTTTTTATTAAAAAAAGTCTTACCTGTTTGATCTACTCCGCGATTTGCACTATTTGAAAAAACAAAATACCCAGAGCCTACTATTAAAACTAGTAGTAAGAGTACTTTTATAGAGTTATATTGTGGGTTTTTGAAAAATGACATATATAAAAAATTAAAAACTTGTAATACTTAATATAATACTACACTTATGCAATAAATATAAAAACACTCCGTGTGGAGTGTTTTTATATTTTTATTTTATAGATTCCTCTATTATGCTGACATCTTTTGGTCCACCGTGTTCAATAATATCTTCTACTCCAACCGCACCTGGTGTAACAAGGGTTCCGTCAGATAAAGTACATCCTACAAAACTTCCATCTGCAGCGTATGTACTTGTCCCATCTGCCCAAGTTCCATTATCATAAACAACTGTGCAAGTGCCTGTATTGCCCCATACTATTATTTTTCTTGATTGAACTGAGGTGTCTGTATTATCTTTTTTATTGAAAAAAACTTTACCTGTTTGATCTACTGATCTATCGGAGTTGTTTGAAAATACAAAATACCCTGTTCCAACAAATACAACTAAAAGTAATAAAACTTTTAGAGAATTAAATTCTGGATTTTTGAAAAATGACATATATAAAAATTAAATTAAAAAATAAATCGACTTCTGTTTGTATAGATATAGTACTACAAAAAAGAAAACTTACACAAGGTATAAGAAAACCCCCGTTTTAAACGGGGGTTTGTGGTAAAAGTTTATTTTACTAATTTACTACTCCTTTTTCGGAGATAGAAATTCCAGTTACTTTGTCAGTTGTAGTAATGATGTAAGTTCCAGGAACTGAAATTGGAATTATATTTCCATCATTTTCGCCTCTATATACTTCCTGTCCTGAAGCATTGTAAATTACAACGCTCGCAGGATTATTATATATAACCTTTATACCTCTTTGGTAAACAGGTGTCGCAATAACTCGCATCATTGGTTCATCGCAAGATACTGTAAAAAATACCCTGTTTGTATCCCTGGCTGAGGGCATCAATTTCCATCCTATAACAGAAGCGGAATATATACCTGGTTCATCGATCACAGTAGAAATACTGTACCCATCGCCACTTGTCATATCAGCTTTTGACCAAACAACACCGGAACCTACCTTTTTAATTTCCATATAAAGATTCTCTCCGAGATCATCATAATAATCATCTTCAGTAAAAGTCACGGTCGAATAACAAAAATCATTATCAACTTCAATTAATGGTTCAGGTGAAAAAAAGCTGTAGCCATTGATATTCATTTCTATATGGGATGAATCAATTTCTCCCGTTGCAGTACTCTTTTCAAAGATTGAAATACGTAAAAAATCCCAATCTGACCAGTCGGCATCGTTCATAGCAAGAGCCATTGCTGATACTTCCCTCCACCCATACAAAGATAATTTTAACGTATCGCTCTGCGCATACAACATTTTTGTTGATGGCAAACAAATTTCAGGACCAAAGATCCACGACTCATCATCAAATGGATAATTCGTTGTGGCCAGATGAAATGTACACCAAACTTTCTTTACTTCCCCTACTTCCACGTCAATTGGTTTTTCGAGGACCGCCATAGATAGCTGGTCTTCCGTGGTCAAATAAGGATCTTGAGAAAAAGAAATGATTGGCAAAATAAGTGCCAAAAATAAACTGAAAATTAATGCTTTTTTCATAAGCAATTTGTTTGTTTTTTTGTGAAATGAACTAATTTATTAGGTCTGTATAATACCACATTTTTGGTAAAATTGCAAGTACTAAAGTGTTTAACGTTTTGGGTGGGGGTTGTGTGACGAAAAGGGGTTTGTGCTGTGGCCAGGAATATTTTGTTCGTCGCCACTCACAAAATTTCCCGACCCTGACTCGCGGTTTCTGTTGCTACAGAAACATCGCTCCGTCTCGCACAAGTATAAGAAAAAGGTAAGCAGTTACCTTTTTCTATCTTGTG
>CAZWJU010000004.1:0-88778 GCA_964634365.1 uncultured Candidatus Saccharibacteria bacterium
CTGTCTCGGGGAATAGCTCGGTGAAAATACAATACCGGTGAAGATGCCGGTTAAGCGCAGATAGACGAAAAGACCCCGGAAGCTTTACTACAACTTGATATTGAATATACGTTTTACCTGCGTAGCATAGATGGGAGAGGTTATGTGCACGGTTTCGGCTGTGTAATACTCGTCAGTGAAATACCATTCTTGTGACATGTATATTCTAATCCCTGTGGCAAAAACACAGAGAGACAGTATCTGGTGGGTAGTTTTACTGGGGCGGTATCCTCCTAAAGAGTAACGGAGGAGTTTATTAAGGTCAGCTAGGCGCGTATGGAAATCGTGCCGATAGTGTAAGGGCACAAGCTGGCTTGACTGTAAGAGGGACATCTCGAGCAGGTGCGAAAGCAGAACCTAGTGAACCGATGGTACGCATTAGATGCGGCCGAAGATTAACGGATAGAAGCTACTCCGGGGATAACAGGCTAGTTCCGCCTAAGAGTTCATATCGACGGCGGAGTTCGGCACCTTAACTTTATTGTTACAACAATGACATCGGGGTGCCTAGAAAAGTAATTTTCTATAAAAAATAATTGGCTATAACGGTGAACTCCACACTAGCATGTGCAACTTTGCACATTTCATGTGGACAATACCGTGGGAAGGCTGAGAATAGTTTATAGGTGAAAGGTAAGAGGGAAAAGTGAAATACAATTTGTATTTACTCTAACCTAAAACCTGAAACCTCCAACCTATTTTCAGAACCCGTAGAGACTACACGCCAATCTCCAGTAATATTTTTTAAATTTATTGCTGGATGAAGATATAGTCCGATCCTTCTGGCAACAGAAGAATTCTCGAGATTAACGAATCTCGAGAAGTAGACGACAGCGATGTCGGCTCACCTTATCCTGGCGGTGGAGAAGCTGCCAAGGGTTTAGCTGTTCGCTAATTAAAAAGGTACGCGAGCTGGGTTCAAACCGTCGTGAGACAGGTTGGTCTCCTATCTACTGCGCTCGTTGATTCTTGAAGGGCGCTGCTCCTAGTACGAGAGGACCGGAGTGGACTGACCTCTGGTGTACGAGCTCTATTACCAAATGGACTGCTCGGTAGCTATGTCGGGAAGGGATAACTTCTGAAAGCATCTAAGAAGGAAGCCCCCCCTAAGATAAGGAATCGTTTGAGAACCGTGAGAGATGATCACGTTGATAGGCTTTAGGTGTACGCACAGTAATGTGTTGAGCCGAGAAGTACTAATTATTCGATTCCTATTAGGAAATCTGAAAATCACATACATTAAAAATACTCCAAAATTTTTGTGAACTTTATAGAAGAAAGTTCTTGAAGTTACCTAACAGTTATACGTAGTGCCAGTTTCTGAAAAAGATTTCGAAACGTTGGCGGTAAGGCGTAGGTCAAGCAGTCTCATTTATGGTATAGGCTTTAACTTATATAAATCGATAAGGACTTCGATATTAAAATTTTAGAGGACCATAACAAAGAATTGCTGAAAGTGCTTCGCGGATGAGGAATCTGAACACTTGCAAGTTGTTCAGAAATTGAGCACTACAATAGCTGTTAATTTATAGGCAAGGCGTGTGGGGTGACCCTAAGGTGAACTTACCTAATCTCTGCGGAGATCAGAGAGAAGACAGACCTAAATCATGCTTTGCTTCTTCTATAAAGTTCATAAAATAAAAATATATGTTTTGTTCTGGTGATTTGACGCGAGGGTCACACCTTTTTCCATTCCGAACAAAGAAGTTAAGCCTCGTTGTGCCGATGATAGTCTTCGGGCAAAAGTAGGTAGTCGCCAGAACAAAGTATATATTTCTAAAAATTTAAAACAATGAGAAAACTCGGTGGTTTTTGTTTTATTTTCAAGTTTATAAATTGAAAAGTCCGCAATATGCGAACTTTTTAATTTAATCTTATTTAACAATTAGGATTTCTTAGAAAAAAACAACCCATAAATAATCAACGGGAGCCATCCAAAAGTAAATTTGAAAAAATCTTTTGTATTTCCATCAAGATTTGAGCCGATTGCCCCAAGAAACATTCCAATAATTGTATAAACAAAGAAAATTACTTTGAGATTTTCTAACATAATATAGCAATTTAGTTTGAATATAGTATAACAAATATTTTTAAAAAGTCAATACAACATTAAATATTGGGTACCGTCAAATTGATCGCAATCACTACATTTATATACTAAGAAAATTTTTAGTTTTTCTTTTCTCTGTCCACTACTCGATTATCAGTTTTCCCTATATACTATCTACATGACCTGGGCACACAAACGACAACTTACAATACTCGCGATTTTGATTGCATGCGGACTTATCGTCTTGTCGCTTATTCTAATACCTAAACTAACTAAACCGGCTACATGTTCTGACGGAAAACAAAATGGAAATGAATCTGGTATAGATTGCGGAGGAGAGTGTGTTCTATTTTGTTCGATAGATGTACAACCTCTGTCTATATCTTGGGCACGTTCACTACAAGTTACCGGAAGTATTTACAATTTGGTTGCTTATATAGAAAATCCAAATCGCAACGCTGGTGTACGAAGTATAAATTATGAATTTAGAATTTATGATGCAGACAATATTTTTATTGCAAAGCGTGAAGGTGTCACTTATGTGAATCCAAATGGAGCATTTGTGGTTTTCGAAGGGGGAGTAGATGTTGGGAATCGTCCGCCAAAATATACAATATTTGAATTCAAAGGAAATCCACGTTTTGAACGCGTAGATCCCAGAGCACTCGATGTGTTTTTATCATCACAAGATATACAACTGGAGAATCTAGGTACTCGCCCAAGACTTATCGCAAATATTGAAAATTCTTCACTCTATGAATTATCAGATGTTACTGCAGTAGCGCTACTTTTCGATGAAGATGAAAATGTAATTGGAGCTAGTTCTACTGTTGTCGAAAGTATATTACCAGGCTCAAAGGATCAAGTATTCTTTACTTGGCCAGTGCCTTTTTCAGAAAATATAGTAAATAAAAAGATATATCCTAGAACAAGTGTTTTTGGAATTCCAATCCGTTAATTTATGATAGAGAGAAATATACGAAAAATTGACTGGATTCTAGTTTTGGCTCTTTTGCCAATTCTTTTTGCTGGGCTTATCACGATGCACTCTTTTACTGGACAGGCGGTTTTATTTGATAGGCAACTTTTGTGGATACTTATATCTTTTACTGTTTTTTTTACTGTTTCTTCTATTGATGTAAGAATATTGAAGCGCACTGATGTTTTGGTATATCTATTTCTGTTTTTCTGTACCTTGCTTTTGGCTTTGTTTGTTGTAGGAACTGTTTCAAAAGGAGCGCAAAGCTGGTTTGATTTTGGAGGTATATCACTTCAGCCTTCAGATACTATGAAGCTCGTTGTAGTTTTGATGCTTGCAAAGTATTTTTCCCGAAGACATGTAGAGATTGCCCACTGGAAACACATAGTTATATCTGGGCTCTATGCTTTTATTCCTTTTATATTGGTTTTTTTGCAGCCAGACTTTGGTAGTGCGATTATTATATTTCTGACTTGGTTTGGTATGGTGCTTGTTTCTGGTATGTCAAAAAAACATCTTTTGTTTGTGGTCGGAGTCGGTGCTGTTATATTTACTATTTTATGGTTGTTTGTTTTTCAACCTTATCAGAAAGCTCGAATAATGAACTTTATCCATCCTTTGGCTGATATACAAGGCACTGGGTACAACGCATATCAGTCTACTATAGCCGTTGGCTCGGGTGAACTCTTGGGAAAGGGGGTTGGGTACGGAACACAATCTAGATTACAATTTTTACCAGAATATGAGACAGACTTTATATTCTCAGCTTTCGCTGAAGAATGGGGCTTCATAGGAGTGTTGCTACTTTTTGCTTTATACGGGATAGTTTTCTGGAGAATACTTGCAAATGCTGTACATGGTTCGTCGAATTTCGAAGTGCTTTTTGGTATGGGGCTTGCGATACTTTTTATGAGTCACTTTATTATCAACGTCGGCATGAACATAGGACTCATGCCGGTAACGGGTATAACTTTACCTTTTATGAGCTATGGAGGGTCGCACTTACTGACTTCATTTTTGGGACTAGGTATACTTATGAGCATGCGTAGATATGCGCGCGCAATACACAGAGATGATATGCGCAATGAATTTTTCGGATTGTAGTCTACTAGAGGATAATAGAAAAATAAAATGCAAACTAAGATTATAGATGGAAAAAATATAAGGGATTCAATAAAAGAAAAAATAATTTCTGAGTTGGCTTCTTTTTCTGGTAACAAGCCCAAGCTAGTACTTTTTCGCGTAGGAGAAAATCCTGTTATAGATATATTTGTTCGTGCAAAGAAAAAGTTTGGAGATAGTATGGGGATAGAAGTAGATATACAAATTTTTCCTGATTCGATAAGTGAAAATGATCTAATTGAGAAAATAAAATCTTTTTCAAAACCAAATATTGGTATTGTTGTTCAGTTACCTCTACCGAAACATATAGATTCTAAAAATATACTGAACTCTATTCCTGTCGGGAACGATGTCGATATGTTAAGCGAAGGGGCGCTCTCTCTTCTAGCAAGGGGAGAGAGTGCGATACTTCCTCCTGTTGTTGGAGCGATAAATGAAATATTTTTACTAGAAAATGTAAATCTATCTTCTAGTAAAATAGTTGTTATTGGTCGTGGAAAATTGGTGGGGGAGCCAGCTATCTTATGGCTAAAATCTTTAGGCGTTGAACCAACTGTGATCACGAGATCTACCGAAGATATTTTTGAAAAGATTGCTTCGGCTGATATTGTAATATCTGGAGCTGGTCAGCCTGGGCTAGTTCATGGCGACAATATAAAAGAGGGAAGTATAATGATAGATGCAGGCACAAGCGAGCTTGCTGAAAAACTTGTGGGTGATATAGACGAATCAGTTTTAGGTAAGGCATCTTTATATACGCCGGTCCCAGGAGGAATCGGACCTATTACTGTAGCTATATTGTTTAGAAACTTACTAGAAATTAGTAAAAAACAATGATTGGAATCTTAGATAAAAATATATTTATTTTCTTGAACAGCTTAACAGCGAAATCTGTTTTTTTTGATTCGACAATTATATTTTTGGCTACATCTTTTGGGACACTGCTAACAATTGGAGTATTTTTATTTTTGATTTTTCATCACGATGAGGCGGGGAGCGAGTACTATTTTGGAAAGATTAAAAAAAAGCTTGGCGAAGCTTCTGTCATACTTACGTCTGCATTTTTATCTTGGCTTTTTGTCCTTATTTTAAAGGATATTTTTGATAGTCCTAGGCCTTTCATTACTTACACAGAAATAAAACCTCTTTTTGATTATGGTGGTTATGATTCTTTTCCTTCGGGTCACGCGACTTTTTTCTCGGCATTAGGAGTTGCTCTATTTATGTATCACAAGAGAATTGGAATTTTTTATCTTTCGGGGGCTTTTGTTATTGGTCTATCTAGAATTATTGTGGGCGTGCATTTTCCATTTGATATTGTCGCTGGTTTTATTTTAGGATCTTTTACTTCGTTTTTTGTTTATAGAGCTCTAAGGCCTAGAGTGAAAAGGATACTAAATTGGTAAAAGGTCAAGTTTACGTTTTGTGTTAAAAAATATAAAATAGGCCTATTATATAAATATGATTAAAACAAGAATTTTAGCTGCAGCGGTACTTATTTTCGGCTTATTACTAGGTTATTTTGTGGTTGGTTCAGAAAACAAAAACAAGGTTTTTGCAGGCGCCCCTGCTTTTTTTGAAAATTTTAATTTTAAATTGGGTTTGGATTTGTCTGGTGGGACGCACTTAGTTTACAGAGCTGATACTAGTAGTATAGATCCATCCGAGATAGATGATTCTATGAATGCGCTACGCGATGTGATTGAGCGTAGGGTTAACTTGTTTGGTGTGGCAGAGCCTGTTGTTCAAGTACAAGAGGGTAGTTTTGCAAACAATCAAGAGGAGAGATTGTCTATAGATTTGCCTGGTGTCACAGATATAGATGAGGCAGTAGAGATGATAGGTCAAACACCACTTCTTGAGTTCAAAGTAGAAAATCCAGATCCAAATGCACCGATTCAGTTGGATGCGAGCGATGTGGTTGATGGAAATATAAATCTAGACAGTATAAATCTAAATAATTTAAATTATATAAACACTGACTTAACAGGCAGGTATCTTAAGAGAGCAACTCTTGAATTTGATCCTTCAACACGTGAGCCAATAGTTTCTCTTCAGTTTAACGAAGAGGGTGCGAAGATGTTTGAAGACATAACAAAAGAAAATATTGGTAAGACCGTCGCTATATATCTAGATGGTTCACCTATATCAACACCAGTAGTTAGATCTGCTATTTCTGGTGGTCAGGCTCAAATAACAGGATTGTTTACACCACAAGAAGCAAAACAATTAGTCGGAAGACTAAACTCAGGTGCACTGCCTGTTCCTATCGAACTTATATCTACTCAGACAATTGGCGCAACGCTGGGTTCTAGTGCTGTAGAAGCTGGTGTGTTTGCGGGCCTTATTGGATTTATATTGATTTCAGCTTTTCTTATCTTTTGGTATCGTCTACCAGGTTTTATTGCGGTGGTTGCCTTGGTTATGTATATAGTTATGATGTTGGTTTTGTTTAAGATTATCCCGATTACACTAACTGCTTCTGGAATCGCTGGGTTTATTATATCTATTGGTATTGCTGTGGATGCAAACGTGCTTATATTTGAGCGCATAAAAGAAGAGATCAGAAAACATGACAGAAGTATCGCCGATGCTATTCACACAGGATTTGAAAGAGCATGGCTCTCTATTCGTGACTCAAATACATCAAGTATTATTACTGCGTTGATACTATTTATATTCGGCACATCAGTTATCCAAGGTTTCGCTCTTACTTTTGGGCTCGGCGTTATAGTATCTCTAATATCTGCTATATCTATTACTAGACTATTCTTGTATGCTTTGAATATTAAAAATACTAATAAGATTACTAAGTTTTTATTTAGCTCAGGATTCTCAAAATAATATGTTTATAATAAATCATAAAAAAATATTTATCTGGTTGTCTGTTGTATTGGTGGTATTGTCTGTATCTAGTATTGCTTACTTCGGTCTTAGTTTAGGTATTGATTTTAAAGGTGGGGCAGTTATGGAAGTCAAATACCCATCTGGAAGACCAGATGTCTCTCTACTAGAGAGCGAAGTTTCGTCTCTCGATATAGGTCCGGTTTTTCAGCCAGCTGGTGAAGATGGATACTTAGTAAAGACGCGCGACTTAACTGATCCAGAAAGACAAGCACTTTTCAGTGCACTCGGTTTGTCAGGTACTGTAAATATAGAAGAAGTAAGCTTTAACTCTATCGGTCCTTCTGTTGGAACTGAACTAAAAAGAAAAGCTATTATTCAGATAATTTTAGTTTGCATAGGAATAGTTTTATTTATTGCATATGCATTTCGTAAAGTTTCAAAACCTGTTTCTTCTTGGAAATATGGAATCATAGCAGTTTGTACACTACTACACGATGTATTGATACCGCTTGGAATATTTGCAGTAATAGCAAATATTCACAACTTAGAAGTTGATACACTTTTGATAGTTTCAATACTAACAATACTAGGTTTATCAGTTTCAGATACGATTGTTGTATTTGATCGAATCAGAGAAAACTTGAAACATAATTTAGAGAAAAATGTAAACGAAGATTTCAAGGATACTGTAGGAAAAAGTATATCTCAGACTTTTACTCGATCTATAAATACATCTCTAACCGTGATTCTGACACTCGCTGCACTTGCAATTTTTGGTCCAGAATCTACACGCTACTTTGCAATCATGCTTACCGCAGGAATGTTTTTTGGAACATACTCATCTATATTCCTAGCAAGCCCGCTACTTGTTGCGTGGTCAGGGCAGGGGAATAAAAAATAGGCATAGAGTTTTTTCATGTTTTCGATATGTATGAATAACTGGGTACATATTGCATTTAATTAAATAAAATAATCAAAAAAACCCCATTTCCGATTTGGAAATAGAGCCTCCGCTAAGGATAATTTGTTTTAATTAATCCTAGCTAAACAGTTTATTACAACCGTCTTTTTTTGTTTGTTTGAAGGGTAGTTTTTATTAAACCATTTCGTGATCTCAGCGATAATATTTTCGACTGATTCTTCATAAAAATGATCTAAAGACTCACCTTCTTTTTTTTCAATATCAACCACACCTTGGAAAGGTTGGATACTACCATCTTCTAAATGGATAGTAGTATTTACAAAAAACCATAGTTTCATATTTTCTATTGTTTTTAGGTTAAATTATACTGTTTGGTTATATTATAGCACTAATAATCATAAAAGTCAATACATAGAATTAAGTTTTTTATATATATTATAAATAAAAAACCGCCCAATTTGGGGTGGTTTTTTGAATCAATTCCTCCTTTTTCCTCGTACCAGATTCGGTATTTCTTCATCCGGTAAAGATAGGGTATTTTCTAAGGTTGCGATTATATGTTCCGTGTAATCCCTTACTTTTTCTGCTTCAGTTTTTATTAAATCCCTGTACGCAACTCTTCTCTCCTCGGTTAAGTCCTTGTTTTCGAAATATTCTAATACAAGATAAACCAGCATATTTGAAGAAGAGAGTTTGTTTCTTATGTCTGAAGCTAATCCTTGCCTATGTAAAAGTTCTAAATCCTCGGGGCTGAGCATTTTCATTCTATTGTTTTAGGCTCGTTTGCATTTATTACTGCGCTCCGGATCAATAAAAAAATAGACGGAGGCATGAGGGCTGCGCATGTCATCAGTGAATTGTGAGTGAAGATAGAAATCTCCTCGAAACTATTTTCATACATAATGCGATGTGCAATCGCAATGCCAAAAAATGCCAGGCAGGGGATAAAAAACAACATAGCAAGGAAGAAACTTCCTTTCCCAGACTTTATATTTAATTTCATAATACCTTTATTTTTATGCATTATATCATTTATTAACATAAAAGTCAAATTAATATTTCTTATTTTTTGGTATAATACAGAGAGTCGTTTTATCGCTTATTTTTAAACAAATTTATGTCACCAATGATTATTGTCTATATTATTTTAGCTGTTTTGGTTGTGTTCCTGATTGGAATGTACAACGGTTTTGTTCGTCTTGTTAATCGAACAAAAGAAGCTTGGGCAGATATCGAGGTTCAACTAAAGCGCCGCTATGACCTGATCCCAAACTTGGTAAATACTGTAAAGGGATATGCACAGCACGAATCAAGTGCTTTTGAAAAAGTGACACAAGCTCGTGCTAGTGCTATGTCTGCAAAAACAGCTGGGGAGCACTCACAAAGTGAGGCGGTGCTCGGGCAAGCTATTACAGGACTCTTTGGTATTGCAGAAGCGTATCCAGATCTGAAGGCAAATACAAACTTCCTAGAGCTTCAACGTGAGCTTTCTGATACAGAAAACAAGATACAAGCAGCTCGCCGTTTCTACAACACAAATGTTCGCGATCTAAATACAAAGATTGAAATGTTTCCTGGAAATGTATTCGCAGGTTTATTCAAATTTTCAAAAATGGAATTTTTCGATATTCCAGATGATGGGGTAGAAAGTAAGCCTGTAGAAGTAAAATTCTAATTTATTATTATTTTTTTAAATTAAAATCATGTCATTAGAAAACCCAATAAAACAGATTAGAAAAGCAATAAAAGGTCTAGCAGAGGAATCTGCATCTAGAGAGTTTTTACAAGAGCCAGAAAAAAGACACTACGATAACGCGCTTGCTTTAATGAAATCCATACGCGAAATTTATCCAGATAAAATTGAAAATACAATAAAGATCACAGCTGAAGCACAAGAAATGAAAGAAGAACTAGGTCCAGCGTTTGATGTTTTTAATGCTGTTGCTAATGACGTTACTACTAAAATGCAAACAAAGGTATCAGATGCATTGCTTGTATTTACTGAAAGAGAAGATTTAACAGATGAGAATGCAGAAAGTGAATATCGAAATCTCACAGATAGAATAGTTGGTGATATTTTAAAACAAATAAGATATGATGAAAGAATCGGATCTGCATTTACGGGCAAAGAAGATTCGTTAAATAAATTAGAAAATTACTGGAAAGATTCTTTGCTAAATATGTTTGACCTTAAAATAAAGTAGATATCTCTTACACATGACACTACATAAATTTTTTGATTATCTAGCTGGGTTTTTGATACTATTTCTCGTTATGGTAATAGCTTTTTTGGTGTATGTAAAAGATAGAAACATTAATACCGAAAAAGATACAGTTTCAGACATATCTACAGAACAAAATGATTTGCCGTTCGATAATTCTCTTGGGTTTGGCCCTTATCCTACAGAGTACGTATTAGGAGATAAAGAAAATCTAGAGATGTTTTCTGTTGCGCCTAATACAGAATTTAAAACTGGCACTAAAATCGAGGCTTTTGGGACAATCAAGGGAGGATATTTTTTTGAAGGCAATATATTGGTAAATATACTTGATTCAAACAAGATTATTTTGAAGGCAGGTCATGGAACAGCGATTAGTGACTGGATGACCGTAGGCTCTGTGACTTTCAATACAACTATTGATTTCGCGGGAATTCCAAGCGGGGAAGCATATATTGAGATTCACAACGACAATGCATCCGGAGAGCCAGAAAATGATAAAAGTATTTTAATTCCAATTTTTATTAGTGAATAATTTATATGCAAAACGAAAATCATAGAAACATACTACTTTTTCTAATATTACTAGTTTTGATTGTAATAGCATTTTTGATTGCAAGAAACGATAGAAATGTTGCTGTAGCTCCAATTAGCACACTTCCTACAAATCAAATTTACTCCAATCAAGATGTCTTACTAGATGAAGAAGATTTACAAGAACCAGAACCAAAACCCACACCAGAAGATCCAACAGTTACCTTTTTGAAGACTTTTTTTAAGTATGAAAATATTATTCCTGAAATCCGGGAATGTGAACAAGCGGGTATTGATTTTACTGCTGTCACTTATGATGGTGGAGGGATTGCTGATGGTGGTTGGACTATATATGAAACAAATACCCACGAAGTTGCCGAAACATGTGGAGGTTTTACTGCGGAACCAATGCCCACAAATAGTTTTTGCAGAACAACACTACCATCATGTACTACTGTTTTTAAAGAAGGTGTAGTAGATATCTATAATTTGGATTAACATGGCAACACTATATACACAACAAGATAAAAATGTACGACGCACATGGTTGCTTATGACCACGTTTTTGGTTTTGATAGTTGCGATAGGTTTTGTATTTTCACAAATCTACGGCAACCCAAACTTTCTTTACGGTTTTTTCATTTTCTCAATATTTATGAATATTTTTGCATATTGGAATAGTGCAAAAATAGCTCTGCGTGTTTCTGGTGCAAAACCTGCAGACGAGACACAATATCGTGAACTTCACAATATTGTAGAAAATCTATCCATCACCGCTGGTATCCCAAAACCAAAAGTCTATATCATAAACGACCCTGCTCCAAATGCATTTGCAACTGGTCGCAACAAAGATCACGCGGCTGTGGCTTTTACAACAGGAATATTGAACATACTCGACAAAGCGGAGCTTGAAGGTGTCGCAGCACACGAACTGTCTCATATAGGCAACAGAGATATTTTGGTTTCTACTATTGCGGTTGTCTTGGCTGGATTTATTTCACTTATTGCAGACATATTTTTGCGTTCACAAATTTTTGGCAGTAGAGACAATGAATCCAAAGGTGGCAGTATCTTGATGATAGTGGGGATTGTTCTCGCTATACTTGCACCTATATTTGCTATGCTTGTTCAGCTATCTATATCTCGAAAGCGTGAGTTTCTAGCAGATGCGTCCGGTGCGCTTCTTACTCGATATCCAGAAGGTCTAGCGAGTGCGCTTCAAAAGATATCTCTAAACAGTGCTCCCATGCATAGCGCACACAAGGCAACAGCACATCTTTTTATAGCAAATCCGTTTGGAGGGAAAAACATAAAAAATCTCTTTGCTACACATCCGCCAGTAGAGGATAGAGTTAAGGCATTGCTCGGTAAATAAAAACCTGCAAAAACTTGCAGGTTTTTATTTAATCGTTAGTATAGACACAGACGTTCCTTAAGTTTTTAGATGGACACGTATTAATGTTTCCATCGTGGGTATTTGCTTATGTAAATATCCTGCTGCCCGACTTCGGTCGGGGGCTAGGGAGACGTCGCATAGTGGTCTAGTGCACCGCCTTGGAAAGGCGGCAAGGTGTCAAAGCCTTCGAGAGTTCAAATCTCTCCGTCTCCGCAAAAGTTCATTTTAAAAAGCTATATGATAGACAAAACTGCAAAGAATATTATTTTTGTACATGCGATGTCCAGATCTGGTCAGCATGCAGTGATAGATTGGATTTTCAATCAGTTTGAAAACAATAAAGTTTTCTTTAACTATATGAAAATATTTCCAGATATTGATCCGTACACCATACGAAGTCAGTATTATTTCAACCAGGAAAAATATTTTCACAAATTAAATGAAAACTGGCAAAAGCATGGAGTGCTCGATGAAAAACTCAAAGAGTTTAAGCTAGAAACCCCCGAGCTATGGAGAAATATTTGTGAAGATGATAAGAATCTTATTTCGATGAATTTTGAAAATATTGACTTTGCTTCACATGAACAAGAGCTAAAATCTTTTACAAAAAAGTTTATAGCCGAAGAAAAATTCTCCAATGTTCTAATCATGCGCGATATATTCAACTATATTGCAAGCAAAATGAAAATGGGGAGGTATTTTCATCCGGAGACCAATCTTGTCTGCTGGAAAGCACACGCATATGAATACCTCGGTTATACAAATATTTTGAGAAATAGAGTCTCAGTAAACTTCAATGCATGGGTGAAAGATCCGGATTATAGAAAAGATGTGGCAAAAAATTTGCACGTAGATAATTTTCTACCCGAATGGAATGAAGTTTCTTCTTTTGGTGGCGGGAGTTCTTTTGATGGGAAAGATTTTCATGGTAACGCTTCATCTATGGATGTTTTAAATAGATGGCGTGAATATGCAAACGACGAGCAATTCAAGTCGTATCTAAAAAACTACAAGGAGCTCATAGAGCTATCAGAAGCAATTTTTGGCCATATACCAGGCACAGAAGTATTTCCTCGAAAATAAAAATTAAATCCCCCGCGTATGCGGGGGATTGTTTTTATATCGTCGGTTGTTCAACCGGGATATCTGCATTTTTTTCGGAGAGGATTTCATATTCTCCAATTTCGAGGTCAGGCTTCCATCCAAAATTTTCCGGATTGAAACCATCTCCGCAAATTGTTTCCATAAGTGCTGTAAGCACTTTGTACGGATCGAGATTCGCAGCAGGTCTGCGATCTTCCAAGTAGCCTTTGTTGTTCTTTGCTGTGGCCATAGGAATCCGAATCGATGCTCCTCGGTTGCTAACTCCAAACCGGAATTGTTTGAACGAGCATGTTTCGTGCTTGCCAGTCAGGCGTTTATCATTGTCGCGACCGTACACTGCCATATGCTCCTTGTGAAATTTTCCAAGCTTTCTACATGCATCGTATATGATGCTGATACCACCTTCTTCACGCATGGATTTAATGGAAAAGTTCACATGTCCTCCAGCTCCATTCCAGTCGCCACTCATAGGCTTAGGGTCGAGCTTGGCGTAGGCTTCAAAATCTTCACCAAGCCGGTATAAAAGCCAACGTGCAATCCATAACTGATCTGCACATTCCAGTGCATCTCTGACTGCAATTTGGAATTCATGTTGACTTGGCATCACTTCACCATTTTCACCAGTGATAGAAATTCCAGCATCCACACAGGCTTTCATATGGGCCTCCACAAGTGGACGGCCATGTACCTCATCGAACCCAACTCCACAATAGTATTTTCCTTGTGGATCAGGATTGCCTTTTTTAGGCCACCCAAATGGTCTGCCATTTGCACCGTAGAGCGTGTATTCTTGCTCTATACCGGCCCAGGCTTCTGCTTCCGGATATTTTGTAAGAGTTTGTACGAGATGATGTCGTGCATTTGTAATATGCGGATTACCATCTGGTGTCATGACTTCGCAAAGTACAAGTATGTTTTTTCCACCTCGGATCGGATCATGTAATGCATAAATTGGTTTCAATGCCAGATCACTGAAGTGACCTTCGGCTTGGAAGGTGCTTGATCCATCAAACCCCCATTCGGGGATTTTTGTTACCTCGAGCTTCATTTCTCCATCGAAACCCGGGTAATCAATACGTTGAGCTTTTGACCGGAGCTTGCCCGTTTCCTGACCGTCTATCCATATATATTCGGCCCAGACGGGATTTGTAAGTTTTTGCATAAATAACGTTTATTTGCTTTCATACTATTTTAAAACAATACTCATGTCAAACAGCTAAATTTGACACAAATGTTACAATAAAAGTATGAATAAAGATGAACTAAAAAATAAATTGAGCGAGGAGGAATATCATGTTACTCAAGAGAAGGGTACTGAGGCGCCTTTTTCTGGTAAATATGTAAATCATAATGAAGAGGGTTCATATACGTGTAAAGTGTGTGGGCAGGTTTTATTTTCTTCTGATACAAAGATGGATTCAAGTTCTGGTCCAATAGGTCTTCAGGGATGGCCTTCGTTTGATAGTGCTTTGCCGGGCTCTGTAGATTTCAAGGAAGACAACTCTCTAGGGATGCATCGCACAGAAGTAGTGTGTTCAAAGTGTGGCTCACATTTGGGGCATCTATTTGACGACAGTCACGCAAAAACAGGCAAGCATTTTTGCGTAAATTCTTGCTCAATAGATTTCAAATAATATTTACTATATATGTACGATTAATAAAATTATTTGGTGTGATATAATAAAAACATTATAAGTTTAGTTTATTTAAATTATGAAGATAATGAAAAAAATGCACTGTCCTGACACTGGTTTGATGTTGCTTCGCTTAGGTGTTGCGGCAATTTTTATTTCACACGGTATATCAAAGTTCCAAAATATGGAATCTACAATTGGTTTTTTTGGAATGTTAGGACTAAGTTCAGTTTTTGCATACATCGTTGCAGCTGTTGAATTGGTTGGTGGTATTGCTGTTTTACTAGGTGTTTTCGCTAGATACGCAGGAATCGCTCTATCTATAGTTATGATTTTTGCAATAATACTTGTGAAGTCCGATATGGGATTCAATGCAGCAGAAATAGACATAATGCTCCTAGTATCTTCACTCGCTATAGCTTTTGGTGGACCAGGTAAATACTCTCTTATGCGTCATGTTTGTGGATGTGGATGCAAATCTTGTCACTCAGGAGGATGCGATTGTTCAAAAGATGGTGTTTGCAATTGTGGATGCGGGACATGTGGTACTTCAAAATGTGATGGATGTGAAGATTGTAAAAAGGGTGGTGTCTGCACAGGTCACGAAATGAAATAAATAGTTAAAAGAAAAATCCGCAATATGTTTGCGGATTTTTTTTATTTTTTCTTATTGAGTATATTCCTTATTTTTGTGGCTTCCTCATAATCTTCAGCGCGCTCGGCTTCAAGCAGAGCATTCCTGAGCTCTCTGTCAGAGAACTTACTGTATTCCAAAATATCACCGAAGCCTATAATCGGCAAATATGCTGATTTTTCGCTCGGATCATACTCGATATCTTCGGATATTCCCCATTGATAGTCAATCTCAAAAATAAAGGCAATGAACCCATCTTTCGTCCTTTTAATTTTAAGTTGGGCGTTGTCGGTGTTTTTTTTCGGGAATATAGCATAGTCTTTTAAAAGATAGCACTCCTCGTCAGAATCCACTCTCATTGCATATACTGAGACATATGCTGTTTCTCCAATCTCCAAATCTTTTATTTGGTAAAGTCTTTTTCTGTCTGGTAACTTTGCCATAATCAAAAGTTTATTATTTTTTTGAAAATTTACTTCCTGGGCGCATTATAGCTTGCTATATCTATTAGTCAAACCATATTGAACTGTTTTGATTTAAGAGTTAAAATTTATTATATGAAAAAAATGCAACTTTTTGCCTCTATCGTAATCGTCCTGGTTATTGTTTTCCTAGCCTTTTGGGGTAGATTTAACCAAATGCAATACAGTGGAACAGGCTTTATGCCGACAGATCAGCAGCGCTAAAATATTAAACCGCATCTGTGCTAGATGCGGTTTTTATTTTTATCTTAACGGAAGCGGGTCATAGGCTTCCATTCCTTTTATTTTTGGTGGCAAGGGTGGGTTCAATATTTCGTCCACCACTTTCAGCTTGTCGTAAAATCTTTTTATTGATTCACGCATAAACTTCCAGGATTCTTCGACTCCCATTTTTCTTGTACGGTCAGATATTTCATCAATCTTGTCTACGGGTTCGATTTGTTGGATATGGTCCACATCTTCCGGAGAGTTTCTCTGGAAGAAAGAGGTGATAATAAAAGTCCCTTTGTCTATATTTTGACCTCCAATAAATATTGGCTGGCCAATAAACACAATCCGGTTGTTGTTCTTGAGGTCGCTGTAAGCAGTCTCTATATTGAGTACAGCTTTATGTAGCCTTCTCTGCGTGTAAACCTCAAGCTGCTTGAAGCTCTGGAACTCCCAAGAGCATTTTTCCAGGATTTGCAGAGTTTCTACGTATTTTATAATTGCTTGCTTAGTGTCTTTTTCTGTCAGACATTTTTCAAGCGATTCTAAAACTGATTTCATGCGCCCGTTTTTGAAGCTTTTTCTCAGGTTGTGTTTAAGAAAAATTCGTATGATTTTTTTGAAGATCATGGTATGTTTTTTTAAAAAATACCACAGTGTAAAGCTTGTGTCAATTTGGATTTTTTAATACTAAAAAGCGACTCCGAGGAGTCGCTTTTTAGTATTTTTTCCTGAAGAGAGTGCTATGCAGCAGCTTCTTCTGAAGAAACTTCTTCGTCAGCCATTTCTTCTGTAGTAGCTTCCATAGCTCCTTCTACAGTTTCCATTTCTTCATCCTTTATTACATCTTCGTCTGCCATATATTTATGTGGGAGTTATCCACGCATATTGATAAGACCTAAATTGTAATATATTTTTTTAAAATTAGCAAGCCAGGTAGTATACTTAGGTGTATGAAAGAAATTAGGCGTTGCACTTGGGTGAGCAGGGAAGATGCTTTGATGCAAGAGTATCATGATTTTGTCTGGGGTGTTCCCAAGAAAAAAGACAGAGAAATATTTGAAGCTTTAGTCCTAGATTCAAACCAAGCAGGTTTGTCGTGGTCATGTATTTTGCATAAAAGAGATAATTTTGCGCGAGCATTTTACAATTTTGATCCTGTTAAGATTTCAAAAATGAACAAGAGAGATATAGATAGGCTTATGAAAAATCCTGGAATTATTCGTCACAGAGGGAAGATAGAAGCGACGATCAGTAACGCAAAAGCTTTTTTAGATTTACAAAAAGATTTCGGTACTGCTTCAAAATATTTTTGGAATTTTACAAATAACGCAGTGATTTACAATAAATTTAAAAAACATACATCTATCCCGTCTACAACAAAAATATCAGACCTGTTGTCAAAAGATTTGAAAAAGAGAGGATTTAAATTTGTTGGCCCCACAATCTGTTATGCATTTATGCAAGGTATCGGCATGGTGAACGATCATACAAAAGATTGTTTTAAATACAAAGAATCATAATTTTGACATTTTTTCATATTCTGTGCTGAATTTTTTGGCCACTTTTCATAATTTGACCAAGTGCTATACTGTTTTTATGAAGAAAATCGAAAAAATAGCCATTTTTATAAGTATTTTTAGTGTATTTGTGGGATTTTCTACCACTAAAACTTTAGTTTTTGCTGAAAATTACCTACCAGATACTGAGACAATAGTAGACACTGTTGCATTGCAGGCGCCTAGTACCACCTACTTGCCACAGACTTTTGGGTATCTGACTTTTATAACTGACAAATTGGTAACCTCAGTAAATGATGAGAATCCAGGAGAAGCTGATTTTTGTAGTTTTGTAGATAGTTATTTTATCAATCAAGACGAAACAGATAAGCAAAGTTTTGCTTGGCAGAAAGATAGTTACTCTTTGCCGGAGGATATTTCAGGTGATGTAAATGAAGTACAAGCTTCTTTGTACAAAGAAACTTCATCACTAAGACTAGGTATGATAGATGATATAGAGAAGATTTCTGCGAAAGATGAAACATCTTCTCTTGCTTTGAATAGACTCAAGGCAATCTATAGATCTGTTTCTATAGAAGTAGTCGATGAGTACAGAAAAGATTCACTTCCAGATCAAGAGCGTGTTGAAACATTGTTAGATTTTCAAGGCAAGCTCAACAAGTGTTTTGAGACTTACAGTATGCCCGATGATTCAAACAAAGAAGTGATTGAAAATACAAATAAAATTCATAGTGAAATAGTTTCACTATGGTTTGCAAACAAGCCGTATCTATCTGGTCTAGTATCTAGTGTAGATGCAGAAAAGCTTACTATCAAAAGAAGCGATCTAAAAGATGGCGATGTTATGATTTCAAGCACAGGTGTTTCATCTTTGATTGATTTGGAAGTTTTTTCAAAAACTATGATGCACAAAGATGATCGTATAAAAGAAGTTTCTATTGGAGATTCAAAAGTTTCATTTGTTTATGCGGTGGATGCAAAATTCTTAGGTTTTGGAAAAACATTTTTGCGTGAAAAAGTAACTGTAGACGTGCTAGGTAATATAAAGACTAGGATGCCTTGGTACGGATTTTTGTTCTCAAAAAGTTCTATGTATAAAAATAGTGAAGAGATAGAAAAATACCTACAAGACAACAACTTGCTCTCAGAAGATTCTCAGCAAGCAGATTTTATAGCAGAAGATTATGGAGTTCAGGCAGTACTGCTTGAAAACATTGTCTCTTCTTTGTCATCAGAGAATTTGGAAAATACTGAAGAGTAATTCATAATATTATTATGAATACACTTTTCTCAAACAAAGAAGCGTTAAAGTTTGGCTGGCTTAAAACCAAGAGCAATTTATCATTTTTTGCCTTACTGTCTTTTACTATTTTCTGCGTTTCTCTTTTATTTAGTGAAGCAGGGGCAAATTCTACCAACTTTCTAGCGATATCTATATTTAATATTGCACAGATAGTCTTCGGAGTGCTTTTGGGTATGGGGTATATATATGTCACTTTACTTGTTGTTAGAGGAGAAAGTTTCGATATAAAAGATATTATCAAGCCCGCTCCTCAGTTCTGGAAATATTTCGGTGCGAGCTTATTGTATATGCTGATTGTAATGGTCGGCCTAGTTCTCCTGATTGTGCCAGGTGTGATTTTGATGATTAGACTTGGATTTTATAAGTACCTTATAGTAGATAAAAAAGATATTTCGATTACTCAAGCTTTGAGAGAGTCTATGATACTAACCAAAGGTATAACATGGAAGCTCTTTCTGTTCACTATTGTTTTAGGTTTGATCAATTTACTGGGGTTTCTGTGTTTTGTAGCAGGACTTCTCGTTACTATACCTCTTTCTGCCATAGCTTTTGCTTATGTTTACAACAAGCTTATACGTAGGCTTGAGCCAGTTGTTGAAGAGAAAAGTACTCCTTCTATAGCCCAATCAGAAGTTCAAAACTAATATTGTCTTTTATTTTAAGACATGCTATTGTCATGTCTGGTTTTGTTATTGTATTTAAAATTATAAGAATATGAGCGAAAAAGAAACACAACATGCAGGTGAGGCTAC
Source organism: uncultured Candidatus Saccharibacteria bacterium (assembly GCA_964634365.1). GTDB lineage: Bacteria > Patescibacteriota > Minisyncoccia > Phycocordibacterales > UBA9973 > CAZLWF01. The sequence goes on from CAZWJU010000004.1 coordinate 19,745, forward strand.
AATGCCTTTTTCACCAGAACATATCATTGATTTTATAAACAAAAATCGATATGAAATCACCAATAGACCAGCCTATGCTATGACCAAGGGTTGTATAGATGATAGAGAACACCGACAGAAGGGTTTTTTGCCCGATGTTGCTATACCGGGCGCAGGGCTTGGTGTTGTGATCACGGCTCTTGGAGCTTTAGATATGTTTAGAAATACTCATGGAGTAAATGAAGATTATAGTATTTCTGAATTTATGAATAATCTCGAGAGAGCTATTGGAAGAGTCACTTATCATAGTGACGACGGGGATTATGGAGACGATTGTATCCTTTGCGTAGGGTGTGGTCATGCAGAAGGCGCACTCACAAAGTGTGATGTGTATGGTATTCATAAGAATGATGCTAAATTTATTTTAGAAAATTATTTGCATGAATTGAACGCAAGAGGAGTTAGTCCAGATGTGTATTTTGGTTCACATAACGCTACGGCTGTTGTTGTGATCGAGGATACAACTACTGGTATACCGGCGCAAGACGGGAGCGGTCTTCAGGTATACAGATACCATTCTGCTTGGCACAAAAGAATCCTCGATGATGTTTGCGAGCATACTTATGGTTTTATGAAAAAGCTTTTCCCTAAACTCAGTTCTGAGGAATACAGAAAATGTCTCGCCGATGTTGCTGAAAAGCAATTGAAAGTTACAGTAGAGCATCTGGCCAAAGGAAAACCTGTGGTTGTAGTGCAAGACGAGAAAATTTATTTTGCATAAATAGTAAACCCCTTCATAATGAAGGGGTTTTATTATATGTTTTTGTTTTTATTATTGTTGTTGCTCCACCTCCTCTTGTTTTTTAGGAGAGGGGATATCTTTCTGCGACATCTGGCGCATCTCTTCAAGATCCATCGCGTCAAGCGTCCCGATAAAATCTCGGACGATATTTTCGTCCTTGATGTTACATTTTTTAATTTCGGCAAATGCTGCTCGGGCGTTCGTCGGAGTTTTTGCTCCAAGCCACTTTTTGATGGCATCTCGGGCATTCGTGTATTTTCTTGCTCTGTCCCGAATTTCTTTTTCAAGAGGTTTCGAGATTCCTAAAGCAAGGGCTGTTGTGCCCTTGTTTAACACTGCCACCACTTCGGCGGCGTTCTTTGCGCTCTGGCATGCCTTGTAGGCTGCCAATTCATGTTTTCCTTGCATAAAATTTACAAATTTATATCAGTATACTGATTTTTAAGAAATGGTCAATAGTATTGATAGGTGATTTTTTACGTATAATAAAAAGATGAATTCTGAATTTGATGCTGCCTACAAAGGTCTAAATCCAGCCCAAAAAGAAGCCGTAGATACTATATATGGTCCAGTTATGGTTATTGCTGGTCCTGGAACAGGGAAAACTCAAGTCCTTGCCCTTCGTATTGCAAATATTTTGAAAGAAACTGATACAGGTGCTTCCAGTATTTTGTGTCTTACCTTCACTCGCTCAGGTGTTCGCGCGATGAGGGAAAGACTCAATCAGTATATTGGTGTAGCCGCAAATGAAGTCAGAGTATCGACCTTCCACAGCTTCGCAATTGATTTGGTTGAAAAGTATTATTTGTCTTTAGGTTTTGTAGATGCACCAAGACTTATAGATGAAAAAGAAACCGTCTTTATGGTTGATCATATTTTACATAGCGTAGAGTGGAAACATTTGCGCCCACGAAACGATCCTGCTCAGTATTTTTCTGATATCAGATCTCTAATCTCACTTTTAAAAAGAGAGAACATGACACCAGATATTTTCGAGAAAGAAATTTTGAAAGATATAAAAGCTCTTTCAACTAATCCAGAAAGCATATCTTCCCGAGGTCCAACAAAAGGTGAGATTAAAAAAGAAGTTTTGAAAAAGATAGAGTCACTCGAGCGCACACTTGAGGTTGTTAAGTTTTATCAAAAATACGAAGAAGAAAAGAGAGAAAAGTCATTGATGGATTACGATGATGTTTTGGAATACGCTGTTACTATTGCAAGTGAAAATGAAGACGCAAAAGCAGAAATAAGAGAAAACCATCAGTATATATTAGTCGACGAACATCAGGATTCTACTGGAGTACAAAATGCATTTTTGAAAGCTGTTTGGGGAGATGTTGAGAGGCCAGATATTTTTGTTGTTGGTGACGATAGGCAGCTCATATATGGTTTCGGTGGTGCAAGACTAGACTACTTCGAAGAATTTAAAACATGTTTTGGTCGCGCCCATCTGATAACTCTTATCGAAAACTATCGCTCAACAGACGGGATACTTTCTCTGGCAGATACTTTACTCACATCCAATTTGGCAAAGGGGAAGTTAAAAAGCAACAGAAAAGACAAGGGTGAAATATCACTTTTTGAATATGATTTTCCTAGAGACGAAATCGTGGGTGCAGCTATGTATTTTAAAAACATAGTTTCCTCTGGTGGGTCTTTTTCTGATTGTGCAATACTAGTTCCGAAAAACTATCATGTCAGAGGGGCGATAGCTACTTTGAAAAATTATGGTATCCCTGTCTTGTCAAACGATATAGAATCTTTTTTTGAAAGTAGAACATCTTTTTCTTTTATAAAAGTACTTCGCGCAGTAGCAAATCCAAACGATAGTGTCTATATGGCAGAAACTATTTTTGACGAAATATCTGGTGTGTCGCCACTTAGGGCACATAGGTTTTTCAGAGAAAATAAAACAAGATATCTATCGATAGATGATCTTCTATCCGAAGGCAAAGATAGTGGAATGTTTTCGGGTCAAGACGAAATACAAATGTGGGGTAAAAAGCTCGCTTTGTTTGTCGAAGAATCTAACAAGATGAGCCTCGTTTCTCTACTTAGCTTTATAGGAAACGAGCTTCTGATGAAAGATATAAAAAATCATGACACTTTGCTCAGAAACGCTGAAGTTTTGCGCACAGTTTTTCATCTTGCAGAAATGCAGGTTTCAAAAAATCCTCATGAGACACTAGAGTCTTTTGTAAAATATTTGGAAAGACTAGACTCATACAACCTGCACATCCCTATAGCCACATTTTCAGCACACGATGGTGTTTCTGTTATGACACTCCATAGATCAAAAGGTTTGGAATTTGAAAATGTATGGATCGCACACATGAACGAAGAAACTCTCATGTCTTCTAAAAAAAGTGCTTTTACTCTACCTGATAGTCTAAAAGAAAAAATAGCAGAGAAAGATAAAGAAAATGCAAAAAGGGAGCTTTATGTTGCGATAACCAGAGCAAAGAAAAATTGTGTTATTTCATACAGCGCACAAGACTATCGAGGATCTGATATGAGTCTTGCGGAGATAATCCAAGAGCTCGGAGATTCGCATTTTGCAAAAAAAGATAGAAACGAAACAGAAAAAGAACTTCTCTCATATGGCGAAGATATATACACGAGAAGAGAGACTACCCCCGAAGGTCCGGATTTTGAAAAGATGATAGAACTTGTGAAGTCTGATTTTACCGAAACACGCGTTTCTGTGTCTCTTCTGAACAACTTTTTTGAATGCCCATGGAGATGGTATTTTAGAAATTTTCTGCAGCTTCCAGAGATAAAATCCGATTCGCTTGCTCTCGGTTCAGCTGTTCACTATGCGATAGAGTGTATTCTAAAAGATAAAAATAAAATAAGTGAAGACGACATAAGAAACAGTGTTCTAGAGAGTTTTAGAAAAGAAGGTGTGCGAGATGAGAGAACACTACCAAAGCTTACGAGTGATGCTGTTGTTTTGGTGAAAAGATGGGTTGATACTTCACTTCAAAACATCGCAAAAGATTTTGAAAGTGAAAAAGCTATATCGTATAAAGATTCTCGTTTTCCAGAATTAAACTTTTTTGGAAAAATAGACCTAACAGAAAATATGGGACCGAGCGAAGTTTCGGTTACCGACTTCAAAACAGGCTCTCCAAAAACAAGTGGTGCTATAGAGAAACCGGACGAAGAGGGAAGGCTCTCGGGTTATATGAGGCAGCTTGCTATGTATTCTTTTCTTGTTCGTGGTTCATGGAAAAAAGATGTTGTCTCTTCTAAGCTTTATTTTTTGGAAGCGGACAAGGGTGATAAAAATATTACCTATGTTACGCGCATCGGGGACGAGGAGATAGATCTGCTCGTGCGTGATATAGAGGACTATAACAGACTGCTTGAAACAGGTGAGTGGACAGAAAGACCGTGTTACGCAAAATCTTACAATGGTGGAGAGTGCGAGCATTGTAAGCTCGCGAGAGAAATTTATAAAAAATAAAAAACCGGAGATCCGGTTTTTTGTAATTTTTTTTATTTTATCTTTCTACTATCCAACTCTCTCTTTATTTTTTCTGAGCATGAGTAGTTTTCTTTTTTTACAGAAAAATTTAGAAGCCTTCTGAGTCTTGTAGAGCTCGAATTTTTTATTTCTTCTTCTGTCAGTTCTTCTAAGACTTTTTCATAGTCTTCATTGGTATTAGTTTCAACAGCTTCTTCTTTATCAAAGTCTATGACAGGGAGAAAATCTTTCCTGTTAAATTCTGATGCCGGAACTTTGCTTAACAATATATTTTCAAACACCGCATCACAATGGCACATTTTTTCTCCTTCAGCACAAATTTCTTTGTATTGGCAAGTATTTAGTCTCTCTTTCCTCATCTTATTGAATTCATAGAGGAATGCTTTGAAACCACCTTCAATTTTCTGAATTTTTATAGGAGACATTAACATGCTCAGTATTCTAGTCCCGCTGTCCTCATTGCCAATTGGCTCTTCTTGTTTATACGAGTCTGCGGTTTTTCTTACCCACAGCCTATCTTTTTCGTCCACTAAGAAGTTTCGTTGAGCAGGCACAAATCGAATATCTCCTATGTTCATATATTCAACTGTGTTCTTGTTTATGAATATTTCGGGAACTTTTTTATGGTTCATAAAGATCTTTTTTTGATAATTACATTTATGTATATCTTTGTCAACGACGTCTAAATGGTATAATTTACATATGAAAACATTCTCCGAAAGAGTTTTGAAAGCTGCGCTCGCAATACCAAAAGGTAGAGTTACTACATATGGCGCTATTACACGTGCTTGCGGTGCTGGTCCGATGGCAAGTCAGAGTATTACGACAATTCTCGGCAAGGCATATGATGCGGGTGTGAAAAATATTCCTTGGCACAGGATAGTGTACGCTGGTGGCAAGGTTTGGCTAGACGATAAACACAGGAAGGAACGCATGGCGCTTTATAAAAAAGAGGGAATAGATGTAGATCCAAAAACCGGCAAGATAAAAAATTTTGAAAAAATACTTTTTGAGTATAAATAAAAACACACTCGACAAAAGAGTGTATTTTTGAGATTTTTATATTTTATTCATCAAGTCTACTAGGCAGGGAAAATACATCTATTTTTCTCCTCTGCTCGTCTAGTCTACCCAAATAAAATCCTATACCCGCGAGGACCAGTATGCATGCTATTAGGAAAATATATCGCTTTTTCATGTATGTATTATAGCATTTTAGGCTTTTATTTTGCTATAAAAAACTCGTTTTGATTATTTGTAAAATAGGCGTACTAGAGGGTATAATTGGAAAATGGTTAAATACGAATATATCCATGGATTTAAGGTTGAGTACGAAAGCGAAGAGAAGCATATTCGTGATGGAATACAGTATTTGGACAATAAAATTGAGGCCCTTGAGGCAAAGGTTTTCTTTGCCCAGGCTCGCGATAAAAAGAGTGCTCAATTTGAAGACGACGAAAACCATCAGTTTACCTTGATGTACAAAGGTAGCGATGTTTATATTTTAATTTCACGCACATAATCTATGTCACAATTTGGACAATCAAGAGAAAATAACCCAAGCACTAAACCTAGCGAAGAGCGAGAGGATTTTTTCGAAGATGATGGAGTTAGTGATGTAGAAAATTCTATCGAATCATATATTCGAGATTTAAAAAAATTGATTTTATTGTGTACAAGTATGATTGAGACACTACAAACAGATGTAGGTAGAGATGTTTATAGTGCTATAAAAGATTTGGCAGAGAAGATTATAGAAAAACTTGAATCTATAAAAGAAAGTGATTTAAAGAGCGCAAGTACGTTCGATACTATAGTCTTTGTAGAAGATTTTATGATTGATCAGGATGCACTCATAGATATGTTTGGAAACACTGAAGATTACAAGGAAGAAGATATTTTGATGAATATAGAATCAATGAAAGAAGTATATGGAAATATCTAAAGGAAAACTTCATCCTATGACCTTGCTTGCCGACGATGCGATTCGGGTTTTTTCAGAGCTTGGTTTTGAGATGGCGACAGGTCCAGAGCTTGAACATGAGTGGTACAACTTCGACGCACTCAATGTGTCCAAAGATCACCCTGCTCGTGATATGCAAGATACTTTTTGGATAAAACAAACCAAAGAGGATATTGAAAAAGCGCAAAGCGGTGAGCGTAGCTCCAGGCCTGTTTTGCGTACGCATACAACTAGTGTAAGTATGCGTATGATTGAGCGTGCCGCAAAGGAAGAGATCAAGGAAGCTGGATATATAGCAATTGGAAAAACTTTTCGCAATGAAGCTACTGATATAACACACGAAGCACAGTTTCATCAGATAGACGGAGTTATGATTGGAGAAAATATAAACTTGGCAAATATGAAAGCAGTTTTGATCAAGTTCTATCAAACGATGCTCGGAGCTGATACTGAAATACAATTTCGTCCAAGCTTCTTCCCGTTTACTGAGCCATCAGTTGAGGTGCACGCGAAGTTCAATGGTAAATGGCTAGAGATGATGGGAGGCGGGATGCTTCATCCAAATGTGCTCCGTAACGCAGGACTTGATCCAGAAAAGGTTCAAGGATTTGCTTTTGGAGGAGGGCTGGACCGTATTTTAATGATCAAACACAATATTCCGGACGTGAGATTTCTTTATCAGGGAGACTTAAGAATCAATCAGTTTTAAAATGCCTATAGACGAATCTCTCAATAAAATACTGAAAGAAATTTGGAGAATTGATGAAAAAAATTCTAATAATCAAGATCTAAATGCTGAGGAAAAAGAATTTTTTAACCAAAACCTTTATGTTATCCAGAAATATTACGATGATAACAAAGATTATTGGGAGCGAAAAACAAAAATATGAAAATATCTTACAACTGGCTAAAATCTTATATTCCTGATATTTGCGAACCCGAGAAGCTCTGGGATGTTTTTACATTCCATTTGTGTGAAGTCGAGGAAATGGTAAAGACTCCAGATGGGGATACAATTTTCGATATCAATATCTTGCCAAACCGCGCACACGATCTCTTGAGTCACCAAGGTGTAGCACAGGAGCTGTCCGCACTTCTCGATATTGAATACAAGAGTCCAGTGGAGTTATACAAAATCCCAGAATCAAAACCAACAAATCTTGAAGTAAAAGTAGAAAGTGAAAAATGTCGCAGATATATGGGACGGATTGTTCGCAATGTGAAGGTTGGTCCGTCTCCAGAGTGGGTTGTGAAGCATCTCGAATCTATAGGGCAGAGAAGTATAAACAATCTTGTCGATGCGACAAATATTGTGATGTTTGATTGCGGTAATCCAACACATGTTTTTGATGCGAAAAAGATAAAGAACCAAAAAATAATAATCAGAGAAGCACTAGAAAGGGAAGTTGTTGATTTATTGGGGAGTGAAACGACTGTTTTGTTGTCCACTGCTTCTTACAAAGATCTTATTATTGCAGATGAGGAATCATCGTTGGCTATTGCTGGAGTAAAAGGAGGTAAAAAGGCAGAAGTAGATGAAAATACCACAGAAATAATACTTGAAGTTGCAAACTTTGATCCAGTAGCTGTACGAAAAACAGGTCGTGGCTTGGGTCTTTTTACAGACGCTATAAAGCGTTTTGAAAATGATCTTTCTCCTGTGAGAGCTGAGTATGCAATGCGAGAGCTCTCAGCACTAATTCTCGAAATGTGCCCGGAAGCTGAATTCGAAGATATTGTCGATTTTTTTCCAGAAAAGGAAAAGTGGCAGACAAGAAAAGATATTGAGATTACAACTGACTATATCAACAAAAAGCTAGGTTCAAATTTTAAAGACGAAGAAGTCGAAGGTGTGTTCATGCGTCTACGTCTAAGTTTCAAAAGAGAAGGGGAGGCTTTTGTTGTAAGTCCGTCTGTGCTCCGGCTAGATCTTTTAGGCAAACACGATCTTGTCGAGGAGGTAGGAAGAGTTCTCGGCTACGACAGGATAGAGCCAGTCTTGCCTAAAATAGATTTCAATCCAAAAGTAAATGAGATTTTCTATCGAATACTATCTGCAAAGAAAAAACTTGTAGAAGATGGATATAGAGAAGTTTATACATACGTGTTTTGTAAAAAGGGTGCAGTAGAAGTTGCATATGGAGCAAAAGGCAAAGAGGCACTCCGAACAAATCTTACAGATGGATTGAAACAAGCATACGAACTCAATAGACTCAACGCGCCACTGCTTGGTGAAAATGAAATAAAAATATTTGAAATTGGAAATGTATTCCCATCTGTAGGTGTAGAAGAATTTCATGTAGCATGGATTGATAAAAAGGGTGCCCAAGAAACAACTCTTTCGGAATTTACAAAAGATATTCAGATAGAAGATTCATACGATTCTGTTTTTCCTGATAGTCCACAGCTTACAGCTCGTAGTTTCGCACCTTGGTCAGTTTATCCGTTTATCTCACGCGATATTTCTCTTTGGGTTCCAGCAGATAAAAATGAAGAGAGTATTGTAAATATCATAAAAGAAAATATGGGAGATTTGGTTTCTGTTGGTCCGACACTAGTAGATTCATTTGAAAAGGACGGTAAAAAATCTCTCGCTTTTAGAATAGTTTTCCAGTCTATGGATCGCACTTTGGCTGATTCCGATGTGGATAGTCCAATGCGTCAAATCACCGGCGCTCTTGAAAAATCAGGTTGTACTATACGCTAGATTTTAGGCCTTAAAATAAGGAGAAATCCACTATTTTTCACTAGGAGAAAGTGGATTTTTTTGCTATACTGTGTGTGTAAAAAACAACATATTAAAGCTTAATTTTAAGGGTATTTTTTAATTTATGGCAGATAAAAAGGAAGGTTCATATAGTGCTAGCGATATCTCAGTTTTGGAGGGTCTAGAACCAGTACGTAAACGTCCTGGAATGTATATCGGAGGAACAGGTCCAGAAGGCTTGCATCATTTGGTATGGGAGATTTTCGATAACTCTCGCGACGAAGCTATGGCGGGACACTGTGACAGAATTGAGGTTGTGCTACTTCCTGACAATCGTATTCGTGTAACTGACAATGGACGCGGAATTCCAGTAGACGTACATGCGAAGACAAAAGTTTCTGCATTAGAAACTGTTATGACTACTCTACACGCTGGAGGAAAATTTGGTGGCGAAGGATATAAAGTTTCTGGAGGTCTGCACGGTGTGGGAGCATCTGTTGTGAATGCGCTTTCTATTTACACTCAGGCAATCGTGCACAGAGAAGGGGGCAAACACATGCAAGAATATTCTCAAGGTAAGAAAAAAGCCAATGTTAAAAAAATTGGTTCTTCAAAAGAACATGGAACAATAATTACATTTGAACCAGACGAAGAAATATTTAAAACTTTAAAATTTGATTGGAACACAATCGTGAACCATCTTCGCCAGCAAGCTTACTTGGTAAAGAAGCTTCGTATTTCAATACTCGACGCACGCGAAGCAGACTGGAATGCAGACTTGGACGATATCTTTTATTTTGAAGACTTAAAATTAGAAATTCCATCTACTACATTTTATTTTGAGGGCGGACTTGTATCACTTGTCTCATATTACAATCGCAATGAAAAAGAAGTTCAAGATAAAATATTTTATGTAGACAAAGAGCTCGACGAGGTAGGTATTGAGATCGCTTTGCAGTATGTAGATGACATAAGTGCAAAGATCGTTGCTTTTGCAAACAATATTCATACACCAGAAGGCGGAACTCATGTTACTGGTTTTAAAACTGCACTTACTCGCGTTTTGAATACCTATGGCAAGAAGAACAATATAATCAAAGAATCTGATGGAGGTTTTACCGGAGAAGATGTGCTCGAAGGTTTGACTGCAGTTATTTCAGTTAAGCTTCGTGAAATTCAATTTGAAGGTCAGACTAAAAGCAAGCTAGGTTCTATGGAAGCTCAAGGTGCTGTTGCTACTGTTTTTGGAGAAGCATTTGCTGCATATCTAGAAGAGAATCCAGATGAAGCAAAGGCGATTATTGGTAAAGTTGTGCTTGCAGTAAGAGCTCGCAAAGCTGCTAAAGCCGCAAAGGACTCAGTGCTCCGAAAAGGTGCGCTCGAAGGTATGACACTTCCTGGTAAGCTTGCAGACTGTCAAAGTAAAAGCGCAGAAGAGTCAGAGCTGTTCATAGTGGAGGGAGACTCTGCTGGGGGTACAGCGAAAATGGGACGTGACAGACGAACTCAAGCTATATTACCGTTACGCGGAAAGATATTGAACATTGAGCGCGCACGTCTAGACAAGATTATGCAATCTGAGCAAGTTCGCAACTTGATAGTTGCTATGGGAACTGCTATTGGAGATACATTTGATATAACTAAACTTCGTTATCACAAAGTGATAATCGCTACTGATGCGGACGTTGACGGAGCTCATATTCGCACACTTATACTTACATTGCTTTATCGCTATTTCAAACCACTTCTAGATGGAGGTTTTATATACATTGCTCAGCCACCACTATACAAGATTAAAAAAGGTAAAGAAGTATTTTACGCATATTCCGAAGAAGAAAAAGTAGCATTTGCTGGTACAAGTGAAAGTATAGATGAAGGTGGGGACGAAGAAGAGAGCGAAGAGTCTGTTGATACAGAAGAGTCTGTTGGTACAAAAGAAGTAAAGGCTAGAGTTCAAAAAATATCAGTTCAGCGCTATAAAGGTCTCGGAGAAATGAACGCAGATGAACTATGGGAGACAACTATGGACCACACACGTCGTATTTTGAAACAGGTTACAATCAATGATGCCGAAGAAGCTGATAAAGTATTTGATATGCTCATGGGTAGTGATGTTGCACCTCGCAAGAGCTTTATCCAGACTCATGCCAAAATGGCAGAACTAGATATCTAATATGTTTGCGCTCTATATTGCCATAGGTCTCGTAGCTGGGACTCTGAGTGGGCTCGTGGGTATAGGAGGAGGAATAGTTGTTGTGCCAGCTCTCATGTTGCTTGCTGATATTCCACAACTTACAGCACAGGGGACTAGTCTGGTTTTGTTTACAATCCCATTGAGTATTTTTGCTCTTATGAATTACTATAAAGCTGGGCACGTAGATATAGCAATAGCGCTATTTCTAGCTATTGGATTTGTGATAGGAAGTTTTTCTGGATCCAAACTAGCTTTTATGGTTGATCACGATATTCTCACAAAGATTTTTGCAGTAGTGTTGGTGCTAATAGCAATACGATTATTTTTTAAATAAAATTAAATCCCTCACGATTTGTGAGGGATTTTCTTATGCTTCTATCGCACTAGTTGGAATATAAAAATAGTGCTTTTTGAAATTTTCGTCGATTACAAATACCAATGTTGCTGGGATTGCATTTTTTGGTATTTTCTCCCGATACTGGACTATCTCGGTTGAGATGGTCGGTTTTTTAAGTTTTACGTTACCAATCTTGGCAACTTTCTTCTTCTTACCATCCTTGTACTTGACTCTGTCGTCAATCAGCCTGAGACCTTTTTTTGTCTTAGCAAGATAATAGTTTACTTTTTTATCAAAACGAGATTTTCGGCCACTATGCTGAATATAGATTTTAGGGTAACTATTGTAAACAGCTTCCTCTAACTCTTTGTCCGGCGGATTGCCGTCTCCTGATAAAAATTCTCCAGGAGATAAGTGCCTTTTAATCTCGTGTTCACTTGAGTTCATGACCACGTCATAAATCTCTGAGTCTTTGAGATTTGCATTTACGAGATTGTTTGTCAGTGTGGACTCATACTTGATTCCACAATCCTTGCAGTTAAATCCTTCACTTACAACATATTTAGGAGTATGTGCTCCGGGACCAATAATCCCATTAGACTGTCCATATTTTACTGTGATTTTTTCTACAATTGTGCCCTTGCATATCTTGCAAATGGCTTTCGTGATTAGTTCCATAATGTGCTTTTTCTAGACTCTAATATTTATACATAAATATGTCAATAAAAATAAAAACCTCATTTTAATGAGGTTTTTATTTTTATTTATTGAATTTTTGTTTCTTGCCACACCATGGGCAGAACCAGAATTGTATTTTTTTCTTTGCAATTTTTGGATCCCCAATACTCCACCACTTATCACAATCTCCACAGCGAAAGTGGTGTAAGTGTTCTACAGATACAGTGCCCTTAAGATTTTCGTGTACTGATTTCTTCATTTAGCATTCCAATAAAATCTTCAAGACTTATATTTTCTATTTTATCGCCAGAGCGTTTTTCTACAGTTAGAGAGTTTGATGTAACTTCTTTTTCACCTACTACAATAACATAAGGTATTTTTTCAGTTTTTGCATTTCGTATGCGCTTGCCAAGTGTATCACTTGCTCCATCTAGATCAGCTCGTACTCCTGCTGATTTTAGATTATTTAGAATGTTCACAGAAAAATCATTGAATTTTTCACTAACAGGAACTATTCGTACTTGTACTGGAGAAAGCCATGTTGGCCATATACCAGCGTAGTGTTCAATCAAAAATGCAGTGAAGCGTTCGTGAGTAGACAGAGGTGCTCGGTGGATTACAAATATTTCGTTATTTATTTTTCCAGTTTCATCTATATATGAAAGCTCAAAACGTTTCTTCGCTATAAAGTCGAGCTGAACTGTGGACATACTTTCTGTGCGGCCGATTACAGATTTGAATTGGATATCGACTTTTGGTCCATAGAATGCAGCTTCGTCTTTTACTTCAATAAACTTTACACCGAGCTCTACGAGTACATCTCGGAGCACTCCTTCTGTATAATTCCAGTTTTCTGGTTCATCTACATACTTATCTTTTCTTTCTGGATCCCAGAGAGATAATCTGAACCAATAATCTTTTAGTCCAAATATTTCAAAATATTTCATTGTGAGTGCTAGAGCATTTTTGAATTCATCTCGTATTTGGTCTTTGCGGCAGTATATATGAGCGTCGTTCATAGCAAGACATCGAACGCGTAATAGTCCAGCTAAAGTTCCAGAAAGTTCGTTTCTGTACACTGTGCCGTATTCTGCGAGGCGTACAGGTAAGTCACGATAGCTTCTATGTTCATGACGGAAGATTATATGATGATGTGGACAGTTCATGGCTTTTAGATAGTATGTTCCATCATCCATAACCATCGCAGGGTACATATCGTCTTTGTAGTAAGGGAGGTGGCCTGAAGTTAGGAAGAGTTCTTCTTTTGCGAGGTGTGGAGTCACTACACGTACATACTCAGCATCACTTTCCATCTGGCGGGCAAATTTTTCTATTTCATCGCGAATGATTGTTCCGTTTGGTTGCCACATGATTAGTCCCTTGCCAACCATTTCATCAACGAAGAAAAGTTTTTGCTCTTGGCCAATTTTTCTGTGATCGCGTTTCTGTGCTTCTTCGCGCATATTCAAATACTCATCTAGTTTTTCTTTTGATTCAAATGCAAGTCCGTATATGCGAGTAAGCATTTTATTTTTTTCACTGCCGCGCCAGTATGCACCAGCAACACGGTCAAGCTTCCAAGATCCATCCACTATATCTTCACTAGGATTTTCAACGTGACCTCCGCGACATAGATCTGTAAAATCACCCGAAGTGTATAAAGTTATATCTTCACCCTTTGAAGCAATTTCTTCTATTAGCTCTGACTTGTATTCGTTGCCTGCGAATTTTTCACGCGCTTCCTCTGGTGTATTTTTTTTATGTGTAAAGTTTGTCCAAGTAGGGAGTAGTTCACGCATCTTTTCTTCAATTTTTGGTAAATCAGCTTCACTTATTTTTCCTGAAACATCTATATCATAATAGAAGCCGTCCTCTATTGAAGGTCCAAGTGTTAACTTTGATCCTGGGTATATTTCTAATACAGCCGCTCCTAAAAGGTGGGCTAGAGTGTGTCTTTTTGGGTGCAATTGTTCTTCGTTCATATGGGTTACTATATCATTTTAAAATTATAATTTCGAGCGATTTTTTAATAAAAAATACCCCTTTATGGGGCTGTTTTCCGTGGTACAACGAATACAACCCCGTGCTAGGTGGTAGTAGTTGTAGTCGTTGTGTTTATTTGCATAGATTAAGTATGCATCTATGCGAATATTTTAGCAAGTTATTCGGCTAGTTTTACCGCTTCAAGGAGGATACTTTTTTCATTATTTCTTATTGAAACTTTTCCTTTGAAAGTAAGACATTTATCTTCTAGAAGTAGTGGAGAGTATTGTTCAAAAGTCCTACTAAATACAACAGCCTCTATACTTCCGGTTAGGTCTATGATTTTCAAGAAAGCCATTTTTTCGTTTTTCTTTGTGATGATAGTTTTTATACTATTTGGCATTCCAACAAAAGTTACAGGAAAACCATTTGCAGTTTTCTCCAAGATTTGTTTTATGTTTGTTCCACTTTTTTCAATCAAGTGAGAACATTTCTCAAGTGGGTGACCAGAAATATATAAACCTAAAAATTCTTTTTCCCAAGCCAATTTTTGTGCCTCTTCTATCTTAGGTGCCTCGTGTAGGTTTAGCTTTGCGCTATTTTGATAATCCATTCCTCCGAACAAAGACTCCTGACCTTTGTTGCTTTCTGTTTGTTTGTTGTAAGAGAGTAGTATTTCCATATTACCCAAGAGTTCGCCTCTATCGCCATACATATCCATAGCACCAGATTTTATGAGAGCTTCTAGAGATTTTTTGTTTAAACTGCGATGATGAACACGTTCCAAGAAGTTTGCTAGACTCGTGAAAGGACCTTTTTCTTTTCTGTCGTGGATAATAGCCTTGCCGATTTCTTCTCCGAAATTTTTTATACTATTTAATCCGAATCGGATCTTGTTACTTATTTCTCCATTTTCCATAACAACAGTAAAGTCAGAGAAACTTTCGTTTATATCTGGGGGGAGCACTACGAATCCCATTCTCTTGCACTCGTCGATAACCTCGGCTACTTTTTCTAAGTCATCACTTTCTGCTGTTAGGATAGATGACATGTATTCAGCTGGGTAGTTGGCTTTCATGTAAGCTGTTTGATAAGCAACTTTTCCATAACTTGCAGCATGAGCTTTGTTGAATCCATAAGCCTGGAATGGTTCAAAAAGTTTCCATAAATTCTCTGCGAATTTTTGGGTCTGTCCATTGGCGACAATTCCTTTTATGAGTTTTTGTTTTTGCGCGGCCATTTCTGCGGGAATTTTTTTACCTACAGCTTTTCGAAACTTGTCTGCCTCTTCCCAGTTATATCCAGCAAGTTCTAGTGCAGAGAAAAGCAAGTCGTCTTGATAAACTATCAAGCCATATGAAGCTTTTAGATATTTTTCCATTCTAGGGTCTGGGTATGATATAAGTTCGGGATTGTTTTTGCGTTTAATATATTCTGGAATTGTTTCCATCGGACCTGGTCGGTACAGAGCCACCATAGCATTCAAGTCGTCTACACAAGTTGGTTTCAAGTCTTTTACATAAACAGTCATACCATCTCCAGACAATTGAAAAACTCCCACAGTTTCTCCACGAGCAAGCATTTCAAAAGTTTTCTTGTCATCGTATGGAATTTTCTCGAGGTCTATATTTATACCGCGTATTTTTTTTATGCGTTCTATTGCATCTCCTAAAATCGATAGGTTTCTAATACCCAAGAAGTCTAGTTTTAAAAGTCCCGCTTCTTCTATAGAGTACATATCGTATTGAGTGATAATCTTGTCACCCTTAGGGTCGAATTGGATAGGAGAGAAATCTTCGACTGGAGTCGGTGCTACCACCACGCCAGCAGCGTGGACTGAGATATGTCTTGCACAGCCTTCCATTTTCTTTGCTAGGTCTATTATCTCTTTTGTTTCTCGTTCATTTTCATATGCAGCTTTTAATTCTGGGACCAACTCGAAAGCTTTGTCTATTGTCATAGGCATACCCTGAGAGCCCATAGGGATCATTTTAGATATTCTGTCGCCGATAGAATACGAATACCCGAGCGCTCTAGCAACATCTCTAACAGACCCTCTGGCCATCATGGTTCCAAATGTACCGATTTGTGCTACGTTTGCAGTTCCGTATTTTTGTTTTGCATACGAAATCATGTCATCACGTCTGTTGTCGGCGATATCCATATCAATATCGGGAGGAGATGGGCGAAATGGGTTCAAGAATCTTTCAAATGGTAGTTTAAAATGAATCGGGTCCACTGTAGTAATAAAGTTTAGATAAGAAACAAATGATCCCGCAGCAGATCCTCTGGTTGTAGATATAATATTATTTTCACGAGCATAGCGAAGCAGGTCTGACACAACTAAAAAGTAAGGGGAGTAGCCTTTGTTTTTTATTATTTCAAGTTCGTATTCTACACGCTCCAGCATCTCAGGAGTTTTTTCAATACCACGCAATGCAAAACCTTCATAAGTCACTTTTTTTAATTCTGCATCGTAAGTTGTACCTTCGGGTATTTCATATTTTGGGAAAACCCAATCACCAAGTGATATTTGTATATCAATCATATCAGCAAGTTTAGATGTATTGTCGTATGCTCCGGGTATGTCACGGAAAATATTTCTTGCCTCTTCGCTAGATATAAAAGAATAATCTCCGTTTTTCATACTTATGTTGTTTGAGCCAACTTCGCTTCCCGTGTTTATGGCTACGAGTGTGTCCTGTGCTTCGGCGTCATCTTTGTGTAGATAGTGAGAGTCCCATGTTCCAACTATTGGTAGGTTCATCTCTTCTGCTATCTGAACAATATCTTTTATAAGCGGTGTATACCATTCAACATCGTCGTGTTTCATTACTTCCACAAAAACGTTTTCTTTACCAAAAATTTCAATATAAAAATTTAAAAGATCCTTAGCTTTATCTAAATGTTTGTTTTTTATTAAAGTTATAAATTCACTAGCAGGACATCCGGAAAGACAGATTATTCCTTCTCCGAATTCTTTCAAGAGATCTTTGTCCATACGAGGTTTATAGTAGAAACCTTCAATATTTGATCGAGACACGAGCTTCATTAGATTTCGGTATCCTTTTTCATTTTTTGCGAGGAGTGTTAAATGGTAGCGTTTGTTATCAAGACCTGGGTCTTTGTCGAAACGTGTTCGTTCAGCTATATATGCCTCAACTCCAATGATTGGTTTGATACCTTCTTTTTTACAGGCCTTATAGAATTCGATTGCGCCATACATACTGCCATGGTCGGTAAGTGCAATAGCGTCCATTCCATACGCTTTTGCAGTTTTCACTAAATCATCTATTTTTGTTAGACCATCAAGTAGGGAATAGTGTGAGTGTGTATGTAGGTGTACGAATGACATAGAGAGATTATATCAGATAAAAAAGATATTTGACAAAACGATTTATTTTATATATAATATAAGGCAAATGATCTTAATATGAAGACATATATAAAATGTATTTTAGCCAACAAGGTAACTCTTGTAGGCATCATACTTTTAGTATTTGGTTTTTTTCTTAGATTACCCGTCTTTAACTCAGAAGAGTTATTTAAGTTGGGGACAGTTCTTGTATCTTTGAGTATGTGGCCATTAATCATAACTTTTGCAGGGTTCGATACATATTTCACATATAAAAGAACCTCGAAAATTATTGCAGAAAAAGGAATAGGAGCTGTCGATAGTATAAATCCCACATCTTATTGCAATAAATGCGGGTATAATCTCGCTATTAAAGAAGTCAAAAATCGAAACATATGAGCCGAAAAGAGATGGGTCTTATAATTGTTGGTCATGTTGGTTTTGGTAGGACGGTATTTTCTGAGCTTATGGCGCATAAAATGCAAAATGACTTAGATATAGTTTTGGTAGCAGAAGAAGATCCCAAAGAGCAAATTCCATTTGTTATCAAAAATATTCCGATTGAAATGCTTGAGATGCCGGTATTATTTGTAGAGCATGATGAAAAGTTCTACGGCAAGCAAACAAAAAGGAAAAAAGCCTATCTCAACTACAGCAAAAAATTTAATAAAAAAATCTACAATCGCAAGATTGTGAGATGAGATATTCTTTTAGATCCCTCGGTACTAAGCCGGGGGATTTTTGTTATTATAGATACATGAATTCAATTTTTGGTATAGACGAAGCTGGGCGTGGGCCCATAGCAGGTCCAGTTTCAGTTGGAGTATTTCGGAGTGATTTGTCTATTGTTGAACTTAAAAAATCTATCAAGAAAACTGGCTTGAAACTTCGTGATTCTAAAAAACTTACTCACAAAGAACGCGAAATTTGGTTTCTTCAAATTCAAAAGTGGAAAGACGAAGGCAAATGTGATTTCAATGTCACACTCATCAGCGCGAAAATAATTGATAAAAAAGGAATAGTTTTTGCAATTAACAAATCTCTGCATTCTTCTCTCTATAACCTAAAACCTAAAACCTCACACCTAATTTTGCTTGACGGTGGATTGAAAGCACCCAAGGAGTTTAAAAAGCAAAAGACAATCATAAAAGGCGACGAGAAAGAACCTGTGATATCATTAGCCTCTATATGTGCAAAGGTTACAAGAGATAGATATATGGATAAAATTTCTAAAAAATACTCAAAATATAATTTTTACATACATAAAGGCTATGGGACCAGGTCCCACTACGAAGCCATATACAAATACGGTGTTACAGATATACACCGCAAGACATTTTTGAAAAAAGTCTTGTAATTTATATGCCCCTGTGCTATACTTCTCCACATGGTAGTCCGAATGCGACATACGCGGTCACACACCGCCAACAGACGTTCACATCACGCCCTAAAGGCGCGCATTTTCTCTGTTGATACAGAAACTGGAGTTCCTCATCTTCGTCACCATGTATGTACCACAACTGGTATGTATAGAGGTAAAAAAGTATTAGAGGTTAACAAAAAAACCATAAAAAAAGCTGAAAAAATGGCAAAAGCAAAGAAATAATTCTTTATTTTCCTAGCGTTGCTGTTCTTTCCTTCCTTCATATAAAAATAAAAAAGTTGTAAACAACATTATGGCAAACAGGCACCTTTCAAGATCAATAGTTCTCCAATCACTCTTTGAGTGGGATTTCAATGGAAAACAGGACGACACAATCGTACCTATATTGAAGCGCAACGAAACTGAATTCGGTCCGGGTTTAGATGATTTTACATTTATCGAAAATCTAGCTGAATTGGTACTAAAAAAGCGATCAATCATTGATGAAATCATAACCAAAGCTGCTCCGGATTGGCCTATTGATAAAATATCAGTTGTAGATAGAAACATATTGAGACTCGGTCTTGCTGAGTTATTATTTGGCAACAGAGAAGAAGTTCCACCAAAAGTAGCTATCAATGAAGCAATTGAGCTTGCTAAAGCTTTTGGAGGTGAGACATCTAGTAAATTTGTAAATGGAGTTCTAGGTGCTGTATACAAAGAGATAGGAGAGCCAGGAAAAGAACAAACTTCTAAAAAGAAAAAAGATGATACTCCTGTTGATATAACAAAACTACCTACTGAAAAGAAAGCAGGTGCTGTTATATATGCTATCCACGATGGTTCTGTATACTTTGCGCTTGTACACGATGTTTTTGGATATTGGACTTTATCTAAAGGCGGAGTAGAAGATGGTGAAGATGAGTCTGTTGCTGTTGTTCGTGAGATCAAAGACGAAGTAGGTTTGCCTATAATAGTCAAAGAAAAGCTCGGACAAAATGAATATGTTGCTTCACATCCTGAAAAAGGAAAGATCAGAAAAGAAGTTCACTACTTTTTAGTTGAAGCTCCGTATCAAGAGCTTGTACTGACTTCAAGTGGCGGACTTGATGATGCAAAATGGTTTAGTTTGAGTCAGATAGGAGATATCAAGACATATGACGATATCTTGCCCCTACTCGCTAAATCTATTGAAAAGATTACAAAATAGTAAAATCAGGCTTTAGGCTCTAGAGAATTAGCGCGTCCGCTAGTCACTAGTGCCTAGTGCCTTTCTACAAAAAATGATTGATTTCTCTCTTTTTGAAAAGAAGGTTGGGATGACCTTCAAAGACAAAAACTTGCTAATGCAGGCTTTTGTACATCGTTCATATCTAAACGAAAATCCAAATCTTAGTTTTTCTCACAATGAACGGTTAGAATTTTTAGGTGATGCAGTACTCGAGCTGATTATCACAGACTATCTATATAAAAAGTTTTCACAACACAACGAAGGCGAGCTAACTGCTTTTAGAGCAGCTCTTGTGAATGCGGTAACAATTGCCGAAGTCGCTACTTCAATAGGTATGGGTGAATTTTTGCTTTTATCTAAAGGTGAAGCAAAAGATGTAGGTAAAGCTAGACAATATATACTAGCAAACACTTACGAAGCTTTCTTGGGAGCGGTATACTTAGACCAGGGCTACGAAAGCGCTGAGCTTTTTGTATCAAAAACACTGTTTCCTCTGACTGATGAGATTGTAAAAAACAAATCTTGGAGAGATCCAAAAAGTCTTGTTCAAGAAAAAGCTCAAGAGTTTGTAGGAGTTACTCCATCTTACAAGGTATTATCAGAAGCAGGCCCAGATCACGACAAACATTTTACTACTGGTATATTTTTTGGAACAGATTTGATAGCCCAAGGTAAAGGTAAGTCTAAACAAGAAGCAGAGCAAAAAGCAGCAACTGAAGCATTGAAAGTTAAGAATTGGCTTGATTAAAATATTTTAAAAAATTGATTTTAAAAAATGTATCTTAAACGTATTGAATTAACTGGATTTAAATCTTTTGCCAAGAAAACCGTTCTTGAGTTTTCGGCGCCAGTTACGGCTATAGTTGGGCCAAACGGATCAGGTAAGTCAAACGTAGTTGAATCTCTCCGCTTCGTTTTAGGTGAACAATCTATAAAATCAATGCGTGGAAAATCTGGCACAGATTTGATCTTCAAGGGATCGAAAGGTCTCTCTGCTCCAAATCGTGCTTCTGTAGAGATTGTTTTTGATAATACTAAAAAAATATTTTCTTTTGCAAACAAAGAAGGTGCACCAGAGCTACTTTTTGATGAGGTCTCTATATCTCGTGAAGTCTATTCTGATGGACAGAATGTATACAAGATAAATGGTACAGATGTAAGACTTAAAGATATAGTTGAATTGCTTTCTAGTGTTCACATAGGTAGCTCGGGTCATCATATGATTTCACAGGGTGAGGCTGATCGAATACTCAATGCTTCTTCAAAAGACAGAAGAGCAATGATTGAAGATGCTCTTGGTTTAAAAATATATCAATATCGCATAAGAGAAAGTGAAAGAAAATTAGAAAGAACCTCTCTTAATATGAAAGAAATAGCAACTTTACGCCGCGAGATAGGTCCGCACCTACATTTTCTGAAGAAACAAGTTGAAAAAATTGAAAAAGCAAAAGAAATGCGCGTGGAACTTTCTGGTTTATATGCAGAGTATTTTGCAAATGAAGCTTTTTACCTAGACAAGGAGAGAAGTAGGGTTCAAATAAAAAAATCTACAATAGCTGCTGAATTAGATAAAATTACACACTCTCTTGGGCTACTTAGTACTCCAGATAGTAAGAAAACAAATGATGATGAGATTGCTGTAAGAGAGGCACAGAAAGCTTTACTTGATATAAATACAGAGAGAGATGAAATAATTAGAAAAATTGCTCGACTAGAGGGACTACTTGAAGCAAAGAAATCTTTATCACAAACAAAAGAGAATACAGAAGATTTGTTGATATCACAATCTGAGGTTAGAAAAATGCTCGATGAGGTTTCTAGTTCTATTGATGAAGCTATACAAAGACAGTCCAGAGAAGATATTGTCGAAGCTTTGTTGTCTCTAAAAAATCGACTCCAGTCTTTTGTTTCTTCTGGTGAAAATACAAACACAAAAAACAACGATTTGATTGAGGAAATAAAAATCTTGGAAATTTCTTATGATGAACTCTCTGTTTTAGAGAAGAACTTATCCGAAGAGAGATCTAAAAAAGAAGCTGTATTAGAAGAAGCGCGTAATATACTTAGAAATAAAGAGAGAGAAGACAGGGAAGGTGAAAAAGAGCGTTATGAATTAAAACAAAAAGAAACTGAATTGATAGGAGCTCGAGATATACTTTTGGTACAAGAAGAAACACTAAAGAGTCAGGAGGTTTCTTTCCAGGACGAATTAAAAGAAGCTGAGGTTTTGATTGGTTTTGGAGCTAGTGCTTATGATCCATCTATCGGTAAAGAGGTTAGTAGGATAGACCAAGAAGATGTACGAAGAAGAATAGAGAGACTAAAGATAAAAATAGAAGACGTTGGTGGTGGAGCTGGTGGCGATATTTTGAAAGAATACGAAGAAACAGTTTCCAGGGATCAATTTTTAGCAAAAGAATTGGCAGACTTAGAAAGTAGTATTTTAGAATTAAAGACCCTAATACGTGATTTGCGCGATACTTTGGATGAAGAATTTAATTCAGGGATCGAGAAGATAAATGAACAATTCCAAAAGTTTTTTGCATTAATGTTCGGCGGAGGAACTGCTTTCTTGCGTATAATGGTCGAACACAAAGGTGTTCGTGAATCTGAAGATGAGTACAAAGAAGAAGTCGCTGATGATTCTACTTCAGAACTATTGTTTGAAAGAGGTATTGAGATAAATGTCGCCCTGCCTCATAAAAAGGTTAAGGATCTGCATATGTTATCAGGAGGTGAGAGATCTTTAACTTCTATAGCGCTCTTGTTTGCTATGTCTCAGGTTAACCCACCGCCATTCTTGGTACTGGACGAAACAGATGCAGCGCTCGATGAAGCAAATAGTAGAAAATATGGCGATATGATTGAATCCTTGGCCAAGTATTCTCAGCTGATCGTTGTTACACACAACAGAGAGACAATGTCTCGTGCAAATATACTTTATGGTGTAACAATTGGTTCTGATGGAGGATCAAAATTACTTTCTATAAAATTTGACGAAGCTTTGAAAGTTGCTAAATAAAAAAACGGAATTTTTAAAAATTCCGTTTTTATTTTTTTATAAATATTCTGCGATTTCTGTATAGGTGGTAGTGTTTACCACCCATCCATCTCGCTTGAGTAATTTTAAAATACCTTTCACATGTTTCTCTCCATAATGAATAAAAATATCTTTATTTGAGTATATTTTAATTTTTTCGGCAACTATTTGGTTGCGATGGTCTAAAATTACAGGCATCGCTTTTCTGAAAATAAACCAAAATACCAACTTACTAAAAGACCACTTTTTTGAACTATCCATCAGTTTTTTTTAGATTGTCTTTTTCTGTAAGATATTCTTTGATTTCTTTCATTTCTTCTTGATTAATATTTGAAAATATTTTCAAAATAGACCTGCATTTGAATCCATTCTCATCAAGTTTCTGCGTAAGTGTATCAAAAGTTATATCAGCGTTTACCGCACCTTCTGGGTATTTTATTCTCTCTTTCTGTGTCGATATGCCAAGACTTTCAGCAAAGACTGGATAGAGGTCAAAAAGAAACATAAAGAATTTTTGTATGTTCTTTTCGTTTTGGTTTAGTTTCCTTTCTGTAGGATATTTTTTAATACCTTCAAAGAAAATCTGGTAACCATTTTCTGTTGCCAAATTTATATCATATTGGAGCATTTCATAAAGCTTGTCAGGTCCTATATGTATCATGCCCTGTAATACAGCTTTTTGGTTACCTCGTGTCAAAAAAGTTTTTGATAAAAGCATTATCTAATTTTATTGGTTACCACAAAAGGCAAGTACCTACTTTGGAAACCAATAAAACGATTTTTAAAAACATCATTTTCTATGTTTTAACATTTATATATTATATTGTCAAATAAAAAACTCCGCATCAAGCGGAGTTTTTTATTTTTTCTATTGTTTTTTTACTGTTACGTAATTACTGAAAGTACTATTTCCTGAAGTATCATAAGCTTTCGCTCCAACTCTATATGTACCGACAGGTAATTGGGCTGTATTCCATGTGGATTTGTAAGGAGCTGTATCATCTGTTGCAATTAGATTTTTTATATCTCCTGTGCTGCCATAATAGAATTCTACCTTCTGTATGCCGATATTATCTGCTGCGCTTGCTGCTACAGCTGTCGTAGCTCCATTTAGTATGAATTTATCTGCAGGTCCGACTAGTTCGACAGTAGGTGCTTCTGTGTCACTTTCTGGTTCGTCGGTTACTTCACCCTCATCACAGTTTCCAGTTATATTTTCCAGTATAGTACAACCAGGATTATCTTCTATAATATCTGTATTTATAGTTATTGTAGATATTCCAAAAGATGGTATATAGAGATTTGTAATACTTGAGTAAAAGTCGTTTTCTCTTACTGTAACCTCATGTCCGGGATTTACAGCGAACTCAGTCTTTCCTCTACTTGCATAGTTTGCGTCTCCATCGATTGAATATAGATTTGCACTAGAGCTATTTAAGTCTACAGTTTCTCCGTCAATTGTGAGTTCGTCTATGTGTAAAGTTTTGTCTGTGAGATTTGTAAATGCTAAAGCTATGTCTCCATTATCTTTTTTGTATCCATATATTGTTACATCATTTGGATCTAATCCTGGAGTATTTATTGTAAAAGTAGTTTCAAGTGGTTTGTAGTCGTCTTGAAATATTTCTTTCATAGACATATAAGCAAAGTACGGTGTTCGTCTTACAAATTCACCAGTATCCTCTGGTTCGCTGTTACCAACTCCTTTTGATACATGTAGATTTATCATTGCGTTTCCACCATCGGTTACATATGTATGTAAGTTTGCAAATGGAATAAAGTTTCCATTATATGCATTTTGCATATTTATAATATTCATTACATTTGTAACAAAAGCAGCATGAAGTATTGAGTTTGCGTATTTTGCATCTGTTCCATTTAGGGGGTCTTGGTTTATGTTCCATTCAGTAAACCACATATTTTTTCCTGGGAAATTTTCTTTATACCAACTAAATATTACAGGTAATCTTACTGTTCCGTTTGGTCCTTCTACTGTATTTCGTAGATCGCGTATTTCTTCGAGTCCACATGCAAATATAGAATCTCTATCTCCTGTGGCAATTTCATCTTCACAGCTATTGAAAGGTGCGTAGAAGTGAACAGTGTAATTGTCATATCCATGCTCGTTCATTTTTGTTGCTAGGGAAATATTCCATTCTGTATTGAAATCACTAGCTTCCCATTCCGCCCCTTCTTCAAAATTCTTTTTTGGAGCAGCTGAAACCGCAAACGGTATTCCAGGATGTGAAGCAAGTATTAGATCTCTGTAAGTATCACAAGTGTCTAGATATTCTTCCACGGATAGAGGAGCATTTATCGTTGGGTTGCCTGGATTGTACCAAGGGTGAGTTTTTGCGTATGCTTCGTTACCGCATTCTATACCAATTATTTGTACACCTTCTTCTATCAAGAAATCTATTTTCTCCAATTCTGCTTGTGGTGTTGAATATCTTAGATTTAAAACAAACATAGATTTAGAATTTCCTGCATCTAATATATCAACGTAATCTCTAATAAAATTACGAGATTTTGTATTTTGGAATCCTTCTAAATAAGATAGATTCCCATATCTAGGTTTTGTTGCTAGAAGTTGGTCTAGTTCTCCAGTGTTTCCATTAGCCTCTTCATCCTCTCTGTCTGCAATAATAAATCCATTTCCGCGGATTTCGTTTCCAGGAGCAAGATTTGCTATTTCAGCTGCAGAGAGCCTGCCTGTTTCTAGGTATGTAGTCTTAAAATGATAATAACTTACTTCGCCTCCGGCAAAAAATCTAGCATAGTAAGGCTCTAGGTCACTAGTAAAGTCTTCTATAGTAGATAGCCATCCATCAGCAACACCGGCTTCATCTAAAAGCTTTGCCATATGAATACCATATATCCCTGGTTCTACAGAATCAGCCCCTCCAATTGAATTTAAATTTATACTTATTGTGGCTACATCTTCTGGGTTTACTAGTGCTTTTAGATAACTGCTTCTGTTTATTGCAAATTGACCTATAAAATAACCTGCTCCAATAACAAGCACAACCAGAAAAAGACTTTTGATTGAGTTATATTCTGGATCTTTTAAAAAATTTTTCATATAGAATTAAACACGTTTCTAAGCGAATAATACGACGGTCTAATTATACCAGATAAAAGTAACTTTATGGGTAATCCAAGATTTCTTGGGGTTGAAAATAAGAGTTCAGTTTGACAAGTTTTTTTTGATAGCTTTCTAGCTTATCTCCAGAGAAACTGACTTCCACTATTAGGCCTTGCATTGTTTCTTCTGAGAAGTATTGATCAAATATTAGGTTTCCAAGACTGTACATTATTAGCGCTCCTTTATATTCCTCTGTATCTTGTATGACATGAGGGTGGTGTCCTACAACTAACTCAGCACCGTTTTCTACTGCTTTATAAGCTAAAGTTTTTTGTCGTGCGTTATGTTCTGAATATTCAGTACCCCAGTGAAAAGATACAGCTAGTATATCTACTTTTTGATTTGCGTTTCTTATTATATTTTCCAAATCTGGATCGCTTGCTATCAATATTCCAGATGAAGTATCTGTAGCCTTTACCCAATCTGGGCCAACATCAGAGAATCCCAAGAACCCAATTTTTAATCCATTTTTTTCTATTATTGTTGGCTCTATTGCGACAGGTCGATTGCTTCCAGCACCTGTGTATTTTATTCCAGATTCTCTTAGTCTTGATAGAGTGTCATTGAAAGCGCTTTTATTCCAGTCGCCGACATGGTTGTTTGCAAAAGATACAATATCTATGCCCGCATACCTCATAACATCTAAAACTTTAGGGTCCATGCGAAAAGAATATTTACTTCCTACATTGTTGCCGGTGTCCGATACTGGCCCTTCAAGATTTATGAAACTTATATCTGCTTCTTTTAAGGGAATTAGATTTTCGAACAATCTAGAATAATCTCCTGCAAAATTTCTATCTACAGAACTTTTTACACCTCTATCTAGCATCACATCTCCACCAAAAGCTAGTTTTACTTTTCTACTTGGTTCTTCTGTGCTCTCTACTATTTCGACAGGTCTATTAGCTCCTCTGTATACATTTTTTCTTAAGTAGCCAAGTAGTTCATTTGTATCTCCATATCTGTCTGAGCTTTGCAATAATATTATTGCAATTGTTCTGTTTTCAAATTCTGATATAGGTACATCAAATAGTGCAACAATCGTTTCTTTTGCAGGGTTTGTATAACCAGTTTTTCCTCCAGCATAATTTTCTTCTCCCAGATATCTATTTGTATTTACCCATGTATGAGTTCCATTGGAATATTTTTCTAACTTAGTTATGTCGTATACATAGTGCTTGAACTCGTGTATATATCTAGCCATCTTAAACAAATCTCTAGCTGTCGATATGTTGTTTTCTGATAATCCACTTGGGTCATCAAAATTTGTTTGCATTAGGCCAATAGAAGAAGCTTTAGTGTTCATTGCGCGCATAAAATAATTGCGCCCGACTTGTTCGGCAATTATTTCTGCAGAGTCGTTTGAAGATTCTAAAAGAAGAGGGAACAGGAGATCGCTATTTTTTATTTTTTCTCCTATATAAAAACCACCATTTTCTCCATAAGTAGAAAGAGCTTTTTTTGATACAGTGGACATTCCGCGTTGGTGAACTACGTCTAGCGCTGTTAGTGCAGTCATGAGTTTTGATACAGAGGCAATAGGGTGGACTTCATCCATATTTTTTTCCAAGATAATATCTCCCGAAGAAACATCTCCCACTATATATGCACTAGCCGAGACTTTTGGTAGTAGTTTTGGATTTTTCAAAAAGTAAGGAGATGATTCTCCTACGGAAGTTGGTTCTTCGCTTGTGGTGCTGTATATAGAAACAGTTGTTCCTATGTCTGCCCATTCATACAAAGCTTTTGCGTCCGATGTGTCTAATCTTATGCATCCGCCTGAATATCCTATGTCTGCTAGAGGTTTACCCAAATTATCCACTGGCCATCCGTGGATAAAATAGTTTCCAAAAAATTGCATGCTCCATGGCATCCAAACTTTACCAAAACTTGAAAGATGATTTTCTTCTTTGTATAAAACACTATACTTTCCTCCTGGTGTCTCCCAATAAGAACCTGTTTTTCCTTTTGATAGGACTGGAATATTTTTTATTATTTTTCCGTCTTCATATTGAGTAAGCTCCATACTCTCAAGATTTATGCGGATTACTTTTCCTGTTTCTGGAGGTGTATACATTCCATCGCTTATATTTCCAAGTGCTATTTCTACAGGCGAAAGATTGCTCTCGCTCTGTTCATTTTCTTGTGTAAAATTTTCTCCCAATACATCGTTGTCTATACCACGAATTTTGTCGCCCAATATGCTCAGTTGTTCACTGAAAGCTTTAACTGATGTAAGAGCTCGCAGAGATCCTTGAAATATAAAAATAGCAATTAGTATCCCACACAAAACAGACCCGATTGTTAGTCCGGATACGAGAAAAACTTGTTTTACTCTTTTTCTTTGCATTTATTTTTTTGATTATGCAACTAGAGCGTAATCAATTATTTTTTTCTCGAGGTTTGCGTTCACTACTTTTATTTTTACAGTATTTCCGATTCGGTAGCGTTTTTTTGTTTTGGTGCCGATGATTGCCATGTGCTTTTCATCAAATATAAATATGTCACCCTCAAGATCTCTCAATTTTATCATACCTTCGCATTTTGTTTCTTTTTCTTCCACATATAGGCCCCATTCTGTAACTCCAGATATAACACCTTCAAATATTTCCCCAACACGTGAAGACATGTATTCAACTTGTTTGTATTTTATACTTGAACGCTCTGCATCGGTTGCATGTTTTTCACGTTCTGAAGCGTAAAGTGCGCTCTCTTGATATGTTTGCCAAGAATCTTTCTTGATTTCTTTGTTTGCTAGATATTCCATAAGCAGTCTGTGTACGATCACATCAGGGTAGCGCCTGATAGGTGAAGTGAAGTGAGTATAGAAATCAAAAGCTAGACCGTAGTGTCCTATGTTTTTTGTAGAATAAACAGCCTTTGCCATAGAGCGGATGATTGCGGTTTGTATTGTATTTTTTTCAGGGTGACCGTCTAGATCTTCGAGTAGCTTGTTCAGTGCTTCTGGTTTTGGTAGTCCATCGTGCAGTGGAAGTTTATAACCAAGCGACTTTAGGAAAAAGGCTAGGTCTGCAATTCTCATTTTATCTGGTAGGTCGTGTACTCTGTATACAAAAACTCTGTCTTTGCGTTTTCCGTTCCCAGATATAAACTCAGCAACTTTTCTGTTTGCGAGCAACATGAATTCTTCTATGAGCTTATGAGAGTCTGTGCGAACTTTGCGTACGACAGATATAGGTACGCCTTTTTCATCGAGCTTGAACTTAACTTCTTCTTGATCGAGTGACATCGCACCTTTATCGAAACGTGCTTTTAGCAACTTCTTTGCTATGCCGTTCATAATTTGAAGTTCGTGAGCAAAATCTCCTTTTTTAGTATCTAGAACTTCTTGGGCCTCTTCATATGTAAAGCGTCTAACAGAGTGTATTATAGTGCGTCCATACCATTCACTTAAAACAGCTCCGCTTTTGTTCATTATAAAAATTGCACTCATAGAAAGTCTGTCTACATTTGGTTTTAGACTACAGAGATCGTTTGATAAAACGTCTGGAAGCATAGGGATTGTTCGGTCGACTAGATATACAGAAGTTCCGCGTTTGTAAGCTTCATCGTCGAGAGCTGTGCCTGGTCTTACAAAGTGAGACACGTCAGCAATATGGATTCCAATCTCGTATGTCCCGTCTGGTAGCTCTACAAAAGATAGGGCGTCGTCGAAGTCTTTCGCGTCGTATGGATCGATAGTAAAAGTAGGTACTTTTCGCATATCACGGCGAACTCCTTCGTCGCGAGTAGATTTGTCATATAAATGTTTTGCTTCGTTTATAACTTCAATAGGGAAGTCACTGTCAAAGCCACGCTCAAGCGCTATACCTTGCATCTCGGCATTGTTCTCGTACGGTTTTCCTAGAACTTTTTCGATTTTTCCTATAGGAGATTTTTTTGGATCGTCCCATGAACTAATCGTCCCGAAAACTTTATCTCCATTTTTTGCACCATTTAACTTTTCTTTTGGGATGATTATGTCTGTGTACATTTTTGTATCAGCAGGTACAAGAAAAAACATCCCCTCACTTTCTTCTAGTACACCGGAAAATCCAGGTCTTCCACGAGAGATTACTTTCTCCACTTCACCCATACGAGCACCCTTTTGTTTTATTGGTAGTATACGCACACTAACCAAGTCTCCATGAAGGGCAGTGTTCAGACCTCCGCGGATTATGGCGATTTCTTCTTTTGGTTCACGAATACGCAAATACCCATCTCCTCGAGAATTTACTGATATTGTTCCTTCTATAATTTCTGTCTTTTTATCGTGTTTTTTATCAAATTTAGGTTTTTTGAAATCGCTTTTTCCAGATATTTTAGGGCCTTTTTTGTGTTTATTTGCTTGTTTTTTAATCATTTTTTAGAATTTTTAGGCATTTAAGCCTTGGTTTATATAGGTTTTTTGATTATAACACATATTTTAATACTTGACAAATAGGTTGTAATAGTATATAATACTACCAGAATAGTTATGAAGGGTTAGGTGAATGAAAA
The DNA here is from genome assembly GCA_964634365.1 of uncultured Candidatus Saccharibacteria bacterium. GTDB lineage: Bacteria > Patescibacteriota > Minisyncoccia > Phycocordibacterales > UBA9973 > CAZLWF01. Next base: position 50,512 of record CAZWJU010000004.1, read on the forward strand.
AAGAATTTTGTTCAGAGAATGTTTGCTTTAAAAACTCTGTATAGAATTCTTTTTTTATTCACAAAATAACCCAAATTATGGCGAATAATATTTCTGTTGTAGATGAGCTTAAAAAAAGAATTGCTGAGCAAAAAAAGCAATGTCTTATGAACCCAGAGGATGAGCACATCATCCTACTTGGTTCAAAAAAATTACCTTCAGATGATGAACCAATATCTTTTTCTGATGACGAATTCGTATCAGACATGATGTTGAGCGATCTTCAGATATTTGAAGGGGGTAATTTATACAGGAAGCTCGGCATCACCGGGGCGCCCTAAAATATTTTTTTAAACCATAATTTTTTTTTGCATGATGCGAGTCTGGTAAATTAAATTTACCTCGACTAAAAAAGTCTAGGTAATAGATTTTATTGGGTACTGCCGTTAGTCCTGGTTCTTAACCAGAAAAACCAAGCAGTGAAATGTATAGCGTCCATCTGAAAAGGTGGGCGTTTTTTTATAAAATTATTGTGTTAGTATGGATATTATGAAAGAAGGTAAAGTAGAGGTATTTGAATATGTGCAAAATTTAGACCCTGAAGTTCTACGGGCTTGTTTGGATACTCTTGAATCTAAAAAAGTTTTAATCGGTGAAGGTGGGAATGCTGAAATTTTTTCTGTTGAATCTGGTAGGTATAAAAATATTTGTTTAAAAAAACTTAGAAAAACACCAAGATTAATTGGTAACGATATTGATACAGAAGTTAATTTTCAAGATGCGCTTATTGATTTGGGGATTCGAACCCCAAAAGTTCTCGCAAGATTGCATGATGTTGCAAAGAATGAGAAGTACATAATAATGGAGCGAATAAACGGCCCCTCTATTGAGGATATTTTACTTGAAAGGGTGAAGGTTCCAGAAGGTTATAAACACAAAGAGTTTTGGAGGAAGATGAAGTCAATAGTTGAAAAGATGCACGAAGAAGGTGATATATATCACAGAGATTTACATGAGGGCAACATAATGATAGATACAGAAAATGGATGCGAGCCCGTTATTATAGATTTCGGTACAGCTACTAGAGGTCTGGGAGATGAATATCCGTACGGTGAAGAGGCAATTATAATGGATGAAAATACAGGTGCTTACACAAAGACAAAAGGATATTACAAGTCTGATGAAAGCAAGATTGCTGGTCTAGAGTACAGGATGAGATTTTACGATAGGTCTTAGATATTGACGTTTTTATATTATAATGTTAGATTATTATTAGAAAAATATAGATATGAAGCAGTTTGATTTGAAAATCAACCCAAGATTTGAGGTTGAGGTCTGCAAAAAAGCAGAAGAGATCGTAAAAAGGGGTGAAAAATCCGGATTAATTGACGGTAAGCACCTTGGAGAGCTTAGTGTCTATATTGATGAACCACCGACAGATTTTCTTATGATTATCACAGGCCCGGAAAATATGCCTTTGATAGCTGGAAAAAAAATATATGTTGGGGGAAATATAGAAGAGTAGGCTCCTCAAAGCCGGATGGACGTAGGTACTGCGACCATTCGGCTTTTACTTTTTCTGGATTTGACCTACAGAGAACTTTCTGGTAAGATAGCCAACACATGTTAATGATTAGATTACAACGCACAGGTCGCAAAAACGAAGCGCATTTCCGCGTGGTTTTGACTGACTCAAAAAATAGTGCAAAAAGTGGTAAATTTTTAGAAATTTTGGGTACTTACAACCCACACGAATCAACTGTAAAATTCAAGCAAGATCGTATTGCTCACTGGATTTCAAACGGAGCACAAGTTTCAGACACAGTACATAATTTTCTTGTAAAGGAAGGTGCTATAAAGGAAAAGAAAAAGAATGTATTATCAAAGAAATCTCCAACAAAGAAACGCAAAGACCTAAAAGCTGCAAAATAAAAAGTACCCCATGTGGGTATTTTTTGTTGACTGTGTTTTATACTTTAGCTACAATCATATATAAAGCAGTCAGTTTGTCGAAGTACTGCGGATTATGAATAGATAGAAGATATATATGCAAGACGATAAAGCATTCTTAGAGTACGTAGTGAAAGCATTAGTAGACAATCCAAACGATGTAAAAATCGATCGCTCAGTCGACGAGATGGGAGTATTGGTTACTCTTACAGTCAACCAAGCAGATATGGGTAAGATAATCGGCCGCCAAGGCAATACTGCAAAAGCTATCCGAACACTGCTTCGAGTTATTGGTATGAAAAACAACGCTCGTGTAAACCTAAAAATCAACGAACCAGAAGGTGGAATGCCTCGAGGAACATCTTCATCAGTAGATGAAGCTATGGAAGATCTAAAAGGAATATAAATTAAATTTTTATAAAACAAAGACACCTCGCATGCGAGGTGTCTTTGTTTTATTTGACAATAGATGAATAGGTAAGTAGCATAAGGAAAAAGTTATTTCTATATGGAACAACAGACGAATTTTCTGCCGATACTTGGCACAGACCACATTGAATTTTATGTCGGCAATGCAAAGCAGGCCGCATATTATTACCAAAAAGCATTTGGTTTCGAACTTATCGCTTATGCCGGACTTGAGACAGGGTCTCGAGATAAGGCGAGTTATGTTTTAAAACAGGATAAAGTAATTTTGGTTTTTACTAGTTCATTTGATCCGGAAAGTGATATTTCACAACACGTGAGGATACACGGTGATGGAGTAAAAGTATTGGCACTTTCTGTGCCGAATGCGGTAAAAAGTTTTGAAGAGACAATAGCTCGTGGGGCTACTAAAGTTATGTCCCCGACGGAACTTTGTGATAAAAGCGAAGGAAGTGTTTCCGTCTCAGCAATCAAAACTTATGGAGACACAATTCATAAGTTTGTCGATAGAAGTGCATACAAAGGTGTATTTATGCCGGGGTATAAACCCGTTGAAATAAATTCAATCACGAAGATTGTCGGCTTTGAATATGTAGATCACTGTGTTGGTAATGTAGAGCTAGGTAAAATGGATGAGTGGGAGAAATTTTATATCGATGTTATGGGTTTCAAGAATCTCATAACATACGATGACAATGATATTTCTACCGAGTATTCAGCACTTATGAGCAAAGTGGTTACAAATGGAAACGGATACATAAAGTATCCTATCAATGAGCCAGCTGATAGTCGCAAGAATAAATCTCAGATTCAAGAATATTTGGATTTTTATCGTGGTCCTGGGGTGCAACATATTGCGCTTGCCACAAAAGATATTATCTACACTGTTTCGCAATTGAGACAAAGAGGGGTGGAATTTTTGCAAGTACCTGAGACCTACTATGAAGATGTGTTGGGTAGAATGAAGTTCAAAATCAAAGAGGGAATTTCCAAATTGAAAGAACTGAATATTCTGATCGATGAAGACGATCAGGGTTATATGCTCCAGATTTTCACAAAGCCGGTGACCGATCGCCCGACACTTTTCTTTGAAATAATTCAGCGTCATGGAGCGAAAACTTTCGGCAAAGGGAATTTCAAAGCGCTTTTCGAAGCAATCGAGAGGGAACAGTCTCTTAGGGGGAATTTGTAAAATTGAATAATAAAAAAGCGGTCTTTTGACCGCTTTTATTTTGAATATTTTTTACAATAAATTCAAAGCCCATACCTCCCTCGTGTGAAGGTCGTCGAAGTATCCTTCGACCCTCACTTCTATGTTTTTTTCGAGTAGTTCTTCTATCTGAGAGCTGACCTCAGGATCGGCTCGCAAGAAGACCTTATTGTCTGGGGAACCTATGTATCCCACATACTTGCCTTCTTTCCCGAAGTCCTCTTTTATGATCGTTACGATCAATGTGGGCTCTTCAGATTTCTGGCATCCACCAAATAACACTCCAATTCCTAAGACAAAGGACAACAACAAATTTTTCATATGGTTTTTTTTGATCCGCTACCATAATAACACATATTTTATATTTTGCAAGTTTTTTGTATGTACAGATTTGCATTTTTTCACTATTGCCTATAACCTTTAATCTATAAACTAATTTATGACATTTCACGTAATTACACTTTTCCCCGAAGCTTTTGACTCATATCTAAATGAGTCTATTATTGGGCGTGCGATAAAAGAGAAAAAGATAAAAGTCCTTTTTTATAATCCAAGGCTTTTTGTGACTGGAAAGTACAAGAAAGTTTGGCCAGACGGAAACGTTTCTCAAATTGTTGACGATAGACCATATGGTGGAGGTCCGGGTATGATAATCCGCGCAGAGCCAGTCGTGAAAGCTGTAGAGAAGGCTTTGAAAAAAATCAAGAAAGGAGGAAAAGTAAAAATAATAAACTTTGTTCCAACAGGAGAAAAGTTTACAACGGAGTATGCAAAAAAATCTGTAAAAAAATATTCCGATATAGTTTTGATATGCGGGCGCTACGAAGGCATAGATGCTCGTATTGATAAAATTTTGAAAACAGAAAAAATCTCGATTGGAGATTATGTGCTAACTGGTGGAGAGCTTCCAGCTATGGTGCTGATAGATTCAATCTCACGCCAAATCAAAGGAGTGCTAGGTAAACACGACTCACTCGAAGAAGAAAGGGTCTCAAGTAGTGAGTTCTACACTCGCCCTGAAGTTTTAGAATACAAAGGTAAAAAATATAGAGTTCCGAAAGTGCTAATGGAGGGGGATCACAAGAAAATAGAGCAGTGGAAGAAGGGTAGATAGTTATCAACATCGCTTTTTTATCTATATTTGACAAGCATAAAGCAATAAAGTATACTATCCGTGATTGAAAAGATTGAGTTACGACAGGCTTCAATCTAATTACTAGCCAGAAGCAATTTATAAATTTGCTGAAACAAACCAATAAAAAGCGTTAGCCTTACACAAAAGGTACTTTTTAGTGCCCTGAGTTTTTATTTTTTTACTCATTAAGCAAAACCAATACATGTCGACAAAAACAAAAATCGAGAAAAAGTATTTTTCAAAATACAAAAAACCACTGGTCGAATTTCCAAACCTACTTGAGACACAACTTGCCTCATACAAATGGCTAATAGAACACGGACTAAAAGAAGTGTTCAAAGAATTTTCTCCGATAAACGATTATTCAGAGAAAAAATTCATGCTTGAGTTCACATCGTTTTCTCTTGGTGAACCAAAGTTTGATGAATATTATGCAAAAGCAAACAAGCTTACTTACGATGCTCAGCTAAAAGCTCGCGTAAAGCTTATGAATAAAACTCTAGGTGGATCATCAAAGGAACAAGAAATTTTCCTTGCTGATATCCCACTTATGACAGATCACGGTACTTTTATTATAAACGGTGTAGAGCGTGTGATCGTATCACAGCTTGCACGAAGTTTCGGTGTATTTTTTACAGACCTTGATCTAAAAGGTAAAAAACTTTTTGGTGCGAAAATAATCCCAGCTCGTGGCGTATGGATTGAAATTGAATCCGATGCCGATGGGGTTCTATATGTGCGTATTGATAAAAAGCGAAAGTTCTCGATTACTTCGCTTCTTCGTGTTTTAGGTTTTACTGATGAGGCAATGCTTTCTGCTGCAACCACTGACGAAGCTCGTCATATATTGAAACTCTCGATAGAAAAAGATCCAGCAAAAACATCTGACGAATCTTTCATAGAAATATACAAGCGTCTTAGAGATGGAGATCTAGCTACTACAGAAAATGCAAAGGATTTTATAAATTCTCTATTTTCTCCTGAGAGATACGACCTATCTCCAGTTGGAAGATTTAGATTCAACAAGCGTTTTGGAAAGCCGATGACAGACAAGGATCTAGAACGCCGAACAATATCAAAAGAAGACTTGATGGTTATAGTTGAACACATCATATCTCTAAACAACACTCCAAACTCTAAAGCAGACGATATCGACCACTTGGGTCAACGTCGTGTTAGATATGTTGGTGAATTGCTACAGCAAAAAATCCGTGTTGGTATGACACAGATCAAGAGAAATATTCAAGATCGTATGTCTACAATCGATGTTGCTACAGCTCTACCGATAAACATAATCAACCAGCGCCCACTTCAGGCTCGCATAAAAGAATTCTTCACAACAAACCAGCTTTCTCAATTCATGTCACAAGAGAACGTATTGAACGAGGTTGAACACTTGCGTATTTTGTCTGCACTTGGACCAGGAGGTCTAACTCGTGAGCGCGCAGGTTTGGAAGTTCGTGACGTACACACATCTCACTATGGTCGTGTTTGCCCTATTCATACACCAGAAGGTCCGAACATCGGTCTTATACTTCACCTATCTACTTATGCTCGAGTAAATGATTTCGGTATTATCGAAACACCATATGCAAAAGTAAAAAATGGAGTAATCACAAAAGAGATAGTTTACTTGAACGCTCTAGAAGAAGAGCAATACAACATCGCTCACTCTGGTATCAAATACACAGAAGACGGAAAAATAGTAGATGAAATGGTAGAAGCTCGTATAAAAACTGAGCCAGGTCTTGTCGCACGCAATGAAATAGATTTTATAGACGTAGCAACAAACCAAGCTTTCTCTATCGCTACATCTATGATTCCTTTCTTGGAAAACGATGACGCTAACCGTGCACTCATGGGAAGTAACATGCAAAAACAAGCTATGGCATGTGTTCGCCCAGAAGCTCCACTTGTAGCTACAGGTATGGAAGAGCTCGCATCACGATATTCAGGAAGATTGGTAGTTGCAAAAGAAGATGGTGAAGTTACATACGTTGATGCAAAGAAAATAACTGTTGAAAATTCTAAAGGTAAAAAGGAAGACTACAATCTCATGTCTTTCCAGAGAACAAACAACTTCAGTTCTTTCCACCAGCGTCCTAGTGTTTCTATAGGAGACAAGGTAAAGAAAGGGATGATTTTGGCTGATACTTCTACAACAGCACATGGACAAATTGCACTCGGACAAAATGCATTGATTGCTTTCATGTCATGGAACGGATCAAACTACGAGGATGCGATAATTTTGTCTGAACGTCTTGTAAAAGAGAGTAAGTTTACATCTATATATATAGAAGAGTTCGTATGTATAGTTCGTGATACAAAACTTGGCCCAGAAATCACTACTCGCGATATTCCAAACGTTGGAGAAATAAAACTAAAAGACCTAGACGAAGACGGTATAGTTCGTGTTGGTGCTGAGGTTCGTGAAAACGATATTCTTGTAGGTAAGATCACTCCAAAAGGAGAAACAGAACTTACTGCAGAAGAGCGCTTGCTACGATCTATCTTCGCTGAAAAAGCTCGTGATGTAAAAGATACATCACTTCGCATGGAACACGGAAAACGTGGACGTATCATAGGTGTAAAAATCTTTTCTCGCGATCAAGGTCACAATCTAGAAAGTGGAATCATCAAAAAAGTTGTGATTGAAATTGCACAAATCAGAAATATATCAGTTGGAGACAAGCTCGCAGGACGTCACGGTAACAAGGGCGTTATCTCAATTATCCTACCAGAAGAAGAAATGCCTTTCATGGCTGACGGTACTCCAATAGATATAGTACTTACTCCACTCGGTGTGCCTTCTCGTATGAACTTAGGACAAATCCTAGAGATGCACTTGGGTTACGCTGCTAACGCGCTTGGATATCAGGCTGTTGTGCCATCTTTCTGTGGAGCAACTATCGAAGAAATCAAAGGCGAGCTTGTAAAAGCTGGTATGCCAGAGAGCGGAAAGATGAAGCTATACGATGGAAGAACTGGAGAAGAGTTTGAGCAAGATATCGCAGTTGGATATATGTATATCTTGAAACTTCACCACATGGTGGAAGACAAGATCCATATGCGTTCTATCGGAGCATACTCACTTATTACACAACAACCACTCGGAGGTAAGGCTCAAGGTGGAGGACAGAGATTCGGAGAAATGGAGGTGTGGGCACTTGAAGGTTACGGAGCGTCACACATACTACGCGAAATGATCACTATAAAGTCTGACGATATCATGGGAAGATCTGCAACATTCGATTCGATTATCAAAGGTGAAGAAATGTTGCCACCAAATGCCCCAGCATCGTTCAATGTATTGTTAAATTACTTGAGAGGATTGGCACTCAACGTAGATCTTAAAAAGAGAGGTCGAACTAAAGAAAAATTAAACGGCGCTTAGTAATCTAAAAAAATAAAATTTATGAAAACAATTGATACAAGTGACTTTGACTACATAACACTCAAACTGGCTTCACCTGAAAATATACGTGAGTGGTCTTATGGAGAAGTAACAAAACCTGAGACTATTAACTACCGAACAGGACGCAGTGAACGCGGAGGTCTTTTCGATGAGCGAGTTTTTGGTCCAGAAAAAGACTATGAATGTTACTGTGGTAAATACCGACGTATTCGCTACAAAGACATTGTGTGTGAAAAATGTGGAGTTGAAGTAACAAAATCTATAGTTCGTCGTGAACGTATGGGACACATAGAACTTGCGAGTCCTGTTGCGCATATCTGGTTTTTGCGCGGTGTTCCATCTCGGATGTCTATACTTCTAAATATTCCAGTTTCTGACTTGGAAAAGGTGATTTACTTTGCTGGATACATAATAACTAAAGTCCACGAAGAGGAAAAAGCAAAAATCATAAAAAATATAGAGAGTGAATACAAAGCAAAGATCAAAAGTATTGACGATGAAGAGACTCGTGAAAAACTTAAAAATCTTCTTGTAAATACAAAAAAAGAAATAGCTGAGATTCATGCTGGAAAAGTTTTAAATGAAATATCTTATCACCACTTCTCTTTGAAGTACGGAATTTGTTTTGAGGCAGCTATTGGAGCTGAAGCGATTTTCAATATATTTAAATCTCTTGATCTAGAAAAACTCAAGAAACAAACAGAAGAGATGCTTGAGAAGGCAAGTACAATCGACAAAGAAAAGCTAGAGCGCCGAATGTCCCTACTTCGTTCAATGATATATTCCAAGATTCGTCCAGAGTGGATGTTCTTGAGTGCTATACCAGTTATCCCACCTGCGCTTCGTCCTATGGTTGCTCTCGATGGAGGTAGACATGCGACTAGTGATCTAAACGATCTATATCGTCGTGTTATAAACCGAAACAACCGTCTAAAGAAACTAAAAGAAATTGGAGCACCAGATGTTATTTTGCGTAACGAAAAACGTATTCTACAAGAAGCAGTAGATGCGCTTATCGACAACTCAATCGCAAAGCAAAACGACTCTCAGGCTGTTTCTCAGTCTCAGAAACGTGCACTAAAATCTCTTTCTGATAACCTAAAAAGTAAGCAAGGTCTATTCCGTCAAAACCTTCTCGGTAAGCGTGTAGACTACTCAGGACGTTCAGTTATCGTTGTTGGTCCTCAGTTGAAACTAAACCAATGCGGTCTTCCAAAACACATGGCACTTGAGTTGTTCAGACCATTTATAATTTCAAAGATTTTGAAAAATGAACTCGCTTTCAATATTCGCGGAGCAAACAAGCTTATCGAAGAAGGAGTTCCAGAAGTTTGGGCAATATTAGAAGAAGTGATCCAAGGAAAATACGTAATGCTAAACCGTGCTCCTACACTTCACAGACTAGGTATTCAAGCTTTCAACCCAGTTCTAATCGAAGGAAATGCTATCCAAGTACACCCACTTGTGTGTGCGGCTTTCAACGCTGACTTCGACGGAGACCAGATGGCTGTCTACTTGCCACTTTCAAACGATGCTCAAAACGAGGCTCGTGACTTGATGGCTTCAAACAAAAATCTACTAAAACCTCAAAACGGAGACCCTATCGTATCTGCAAAACTTCTAGACATCGTGCTCGGTTGTTATTGGATGACAAAATCAGTTGATGGAGAGATTGGTGAGGGTATGTATTTTGCAAGTCCAAACCAAGCAATCACAGCTTACGACTACGGAATGATCTCATACAGATCAAAAATATTTGTACTTCCTACTGATACAGAAAAGTACAAAGATCTACAAGGAAAACCATTTGAAACTTCTGTTGGAAGACTATTGTTTAACAGTTGTTTACCAAACGACTTTATGTTTGTGAACGAGGAAGTTAACCAAAAGAAGATGTCTGCAATACTCGACCAGGTTATTATGCGCTATGGTATAGACGCAACTCCTGCAATTCTCGATAAGATAAAAGATTTCGGTTATAAATACGCTACAAGATCTGGTGTTACTTGGAGTATCGACAACGTACGTGTACCAGCAGAAAAAGCTGAGATTATTGCACGCGGAAGAAAAGAAGAAGAAGTGATCATAGGTCAGTACAACGACGGACTTCTCTCACATGAAGAAAAATACCAAAAGGTAATTGAAATTTGGGAAAGAATCAAAAAAGAACTTGAAAAGATTATGCCTTCAACTCTCGATAAAAATGGATCAGTGTATGATCTTGTGATGTCAGGAGCTCGCGGATCTATAGCTCAGGTTACTCAGATGGCTGGTATGAAAGGTTTGATTCAAAACACTACTGGTAAGATTATCGATTTCCCAATCGTTCCTTCATTTATAGAAGGTCTATCACCACTAGAATACTTTATTACTACACACGGATCACGTAAGGGTCTAGCCGACACAGCTCTAAACACAGCTAAGGCTGGTTATCTAACACGTCGTCTTGTGGATGTTGCTCAGGATGTGATGATCTCAGAAGATGACTGTGGAACAAAAGAAGGTAAAAGACTTGTCAAAGAAACAATTGCAGGTATGGAAATATCTCTTGCAAAAAATATCCGTGGACGTATTTTGCACGCTGATATAAAAGATGCGAACGGAGAAGTAATGTTTAAAAAAGGACATCTGATTACAAAAGAAGAATCACAAGCAATTGAAAAAGCTGGAATTACAGAAGTTACAGTACGTTCACCACTTACATGTAAAACTCTACATGGCATATGTCAAAAATGTTACGGTCTAGACTTAGGAAGAAATAAACTTGTTGAAATCGGTGAAGCTGTAGGTATAGTTGCAGCGCAAGCTATCGGAGAACCTGGTACTCAGCTTACACTCCGAACATTCCACGCCGGAGGTGTTGCGGGAGTGGACATTACACAAGGTTTGCCTCGTATCGAAGAAATATTCGAAAGACGTGTTCCAAAGAACCCAGCTGTTGTATCAGAAACTGATGCACTTGTTACTGAAGTTTCAGACAAAGGAGCTGAGAGATTTATCAAGGTTCTATCAGACACAAAAGGAGATGCTAAATCAAACGAAATTGTTTATGAAGTATTGCCACGAAGAAACATATTGGTTAAGGTTGGAGAAAAAGTAAAGAAAGGCGAACTTCTAACTGATGGATCTGCTGATATAAACGAAATATTCAAATTTGGAGGTATTGAACTTGCTGAAGAGTATATCGTCCAAGAAATAAACAAAGTTTACGAACTACAAGGAGCTTCAATTTCTCGTAAACATATTGAAATCATAATCCGTCAGATGTTCTCAAGAAAGAAAATCAAGCACTCTGGAGACACTACATTTTCTCCTGGAGAAATAGTAGAAAACGTAGAACTTATAGAAGAGAACGAGCGTACAGAGAGTACTGGTGGAGAGCCTGCAAAAGCTGAAAATATTATTCTTGGAATTACTGAAACATCACTTACTACTAAGAGTTGGCTTTCAGCTGCTTCATTCCAAAACACAAACCGTGTTCTTATAAACAACGCAGTTAGAGGTGGTATAGATACATTGCGTGGACTAAAAGAGAACGTGATTATCGGAAGACTTATTCCTGCTGGAACAGGATTTCGTGAAAGACAAAAGAGAGAAGAAGGCGATTTAGATTAGTTTTCAAGTTTAGTTTCTTGTTGTGCGTGTGCGCTTAGATTTAAAATGTGTGACTTTGGGTGAATTATGCTATCACCAGTTGAACAAATAAAAGAAAGGCTTTCTATAGTAGATGTAGTATCTTCTTACGTAAAACTAGAAAAAGCTGGTACATATTTTAAGGCACGGTGTCCTTTTCACAATGAAAAGACCGCTTCGTTTTTCGTCTCGCCCAGTAGGGGAACCTATCACTGTTTTGGATGCGCCAAAGGAGGGGATATCTTTACCTTCACAGAAGAGATCGAAGGGTTTGATTTTTCTCACGCTCTAACATATTTGGCTGAGCGTGCGGGGGTCACTATTGCTCGTGAATCTGATTTCGAAAAATCAAAACGCTCAAAGCTTTATGCTGTTATGAACGAAGCAGTTAATTTTTACGAGAAAAATCGTAAGAATGATTCTGATGTAAATAAGTATCTATATGATCGTGGAATAAATGAAGATACTTTGGTTTTGTTTTCTGTTGGTTTCGCTCCGCTTGCATGGGATTCTTTGGTTAAGCATCTTCGTTCAAAAGGCTACGACGACAAAACAATGGAAGAAGTCGGACTTTCTTTAAAATCTGAACACGGCTATATAGATAGATTTAGAGGGAGAATTATGTTTCCAATAGCAGACTCTCAGGGGCGCACAGTAGCTTTTACAGGGCGAATATTTGCACGGCCAAATACCGAAGAGCCAGAAAATGTCGGCAAGTATGTGAACTCGCCTGAGACAGTTTTGTACAACAAGTCACGCATATTGTATGGGTATAGCAAAGCCAAACAATCTATTTTACGTATTGGATACGTAGTTGTGGTAGAAGGTCAAATAGACCTACTTGCTGCTGTTCAAGCAGGAACCGAGAACGTAGTAGCTGTTAGTGGTACTGCTATGACAAAGGATCACTTGGATCTACTTAGTCGCTTTACTGACAAAATATATTTTTCTTTTGATTCTGACAACGCAGGCCTGAAGGCTGGAGCTAGAGGTATCGGACTTGCTATAGAGTTAGGATTAGAAGTAAAGCTTTTGATGTTGCCAAAGGGTGATGACCCAGCTAGTCTAATAAAAGAAAAAGGCTTAGAAGCTTGGCAGGCAGTTATAAATCAAGCCAAGCACCCGATAGATTTTTTCCTAGAATCAATAATTGACAGTACAAAAGATGATCGTGAAAGATTAAAAAGAGTTAAAAATGAAGTGCTCCCATATCTTGTTATGATCGGAGGCGACTTAGAGAGAGGACATTTTATACAAAAGATCTCTCAAGCATTAAACGCCAAAGAAGGGGATGTCAGATCAGAAGTTGAGACGTTATTGAAAAATAGGAACAAAGATAGGCTAGATACAATCAATACTCCCATACAAACAAATCCTACAAAATCAAACAAAGATCGTATAATGGATAGATTAGTCGGTATATACATAATGGGTAAAATTAGAAATGACGCTAGAGTAAACACAGAAGAGTTAGAGGCAGATTGGCAAAGAATTTTGAACACATCTCTACAAGAGACATTGGATAAAATACCAGATAAAAAAAGAGAAGACATACTGTTTGAATCCGATGTGTTTTATCAGACAAAAGAATCACTGAAAGACGATATAAAGATTCTCTGTTTAGAACTAGAAAAAGTTTTATTAGAAGATAGATTTCAAGAATTATTATTAGTTTTAAAAAAGAGTGAGTCAGATAAAAATTCAGTTTTAGCATTAGAGACTTTAGGAGAGTGTCAAAAAATATCAAAACGTATCGATGAGATTAAAAGTCAATTATAATTAATCAAAATAAAAATGAGTAAAAAAACTGCCAAAAAGAAGAAAAAGGTTACTCCAGCTAAAAAGCCAAAAGCTAAAAAAGTAGCCCCAAAGAAGAAAAAGGTTACCAAAAAGTCTGCTCCTGTAGTATCAACTCCGGCAACGCGTAAAGCCGCATATGCGAAGGCAAATGCAGCTAAAAAGCCAAAGGAGCGCCCTCTAGGTCAAAAGCTCAATGCTGCTGAGAAAAAAGCTCTTGTATTGGAGCAAAAATCTAGTCTTTTGATCGAAAAGGGTAGAAAGAGAGGTTTTATAACATACGATGAAATTCTACAAGTTTTCCCAGATATAGAAAACAACATTCTATTTCTAGATGAATTGTATGACAAGTTCACTGTTGCCGGTATCGACGTTTTGGAAGGTGGAAACTTGCTCGATGTAGATGGTCCAAAAGATAAAAATGAATACAAGCATGGCAAGGATCATTCATCATACGATTCTATTCAAATATATCTAAAAGAAATTGGTCAGTACCCACTTATCCAAGCCAACGAAGAAAAGGAGCTTGCGAAAAGAATAGAACAGGGTGATCTCGAGGCAAAAAATTTACTCGCTAGAGCAAACTTACGTCTTGTTGTTTCTATTGCAAAAAAATATGTAGGAAGAAGTTCAGACTTAACTTTACTAGACCTAATCCAGGAGGGTAACTTGGGACTTTTTAAGGCAGTTGAAAAGTTCGATTGGACCAAAGGATATAAGTTTTCTACATATGCAACTTGGTGGATTCGCCAGTCTATAACTCGCGCTCTCGCAGACCAGTCTCGCACTATTCGTATTCCTGTGCACATGGTTGAAACTATTTCAAAATATAAACAAGTTGTTCGACGGCTCTCACAAGATTTGGGACGTGAACCATTAGCTGAAGAGATCGCAACAGAGATGGGAATAGATGTTGAAAAAATTCATATAATTGAAAATATAAATCAAGAAACTATTTCTCTTGAGCAACCAATAGGGGACGATGATGAAAAATCTACACGAGGAGAATTCATACCAGACGATAAAATTTTGAGACCAGACCAAGAATCTTCACGTAGAATATTGTCAGATAAAATCAAAGAGGTTTTGGACGAGCTTTCTCCAAAAGAAAAGAAAATATTGGAGATGCGCTATGGTCTAATGGATGGAGTCCAGCATACTCTAGAGGAAGTTGGGCAAGAGTTCGGAGTGACCCGTGAACGTATTCGTCAGATTGAAGCCAAGGTGCATGAGAAGCTTCGACAAAACGATAAAATACTAAGACTCAAAAATTATTTCGATTAAAAATAAAAAATCACTCGACCAAGGTCGAGTGATTTTTTATTTTAAAGTAACTTGTCTATTAGCTGTTCCATTATATCTAGTGGTATTGCGCCAGATACTGGATAAGTTTTACCTTTTACTATCAGGACATTGTAAGGAGTGCCTTTTGCACCAGCATTTTCACCTTCTTTACGATTTTCTTCTACATAAGTAGCGTATTTGCCACTATCTAGACATTCTGTGAATACTGCCTTATCTAGACCCAAATCTCCAGCTATTGTGTAAAGCATCTTAGGATCTAGTCCGTCATTGGATGGTGTTATGCTGTAAATTTCATCGATATATTTCCAAAACATATCATTTCCACCTTGTTCCCATGCGCACTCTGTAGCTTCTGCTTCTTTGGCTGCTTTTGCATGAAGTGATTCGATTGGGAAGTGTCTGTATACCCAAGCTACATCTTCACCATATTTTTCTACAGTTTCTTGTAGAACATCGTGGAATCTCTTGCAGAAAGGGCACTCTGTATCTGAGTATTCAACTATAACTATTTTTGCATCAGGACTACCTATTATGTGATCTCGCTCGGTTATAGGGGTAACTTCAACAGTATTTTTAGCGTTTATTATATTTTCTAAAAAGGCTTGTTCCGGATCTGGGTTTGTGCTTGTTTTTACACCGCCTGAATTTGATGCAAATATAGCTATGGCTATTAAAAAACCAGCCAGGACTATAGCACTCGGTAAAGTTAGTAAATTTTTCTTGTTTTGTGGTTCATTTTCGTTTGTCATAATGGTAATTGTATCTTATTATTATATAAACGTCTAATTCATGAAATGTGTTGAAAAGACTATGTTTTTATGCTAATATTAGCCCACATGTTTGAAACAATTCCAAGCCTCCAAACCATCGTAATTTATAGCCTTTCTTTCCTGTCTTTGTTCGTGCAGGTGTTTTTTCTTGTTACTTATATCGAGAGACGCAAAGATATTTTGATCAGAAGAAAAGATATTGTTTTGAAGAGATATCCTTCGGTCAGCATAATCGTGCCTTGTTACAACGAAGAGAAAACTTTATACAAAACTGTTAGATCTCTACTCGATTTAGACTATCCTAAAAATAAGCTCACAATTATTCTTGTAGACGACGGAAGTATAGATGGTACTTGGTCTATAATGCAGAAATTTTCTAAAAATAGTCAGATACAAGTTCACCGCAAAGTAAACGGAGGAAAGCATACAGCTATGAACTGGGGTATAGAACATTCAGATTCTGAGCTTATAGGGGGATTAGACGCCGATTCTTTTGTGGACAAAGAGGCGCTTAAGCGTATAGTAACGTATTTCAATGACCCTACCACTATGGCTGTTGCACCTTCTATACTTGTTTATCGCCCAAACAATATTCTTCAGAAAGCACAGAAAGCAGAGTACGATATGGCAATATACACAAAGAAGATGCTTGGATTTTTAGGTGGTATACACGTTACGCCTGGTCCGTTTTCAATTTTTAGAAAAAAGGTATTTAACGAGATTGGTCACTATAAAAAGGCTCACAATACAGAAGATCAAGAGATCGCTTTGCGTATGCACGAGTTTGGTTACAAGATAGAACATTGCCCAGATGCATATGTTTACACAGTTAGTCCACGATCTATAAAGGCTCTGTATAAACAAAGATTGCGATGGATCTACGGATTTATAAAGAACACATTTGACTACAGAAGACTTTTCTTTAAAAAGAAATATGGGAACCTAGGATTTTTTACGCTTCCGGCTGGTGCTATATCTATAATGTCAGTAATTGCCTTGGCTAGTATATGGATTTCATACCTAGTTAAATTTATAAATAAAAAGGTTGTCATGTGGGAAACAGTTGGTTTTGAGAGTGCGATATCTCCTAGGTCTTTTGATTGGTTTTTTATAAACACAGAAGGTATCGTTTTTATGTCTTTTGTGCTCTACAGTCTTATAGTTATGGCTTTAATTTTAGGTCGCAGAATGGGTGCTGGTAAAAAAGGCTTGTCCTTAGATGTATTTTATTTTGTTGCGGTGTATAGTGTGATCGCTCCAGCTTGGATACTAAAAGCTATATGGAACGCAATAATGTCTAAAGAGTCTAACTGGATAGGCGAGCGCAAACCGGGTAGAGTAATATAAAACTTATGAACAACAAACTTGATTGGAAAAAATATTTACTTGTTTTCTTTATAACGCTGACTATATTTATAGTTGCTGTTTCTTTGAGTAACTATTTTACAAATAAAAAAATTAACCAAATTGAATCAATTCAAGATAGTATTTCGATTGATATATTGTCATCTGAGACACAGTTCTCTTTACTAGAAGAGCTTGCTTGCAGCGATGTTGATGAGACAGTTCTGTCTCAAGAATTGAATTCTTTGGCTGAGAAGATTACTTATACAGAGCAAAACTTTAGTGAATCAGAAGAGCTAGATCGTCTAAAGAAATACTACGCACTGCTAGAGATAAAAGACTATCTTTTGATGAAGAAAATTTCTGAAAGATGTGGAACAGAGTCTGTGTTTGTATTGTATTTTTATACAACTAGTGAAAACTGTAGTGAGTGCGTTAGACAGGGGTATGTTCTAACATCACTGCGAGAAGCTTATCCAGGACTGCGTGTTTATTCATTTGATTACAATACTGACCTGTCAGCTCTGAGAGCACTTATATCAATCTATAAAGTCGAGGACACAAAACTCCCTGCGTTGGTTGTAAACGGCAAACTTTATACTGGATATAGAAGTGTTGAAGATATAGAAAAGGCTATACCAGAACTAGCTCAAATGAAGATAGATCAGGAAAAAAACAAAGAGACAGACTCAGAATCAAATGATTCAAATCAATAAAAAACTCGGGGGTTCCCCCGAGTTTTTTATTGATTTGATCCACAAGCGTGACACTTACTGGCTTTTATCGGTATGGTTGAAATACAAAAAGTGCACTCTTTTGTTGTCGGCTCAACAACCTCTTTTTTCTTCAGTCTATTTATCTGTTTTATGACTATAAATATAGCAAACGCAATTATTAGAAAGTCCAAGCAGTTGTTTATAAAAGATCCGTAGTTTAAGGTAACAGCCTCAAGCCCATCGGTTGAGTCTTTTAAAACTAGTACTTTTTTAGAGAAATCTACATTTCCGAGCAGTAGCCCCAAAGGTGGCATTATTATGTCACTAACTAACGAGCTAACTATTTTACCAAAAGCACTACCGATAACCACACCGACCGCCAAATCAACCATATTGCCTTTGATTGCAAACTCTTTAAATTCTTTAATCATAAAAATATTTAAATATATTAATACTTTTATTATATCAAAATATATGTGGTATATTTAGAAATATGAAGAAATCAGTACTATTGCCAATATTTGTTATTATTTTAATACTTTTTATTTTTGGGCTTATAAAATTCGGTCCTGACTTCACTGTCTATAAAGATGAACCTCTAGACACTACAGAAGATACGGTGACCGAGAATGTTCCAAAGAGCTTTTTTGAGGAAGGTGATACATACTCTATAAAAGCAGATTATCCAAATATACAAGACAGAGATATAGATATCTATATAGATGATGCAATCGCTTCTTTTAAGGTTCTCGTGGCTCCAGTGCCGATTGGTTTATCAAGCGGGGAGTATGTTTTGGATATCAACTACTCGATTATGGAATCTGCCAAAACAGAAACTTATGTTATCAAAAATTATACCTATACAGGAGGAGCGCATGGATTTGAAGATACAAAAACTTTTTCTTATAAAAAAGATGGACAGGAGAAGATAGTACTAGACGATCTATTCAAGAAAGATGGCTACATACCAGCACTATCTCAAGTGGTAAAAGATTCTATTGTAGATTTGCTTGGTGAAGATGCAAATATAGATATGATAGAATCTGGCACTAGTCAGTCTATAGAAAATTTTGAACGTTTTTATTTGAAAGACGATAGTATTGTTTTTATCTTTCCACCTTATGCAGTAGCTCCGTATTCAGAAGGTACTATTGAAGTAGATATACCCGTTAGTACGCTTGGAGGTATGGTTGATTTAGATTATTTTTCTATATAGATTTTTCGGACAACTATGGAAATTAAAAGTTTTAGAGACAGGGTATATGGTGTTGTGGTGAGCATACCAAAAGGTAAAGTCCTGACTTACAAGCAAGTAGCAAAACTTGCAGGCAGTCCTGGTGCGTACAGAGCTGTCGGAACCATATTGTCTAAAAATTATAACCCCAAGATTCCGTGTCATAGAGTTATAAAATCAAACGGAGATATTGGTGAATACAATCGGGGGCGCAATAAAAAGTCTCTTATCTTAAAGAAAGAAGGATATATTAGAGAGGCTTAGGCCACCAAATAAAAAACCTTGTAAATTATATTTACAAGGTTTTTTATTTGATTAGAACCTCACTCCCTATGAGCCGGCTCCCGGGCTTGAACCGGGGACCTACGGTTTACAAAACCGTTGCTCTACCAACTGAGCTAAGCCGGCTCGCAGGGAATGAAGTTTCTATATTTTAACTCTTATATACTACAGGTTTAATTTCTATTTTTCAAGTGTTTTCTCACTTTTGACCCTCAGTCTTCTTTTCTTAGGTTCTTCTGCTACTGGCTTGGTTCTTAGGACAGGTATGACGACTCTAGAGATTTCAGTATCCTGGATGATTTCCATCCTAGTTTCTCCATTTGTAGTTTTTATTGTCTCTCTGTGTTCTCTTATGTCTGCAATAAAGCTTGATGCTGGGGCTGTGTCGTTTATATTTTGTATCTTAGGTTTTTCACCCAGTACATAAGCAACTTCCGGAAACTTTTTCTTTATTGTTTTATAAAGATTTCTGTTTAGTTTTACCCAGTTTTTAAAACACCAAACTAAAATACTAAATAATATATCAGAAACTATAATTGAAGTTATTTTAATATATCTTTTTGTACGTTGTTTAAGCCAGCCGTCTTTGTCCCCGAATTCGTGTCTCTTTTCCATAGGTAAAGCACCGTTTCGAATTTGACCTGTCTTGTACATTAGAAATACAAGGCAGGCAGCTAAGAGTACAAAAAATATTATAACTAATAGAATCATTTCTTTATATTACACTATTTCTAGCAAACCCAAGAATTTTTATATCCCCAGATTCTTTTAGAAGTTGCCCTATTGTCTTCTCAGGATTTTTAACAAAAGCCTGGTCTAGAAGAGTAAGATCTTTGAAGTAAGCATCAACTTTACCATCCAATATTTTTTTCTTCATATCTTCTGGCTTGTTGCTCTCTTCTACTTCTTTGGTGAACAATTCACGAGCCAATTCGATTTTTTCTTCTGGGATACTTTCTCGGTCAGCGTATTCTGGCTTCATAGCTGCAATATGCATTGCTATGTCTCGTGCTAGATCTTCACTACCTCCAGATAGAGTGACCACTACGCCTGACTTTCCATTGTGAGTATATGATCCGATTACAGACCCTTCGTAACTTTGGATTCCAGCAAGTTTTATGTTCTCACCAATTTTTTGAATAACAGGATTGATTATATCTTCTGCTTTTGCTGTTACCGCATCTGCGCCTTCAGTTAGAGACATATCCGCAAGTGTATTTGCTAGGTTTATAAAGTCTTCGTTTTTTGCTACGAAGTCAGTTTCGCAGTTTAGAGTTAGCATTATAGCCTTACTTTCACCTTGCTTTATAACCACAATTCCAGCCAAAACTTCACGGTCAGATTTCTTACTAGCTATGTCACTAGACTTTTTCTTTAAAAGCATAGTTGCTTTTTCTATATCTCCATCAGCTTCTTCTAAAGCTTTTTTACATTGCATAACAGAAACTCCTGTTGCATCACGTAATTTTTTAACTTCTTCGGTTGTTATTTGTATAGACATATTTTATTTATTCTAAAAAGATCTACTAATTATTTTTTAATCAATTAAGGCTTCCTTTAGAGTATTTACTATGTATTCAATACTTCCGCGTGATCCATCGTTTGCTAGTATTGGGAAGTTTACAGCTTTTAGATTACAGTCAGTGTTTGCTATAGCTACTACTGGAATTCCACTTTTTATAGCTTCTGTAACTGCTATGTGCTCTTTTTTAGGGTCAACTACAAACATTGCATCTGGAACTCTTTTGATATTTGATACACCACCGAAGTTGTGAGTCATACGTTCCAAATCTTTTTCGATTAGAAGGCGTTCTTTCTTTGTAAATATATCTAGTTCACCTTTCTCTTTCTTTGTTCTGATTTCTTCGAAATATGCGATACGCTTCTTTACTTCAGGGAAGTTTGTTATAAGTCCTCCAACCCAACGATCTGCTACATACGGCATACCGAGAGAGCTTGCAGTAGAGCGGATTATTTCGCGAGCTTCTGGCTTTGTACCAACAAAGAGAATTGTTTTGCCGCCTGCTTTTAGGTCACGCATAACTTTCTTTGCATCTTCGAGCATCACATATGTTTTCTCGAGATCTATAATATCGACTTTGTTTTTTGTTCCGAAGATAAACTTCTTCGCAGATGAGTGTCGTCTCGTCTTAGAGTATCCAAAGTGTGCTCCTACCTTGAAAAGCGCATCAATGGTGTCTTTTTGATTTTGCATGAGTTTTTTCTATGGTTAATTATAATGCCTTGCGGCTGCTCCGTTTTTAAGCATTCCCAGCTTATTTACAAAGGGTACTTTCAGACTTTTAAATGAAAAAGCCCCTTCACGGAACAGGCTTATAGTACATTATTTTGAGCCAAAAGGGAAGGGTTGACAATAGTCCTAAAATATGATAAAATACTTATAAATATTGTTTTTGTTTGGTTCTCAAAGTTTCCTTTTTGGGATTTTTGAGAACCAAACAAAAAATACCATGACGTTATTTGAATTTGCATTAATTAATTCTCTCATAGAAAGTAACTACAGGAGGAGAATCAAAAATTTCTGGATTAATTTGTTTTTTATACTTATCCCCGCAGTCTTATTGTTCATTTTAAAAACCGAAATTGTTCATTATCATTTACTATGTTTATTTGTAGGTATATGTGCTTCCGTTCGCTTTATTTTTGTGTATGCTGATGATGGTCTTGGAATTAGACTCCCATGGGTAATTTACAAAAAGCAAAAAGATGCTATATGTACCGCAAGGAAGAATGAGCAATCTTTTGAGGAACTTGATTCCTATCCTATTCTTTCTGATTTTTTTTAAAAAAACAAAATCATTCAAAATAAAAGCCCCCAATCCGGGGGCTTTTTTTATTGGGAATTTTAAGGTATTATGACTCTACATATGAGACAAACACAACTCTTCACAAAAACCAAGAAAGAAAGCCCTGCGGACGAAGTCGCAAAGAACGCGGAGCTTCTTATAAAGGCCGGTTTTGTAAATAAAGAAATGGCAGGTGTGTATTCCTATCTACCATTGGGACTTAGGGTTTTAAACAAGATAACTGAGATTATTCGTTTTGAAATGAATGCAATCGGTGGTCAGGAGGTTACTCTAACTGCACTCCAAGAAAAGTCTACATGGGAACCTACAAATCAATGGGCAGATGATCAAGTAGATGTTTGGTTTAAAACAAAATTAAAAAATGAAACAGAGCTTGGTCTTGCAGTTACACACGAAGCACCAATGACAAAACTTCTAAAAGAATTTGTTCAGTCATATCGTGATCTGCCAAGATACGTATATCAATTTCAAACAAAGTTTCGAAATGAAACTCGCGCAAAGAGCGGGGTTATGCGTACTCGTGAATTTGTAATGAAAGACTTGTATTCATTTTCAAAAGACGAGGCTGAGCACAATGAATTTTATGAGCGTTCAAAAATAGCTTACAAAAATATATTTGAACGTGTTGGAATCGGACATCTTACATATATGACATTTGCTTCAGGTGGAATGTTTTCAAAATTTTCGCATGAGTTTCAGACAATCACAGGCGCAGGTGAAGATACTATATATGTAGACGAGAGCAAGGGTATTGCTATAAACAAAGAAGTTTATACCGATGAAATAATTGAAAGTCTAGGTTTGTCTAAAGATACTTTGGTTGAAAACAGGGCTGTAGAAGTCGGAAATATTTTTACCCTAGGTACACGCTTTTCTGATGCGCTAGATTTAAAATATCAAACAGAAACAGGTGAAAGTAAGTCTGTATTTATGGGTTCATACGGAATTGGTCCAGCAAGACTTATGGGTACAGTCGTAGAAGTTTTATCTGACGACAAAGGTATTATCTGGCCGGAATCTATTGCGCCGTTTCGTGTGCACTTGCTAGTTTTGGGAGAAAACGAAGACACAAGAAACCAAGCAGGAAATCTATATGAAATTTTAAACAAGAACAATATTGAAGTTTTGTTTGATGATAGAAGTGGTGTAACAGCCGGGGAGAAATTTGCAGATTCAGACTTGATAGGAATCCCTTATAGACTTGTTGTATCAGATCGTAGCTTAAAAGATGGCGGAGTTGAGATCAAGAAAAGAAATGAAGAAAAGGGAAGCGTGGTCGCATTTTCAGAAGTGGTTGATAGATTAAAATAATATGTTCGAGAAGTTTCAAAATTCACTTTCAAACGACATCGGGATAGATCTCGGTACTGCAAATACTCTGGTGTACCTAAAAGGTCACGGGATTGTAATCAACGAACCTTCAGTTGTAGCCGTAAATACAAAAACAAACCAGATTGTTGCTGTTGGATCTGAAGCAAAAGAGATGCTAGGCCGCACACCTGGACACATCAGAGCTATAAGACCACTTATAGATGGTGTTATATCTGATTTTGAAATCACAGAAGAAATGCTTTCTTATCATATTGGTAAGGCTGAAAAAATATCAAAAAAGTTTTTGCGTCCACGTGTTGTAATCGGAGTTCCGTCTGGAATTACAAACGTTGAGACTAGAGCAGTATATGATGCAGCTCGCTCAGCTGGCGCTCGCGAAGTACACATAATCGAAGAGCCTATGGCAGCTGCGATAGGTATTCGACTTCCGATTATGGATGCAGTCGGATCTATGGTTATAGATATTGGTGGAGGTACTACTGATATAGCAGTTATAGCGCTTGGTGGAATCGTAAGATCTAAAAATCTGCATGTTGCAGGAGATAGATTGAACAACGATATCGTCACTTATCTAAAAGATGAATTTAAATTATTGATCGGCGAGAAGACCGCTGAAAATGTAAAAATTGCTATTGGTTCAGTTATGCCAGGAAAGTTTATGGAAATAACTGTTCGTGGTAGAGACTTGGTAACAGGGCTTCCTCGCGAGGTTGTTGTTACAGATACAGATGTGCGCGAAGCTATAGCCTCCTCTATTAGAGCTTTGATAGATGGAATAAAAGAAGTTCTAGAGACTACTCCTCCAGAAGTTTTATCTGATGTTATGAATCGTGGTGTGGTGCTTGTCGGTGGAGGGGCCTTGATACAGGGCTTAGACACTTTGCTCCAAACAGTCTTGAAGATGCCAGTTTATACAGCCGAAGATCCTCTGTCTGCGGTTGCTATAGGCGCAGGTATTGTGCTTGAAGACTTGCCTTTATATAGTCAGGTTTTAGTAAATTCACAAAAGGATGAACTACCTCCTAAATAAAAGAAAAAGAAATAAAAAAATTGCTTTTGCGTCGGGTGTTTTGATTGTTGTTTTGATTTTTATTTTATCTACCACTAGAACTTTGTCTCCTTTTGGGGGAGTTTTTGATTTTTTGGCGACTCCTTTTTGGAAAGCTGGAATCTGGATAGATACATCTATAAAAAATTTTAGAGACTCTAAAGCAAGTAAAGAAAAGTTAATAGAAGAAAATCAAATTTTGAATTCTAAGATTTTGGATATGCAAGCGACGATGCTATCTCTTGAAGCGAAAGCCAAAGAGACAGATTCTCTGCTTGAAATATTTGGACGTTCTAGTCATTCAGATATTGGCTTACTTGCTCTAATACTCGCAAGACCGCCGCAGAGCCCTTATGATACGCTCGTGATTGATCAGGGTGAAAAAAATGGGGTAAGCGTAGGAGATAAAGTTTATGCTTATGGGAATATACCAATTGGCTTTGTCGGAGAAGTTTATAACTCTACAGCAAAGGTTGTTCTATATTCTCAATCAAAAAATATTACAAACATTATTTTAACTGGTTCAAACTTGCCTGTAGATTTGATTGGACGTGGCGGGCAGAATTTTGAAGCGATATTGCCGAGAGATGTTTCTGTGCCTGTGGGGACATTTGCGATACTGCCTTCGATAAGTAGCGTTCCTGTTGCTGTTGTGTCTAGTGTGATATCAGATTTGCGTGATCCATTCCAAAGGGTTTTGTTGACTAGTCCAGTGAATATAAGATATTTAAAATATGTTGAAATAAAAAAATAGATTATGAGTGGATTTTCATTTTCGATAGAGACTAAAGACAAAAACGGACTTGCACGCGCAGGTGTTATAAAAACTCCGCACGGGGAAATCAAAACCCCGGCTTTTGTTACTGTGGCTACAAAAGGTACTGCAAAAGCTCTGACTCCAGAAATGTTGATTGAGGCGGGGGTACAAGTTGCTCTCGCAAATACATACCATATGTATCTACAGCCAGGAGACGAGCTTGTAGATAAAGCTGGAGGCTTGGGTAAATTTATGAACTGGCCTTTTCCTACTATGACAGACTCTGGAGGGTTTCAAGTTTTTTCGCTAGGCGCTGCTTATGGAAAAGAGATTTCAAAAATTACGAAAATCACAGACCCTAGTCTACAGATTGCAGAAAGGTCACTCGACTCTGAGATTCCTAGACTGGCTTCGATTGGTAACGATGGAGTTTCTTTTCGTTCGCACTTGGATGGATCTCTGCACTATATAACTCCTGAGCGTTCTATTGAAATCCAGCATAACTTAGGTGCTGATATGATATTTGCATTCGATGAATGCACTTCACCAACCGAAACAGAACGTTATCAAGAAGAATCTTTGGATCGAACACACGCTTGGGCCAAGCGATCTCTTGTTCATCATCACAAACTTTTGTCTGAAAATAAAAAACAAATAGCGCTTTTTGGAATAGTACAAGGCGCACGCTTTGAAAATTTGCGTAAAAAATCTGCTGAAGTTTTGCGTGATATGAAGACTGAAGATGGAAAGAGTTTTGATGGATTTGGTATTGGTGGATCATTTGCAAAAGTAGATATGGAAAGTGCGGTAGAGTGGACGACTAAAATATTACCAGAAGACAAACCTAGGCACCTGCTCGGCATCGGAGAACCTGAAGATTTGCTTATGGGAATCGAGCGGGGAATAGATTTGTTTGACTGCGTCTTGCCAACTCGCAATGGAAGAAACGGAACTTTATATACTAAAAAAGGCAAGATCAATATCATGAATGCACAATTTACGAACGATTTTAGTCCGATTGATGAAAAATGTGGTTGTTATACTTGTAAAAATTATACACGCGCTTATGTTTCGCATCTTTTTCGTGCAAAGGAAATGCTCGCTGCTACACTAGCTTCTATACACAATATTTATTTTTTGACCCATTTAGTAATGGGCGCACGAGAAGCTCTAATAAATGGAAATTTTGTCGAATTTAAAGAAGATTTCATGTCTAATTATGCAAAATAAAAGACTTTACTTTTTATAAAAAAAGGTCTAATATAGCGCTCTATAAGTTCATTTTTAAAACACAATAAATATGATTCTGAAAGATTTTACTGAAATGCAAAAAAATGTTCAATTTGGTCAAATAATTTTTCTTGGCTCTGCGGCCAATATGGTTGAAAAAATACCATTTGTATTTGACCCGAGATGCTTTTACGATGAATTACTGGTTGTAATACCAAAAGATCATCTGGATGAAGTGTATGATTGTATTACGGAAAAAAGTTGTACTTTTAGTGTAAATCATGATGGGAAGTTTTTATCCGGTGTGGTTTCTAACATGAGGTTACATCAAACCTTACCGCTTATCGGACAATCTATGGATATTTTTAAAAAGTTTAATAGAGAAAGTATTCTTCCTGTAAAAGAAATTAATGACAGAAAGTCTCTTTTTGTGCGGTTATCTTTCAGTAGCTTAGAGTGTGTTTAATTTTTAAAGCGGAAAATCCCGCTTTTTATTTTTGTATCCTTGGTATATACTCTCAAAAAACAACATATGGAAAAACCAATATTAGTTCGTCCAAGCGACGCTCCAGAGAACGGTTTCTACAGACACTGGAAACGGGAAGATAGTATGCCGGAAGGTGAAAACATGTATGAAGTTATTGGTGTTGGCCCAAATACTGAAACTGGTGAAATAATCGTCAGTTACAGACCACTGTACGAATCACCGGTTTATCTGCTCGGTATGATCGACAATCGTCCTCTGCATGACAAGGATGGCAATGGTTTTATGGATCCAAAAACAACCGAAAGTGGTGTTGTAGAAAAGTTTGTCCGCGTGACAGATGAAGATGAAATAAAAAGACTCTCATACATCAGAGACAAGATGTATAAATGATTTTTGAAAGCTGTATACAAACAGCTTTTTATTTTTTCTTAAATAGCGTAAAGTGTAAATTGTAAACATGGCGAAAGATATATTTAAACTTAAAAGTGAGTTCTCTCCGTCTGGTGATCAGCCAAAGGCAATAAAGGGCTTGATGGCAGGTTTGGATAAGGGTATGCAAAAGCAGACCCTTTTGGGGGCGACTGGAACAGGTAAGACTTTTACTATTGCGAATGTTATAGCAAAAAATAACAAACCTACGCTTGTCATAGCTCACAACAAGACTCTTGCAGCCCAGCTTGCACAAGAGTATCGTGAATTTTTCCCAGATGCGGCTGTGCACTATTTTGTTTCATACTACGACTTCTATCAACCAGAAGCGTATTTGCCGACTACTGATACATATATTGAAAAAGATGCTCAGATCAACGAAGAGATTGATCGTCTTCGACATGCATCAACTCAGGCACTTTTGACTCGTAAAGATGTGATCATAGTCGCGTCTGTTTCGTGCATATATGGACTTGGAAGTCCAGAACAATATCAAAAAGAGCATCTTATGCTTTCAGTCGGAGATAAGGCTATGCGCAACGACCTGCTTCGAGACTTAGTGTCTATCCACTACACCCGTACAAATGCAGATTTAAATTCTGGTCAATTTAGATCACTCGGCAATCGTATAGATATAATGCCAGTATCTGAAACTTTTATGTATCAGATTTTTATTGATAAAAATAAAATCTCAGAAATTTTGATAGTTGATCCTGTGTCTTCGCATGTACTAGAGAAGCCAAAAAATATGTTTTTGTTTCCAGCAAAGCACTTTTTAACTGATCCAAAACAAAAAGATATCGCTATAAAAGCAATTCAGGCTGAATTAAAAGACCAGCTTAAATATTTTGAAAAAGAAGGGAAGCTTCTCGAAGCGGAGCGTATAAAGCGTCGCACCACATATGATCTCGCAATGATAAAAGAGGTTGGGTATTGTTCTGGTATTGAAAACTATTCTAGACATCTTTCAGGTAAATCGGCAGGCGAACCACCAGAAACCTTGCTTTCGTATTTTCCACATGACAAAAGTGGCAAGCCAGAATTCCTAACTGTGATTGACGAGTCGCACGTCACACTTCCACAGCTTCGCGGAATGTACGCTGGTGATGCTTCGCGCAAAAGTACTCTCGTCGAGTTTGGGTTTCGTCTCCCATCTGCAAAAGACAATCGTCCGCTTAGATATGAAGAGTTCAGTGAGCGTATTGGCCAAGTTATATATACGTCGGCAACACCGTCTACTATAGAGCGAGAAGAATCTGCACAAATAGTTGAGCAGATTATTCGTCCGACAGGATTGCTCGATCCGGAAATAATTTTAAAGCCGATTCTAGAAAAAAATGGATATGGTGGTCAAATTCAGGATTTTATAAATGAAGCAGAAGCGACAATAAAACGTGGCTTTAGAGTAATCGCAACTACATTGACCAAGAAAATGGCCGAGGATTTGTCTGTGTATCTAAAAGATAAAAAAATCAAAGCTGAGTATTTGCATAGTGAAGTGAAGACTATAGATCGTATTCGAATCCTTACACAGTTTAGAAAAGGAGATTTTGATGTTTTGGTTGGGGTAAACTTGCTCCGCGAAGGATTGGATCTACCCGAAGTAGCCTTGATAGGAATTTTAGATGCAGATAAAGAGGGTTTTTTGCGAAGTGATGTGTCGCTTATCCAGACTATTGGTCGCGCAGCTAGAAATGCCGAAGGTAGAGTAGTGCTTTATGCAGACAAACTTACAGATTCTATGAAGCGAGCAATAGATGAAACCAATCGTCGTCGCAGTATACAAATCGCTTACAACAAAGAGCATGGTATTACTCCTAAAACTATCATGAAGCGCATAAAGGATATTACTGAGGAGATGGAGAGCTCTCATGACAAGGCGGTGATGGGTGAGCTTGCGCTCGATATAGATTTGTTCAAGAAAGTTTATGCGCGCGAGCTTACCAAAAAAGAGAAAAATGAATCAAAGACTATTAAAAAACTATTACTCTCAGACAAGGAGCGCGAGAAGCTTGTGTATGAAAAGATTATAAAACTCAAAGAACGCGATATGAACAAAGCTGTAAAGGAACTTGATTTCGAAACGGCCGCAATACTGCGCGATGAGATAATAGTTTTACACAAGAGGCTAGATGCATCGCAGGCTCCAAAGATAGAGGAAAATAAAAAAGCAGAAAATTAGTTCTGCTTTTTTCAATAAATATCCTTTTTTATAAAGTCGAGATAGTGTTCATCTATAGCCTTGAATATTTTTTCACCGACTATAGTCATAGGTTTTTTGGCCTCAGAATCTCTCCATGATTGGGACAATCTTATAAAGTCTGATTTTGTGTCGTACCTATAATGGATTTCCTTTATTACATCGACTATCGCAATCAATATTCTATCGTCGACTAAATCTTCTTTGGACAAAATATCTATTACCAACGACAATGCTTCAAATTGCAAATTAATAGATTGCGGATAATTTCTTATTTTAATAGATATATATCCGACCCAAAAGAACTCGCCTTGAATCTTTTCAGGCAACACGCGGGTCGCATATTTTTCTATTTTTCTTGAGCCGCTAATAGATATATTTTGGTCTGATAGTATAGACAAGAGTTCACTTTTTAGCGAATCTCGCGATGTCCTAGTAAGATCAAATTTTTCAGAAGTTAATATATTTATAAAATATTCTTCATCTAAAAATGTCTCCCATACTATCGAACCAAGTGACTCAAAAAGTCTTTCAAGATAATCTATATTTTTTATCTTTCCTTGTCGTAGATTAATCTGGGTTTTTATGTGCCAGACGAGAGCTTTTTGATATTCTGTGGTTTCGATTTTATTTTCTACCAACCACTCTGGCATATCAGCGAGCACGTTATCACTTTCTTGATTTATTGTGTATATGGGGTAGGCTACTTCATATTTCAATATATCGCTTATCCAGTCTATCCAATCATTTTTTGCATAAGACCATACTATATCTTCCACTTTATGTTGTTTTCTTTTTCCCATTTTTACTGCGTTTGGCTTATCGTACTACCCATACGTATTTCCGTCAAACAATCTTTTATGATAGAATGCACTCGTAATTTAATATAGATATACACCCAATAGCGACAGCCTTGGGTGCGCTTATGTTATGAAAAAAGGACAACCATCAGAAAAAATAATAGTCAAAGGTGCTCGTACTCACAATTTGAAAAATATCACCGTAGAAATGCCACGCAACAAGATGGTGGTTATTACTGGTATGTCAGGGTCTGGAAAGAGCTCACTTGCTTTCGACACTATCTTTGCCGAAGGTCAGCGCAGATACGTAGAGAGCCTTTCAGCGTACGCACGACAATTCTTAAATCAGATGCCAAAACCCGATGTCGATGAGATTTCTGGATTATCTCCTGCGATATCGATTGACCAAAAGTCTCGCTCAAACAATCCACGTTCTACTGTCGCGACTATCACTGAGATCTACGACTACTTACGTGTTCTCTATGCGCGTGTAGGTCGACCTCACTGTCCAGAGTGTGGAGATGAAATCAAAAAACTCTCAAACGAAGAGATACTGAACTTTGTACTCGAAAAAGTTTCTGCATATTCAAAAAGCAAGAAAAATAAAAAAGAAGTGATGGGTGTAGAGTGGAGCGAAATTCCAGTTCAAATATTTTCACCGGTTGTTCGAGGTAGAAAAGGGGAATATTACCAACTTTTGTATGATATGTTGGGCAAAGGTTTTGCTCGTGCGCGTATCGATGGAAAGATTTTAAATCTCCGTGATCGTATCGATATATCAAAAAACAAAGCTCACAACATAGATATTTTTATCGATGAGCTAGCACTTCATGAATTTAAAGATAATCCTACTGATGCACGTATGCGTCTATCAGAAGCCGTAGAGCGAGCAATACTTGAAAGTGACGGATTGGTGGTTGTCAAAATTGCCGACGAAGAAACTCTACTCTCTTCTAAATTTTCTTGTCCACGCGATGGGTTCTCTTTCCCTGAGATAGAGCCGAGACTTTTTTCTTTCAATTCACCATATGGAGCATGTCCAGAGTGTAATGGTCTCGGAAGTAAATTTTTCGGCGGGACTGAACCTTGCGATGTTTGCCACGGATCTAGACTTCGAGTAGAGGCACTCAATGTATTTCTTGCGACAAATGAAAGTAAAAAAAGAGTGAACATAGTTGAACTTACAAAACTTTCAATTAGCGATGCCGCAGATTTATTTGTAGATTTGAAACTTACTCTGCAAGAGCGTGAAATTTCAAAAGTTGTTATCAAAGAGATTGAATCAAGGCTAGAATTCTTGTTGAACGTTGGATTAGAATATCTGTCGCTTGATCGTAAGGCTAGCACTCTATCAGGAGGAGAGAGTCAGCGCATTAGACTTGCTTCTCAGCTTGGTTCACGACTTGTGGGTGCGATGTATGTACTAGACGAGCCTACAATTGGTTTGCATCAGCGCGACAACGATAAACTTATAAGAACTCTAGAAAATCTACGTGACCTCGGTAACACGATTATAGTGGTAGAGCACGACGAAGATACAATATATGCTTCTGATTACATAATCGATATTGGTCCCAAAGCTGGAGTTCATGGTGGAAAGGTTGTTGTCGCCGGAGATCTCGAGGAGCTTTTGGCTGCGAAAACAAATTCTTCAAAATCTCGCACACTTTCGTACTTGAGAAACGAAGAGGTTATTCCTATTCCGGAAAAGCGTCGAACTCAAGACAAGGGTTCACTAAAAATCGCAGGAGGAAAAATTTTCAATATCAAAAATCTAAACGTAGAAGTTCCGCTCGGCAGGATGGTTTGTATTACTGGAGTTTCTGGTTCTGGTAAAAGTTCATTTATGTACGAGATTTTACACAAGAACTTGCAAGCTAGATATGAGCGTAAATTTCGAAGTGCACAGACTTACAACTGTTCAAGCTTTACGGGGACAGAATATGTCTCTCGCGTTATACTTATAGACCAGTCTCCGATTGGTCGTACACCACGATCAAACTTGGCTACTTATACTGGAGCGTTTACACATATTCGTGATCTATTTGCTGCGACCGAGGAAGCGCGTTTTCGTGGATGGAAATCAAACAGATTCTCTTTCAATGTTAAAGGTGGACGTTGTGAAGCTTGTGAAGGAAACGGAGAGATTGCGGTTGAGATGCACTTTTTGCCGACAGTGTATGTTACCTGTGATGTATGTAATGGAAAACGTTTTGACAAAGAAACTCTAACAGTTAAATACAAAGGTAAAAATATATATGATGTTTTGCAGATGACAGTCGAAGAGGCGATTGTTTTCTTTGAAGATATTCCTGCTATATATGACAGAGTTCGAACCTTGATGGATGTGGGGCTAGGGTATGTAGCACTCGGACAATCCGCAACTACACTATCAGGCGGAGAGGCTCAACGTGTGAAAATATCTAGCGAGCTTTATAGAACAAACATAGAGAAGACTATATATCTGCTCGATGAGCCAACAGTTGGATTGCATTATGACGATGTAGCAAATTTGCTTTCAGTACTAAATCAGCTAGTGCAAAAAGGTAATTCAGTTGTTTTGATTGAACACAATTTGGATATTGTAAAATCTGCAGACTACATAATCGATATCGGACCTGAGGGTGGAATCGGCGGGGGAGAGATAATCGCAAAAGGAACTCCAGAAGAAATCGCGAATTCACCAAAATCTCACACAGGAAGATATTTGAAAAAGGTTTTGAAAAAGAAATAAAAAAGACAATATATTTGAAAACCATAGATAAAACGAGGGGTGTCCCTCGTTTTGTTTAGTTGCTACGCTTTCTTCTGCAGAAAGTACAATATTTTCGCTGGAGACACATAATCATCTCCGTTGAATATTTTTCCCATTGTTCCCAATACGTCTGATCGGGAGATATCGATCTTTCTGTTTTCTGGGAAGTATCTCCAAAAGAGTATTTCATATTTTAATAAATCAAATCTTTTCTTTTCGATTTTGGTAAGAGATTTTTTCATCTCCTCGATAAGGTATTCGATTTTCTTTACCGACACTTCTTTGTCCTCTTCTATTTTGTAGATCAGGACGCTAAATTTTTTGAATATTACTCCTCTGGTTTTCGTACCAGCAAGGTCGAGTGCTAGTTTTTGCACATCAGGATATCCGTTGGTTAGTCTGAAATACTTCAGCGGGTGTTTTGGATTCATATTTTATTTTTGCTCACTCTACACTCTTCTGCTATACTTGTCAAACATGAAAATATCTGACTTAAAAAAACTAAAAATCCCCGATAAGCCTGGGTGTTATTTCTTTCGCGACAATAAAGGGATTTTGTATATAGGTAAAGCTACCTCGCTCCGCTCTCGCGTGAGAAGCTATTTTGGCAAAGATGTTATAGGAACTCGCGGTTCGCATATTGTGGATATGGTTTTTAAGGCTCGCACTGTAACATTTCAGGAGACTGATTCAGTACTTGAAGCGTTGATACTGGAGGCAAACCTAATAAAAAAATACAAACCGTACTACAACACCAAAGAAAAAGACGATAAAAGCTGGAACTATGTTTGTATTACCGACGAGGACTTGCCGAAAGTTATAATAGAGCGTGGGAAGAATATTGATTTTAAGAAGCTAAAGTCTGATGATTTGAAGCTTAAAGCTGTCTTTGGTCCTTATACAAATGGATCTGCATTAAAAGAAGCCTTAAAGATAATACGTCCGATTTTTCCGTTTATAGACAATAGCTCGATACATAAAGATAAATATGAATTTTATCGTCAGCTTGGACTTACTCCAGATATGGCAAATAAAGAATTCAGCAAGGAGTACAAAAAAATAATCAAAAATCTAGAACTTTTCTTTTCTGGTAAAAAAGCGCAAATTATTTCAAAGCTAAAAAAAGAGATGTTTACAAAAGCTAAGGTTCGTGAGTTTGAAAAAGCTGGATCAATAAAAAAGACAATTTTTGCCTTAGAGCATATTCGTGATGTATCACTGATTAAGAACGAAAATATAGAAGAGGGGAGAGTAAACAAGTTTCGTATTGAAGCCTACGACATAGCTCATATGTCAGGTAAAAATATGGTAGGTGTGATGACAGTAGTGGAAAACGGCGTGAGTGTAAAATCAGAGTACAAGAAATTTATTGTTCGTACCCAGAAAGATGCAAACGACACTGGTGCACTCGAAGAAATACTTTCTAGGCGTTTTCGACATACGGAGTGGGGTGTGCCGAATTTGATCGTGGTGGACGGAGGCACTGCTCAGCTCAATACTGCGAGAAGAGTTTTGAAAAGATACCAATTTGACGTGCCAATAGTTTCTGTTGTGAAAGATGATTCTCACAAAGCGCGCGAAGTGCTCGGTGACGAGTCGATGGCAAAAAAATACAAGAGGGCGATAATCTTGGCGAACTCTGAAGCCCATAGATTTTCTATAACATTTCACAAGCTCCGTCGCGGAAAAGCATTTTTGGGTAAATAAAAAGCCTTTAGAACAATGGCTTTTTGAGTAGATTTGGTATACTAAAACATATGATTCGTGTTGGAATTTTACGGGGCGGTAGAAGCAACGAATACGAGCTATCTTTAAGAAGCGGAGAAAACCTCTTGCGCAATTTAAACTCACCACGTTATAAGCCTGTTGATATTTTAGTAGACCGAGATGGTGTGTGGCATTTGCGCGGTCTACCTATCGACAAGTCCAATCTATCAAAATTTGTAGATGTTGTTTGGAGTATGCTCCATGGTGGGTCTGGAGAAGATGGCAGAATAGCTCAAGAGCTTGAAAATCTCGGAATACCATATGTGGGTTCTGGTCCTTTTGCTAGCGCACTTGCAATAAATAAAAGATTTGCCAAAGATATTGCACTGAAAAATGGAATTGAAATTCTAGATGATATTTTGATTCCTTCATATACAACCCAAGAAGTGCTAGGCTCTAGGGATTATATGCACGAGGCTAGTGATTTTATTTTTAAAACACTACCACCGCCATGGATTGTAAAACCGGTTTCTGGAGGGGGTGAGATAGGTGTAGAGCTCGCAAAAACTCGCAACGAGCTAGTAAGTATTTTACAGGAGAGAGCTGAAGACAAGATAGATTTATTGGTAGAAAAGTTTGTTAGCGGTAAGTCTGTAAAAGTACTCGTAGTAGATGGATTTAGAGGAAGAGATATATATACATTTTTACCAACAGCAAAGGATGATCTAGACAATAAAATTATTTCTCCAAAACAAAGTGAGTATTTACAAAAGTCTGCGATCTCTATGCACAAAGCTTTGGGTGCAAGACATATATCAGAGAGTGAATTTATTGTCACAAAAGATAAAATATATTTTCTAGAGACAAACACAGTACCGAAATTTTTTGATGGTTCAACACTTGCCAGATCGCTTTCTCCACTTGGTACAAACATGAGTGAGTTGATCGAAACAATCCTTGATCTTGTTTCCAAGAGATAGAATACCTTGCTTGATTTGTGTTTTGCCCATGCTAAGATAAGAAAAAAGCTATTTTAGTATGGAAAATTTTACTGTTAAAATTGTCTCTTTGGCAGATATATTTGATCTGCGTTACCGTATTTTACGGGACGGTAAACCCAAAACAGAAGCAATATTTGAAGGTGACTACGAAGTCTTTACTCTGCACTTTGCTTTATACAAAGAAGAAGGCGGGGTAGCAGTTGGCGAGCCACTTTCTTGTGCGACGTTTATTTTTCATCCGGTGCATATTGCAAGAGGTGATGCGTACAGACTACGTGGTATGGCTACAGATACACAGTGGCAGGGCAAGGGCTTGGGCAAAATGCTTTTGGATTATGCCGAAGACTATATCGTGAAAAACATGGGCGTAAAAAGATTTTGGTGTACAGCCAGATCTGGTGATGCGGTCAAGTTTTATCATGACAAAGTTGGTTGGAGAGCTATCTCCGACGAATTTGAAATTAAAGGTGTAGGTCCACATCACTATATGATGAAGGACGTAGCAAGGACTTGATTTTAGAACCCCGCAGATTGCGGGGTTTAAATATGTTTACACATTAGGAAAAATAAGCTAATATATCTCATATCCCATTTGGGCCCTTAGCTTAGTTGGTAGAGCGCCTCATTTGCAATGAGGAGGTCACCGGTTCGAATCCGGTAGGGTCCACCATACGAAACTTTCTCGTAATTAGAAATGCGGAGCGGATTTTTGGAACAAAAATCCGCACTGTGTAGCCCGCTTCCGCCCTTTGCGGAAGCGACAAAATCCCAAAGTTCGCCCCAATTGCATGAAAGCGTTTTGTCCTTGATTTCGGGGTTAGAGCCGATTTTTTGGAAAAAAGTTTTCCATTCAAAATAATTTTCGGTTTTTTCCAAATCGGTGGCTTCTTTCAAGGATAAAACGAAACTCCGCAAGGGTTCGATCCAATTTTTTCTCTGTTGCCAAAAATCTTTCAAATTTTCCTCAAGATGTGCTTTCTGACGAAGTAGCACATCTTTTTTCTGTGTATAAATATCCCGCTCAATATCTCCGTCCAAATATAACGAAACAAGTTTGTCTAGTTTTTCCTTCGTCTCGGAAAGTTTGGATTTCAGATTTTGGGCAACGCTTCCTCTTTCGGAAATTGTTTCCTTTTCCCACACTGCAATTTGTTTTTCCATTTCTTCAATTTCCGAAAGAGGAAGTGACACTGATTGAAGCAGATTTTTTGCTTGCGAAATTAACCCGAAAGCAGACAGATATTTTTGGTGGCAGACACCTTTCTTTTTTGTGCAACGATAATATGTGTATTTTGTGCCAAAACGATTTGTCGCATATTGAGCGGTTATCATACTGCCACATTCGCCACAGCGAGCGAAGCCAGTGAACGGAAAGTTATATTTTTCTGTCTGCTTCCGGGGATGAGATTTTTTCGCAAGCATTTTTTGAACTGCTTCAAACAGGGTCGGAGAAATAATTGGTTCAAAGCTTCCGTCGTAATACTCGCCTTTGTGATGTGTAAAGCCAAGATATACGCGATTTGTGAGCATTTTCGCGACGGAAGATTTGACAGGTGGCTTTCCAGTTCTCGTCACGCCATGATCCGCCAAAAAGTGAGAAATGGATTCCAAAGTGTGCGTTCCTTTGGCGTATTCTTCAAACGCTTTCTTCACAATGCGAGAAGTGGTCGGATGAGGTTCAATATTTCTAGTTTTCGGATTGTTCACATAGCCAAAAGGAGCGCGCACGAGCCACTCTCCTCGTCTCACTTTTTGGCGGATTCCACGATTGATATTTTCCACAAGATTGTCGGAGTAATATTTAGATTGTCCGAAAGCCACCTGCAACATGAATTTCCCTTGCGGAGTTGGTTCAAACCAAAATGTCGGAAAGTGTAAAGAAGCAATCCGCTCGGTATCTACCATGTAAATTATTTTTCCGCCATCAACACTATTTCTCGCTAATCTGTCAGGATGCCACGCCAAAATACCGAGCGGGATTTTACTCGTCTCAATTTTCGTCATCATTTCGTTAAATAATTCTCGTCCGGGCTTCTTTGCGCTTTTCGACTCTGTAAATTCTTGCAGAATTTCCAGATTTTCTCTGCGCGCATATTCTCGTAATTCGAAAAGCTGTGCCTCAATAGACATTATTTGGTGGTCGTCATCCTCTGTTGATTTCCTCGCGTAGAGAAAATATTTTGATTTGAATTCTTTCATGCAATTGGGGCGAACTTTGGGATTTTGTCGCTTCCGCAAAGGGCGGAAGCGGGCTACACAGTGCGGATTTTTGTTCCAAAAATCCGCTCCGCATTTCTAATTACGAGAAAGTTTCGTATGGTGGTGTCATTCTAGCATTTGCTCGAACTTTTTTCGAAAATGAATCCGCACCCCGCCACAAATATTCTGGGGAAAAGGAGGCGGGGTGCTAATGCGGACTCGCCCGCGCGGAGGAGGGGTCTGGGGAGGAATCCGCGCGGGCTTCGGCTTTTCCTTTTGGCGAAATTCTGGCAGGCTA
>CAZWJU010000005.1:0-27638 GCA_964634365.1 uncultured Candidatus Saccharibacteria bacterium
TAGAGGTCTGCAACTCGACCTCTTGAAGTTGGAATTGCTAGTAATCGCAGGTCAGACATACTGCGGTGAATACGTTCTCGAGTCTTGTACTCACCGCCCGTCAAGTCAAGGGAGCTGGTGGTACCCGAAATCTCTCCATTGGAGGGCCTAAGGTAAAATCAGTGACAGGGACTAAGTCGTAACAAGGCACGGCTAGCGGAAGCTGGTCGTGGAATAATTCAATTTGAAACCCCTTCATATTTATATGAAGTTAAGGTGTCGGTATTGTATGCCTCAATTGAGCATACAATGGTCTATAAGCCAATGACCTAAAAGAGCTTTGACAGGAGGGAAAGCCACCCCATAGAACGAAACAAAAGAGTATAGAAACTATTAGATTTTTTACAGAAAAAGCACCCATATAGGGTGGTTTTTTTGAGGGTATCTTTTTATTGACTTTTTTTATATTTATGATATTATAAGAAAAAAGCACAAATATGAAAAAGACCTTATATTTACTGATTTTTTCTTTGTTTATTGTATTCGTGGTTTCGTGCGACAAGTATGAAATCCCCGAGGAGATTGAATCAATTCCATACCAGAACGAGACAGGTGATACTGTCGATATTCCGGGTGGGGAAGATACTATTCCACCAAATGAAGCCGAGGATATATTGGCTCCGTTCAAAACGGATGCCAATGAATTTTTTATTGATTTCCAAGAGGCATTCATTGCCGATCCAACCGCAGACTCGCTTCTGCGAATTCCTATGCTGGATTCGACATATGAAAAATGGGCATATTACAACTCTGGGTTCATTGACGGATATTTTGCATCGATCATTGGTGTCGACACACCGTCTGACTCGCTCATCCCGACATTCTTGCCGGATGAAGTGTGGGATACCTTGGTAGTGATCTACCCTGCATTCTTTCAAGCTTTCTTGAACGACATTCAGATCGATTTGCTCGATCCGGGTGAGGCTGAAGACATCTTCAATGAAAGGTGCAATGTAATCATCGATATCGTCATGAATAGGCGATGCGATGAGTGGATCGAAGAGTATTTTTAGGGCTAAAAAACCCTTGAAAAATAAGGATATAATTGTTTTTAAAGCCCTGCGCAAAGCAGGGCTTTTTCTATTTTTTAGATTTAAAGATATTAACGGTATAAGTTAGTGAATATTTTGCAGTACTAATTTGAATAAGATTTAGTAATTCTTTTTTATCTTCTAAAAAATTTTTTTACGACACCAAAACACTCATCATTTGCAAGCTCGTACAGCACACATCTTTACAAGAAAATTTTTTTGTTTTACGGATATAAAAATTGAGTTATCCACTACGACAAGCAAATTTTTTTTATGTACAATAGATACCACAAGTTAGAACTTTTTATTAATTTATTTTTATTGCGTATGACAAAAAAAATCACCCTCAGTAAACAGGATCTTGCACAGATCAAAGAGATTCGTAACCGCGAGTTTAATATGATACCTTTTGATTTGAATAAGATTATTGAAGCTATCAATAAAGCTTTTGTTTCAACTAATGAGGGTGAGCACAAAGACGCAGAATACGTTGCTAAAAAGGTCTTCAAAGAACTCTTGGCTATTAAAAAAGAAGCTAAAGACAAGAAATTTGCTCCTACAGTAGAGCTTATACAGGATTTGGTAGAGACAGAACTCATTCGTGAAAAATACGTTCATACAGCAAAAGCTTATATTCTATATAGAAACAAGCGTGCAGAACTCCGCCGAGAAGTCGGTCCAGTTCCGGAAAAGGTAAAGAAATTGGCTGAAGAGAGTAAGGCTTATTTCCGCAATCCTCTAGCAGAACTTGTGTACTACAGAACATACGCAAAGTGGATAGAGGGAGAGGGTCGTCGCGAGACTTGGATTGAGACTATCGATCGTTATATGGATTTTATGCGTGAGAACTTGGGAGATAAACTAAAAAGCGCAGAATACGCAGAAGTTCGCGAAGCAATCCTAAAACAAGAAGCTATGCCTTCAATGCGCTTGATTCAATTCGCTGGCGCACCAGCTCGCAAGACAAACGTTTGCGCATACAACTGTTCATTTATTGCACCATCTACATTTCAAGATTTTGGAGAGATAGTTTACATATCAATGTGTGGAACAGGTGTAGGATATACCGTTGAATCAAAAAATATTCAAGCTCTTCCTCAGATTAAACTTCAGAGTGGCAAAAAACTTCCAACTTTTATAGTTCCAGACTCAAAAGAGGGTTGGGCAGATGCATTGGTACACGGTATGAAAACTTGGTTTGATGGCAACGACGTAGAATTTGATTTCTCTCTACTACGTCCAGCAGGTGCTCGTCTAAAGACTATGGGTGGCAAATCTTCAGGTCCTCAACCACTAATAGAACTTTTGCAATTTACTAGAGAGCGTATTTTACGTCGACAAGGTCGTCATCTTCGCAACATAGATGCACACGATATAATTTGTAAAATAGGAGAGTGTGTAGTTGCTGGAGGTGTACGCCGAAGTGCTCTTATATCTCTTTCAGATTTGGATGATGAAGACATACGTGATGCTAAAAAAGGTCAGTTCTATCTAACAGAAGGCCAGAGATCTCTTGCAAACAACTCAGCAGTTTACGAGAACAAGCCATCAGCTGTTGAATTTATGGATGAATGGGTAGCTTTGATGAAGTCAGGGTCTGGAGAGCGAGGTATTTTCAATCGCGGTTCACTACACGCGACTCTTCCAGAACGCCGAATCAAACTTTGGCAGAAAGAATACAAAGGATATTTCTCACCGGACGGCCGAGTAGTTGGTCCTATCGGAACAAATCCTTGTGGAGAAATTATTTTGCAGTCAAAGCAGTTCTGCAATCTTTCTGAGGTTGTAGCACGTGCAGACGATTCCGAAGAAACTTTGATGCGAAAAATTCGCGTAGCAACAATCCTTGGTACATATCAGTCATCACTTACAAAATTCGGCTATCTATCAAAAGAGTGGCAAGACAATTGTAGAAAGGAGTGTTTGCTTGGTGTTTCTATCACAGGACAATGGGATTGCGGTCTTGCACGCGATGGAAAAATGTTAGAGAAACTCAAGAAAGAATCTATCCGCATCAACAAGATTTTTGCAAAACGTTTCGGAGTAAATGAATCCACATGTATTACTTGTGTTAAACCATCCGGAACAGTTTCTCAAACAGTTGATTGTTCTAGTGGTATGCACCCTCGTCATGCTCCTTACTATATCCGTCGAGTTCGAATATCAGCAACAGATGCACTTTTCAAAATGCTGAAAGACCAAGGTGTACCTTACTTTCCAGAAGTAGGTCAGTCAGTAGATACAGCAACTACATATGTTCTAGAATTCCCAGTAGCTGCTCCAAAAGGCGCAATATGTAAAGATGATATTTCTGCAATAGCTCAACTTGAACACTGGAAGACTGTGAAAGTAAATTACACAGAACACAATCCTTCAGTAACTGTATCAGTAGGAGATGATGAATGGATCGAAGTTGCACACTGGTTGTATCAAAACTGGGAAATTGTAGGAGGCTTGTCATTCCTTCCTCGATCAAACCATGTTTACCAGCTTGCTCCATATGAAGAGATCACAAAAGAGCAATACGAGAAACTAAAGCCAACAGTAGCAAACATTGATTTCTCAAAGATTGTAACTTATGAGATTCAAGACGAGACTGAAGTAAAGAAAGAACTTGCGTGTGTATCTGGAGTTTGTGAAATCTAGATTTAGATAAAAAGAAAAACCACTCAGTTGAGTGGTTTTTTAGTATCTACAGTATCCAGGCTGGTTCTCCTATACCTTTTTCTTTTGCGATTATGAGAATTTGTTCATGGTAATCATGCTCGCGATACCTTTCTTTTATAAAGTTGTATATTTTGGTCCAGGCTTCGCGCTTACCAATCGCAATGTCTTTTATAATTTGTTTTGTTTCCCACACCCAGTCTTCTTGGTCAGATTCTTTTTCTCCGACTGGATAATCTTCCATTGCTTTATAGAAACGAACCCTGGTTTCTTCATTGCAATTTTCCATATATGCAATTAGTGCGTCCACGAATTCTTGCCATACAGCAGTTAATTTAGAAGTTTTACGCTCTGTAGTCATATTAAATTTTTCTTTATATTGTCATGTAAAGTAGTTATTGTCAAATGTAATTAATTGATATATAATGCTTTCGTTGTACTAGACAGTCGCCCCGTGGGATAATTGAATATTATGTATTACGTATATGTTTTGAAAAGCCCCAAGCAGTTTTATATTGGATCAACGAATGACTTAAGAAGAAGGTTTATTGAGCATCAGACAAATAAGTCTATCGCTACAAAAAATCGTGGTCCATGGAAACTTGTTTATTATGAAGCATCTGAATCTAAGTCTGATGCTTTACACAGAGAAATTTATCTTAAAACTGCTTGGGGTAAGCGATATATTAAACAACGTATAAAAAATAGTATTTAGCTATCCCACGGGGAGGAAAGTCCGAACACACATATGTGTAGAAATGAGTTCTTTTTGTTTAGGAAATCAGAGGAAAAACAATAGTTTTGGTGGTTTGGATATTGACACCTTTTATTGTTTCAAGCATGAGATGGAGGGTTTTAGGCTTCTTGGAAGCAGAAGACCTTGTACAGAACGCTCCGTTGTTGATTGTTTGAGACTTTGAAAATTCAGCTAGTTCTAGGTATTTTTACCGGGCAAAGCTGACTTGAAAAAAGCCCAGTACTCTGGTTTCCTTCCTTTTTCTTTTTGAAAAAGGATTCATTTCTACACATATAAAACGGTAGTGGGTAATACCCATCCATAGCAATATGCGAGGTGCGAGCAGAAACGCCAATGTCGAAAGACTAGGGCTCCGCAAGGAGTTGTCGTATGGAAACATGCGGATGAAACGGCTAAATCCTTACTTGTGTGCAAGACCGTGCCTGGGCAGATTATAGGTTGAAGGGAAAAGGGAATAGTAGAATGCATTTTGCATTTAACTATAACCTCTAACCTATTCCCTATAACCTGCTCAGGAGAGTCGCTTGAGGGTAGTGGTAACACTACTCCTAGATAAATGATTGTCGTTCCGACCTTGCGTCGGGATACAGAATTCGGCTTATAGGTACAACGCAAAATATGAAAAAGTCTCGCGAAAGCGAGACTTTTTCTGTTATAATTTCTTTATGTCAAAAAATAATTCTCCATGGATTCATCA
Organism: uncultured Candidatus Saccharibacteria bacterium; assembly: GCA_964634365.1. Lineage (GTDB taxonomy): Bacteria > Patescibacteriota > Minisyncoccia > Phycocordibacterales > UBA9973 > CAZLWF01. Next base: position 5,189 of record CAZWJU010000005.1, read on the forward strand.
GCTTGCTCGTACAAGACCTATTTCGAAAGGCGAAATTCCAGAAAAGACCGATGTTGTTATTGTAGGAGGAGGTATAGCTGGTATATCAACAGCTTATGAAGTTTTGAAAAATACCAGTCTAAAGGTTGTTCTACTAGAAGCCACAAAAGTAGCGCATGGAGCTACTGGACACAACGCAGGTCAAGTAACTAGTTATTTTGAAAATCCATTTCAAGATTTTGTAAATAAATTTGGATTGGAACAGTCTGCCGATGCAGTAAGAGCTATAGAATACGATTCTAGGATGATATTGAGTGAAATCATGCGGGACGCTAACATGAAAACACCTCTTTCAGAGTTTGAAGGTTACGATGGCCTAAAAGACAAGGATTCCATCCTGATTTATCTGGAAGATCTCAGGTTGAAGTCTGAGGCAGGTTTGTCTATTCGTAAAATGTATATATCAGAAGATTGGTGTCATGGTATACACATACCTTCTCAATACAAAGCTTTTTATACAAAGATAGGGCACAGCGATGTCATGTCGTTGCTCGAGACTGTCGACACCGATTATGTAGCCGCCCTGCCTTTTTTGTCAGGTTGTATGAACAGCGCGCTTTTTACAGAGGAGTTAGGAGTTTTTATGTTAAATAATTTCAAAGACCGTTTTGTTTTAGTCGAGGAATCACCAGTTTCAAAGTGTGAACTTTATGAAAATTCTGTTCATATAAAATGCAAAGATACTTCTATTGTTTCAGACAAGGTTATTTTGTGTACAAATGGATTTGAAAATATACAAATAGAAAATAAAAATGGGGCAGATATAGACACCAAATTTCACCACAGTGTTTCAGGGCTTATTGGCTATATGGCAGGCTTTACCGAGAATCCAGACAAGAAGCCTTCTGCTAGTATTTACACAAAATCCATAAGCATGAACGGTGGGCAATATTTTTACACAACCCGTAGACCCTATGAACTCAAAGACAACAAGGTAAATCTGATATCAATTGGAGGCCCAGAAGAGGTGATAGAAGACACAAGAAAATATGATAGAAATATGCACATTCCTTCTACTGCTATAAGTTCTATTTTTAGCTTTATTGAGAAAACTTATAATACGAAAAATAAAAATGATACTTTTGAATTTATTTGGCATGGGCTTATGGGCTATACACCGAACGGTGTTAGGTTGATTGGTAAAGAGCCTTGCAATCCTGTACTTTTGTACAACTTGGGTTGTAACGGAGTGGGGATACTACCTTCTATATACGGTGCTAGAAGAATTTCAAAAATACTTTCAAACGAAGAGCTCAAGCCTTCGATATTTGACCCTAGGGATCAAACCTGCCCCATTTAATACACTGGTTGGCTTATAGGGGTTGACTTTTAAAATCGAATCTGATATACTATCTGTGTGAGTGAATAACTTCGTCTCGTTATTAATGAGACACAAGTGCCTCGCAAATCCCGGCTTCGGCCGGGATTTTGCGTTTTTAAGCTATAAAATACAGGCTTTTTATGATTAGCCAATTACAGCTATTGCTATTGTTTCAAACTGCGCTTATAATTCTTCTTATGCAGATCGCTTGTCTGTGTCTATAGCGAGCGTCTGCACTCACATAGGCATTTGTGTTGGAGTTAGCACACGCTCGCTTTAAACACAGATAAAAATAAAAATCTCTCCATACTCTGGAGAGATTTTTATTTTTACTAAATTATTTTTTTAAATTTAATTTAATTTTATATTTTTTATTTAAATAAAAAATATTTTTGTAATTATTTTTTATAAAAAACTTTTTTGAGTTATCCACATATTTTTTGTAAATAATATTGTTATTAGTTTTTTTCTGTAAGATAATATACACAGTGATGCATTGATTGAAATCACAAAATATTTTTTTATAAATTTATTTTTGTGTGGTCGGATCATTGCAGAAAACGTTAATAGCTTAACCCACTAAAAATATATGGCAGCAAAGAAAAAGAAAAAGGCAGCTCCTAAGAAAAAGGCAGCTAAAAAGAAGAAGAAATAGTTTCTACTTCTAAAAAACAAAATCCTCCCTATCAGAGGATTTTGTTTTTTTATGTGTCGATAAAATTTGCCTTTTATGCTATACTCTGTTTTTAAATATATATTTATGGCCTTAATTAATAGCATATTTGGGAGCGCAGATTCCCGCTTTATAAAGTCAGTAAAACCTACTATAGACAAGATAAATTCTCTAGAGGAGGGACTTTTATCTTTGCCCGACGGAGCTTTTCCTGAAAAGACTGCTTCTCTAAAAGACCGTCTAAAAAAAGGGGAGACATTGGACGATATTTTGCCAGAGGCTTTTGCTCTTGTGCGTGAAGCATCTCGCAGAACCCTAGGACAGCGTCACTACGATGTTCAGCTAATCGGAGGTATTGTTTTACATAAAAATAAAATAGCTGAGATGCGAACAGGTGAAGGTAAGACTCTCGTTGCTACTTTACCTGTATACTTGAATGCTCTAAAAGGAGATGGTGTGCACGTTGTCACAGTAAACGACTATCTAGCAAGTCGTGACGGAGAATGGATGGGGCAAGTATATGATTTTCTAGGTCTTAGTGTTGGAGTTATAAATTCACAACAAGTTTCATATCTGTATACAAAAAAAGATGGAGATCTAGAAAAAGAGCACGATGAAACAGGTTCTTTTAAAGTCATGTATGAATTTTTGAAGACTTGTACTAGGCGTGAGGCATATATGGCTGATATTACTTATGGTACAAACAATGAGTTTGGTTTCGACTACTTGCGTGACAATCTGGTAGTAAATGCTTCCCAGATGGTTCAGCGTGGACACCCTTTTGCTGTTGTGGACGAAATAGACTCTATACTTATAGACGAAGCTAGAACTCCGCTTATAATTTCTGCTCCGACTTCCGATTCTGAAAAGCTTTACCAGACTTTTGCTTCTATTGCTCGCAATCTAAAAAAAGACGAGGATTATACTGTAGAGGAGAAACACAAATCTATATCTCTGACCGACACGGGTATAACTAGTGCCGAAAAATCTTTAGGTATTGAAAATATATACTCAGAAAAGGGGATAAAGTATGTTCACCATCTGGAGACCGCTGTACGCGCAGAAGCTTTATATAAAAAAGATAAAGATTATGTTGTAAAAGACAATGAAATAATAATAGTCGATCCTTTTACTGGACGTATGCAACCAGGTCGTCGATGGAGCGAGGGTCTGCACCAGGCAATCGAGGCAAAGGAAGGTGTCGCAGTTCAAAAAGAATCTAGAGCAGCAGCTTCGATTACTTATCAGAACTACTTTAGACTATACAGCAAGCTCGGAGGTATGACAGGTACCGCAAAGACCTCAGAAGAAGAATTTTTCAAAGTTTATGGACTTGAGGTTATTACCATACCTACTTATAGAGAAATAAAAAGAATTGATAATCCAGATCTGATTTACCAAAGTGAAATTGGTAAATGGAAAGCTATTGCAAAAAAAGTAAAGGAACTTCACAAGAAAGGTCAGCCGGTACTTATTGGTACAATCTCTATTGAGAGAAATGAGCTTTTATCTGCTTTCTTAACCGAAGAAGGTGTCCCACATACTCTATTGAATGCTAAAAATCACGAACGAGAAGGTGAGCTTGTGTCAGAGGCGGGTAAACGTGGCGCTGTTACTGTTGCAACAAACATGGCTGGTCGCGGAGTTGATATCAAGCTTGGTGGCGCACTAGCAACAGAAGAGGAAAGACAAGAGATTCGTGACTTGGGCGGTCTATTTGTTCTTGGAACAGAGCGTCATGAGGCTCGTCGTATCGACAATCAGCTAAGAGGCCGATCTGGTCGCCAGGGTGATCCAGGAGAAACTCAGTTTTATGTATCACTTGAAGACGATCTTATGCGCGTTTTCGGTGCTGAAAGTATAAAACGTATGATGGGTACTTTTGGTATTCCAGAAGATGAGCCTATAGCAAATCGTCTAATCAGTCGTGCTCTAGAAAGTGCTCAAGCAAAAATCGAAGGTTTTCACTTCGATGCTCGTAAAAACACTCTTGAATACGACGATGTATTGAATCATCAAAGAAAAAGCATATACAATCGACGCAAAACTCTTATCACAAGTACCCCAGAAGAGATCAGGAAATATATAGATGAATATATTGCCTCTGATAGTGAGCTGTCTAAGCTTGCTCTAGAAAAAAAGGCGCTTACTACAGAACAGAGCTTCTACGAGACTGTTCGTAGAATAATACTACATGTTTCAGATACCCTTTGGGCTGAGCACTTAGAAACTATGGACTACTTGAGATCATCGGTTAACTTGAGAGCTTATGGACAAAGAGAGCCACTTGTAGAATACAAAAAAGAGGGATTGATTTACTTCAAAAATATGGAACAGTCTGTCTTGGCTGAGGTCTGTGAAATACTTAAAACTGTTGAGATAAAGTCAGAATCCAGTGTAAAGACAGAAGAGGTAAAACAGGATTTTGTTATTACAAGTGCTGGTTCGCTCGATTCGGACACTATGAGCCACCAAAAAGAGGCAGAAAATACGGGTCTTTCCAAAGTAGGGCGCAATGATCCGTGTCCTTGCGGGTCAGGCAAGAAGTATAAAAAGTGCCACGGGGCTTAGTTTTTGGTAAAAAGTCCAAAAAGCTATCCACAGCCTAAAATAGCACCACATTTAAGCCATAACTGTCAAGCCACAATGTCAAAAATATCCTTATTTATAAGGATATTTTTGATTTGACACTCTCCAAAATAGTGGTATAACTATTGACTTTATCTTCACAATATGCTACTATTGTCTTGTCTCCAAAAACGTTATGTTTATGGAGTTTTTCTTTTAAAGCCTAAGTTTTTACTTAACGGCTCGTAAATCAGTTACGTAGTTTGGCGGAGCAAAACCGCTAGTTATGAATAAAGACAGCATCTTACGCTCTCTACAGTCATTTGTCGTACTTCCTATTTTGGCGACAAACATGCTTGCACTCCCAGCGGGTACAGTCATGCTTCCAACTGCTAGAGTATCAATGACAGAACAAAATGGGCCCCTTATCGAGACGATCACTGATAACCAACAGAAAGAACGAATCGATACGGCTAAAAAAATAGACACATACTTCGCTACTCGCGACATGCCACTCGAAGGAACTGGTATGAAGATGGTAATCGAAGCAGAAAAAAATGATATAGACCCTTACTTGATCGCAGCTATCGCAGTTCGTGAATCTACTGGTGGAAAACACCAATGTAAGAGTCAGGCTTCCCTAGGTAAGGTTAATCCTTTCGGTTGGGGAGGTTGTAAGCTCGGTTTCGAATCCTATGATCATGCAATTGAAACAGTTGCTCGTAACCTAGGAGGTAACAACCCGAAGACTGCTCATCACTATGGTGATAAGTCTACGATAGAAATTCTTGAAGCTTATAACCCTCGTACTGTGGTTGCAACATACCCAGAACAAGTTGTAAAAATCATGAATACTATTGCTCAAACAGAGACAGTAGCAACAGAAAAGTCCGCTTAAGTCGCGGGCTTTTTTGTTTGACGGTATGTATCTTTGGTGCTATAAAGCTTTTGTAAACAAGTTCTTTTCACAAAAAAACAATATAAAATATGAAGTTTATTTTATTAGTACTCGTTACTATGTTTTTTATCCCTGATACCACAAACGCGCAGAAGTGTATTGTGGATGTAGATCATCTGCTTACCCACATGGCGCAAGTAAAATTCGATAAAATCGGAATCGTAACTTATGCTGAAATACTGGTCAATGAAATTGACGCAGATGGAGATCGGGGCAAGCCCACGCTAGTTTTTGTAGACGCAAAATACTTAGATTTAATAAAAAGCTTACCCACACCTGTCTATGTAAATGTTGCAACAGTAAAGTACAAGAACGGTAGATTTGTGCAGGCTACTGCAAAGGATAAAAATTCTGCTAGATTGATATGTGGTTTTGGCAATGAATTACCATTTCCTCCGCTCCCTCCGCTTGCTACAGAGACAGGTAGAAGTATCGGGTATTTTGATTTACAGTACAATATTTTTTACGAAGTACCTTTCAGGCGCCCCGGTAAAGATACGGTTATATGGCAAGGTGCTATGACTACAATTGATACCAGTGATCGCACGGGCAAGGTAACTAAAAAAATTAAACTAGTAACTCTCAAAAGCAGGGAAGATATAGGTCTTTTTGATTCACTTCAGTATGCAGTTAGGGTTGAAGCTTTTAATTCAGTTTGGAGTAATGAGAAAAATAAATTTGTTTCTCCTGACGAGACTCCCTATATAGACGACAAAAATATAGACAGGCCAAAAGTTTTCGGTTTGAGCAAAACAGATCGTCTGACAAATTTTGTTGTATGGGGTGCTGATATATATACACCACCTATTTCAGTAGAAAACGATTCAATTTTTGAAGATGCTACAGATGTTTCGGTGCCAACTATAAAAGTTGAAGCTATCTTAATTTCTGAAAATACAGTTTTGTTGAAATGGGATAGTGTTGGAGTGGATTGGAGTTTGTACACGATAACCCTGATTTATCCAAGTGGAAATACTAAACAATTTCCCGCAGATGAAGCTACTATGAGACTTAAAAACCTGCCGAAAGGAGGAATATTTAAAGTCTTAGTTGATGGCCCAAACGGAAAAGGGGAAACTACGTTCGAAAATTGACTTTTAAACCCGCGCAAGTAGCGCGGGTTTTCTTATTTTAGCCTTATTTTTCAATGGTTTTTTTGCTTTTTAGTACATTGACAAATATGATGAAATCTGATATAATACTGCTGTGGAGCAAATGCTCACTAGTTCATTTCGTAAACAATAAATAAAAAGATAAATGAAGAAAATCATTTTCCTGACTTTACTCGCGACACTCGGTGTTGCAAACACTTGTTTCGCGCAAGGTGCAAGATCTATCATGGATTTTAACACCATCTTTAGCTACGGAGCTGAGGTGAAAGTTGATGCTTTAGGTACACTTGATCTTGGTGAAGTATCACTCGGATCTATTTCTGGTTCGCAGAAAAATGGATCACTTGATTCAAAATTATGTTTCATCGACCCAGCTCATTTAGCAAACTTAAAGAGTTTGCCTAAGCCAATTTATGTAGATTGGGAGATTGTTAAGATTGAAAATGGTCATCTGGTGCCAGGTACTGAAGCAGAAGTTGCAAAAAACAAAGCAATCAGACTTGTTTTTAAGTACGGAGTACTTTTACCTGAAGGTAAGCAAACTTACGTTTTGCCGTCTGCATTAAAAGATTATCGTAACATTGGATTGCTTGATTTGCAGTTCACTATTTTTTACCAGATGGATTTTCAGAAACCTGGTAAAGATATTTCAATTTGGCAAACTGCCGAGACAATTGTGGACACGGCTGATGGCTCAGTATCAATGAAGCTCGTTAGCTTTACCGATGAGGGTGATTTCAGTAAATTAAAATCGCTGAAGTACCGGACTCGTGTAGAGAGTGTTCCAAGCACATGGTCCGATGAAAAAGATAAGTTTGTGCACAAGACAGAATCTGATTGGGCGCATAAAATTTGGTTTATTAAATGGGATAAAACTGACAAGTATACTCTTGAAAAAGCATGGAGCGCAGATATTCCCGTTGAGCCAAAAGATGCTCAATTTCAGCAGTCATCTAGTAGTAACAGTAGTATGGGACAGACCCAAACTAGCTCGTTTAGTATTAGTGCCACAACCAGTGGCAACATAACCACTGTAAAGTGGACTGAGACCGCTGGTGCGACGAGTTACAAGCTGTCGCTGACCTATCCGAACGGAGGGGTGAAAGATTTCAATTCGAGCGAAAACTCGATTGGTCTGAAAAACCTCCCTCCGGGAGTGTACAAAGCCACTGTGACTGCAAATGCATCAAATGGATCAGTGCTCTCAACCGGAAGCGGTCAGATTACGAACTAATTTTTTATTTTTTTATTTTATTAAACCCGCTCAGCTGAGCGGGTTTTCTTATTTTTTTTAATTAAAAATCCCCTCTGGGGATTTTTTCTTTATTTTTTCTAATCATTACTTTTTCAAAAAAGTAATACAAAAACTTCTTTGCGTGTATCAAGAAAGACACTCACGAAACTCGGACTCACTAAAAGTATTAACTCGGCTACCACCTCAAACAGAATACTTTTTCCTAACGGAACATTCGTCCTCGTTTGTTCATATATACACAGATTTATAATGCAAAGCTAGGGTTCAAGGATTCTAAATACACCAATCCATACTTTTAAAAAGGCTAGTGAGCGCGACGGCGCGAAACTCGAGGAATTTTCTAGCAAGAAAATATCCGTGCTTTTTAAAAGTGATGGATAAAATAAAGTTTTCCGGAAACTAGACTCTGGGTTACTACGGACGTGATATGGGTTAAATCAAAAACAAAAACACGAGTGCGAGGAGTATGCGATATACTCCAAACCCTATAAAGTCATGTTTCTCTATATATCGAATAAATATTTTTACAGCAAATAGCGCTGATACAAAAGCACTTACAAATCCAATCCCAAGCAACATCCATTCATTTTGTGAAAAACTAAAACCAGTCTTTACCAAGTCTAGTCCACTTGCTGCGATAAGTGTCGGTATGCCAAGCAGGAAAGAGAACTCAACAACATCTTTTCGGCTTATTCCAATAGACAGTCCACCGATAATCATCGCTCCTGATCTTGATACGCCCGGTATAAAGGCGAGAGTTTGAAATACTCCAAGCCAGAAAGCACTTTTAGCTGTGATTTCTTTTGGTTCATTTTGCGCTCTTTTCTTAAACCATATTTCAAAAAGTATGATGAGTATTCCTCCAAAAAGTAGTGAATATATAACCACATAAGTATTGCTGAGCAGAAATTCTTTTATAAATGGATACAGCAGTACGCCGATTATTGCTGTGGGTATAAATGCTAGAGCGATTTTCCTGATCAGATTCCAATTTTTAAGTACTTTTTTTATAAACAAAAAAAGTACAGCCAGTAGTGCTCCGACTTGTATTGTAACTGTGAAGCTTTCTACAAAAGGTGTTGCTTCTATTCCAAGTGTGCGCGTAGCAAGTATCAGATGTCCAGTAGACGATATCGGCAAGAACTCTGTAACACCCTCCACAAGTCCTAAGATTATTGATTGTAATATTGTCATTATTTATTTACAAACAAGAAGCTAGATATTATTGCAGCAGTTTCAGCTCTGAGTGTTGAGTTGCCTATACTAATAGTATTTATTCCCAAGTTTTTTGCTGTTTGTATCTCTGCGTCACTCCAGCCGCCTTCTGGTCCTATAAATATTGAAACCTCTTCTGGTATTTCACCCAGTTCATCAAAAGAAGTTCCTTCCATATGAAGTAAATATTTTTCTCCCGGAGAAGTTTTGAGAGCATCTACAAAGTTTGTTTTTTCTTTTAGGGTAGGTAGATATGATCCACCAGATTGTTCGAGTGCTTCTCTCATAATAATTTTTAATCTGTCTTCTTTTAAACCAGTTTTTACAGTCCTGTCGGATTCTATAGGGTTTATACTATCGACACCGACTTCTGTTGCTTTCTGTGCTACAAGTTCAAAGTTTTCTTTTTTTAGGATAGATAAATACAAGTGAACCTTGTGTGATTTTTTCTCTACACTGATTCTCTCTATAACACTTCCGACTATAGAGTCTTTTGATATTTCTGTGAGTGCGATATGAACATCATGCCCAGCACCATTTGTGAGTATGATTTCTTCTGAAACACGAAGTTTCAAAACATTTTTGATTTGGTGAATTAGATCTGTATTTTCAATAAATACATTGTTGCCGATTTCTTTGTAATTGGAGAGAAAGCGATGAATTTTCATTGTTATACACCGACAAATATAGTGTAGAAGATTTTTACCACAGGGTCGACATCAGGTCCATATACAAGTGCTCCACCGAGAGATCCAGCGACTGTTATGAAAAATAGTCCAACAACTGCAAGTAGTATCAAAATACCTTTTTTCCAAAATATTGATTTTATTTTTAGCAGTAGATTCCAGATAGTTTGTCCTATTCCATTTGCTGTATATTTTGCAAATATTTGAGTTTTTTCAACAAGCCAGACTAGGTATACTATTGCGAGTATTCCAAAGATGTAGCTTGCTCCTACTGCAAAAAATGCATGAGTTTCAACAAGCTTGCCCTGCGGTCCATTTTCCATAACCTCTCCGACAAGTTCACCAGTTTGAATTGCGAGCATAGAAGATATAGATCCTATGATTAGAAATGCAGATTTTATGTAGTTGACTGTATCTGTTTGTTCAAATCTTTTTATACGAATAATTTCAAAAAGTGCATAAATAGTAAAAAGCGCAATAGGGAAGTGCACAAAAATTGGGTGAATATTCATATTTTTATTATAGCATTTCAACAAGACTCGTGTCACAAAAGTCTTTTTGTTTCGTCATAAACTATAGACGATAAGTCGATTATTATTTCCTTTCGACAGGGGGATTACAAGCACAAAGCCGCTCCAATATCCTTGGGCGGTTTTGTATTTTATGAGGTTGACTTTTCTCATATTTTGTGATATGATACTACAGTATATTGTTCACAAAAAAAACAAAAAAATACAGATATGAAGAAATACTTAACTTTACTTTTCGCGTCAATTTTTGGACTGACGGCATGTCAAAAAGACCCAATGCCGGGCGATCTTTTAAATAAGATCGACGGTACCTGGTTCGGGTATCAAGTTTACTTTGGTCAGGCTTCTGTGCTCGATGTTTCTGACCAGGGGTTGGCTGATCTTTTCATCACCTTCGATTTGGATGGCATCGTAACGATGCAGTTCATGTCGTACGGCGGAACTGATCCGAATTCAGGGGGCGAGTCTTATTGGCCCGACCAGACGTTTGTCGGCGATTATTGGAGAAATACCGATGGAAGCTGGCATGTGCAATTTGGCAACTATGATACGTTGCACGTTACAACCAATCGTAAGTTCGCCCTTGATTGGACTAATGGAGATTATAGTTACACCCCTGGCGGTGCTCCGAGTGATGAAACTCGCGAGAGCTTCACACTAACCTCCTTAAATGGAGAGAATACTGGATCAAGTTGGACACTTGTCTGGTACTCCAAGGTTGGGTGGCTCAAAGCCCGGACCGCAGAGGATATCGCTCCGACCGATACGTACTATCGGTAAAGGTAAAGGTAAAATTTTTTCAAAACCCGTTCTAACTAGAACGGGTTTTTTATTTGACTTGACAATATATATTTTATTTGGTAGTATTTGCGACGAATGATCCTTTGAATCAATGCACACAAAGTCGTATTTTTACGATTAATGATGTGCCGAACAAGGCTTATTGTCTGAATATTTATTCAGAGTTCGTTAATCATATAAGCATAGTTGGAATCTCTAAAAGATTATCCGGTTTTTTCCTACCTAAAAAGGAATATGTATTTTTTCACAAAAAAACCAAAAACCATATTGATGGAAATTTTGAATTTTTTAGGCTCTGCTGCCTTGCTTATTGCAGGCGCCGTGCTGTTTTTATTTATCCTCTATAATGCCCTTTGGAATATCAAGGGTGACCAGGTTGGTGTTATGGAACGCCGTTGGATCGGAAAAGAAATGGCTAATGGACGTACTGTCGCACTGAAAGGTGAAATTGGGGTTCAGGCCACAATTTTGGGTCCGGGTTTGTACCTAAAGATACCTTTTGTGATACGAGTTACTAAGCATAAATATCTGAGAATCGATGATAATCAGATTGGGCTTGTGAGCGCTATCGCTGGTAATCCTATTCCACAAGATAGATATTTTGCTGGAAGCGTGGAGTGTAATTCTTTCCAAGACGGAGAAGCATTTTTGAAGAACGGTGGTGAAAAAGGACCTCAGCTTCAAATCTTAATGCCTGGTGAACACAGGGTGAATCCGCATCTGTTTGAAATCTCAGTTGTTCCGGCTGTGTCTATAGCCAACGATCAAGTGGGGATTGTGGAAGCGGTTGCTGGACTACCTGTTGATGCAGGACGCATCTTCGCGAATAAAGTTGAGTCCAATAATTTTCAGGACGCGACATTATTTCTCGAAAATAAGGGACAAAAAGGTCCACAACCGGACGTCTTACCTCCGGGATTTTACAGGATAAACACTTTACTTTTCAAAGTAAAAGTTAAAAATGCAACCGTGATTGCCGGTGGTACAGTTGGACTCGTGACTGCTATGGATGGGGTACAAATTCCCGCTGGGCGATTGCTTGGTAAGCATGTGGAAGAGCACTCAAACTTTGAAAAAGGAGAAGAGTTTATTAAAAATGGTGGTGAAAAAGGGCGTCAGCTCGATTTCCTTATGCCTGGTACCTACCGTATCAATACAGATCTGTTTAACATCCAGAAAGATGTTGCGTGGGTTGAAGTTGGTCCGGATGAAGTTGGTATCGTAACAGTACTGGAAGGAAAGCCAATTATGGAAAAGGATCAAATTGCTGCAAAGGATATTGATTTGAATCTCCATAATAACTTCCAAAATGCTTCTGCCTTTATCTCCCACAGTGGTGAAAAAGGTTTACAGTCGCCTGTTTTACGTTCCGGTAACTACGCCATAAATACATGGTTTGCTGAAGTGGAAAAAACACCAATGGTGAATGTTCCAATTGGACATGTTGCTGTTGTGGTTTCGTATGTTGGTGCTGATGGTGAAGACACTTCCGGCACTCAGTTTAAGCACGGTAATATTGTGAAGAAAGGCCAAAAGGGTGTATGGGAAGAAGTTTTACATCCCGGTAAATACCCGCTCAACACTCATATCATGAAGGTTGAGCTTGTGCCTACGACTAATATCGTACTGAACTGGGCAAATGCCAGGACAGAGTCACACGCACTCGACGAAAAACTTTCTACGATCACCGTGCGTTCACGTGATGGTTTTACATTCAATTTGGATGTATCACAAATCATTCATGTGCCGGCAAATGAAGCGCCGAAGGTTATTGCGCGCTTTGGTAATATGAAAAACCTTGTTTCGCAAGTACTCGAACCAACCATCGGTAACTATTTCCGTAATTCGGCACAAAACAGCGACGCGATCGACTTCCTTAAAAAGAGATCCGACCGCCAAGGTGAAGCCAAGGAGCATATCGTAACGGTTCTTCAAAGGTATAATGTGGATGCGGTTGATACCTTGATTGGTGATATTAATCCACCGGAAACACTTATGAAGACTTTGACTGACCGAAAGCTTGCAGAGGAAATGAAATTAACGTTTGATCAACAGAAAATTGCTGAAGATACTCGTCGCGATTTTGAGTCTGCAAAAGCAAACGCTGATATTCAGCCTCAGGTAATCCAGTCTGAAAGACAGATCTTTATTGCTGAAAACCATGCCAATGCTGAGGTAAAGAAATCTGAGGGTATGAAAAAAGCGGCAGTATTGCGAGCAGAAGGTGAAAAAGAATCAAAAATTCTCACTGCTACCGGTGAAGCTGAGGCAACGAAGCTTATTGCTGTTGCTGATGCAGAAAAAACTGAAAAGGTTGGTTTGGCTGAAGCTAAGATTATTCTTGAAAAAGGTAAATCAAATGCTGAAGCTTACAAGCTTGAAGTTGCTGCTATGGGTGAAGGAAACTTCGGTCGTATCAAGGTAATGGAGCAGATTGCTCGAGAAAATGTAAAATTGATTCCGGAAAACATCATTGTTGGTGGCGGTGAAGGAGGAGGTGGTCTCATTGAGAACTTCCTCGGAATTTCAATGATTGAAAAGTTGACCGGTAAAAAATTTGCTGAAACTTCAGTTGAAGAAAAAACTGAAGAGAAGAAGTAATTCTTTGAATCCGAATCGTTCTTTGTTTTAATGAGATTTTTTTCCGCGAGATATGCGGACATGTAAGCCGGAGGTTAAACACCTCCGGTTTTTTTATTTTTTACTTTTTGTTTTTTCCATTGGGTCATCGCGCTGGTCTTTTTTTCTAAATCTGAGAGTGGGCGTAGTTTGTAGATTTGTTTTTTAGAAAGTATTTTTGTATGAGGGCTCTCGTCGAGTGCAATAGCTAGGTCCCATAAATCTTCTTCTTCTACTACCCAAGACGGAGTGCTTTTCGATAAGTCGAAAGGTTTTGAATAGTCCCGTAGTGTTTTCACTCCATCTTTGACAGTTGCGTATTCGTGGAAATACGACATTACTAGTTCGCGTACAGATTTGTATACAGGATCTCGAAAACGCAATACTGGATAGTTGGTCTTGCTTATAGCGCCCCAGAAACCGTCTATTTTAAAAAGTGCGACTACATGATCGAAATCTTTTTTATTGGCACGAAGGTCGAGTATTAGTGGCTTTTGTCCGTGATAGGCGAGAGCGAGCGCAGCAAAAAGAGCGCCTTCTATACAGTGAGCTTTTTTATATTTCATAACTTGCCGTGGGGACAGAAGTGTCTCGTCAAAATTTTGCGGAATTGTGTCGAGCCAGTTTTGGATTTTATACGGATTGTTTAATTTTTTCAGCAGAGCAATTTCTGTTTTGTTTAAATCTTTGAACATAAGCTAGATTATAGCAATTTTTATGCTATTATTTCACAATGCAGAAAACAAAGAAAAAAAATAAAGATAAAAGTGCAAAGCATGTAATCCCTCGCACAAAGGTCGGAAGATCTTCACACAGCGGTTTCGGAATATTTGCAATTGATCCGATAAAAAAAGGTGACTTTATAATAGAGTACATAGGCAAGATTTGTACCAACAAAGAAATTGAAGATAACTTAGGTATGTATCTTTTTGAGCTAAACAATAAGTTCACAATCGACGGTACTACTCGTAAAAATAAAGCTAGATATGTGAATCATTCGTGTCGTCCAAATGCTGAGAGTGATGTGAAAGGTTTGCGAGTTTTTATATCTGCTATAAAAGACATTGCACCAGGTGAAGAAGTTACATATGACTATGGAAAAGAATTCTTCAATGAATTTATAAAACCAAAAGGTTGTAAGTGTGGTTTCTGTGATGGAAAAGGCAAGAAACTTCCTCTTAAAAAGAAGAAAAAATAATATCAAAAATACCCCTGAGAGGGGTATTTTTGATTATTGACTTTTGTGTATTTTTGGGGCATCATGGGGTGTTCTTCTAAAAACTTAAAACGAAATATATGCCGAGAAAAGCTATCTTAGACAGGTTAAAAAGAGAAATCAGGACTGTAGACAACTTCCCAAAAGAGGGAATCAGGTTCAAAGATTTATGTAGCGTATTGGCAAACCCAATACTGATGCAAGATGTGTGTCAGGGTCTGTACAATGACCTGCTTCCACTCAAAGATAAGATCACTCATGTGGTCTGTCTGGAATCGAGAGGATTTATTTTTGGTACGGTAATGGCGCTTTATCTAAAAGTGCCGATGGTTATCGTAAGAAAGCCCGGTAAGCTCCCAGGTGAGCTTGTAACGTTAGCCTACAAAAAAGAGTACGGCGAGGATATCTTGAGTGTCCAGAAGGATGCTGTTGGTCCGGGTTGTAACGTGTTGATTCACGATGACCTTCTTGCAACAGGGGGAAGTGCTCTCGCTGCAGCAATGCTCGTAGAAAAATGCGGCGCAGATATTGCAGGCTTCAGCTTCATTATGGAGCTCGATGAGCTCGCAGGCAGAGGAAAGCTCGAAAGATTTTCCGATCACATATTTTCGGTAGTGCATTTCGAGGAAGGGGAGTAAAACCCATTTTGTCCTTATAAAACCACCTATTTGGGTGGTTTTTGTTTACTTGGCTAAAACCCTTGCAAAATATAGAAAAATGTGTTATTCTGTAGGGGTCAAATATTTGTTCTATAGATTCCGATTTATTACTTACTTCGATGTTCTATACAGCAATTTTGAAGTAATTAATATAATTGATTCTGCAAAAATCAGAATCTAAAAAAGAATCTAAATATGGAACACTCCAAAACAAGGCGCCATGCGCCAAAACGGTCTTTTGGTGGTTCTCGCCCAAACAGCTTTCGTAGACGTCCACAAAACAGTGGTGGTCGCAGAAGTGGTCGCGGACGAGGTCCTGCTATAGACATAGTAAGCTTCATTAGACAATCTACAGAAGCAAAACATACAGAGAAAAAAATCGCTCCAGTTACGAGTACTTTTTCTGATTTCGCAATTAGTGAAAATCTAAAAGCGAACTTAGCAAAACGTGGTTTTATAAAACCAACCCCAATTCAAGACAAGGCTATCCCTGTGCTTTTAGAGGGTCGCGACGTTGTCGGACTTGCTTCAACAGGAACAGGTAAAACTGGTGCATTCCTGCTACCTCTTATCACAAAGATAGAGAAAGATAGAAAGCAAAAAGTTTTAATAATGGCTCCAACTCGTGAGCTTGCGCTACAGATCGAGCAAGAGTTTCGTCTTTTTAGTACAGGTATGAAAATATACTCAGCTTTTTGCGTGGGTGGTATGCCTATATCTCGTCAGATTGAAAACTTGCGTTACAGACCAAACGTTGTGATCGGTACACCAGGAAGATTGAAAGACTTGGCTGATCGTGGATGTATTCGTTACAACGAATACCAAAACGTCGTACTCGACGAAGTTGATCACATGCTAGACATGGGATTTATTGAGCCGATTACAAAAATCATGAACTCTCTTCCAAAAGAGCGTCAAACACTTTTCTTTTCAGCTACTATGCCTACACGCATTCGAGCTCTAACAAGTCAGTTTCTAAAAGATCCTGTATTGATTGAAATATCTAGTGGCTCTACAGCAAGTAATGTAACTCAAGATGTTATCCGTGTTGATGGAGACAGATCAAAGAAATTTGATATCTTGCACGACATGCTTTCTACTCCTGAACTTACAAAAGTTTTGATTTTTAGTGAGACAAAACGTGATGTTGAAAAACTTACTATAGACCTAAGAAATCGTGGACACAAAGCTGTGTCTATACACGGAGATAAGCGTCAGCGTGAACGTGCTCGAGCACTTACAGACTTCAAGACAAATATAGCTACAATCCTAGTTGCGACTGACGTTGCGGCTCGCGGTATAGATATAAAAGAAGTTTCGCACGTTATAAACTTCACAATTCCTCAGACATTTGATGACTATGTGCACCGAATCGGTCGTACAGGCCGCGGAAGCCACAAGGGAACTGCACTGACATTTATTTAAACAATATTTGGTTTGATATGCAGAAATTAGAATATTTAAAAGCCGCAATTATGCGGCTTTTGTGTTATAAGTTTCGATTGGCTTCTGCCTCTTCTAAAAGTTCTTTGTTTGTGAACTTTTTTCTTTCTATTCTTGTCCACCCATCTTCTGTTTCACCTCCTCCTGCCGGACGAATCATTCTCACAAAAGCAAAACTGTTTGCCAGGATGGGTTTTTCTTCAAATGGTATTTCTCGTGTGTAGTGTACTATCGAGCAGTTTGGTACACGACCCCAACTTCCGGTATTCATCAGGTATTCGTTCGCTTTTTTCAAAGACATCCGTTCCAGTATGATTCGAAAAGCTCTCATCACATGCCCGTGGCATACAATAATCACATTTTTCCCATCACACTCACGAGCGAGTGTATCCAAGACAAGTTTTATTCTGTCGCATAAATCTGCTACGCTTTCACCTTGAAGTGGGCGATACAGAAATGGTTGAGTGTCATAAAATTTTTGTTCATTTTTGTAAAACTCATCTCTTTCAGACGGTGTGATACTGTTGAAGACTCCTCCGTCACGTTCGCGTAATTTTGCGTCCTGCATCCAAAGTGCGCCTGGTAGATTTAGGTATGCAGCGGTTTGCATGGCTCGCACATTATTTGATACAAGCATTCTATCAAACGATGTCAGCAGATTCTTTTTGAACCATTCACCGGCAAGTTTAGCTTGTTCAATACCGAGTTCCGTGAGTTGATATTGAGATTCATGCAACTCCAAGAATTCTTCGCTAAAAAAAGACTCATCACCTGTTTCTTCGAATTGTTTTCTTGCGAGGTTCCCCTCAGACTGTCCGTGGCGGACAAGGAATAAATTTTTTGGCATTCCCATAGTTTCTAGATTAGTTATCTTTAACCCAAATACTGGAGCAAAGATAACTAATCTAAAAAAGGAGTAGTGAAAAGAGCCTTATTTATCAACATAATAATGGAATTTTACTGTTTTGTCAAACTTGCAGTTTTATAATGAAAGTGACAGTATTAGAAAAAACAAAATATGGAAAATTTTGCACAAGAGCTTTTTGACACAAGTATTAAGTACCAAAACAATCCTAAGCCGGAAACCGCCAGACAGGCTACGTCTGAAGAGTGGGCTGAATATTTTTTAAAAGGTTTAAAGAATCGTTTGGTGTGGATTGCTGAACAGGGTAGGTTTGAATGCGATGTGTTGCAACTAGAGTATTCAAAGCAGTCTGTAGAGCAACTAAATAAAGCCGAAAAAATGATTTTTGATGGATGTGTTGCTATGGGCCTAAAGACAGAGGTAAGGGAGCTTTATGAAGTCGGTATTGGTAACAGGGAGTCAATTGGTTTTCATATATATGTTAATTGGAAAAAAGAATAATCAGAAAGAAAAACCGCCGATTTCGGCGGTTTTAATTATTTTTTATTTTGCCATCTTGGAGCGAAGCGAACCATCCATGTATAGAATTTTGCTTTGAGTTTTGGTATTCCAATACCTCTCATACCTTTGTATACGAATTCTTGAAATCCTTTTAGGTCGCCTTCGTAAGTAAATTTTCCATTTTTAAAACAGTAACTACAATATTTTTCATTTTCACGTACTCCCGGATCTTTTGCAAAAGGCATCAGGCAACTCTCGCACGCATCTTTACAATTTTTTGTCATATATTTTTATTGATTTAATTTGTGATAAGACTTGTATGAAAGCACGAGGATTATGAATGCAAGTGCTGGTATTGCAAGTGTTACGTTGAATCCCGCCACAACCCAGATACTGACAAATGCTGAGATAAAGTCTATGCCGAATCCAGCATATGCCCACTCTTTAACATTCTTTGGGAACTTAGGAACGATTAGGACGATAGACCCTAGAACCTTGAACACTGTGAGTAATGTAACGAAATATATAGGATAGCCAAGGCTTGTGATGCCCTGTATAGACATTTCACTTTGTGAAGTAAGTGCTGGCATAACTCCTTCGAATATAAATATTAGTCCAGTTGAAACCCAAAAGATTATTTTATGTTTTTTCATAGTACAGATTTTACTCTTGTCGAGCAGGGTTTACAAGCTTGTGAGTGTGCTAAAATTGTTTTATGAAAATATCAGATGGTGTGGTCCACAGAACCCCAAAAGATTTACAAAAAATGCTTGTTTCCAAGGCAAGCCTTTTAGATTTATGGGAAGATATTACACCACTTGCTCGCAACGAATGGATATGTTGGATAGAAGACGCAAAGAAGCCGGAGACTAGATCCCATAGGATAGATGTAGCAAAATCAAAAATGTTAAAAGGGATGCGCAGACCGTGTTGCTGGGCGGGGTGCTCTCATAGGTAAAATATGACTTTGTGCTAAAATGACCTCTGTATGAAAAACAAAACTAAAATAGTCGCCACTCTAGGACCGGCGACCGAGGATTCAAAAATTTTATCGGAACTCATAAAAAATGGCCTTTCTGTAGCCAGACTAAACATGAGTCATGGTGATCACGCAGAGCATACCAAAAGAATAAAAGCTCTCAGGGAAGCAGAAAAAGCTTGTTCTGTACCAGTAGGTATTTTATTGGATTTGGCTGGTCCAAAGATTAGAACTGGAGAAGTTAGAAATGGACAAATAAATTTAAAAAAAGGTGAAAATTTAAAAATAGTTTTCAAGCCAATAATCGGCGATGAGCATAGCTTGTATATAAACTATTCAAATCTAGCCAAAGAAGTTTCTTCTGGAGCGCTCATATTACTCGATGATGGTAAGCGTGCACTAAGGGTTGTTTCCATAGGTAAAGATTTTATAAATACAAAAGTTGAAATCGGGGGATTGATTCGTAGTAGACGTGGGGTAAATATTCCTGGGGCAAATCTAAAAATATCTGCAATTACAGATAAAGATAAAAAGGATCTTTTGTTTGGATTGAAACAAGAAGTAGATTTCGTCGCTCTATCTTTTGTTCGTGGTGTGAAAGATGTGCGTGATTTGCGAAATATTTTAGATAAAAATAAAAGCAAAGCTAGGATTGTTGCAAAGATAGAAACTCCAGAAGCAGTGTCAGACATAGACGAGATCATAAAAGAATCAGATGCAGTGATGGTGGCTCGTGGAGATCTAGCAATAGAGGTGGGTATAGAGAAAATCCCAACAATCCAGAAGATGATAATAGAAAAATGCAACAACGCTGGCAAGCCAGTCATAGTCGCTACTCAGATGCTACTTTCGATGGTAGAGAACGAGACTCCAACTCGCGCAGAAGTTTCTGATATTGCAAATGCAATATACGACGGCGCAGATGCCATAATGCTCTCCGAAGAGACTGCTATAGGTAAATATCCCAAAAAGGTTGTCTCTGTTATGCAGAGGGTTGCAAGTACGGTAGAAGAAAATTTACCTTCCTATAAGAAAATAGTTGTCATGAAAGACAATATTGCTGATTCAGTATCCTCGTCTGTTGTACACAACGCAGAACAGATATGTGCACGAGCTATTGTCGCTATGACAGAGAGTGGCTTTACTGCGCGTATGCTATCTCGATACAGATCAAATGTTTTGGTATACGCAGTATCTTCCTCTATCCAAACACTTAGAGGTCTCACCATGTCTTTTGGTGTAGAGCCTGTGTATCACTCTGGAGCCAAGACTTTTGATGAAGCAAGAAAAATAGTAGCAAGTATTTTGAAAGAAGAATTTAAATTCAAAAAAGGCGATCGATATATAATCGCTGCAGGTTTAAAACAGGGAAAGTCAGGTTCTACAAACCTGATGATGATAGAAAATATTTAAATAAAATATTTTATTTGTTTAGGTATTTTCCTGCTATAGATAGTGCAAAAGAGGGTAGTATAGTAAATACACAAACCATAATCAATTTCATAAAGAATTGATTTATTGGGTCGCTGTCGCTCTGCCCTCCGAAGACTACTAAACATATACCAAATATCCCAAAGGCAATAGATGCACCTATAAATATTTTTGTAGCGATTTTTTGCATAGGTTTATTTTAGCATTTTTACTTAAATTTTAGAGTATTCGATTATCCACTCAATTCCGTATTTGTCTCGAAACATTCCTGCATATGAATTCCAGGGGCTATCTCCCATAGGCTCCTCTGTTTCTCCTCCAACAGACAGGTTGTTGAACAATCTGTCTGCCTCTTCTTTGTTTTCTGTTCTTATTAAAATTTTGCTTCGGTTTTCACGTTCATTTACTTTACCTAAAAATTCTGGTACATCGTTTGCTATTAGTAGGGTATTTTCTCCAATAGGCAATGCAATATACATTATTTTATTTTCTTCACTTTCTGGTATGGGAAACTCTGCACTAGCGATGTCTTTGAAATGCACTACTTTTGTGAATTCTCCACCAAAGATAGATTTATAAAATGTAAAAGCTTCAAAAGCATTGCCGTTGAAATTGATCCAAGTATTTATTGTTGTCATATATTAATAATATCTTTAAAACTTATAAAAGAAAAACCTGCCAACATTATTTTGTGGCAGGGTGTAAAATCTTTATTAAGTAACATCTCTAGCGTCCTATAAAAAAAGTGTTGTGAACACAAGCATAATGGGATAAGTCACTTAAGTTTTCAAGTCCGATTTTGTATAAATCAGAATTGTGGCGATAGGGTCTTACAGAAACTGGGTAAATAGCATTTTTGCTTTCAATTAAAAAGTATGCAATCCAATCTCTTTGCCAATCATTTGTTTTTGGGAATAGGTCATTGTTTCCAGTAATGATTTCCTCCATTTGCCATGCCTGGAATCCTAGCTTCCTAAGATTGCCATCATCAGAAAGTTTGAAAAAAGCTTGATGAATCACCACGGTATGCTCTACTCTTTTTTCATTAGTGACTTCGTAAATTGCGGCCATTCCTGGGTGGTTTGGTCCTCCGTTATCCCTTTCCGAATAACTTGCTAAAGGGATTGGGTTTTCAGGCCTAGTTGCTATTATGAATTTACTACTTTCAAATGTCGTAAGTTCAAATAGGACATTATTTTTACTCTCTATATAGCCATTAAAAGGAAAAATCTTTCTTAAGGTAAGAAAATTGTTACCTTCTATGTGTATATTATTTTTCATTTTTTGTATATTTGATTGGTTTCCATAAAAGCCAAAAGCTCCTCTGAAAACCAATCAAATACAAATTGAAAAAACTGTGTTTAACAATATAATACAGTTTTTTTCATAAAAGTCAAAATCGGGATGTAGGATGATCTCGACTACCATCGCGGGTAACTTTCCGAAAATCTCAGAATAAATTCCTCATATTTAACGAAAAGCTTTTCGATCCCTACACGCAAGACATGCAGATGTCTTGCTCTCCCGAGCCTAAAAAATCAAAAACGCCCAACAGGGCGCTTAAGATTTTTACAGGCTC
>CAZWJU010000006.1:0-27387 GCA_964634365.1 uncultured Candidatus Saccharibacteria bacterium
CAGAAGGGAAGGAGTACGTGGTAAAAGATGGTGATGTTATAGAGTTTAAAATATAAAATCCCGACAATGTCGGGATTTTATTATTCTTCTTTCTTCTTTTTTATATCTGCGAGATGTCCAGATAGTTCACGGAGCCTCTCCTCAATATTTTTTAGAATCTCTATATCTTTTGCAATACGTTCTGTTTTTTGATCTAAAGTTAGATTTGAGTCACTGCTTATTTCATCTACGTCTTCTCCCAAGTCTTCCACATCCTCTTGGATCTCATCCACATCTTTCTGAATCTCTTCCACATCCTCTTGGATCTCATCCACATCTTTCTGGATCTCTTCCACGTCCTCTGACACATCATGGAGTTCTTCGGTGTGTCGGTTTACTGTCATTTGTATGAATATAGATAGATATATTGCTTCGAGCGAGACGATTGTTGTTACGACAAGTAGTATTGTGTCTCTATCAAATCCAGCCAGTATAAGCAAAAAAGCACCTGTGAACAGTATTGTGTGTATAACAAGCGAAGCGACAGACCCGATCCATTTTGTTGCTTTGATAGAACCTTTTTCTATCAGCTCAGAACTCTTTTTTTGTAATCTTTCTCGTCTAGACATTTTGTTTGTAAATATAGTCAGTAATAAGTACACTTAATATATCATGGATATACAACCTATTCAATTAAAAAAAATTTAAAACCCTCGAAATTTCGAGGGTTTTTTGTTTTGTGCTATATTTTAGAAAATCATGTACTTATGGGAAATGTCATTCAAAGTGAAATTGTATTATCTTGTCCTGCCGGCAATATCGGTAAAGAAGCAAGAGATCTGCTTGATGTAGCAGGTATAGATTACACAATAATCTACAAAGACGACGGCGACCCAAGTCTGTCCGAAGAAAATTCTATATATCCATGGAAAGGATTGAAGGGCATAAGAAGTTTTATAGCCACAAGAAAATAAATTAAATCAAATTTAAAACCCGCAATGCGGGTTTTGTTTAGCTCTTTTTTTTCTCAGCAAAAACAACAAGTATAAATAATGCAATAGGCGGGGTTATGATCAAGCTTAGAAACCACCAATTAAAAGATGTCCTATTTTTACCTTGAGCAATTCCTGCCACGACAAGCGTCATAAAAAAATATGTTACTCCGTAGAGTTCGCTATTTTCGAGTAGTTCTTTCATGTTACAGTATTTTTTATTATTATAACTTATTATTCTTATTAGTCAATAGATATAAAAATACTCACTTGTCTGCATATTATTAGTTTTTTTTGCTATAATCACCCTACAATGCTAGAAAATTATAATCACAAAGATATAGAGAAGAAATGGCAGGATAAGTGGCAGTCTGACGGTATTTACAGTGTTTCTGATAGGGCAGAAGGAAAGAAAAATTTCTACCAGCTAGTAGAATTCTCGTATCCATCAGGCAATCTCCACGTGGGTCACTGGTACGCTTTTTCTGTACCAGATATTTTTGCGCGCTATAAGCGGATGCAAGGTTTCAATGTGCTTTACCCGATGGGATTTGACGCTTTCGGTCTTCCGGCAGAAAACGCTGCGATTAAACTCGGTGCGGATCCAAAAGTTTGGACATACGAACAAATGGAAAAAATGCGCGTACAACTTCGTACTATGGGAGCTAGTTTTCCTTGGGATAGAGAAGTTGTATCTTGTGACCCAGAATATTACAAATGGACACAGTGGATGTTCAATCAATTTTTGAAAAATGATCTTGTATATCGTGCAATAACAAAAGTTAACTGGTGTCCAAAAGATCAGACAATACTTGCAAACGAACAAGTGTCGGACGGGAAGTGTGAACGTTGCGGAACAGAAGTTGTTCAACGCGATCAACCACAGTGGATGCTTCGTATTACAAAATATGCAGATAGGCTTGTGGATGATTTAGATGCACTTGATTGGCCCGATAATATAAAAGAATCACAAAAGAATTGGATTGGAAGAAGTGAGGGAAGTGAGATAGGTTTTAGGTTAAAGGTTATAGGTGATAGTGAAATTCAAAAAGAGATAAAGATTTTTACAACTCGTGCGGACACTCTTTTTGGTGTGACATATATTGTTCTTGCTCCTGAACACGAATTGATTGCAAGTCTAAAATCTAAAATTGAGAATTGGGATGAAGTAGAAGCTTATATTGAGACCACAAAGAAAAAGTCAGAACTTGATCGTCAACAATCAAAAGAAAAAACTGGATTAGAACTAAAGGGTATAAAAGCAATCAATCCTGCCTACCGGCAGGCAGGCCTGCAAGATGGAGAAGAAGTCTCAGTTTGGATTGCAGACTATGTGCTTGCTGGATACGGAACAGGTGCGGTGATGGCAGTACCAGCACACGATGAACGAGATACAGAATTTGCAAAAAAATATGATTTGCAAATAAAAAAAGTAATAGAAACTCTCGATATAAACAGAGGTCCACACGACGATGCTTTTCGTGATGGAATCGATGTGGTTCATAGAAACAATGTTCTATGTATAGTGAAGCATCCTACGAACGATGAATATTTGTGTGTTGCTTGGAAAAAGGTAGCGTGGAACGGATTTGTTACTGGTGGTATAGAAGAAGGTAAAACAATAGAAGAATCAGCGCTAGATGAAATCAGAGAAGAAACAGGTTATCAAAATATTCATATAGGTAAAATATTTGATTCAAAAGTACATGCACTTTTTTATCACGTTGGTAAAAATGTAAACAGACATGCTCACTATACTATAGTAGAAGTTGTATTAGATGATTTAGAGCAAGTTGCTCGTAGTGCAGCAGAAGAGGCGATCCACGATCTTGTTTGGCTACCAAAAGAAAAAGTTCATGAATTCCTAACACGCCCAGACATGAAAAGCGCTTGGAATATTTATCAAGAGAAAGAGAATTCTATAACTGAAGATGGTGAGCTAGTAGAATCTGGAGATTTTTCAGGGCTTACTTCTGAAGAGGCTCGTACAAAAATCACAGAATTTGTCGGAGGGAAAATTGTAAAAAATTATAGACTTCGTGACTGGGGAATTTCACGTCAGAGATATTGGGGTTGTCCTATTCCGATAGTTTATGATCCAGAAGGCAACGCACACGCAGTGGGAGATGAAAATTTGCCATGGATTTTGCCGACCGATGTTGATCACACACCAGACGGAACAGCACCGCTTGCGCGAAGCCGTGAGCTTTTCGAGCGAACAGAAAAAATATTTGGAGCTGGATGGAAACCAGAAGTAGAAACTATGGATACATTCGTAGATTCTTCTTGGTATTTTTATCGATATTTAGATAGTAAAAATGATAAAGAATTTTCTGCAATGGATAAAATGAATGCATGGATGCCGATAGATTTGTATATGGGAGGAGCAGAGCATACAACTATGCACTTGCTGTATTCTCGTTTTTGGACAAAGGCACTATATGATCTCGGCCTTGTAAAAGATAGTGAAGCTTATAAAATTCGTCGCAATCGCGGACTTATACTAGGGCCTGACGGAGAGAAGATGAGTAAGTCTCGTGGAAATGTGATAAATCCAGATGAAATAGTGGAGCGACTAGGCGCTGATACTGTGCGTCTGTACTTGGCGTTTATGGGACCTTATGGAATCACGGTGAACTACCCATGGGATCCAAATGGAGTTGTGGGGGTGAGACGCTTTATTGAGCGAGTGTGGAGATTGAAAGAAAAAATTAGAGACAATACAGATAGCTCAGGCGCAATACTACATAAAGTAATAAAGAAGATCACAGAAGATGTAGAAGAATTTAAATTTAACACAGCAATATCTCAAATGATGATATTGCTAAATGATCTTGATAAAAGAGACTCAATATCAAAAGAAGACTATAAGACCCTATTGAAACTTCTTGCGCCATTTGCACCACACGTGGCCGAAGAATTATGGTATGAGATGGGCGAAACTTCCTCGATTCATATTGCAGAGTGGCCAAAATGGGATGATTCTAAGATTGTAGACAATGAGAATCTTATTATTGTTCAAATAAACGGAAAGGTCCGAGCAGAGATAACTATGCCGAGCTCTATATCAGAAGATGAAGCCGTTTCTTTGGCAAAAGACAACGAAAAAATCAAGAATTGGATATCTGACAAGGAGATAAAGCGTACTGTATATGTGCCCGGCAAGATAATTAATTTTGTTATATAAATCCCCATATTTGCTTAGTTTTTTTGGTAAAACTGCACTATAATTAAGCCCATGGATACCATAAATAAAAGTTTCCAACCAGTAGAGTCTTCTAAAGCAAAATTATTTGAAAAAATCTCATTTTACTCATATCTCGTAACCGCTGTACTAGTACCGATTTTTTTTATACCTTTTACGACAATAGCCTTTGATGTATCAAAAGGTTTTCTGATTTCGATTGGAGTGTGTATATCTTTTATTTTTTGGCTTATGGCTAAACTGCTCGATGGAGATATCTCTATACCCAAGACCCATTTAATTTTTGCATTCCTATCTACTGTATTTTTAGTTGCCCTGTCTTCTATGTTCTCTGCTGTACCAAATGTATCTTTTATAGGTACTGGCTTTGATACGGGTACTACTGGTAGTGTATTTTTAATTTTTCTCACTTTATTTTTAGGGAGTGTTCTCTTCAGTGGGGCAAAAAGAAAATCCTCAGTATATTTTTTGCTTATTGGTGTAGCCATATTGTCTATATTGTGGCAATTGGTATTGGTTTTTGTTGGGCCAAACAATCTCGGAATAGATATTTTTTCATCTAAGACAGTGAACTTGGTGGGTAAGTGGAGCGATTTTGCTATATTTTTAGGCTCAATAGTCCTACTGTCTACAATGATGGTTGAGTTGCTTAAGATAAATAAAATTCAAAAAATACTCACATATGTTTTGATCGGTCTCGGTATTTTTTTCTTGATGTTGATAAATTCTGTCAGCGTGTGGTTCCTGGTAGGGTTCTTTTCCTTGATAATTTTCATATACGCAATGACTGTTATTAGAAATAGAGATACTGGAGAGGGGTTTGATAATCTAAACAAGAAAAGATTTTTCCCAGTAACATCTTTTATTATTGTCTTGGTGTCTCTGGTATTTATTTTGGCGAACCCTCTGGTTGGCACTGTTTTGTCTGAAAAATTAGGAGTTTACAATATCGAATTCAGACCTTCACTTAGTATTACAGCTGAAGTAGCTAAACAATCTTTGCTAAAAGATCCAATTTTTGGAGTTGGAGCGAATCGTTTTGAAAATGCTTGGGTAGAGTTCCGCCCATCCAGAGCATTAGAAACAGAATTTTGGGATACTAATTTTTCTCAAGGATTTGGATTTTTACCGACATTCCTCATAACAACTGGGCCGCTGGCTTTCTTGTCTATACTTTTCTTTTCAATATATTTTTTCTACCTCGGTATAAAAAAAGCTTTTTCATTTTCAATTGAACCGATGGCAAATTTCTTTTTACTGAGTTCATTTATACTATCCGCGTACTTTTTAATATTCTTATGGATATTGGTCCCAAACATTACAATTATATTTTTGTCATTTTTGATGATTGGTATTTTTGTGAATACTCTTTATGATCGTAAGCTGATTGGTCAATACAGGATTTCTTTTCTAAAAGATCCACGTAAAAGTTTCTTTACGATTTTGACTATTTCTGTTTTGTTTATATCTACATTGTCTATTGCTTATATATACACTAAAAAATTTGTAGCCATAGCTTATGCAGACCAAGGTTTTCGAAGAACTCAAAATGTAGACACATTCAATAAGGCTGAAAAATCTTTCATATCCTCTGCTAGGGCAAACACAAAAGTAGATTTTGTTTATCAAAATTTGGCAAATTATTATTTTGCAAAGCTCAATATACTTATGAATTCTTCTGGGTTGTCAGAAGATTTTATCGGCTCTCAATTTCAAAATTATTTTTTGAATGCTGAAAATAGTGCAAAGATGGCTTTGTCTAAAGATAGGACAAATTATTTTAACTGGGTATTGATCGGAAATATATATAGTGGTGTCGTACCCTTGGGAGTTAAAGGTGCTTATGATAGCGCGAAAACATCTTATGAAAGTGCGTTAGTTTTAAATCCAAAATCTCCAGCAATCTATCTAGCTTTAGCAAGGCTTGAACTTGCCAACAAAAATACACCAAATGCAAAATCATATATAGACGAAGCATTGCGTTTGAAGCAAAATTATTCAGATGCCATGTTTTTACTATCACAAATACAACTACAAGAGGGTAGTAACGATGAGGCTTTAAAAAATATAGTAAAAGCTTTATTTATCGAGCCTACAAACATAGAGTATGAATATTTATTGGGTGTAATATATGAAAAACTTGGTAGAGAAAAAGATGCTATAGCCATATTTAAAGATATCAATAATAAGATTCCTGAAAATAAACAGATAGAAAATATATTAAATAAACTAGAGAAAGGTCAAGCTTTAGATGTTTATCCTGAAAGCTTAGATACACAATCAGAAACAGTGGATACCGCTCCAGCTCAATAGACTAATTTATGGTAAAAAAGATTTTTTCTCTACTAAATAAAGAATTTGCAGTGAACGAGGCTGCGCTCATACTGGGTGCTTTTGCTTTTTTGTCTCAGATATTGGGCCTGTTTAGAGATAGGGCACTGGCGCATTACCTAGGGCCTTCAGTAAATTTGGATATATATTATGCAGCTTTTAGAATTCCAGATTTTTTGTATACATCGATAGCGTCGCTTGCTTCTATAACGATTTTACTACCGTTTCTCTTGGAACGGATGGGGGATCAAAGCGACCCAACTCATATTCGTGCAAGAAAATTTTTTAGTGATGTTTTTACTGCTTTTCTGATTGTTATAGCAATTGTGAGTATTGTTATTGCTATATTTATGCCACGTATAGCCCCGATAATTGCCCCAGGTTTTAGTATTGAGAGCTTAGAAAGACTTGTTAATGTTAGTCGCATAATGTTGCTTTCTCCGATACTGCTCGGAGCTTCAAACATCTTGGGTTCAGTAACTCAGATGTTCAATAAGTTTTTTGTATACTCGCTTTCTCCTGTTTTTTATAATTTAGGAATTCTTTTGGGTATATTTTTCTTGTATCCAACTTTTGGGATAAATGGTCTTGCTCTGGGTGTAGTTTTAGGAGGGTTGTTGCATTTGGGAATACAGCTCCCAGTTTTACTGTCTCACACTTTCTTCCCAAAATTTTCTATGCATATAAAGTGGTCTGACATAGGGAGTGTTGTTGCACTTTCTTTGCCTAGAACATTGGGTCTATCTCTAAACAATATATCAATACTTGTTTTAGTAGCGATGATATCAAAACTGGGCGATGGTGCGATTTCTATGTTTACTTTTTCTTACAATCTCCAATCTGTTCCAATAGGGATCATAGGCATAAGCTATTCTGTAGCGTCTTTTCCGACACTAGTAAGATTTTTTACAACAAATGAACGTACTTTGTTTGTTGAGCATATACTTGAAGCTTCAAAGAAGATCATTTTCTGGTCCTTACCAATTGTGTTTTTGTTCATAGTGCTCCGTGCACAAATAGTACGCGTGATACTTGGTACAGGATCTTTCTCTTGGACAGATACGCGCATCACCGCAGCAGCTTTAGCTCTGTTTTCTATATCGCTAGTAGCACAGAGTCTGGTACATCTTTTTGTCAGAGGATACTATGCAGCCGGTAATACAAAGAAACCGCTTTTCATAAATATGTTCTCAGCTATTTTCACGATTGTAAGTGCTCATGTTTTGATAAATATTTTCAATTCCCATGTAGCTTTTAGGTATTTTGTAGAAAACTTGATGCGCGTTGAAGGCTTGGAAAAGACACAGGTTTTGATGTTACCACTAGCTTACTCACTTGGAACCATACTGAACTTTACTTTACTTTGGCATTTGTTTAGAAAAGATTTCTGTAAAAATGCGACAATCAAAATTTCGCGTGTTTTCTTGCAGAGTTTTGCAGGTGCTTTTTTCATGGGCTTTGTAGCATACAAGTGCTTAGATATATTTGACACTGTCTTTTCAATGGAAACATTTTGGGGGATCTTACTCCAAGGTCTTGTTTCAGGTGTGATTGGTATTATTGCAGGTGCTTTGGTGCTTTATTTGTTAAAAAGTCAGGAGTTTAAAGCTATTACCAATTCTGTTTCAGCTAAGTTTTGGAAGGCTCCGATTATTGCCCCAGAACAAGCTGATTTGTAATAAAGAGCTTTGTCTTAGAGAATTTTCTGTTAATATACACGCATGTCTATAAAGAATATACGAAACTTCAGCATCATAGCCCACATAGATCACGGTAAGTCCACACTTGCCGATAGAATGCTTGAAATCACGGGTACAATTGAAGCTCGTAAAATGAAAGATCAAGTTCTGGATTCTATGGAGCTTGAAAGAGAGCGAGGTATAACAATCAAAATGCAGCCTGTGCGTATGCGATTTACCGCTGAAGGTAAATCGGCCAACGGCCAGCAGGGCGGTGGCACAGAGTATATTTTGAACCTAATTGATACTCCTGGGCACATAGATTTCTCATACGAAGTATCCAGAGCTCTAAAGGCAGTAGAAGGCTCTATATTGTTGGTAGACGCCACTCAGGGAGTGCAGGCTCAGACATTGACTACACTTGCTATGGCTCGTGAATCTGGGTTAAAGATTATTCCTGTTGTTTCAAAAATAGATTCTCCTCTGGCTAGAGTAGATGAAGTAAAACTAGAGCTAGCTCTTCTTTTAGAAATCGATCCAGATACTGTTTTGGGTGTTTCTGGTAGGACAGGTGAAGGGGTAAGAGAATTATTGGATCAAATAATAGAACGAATACCGCCACCAAATGAACCTAAAAGTAGCACGCCGAGTTCTTTGGTTTTTGATTTTAAATATTCAAACCATGAGGGTGTTATAGTGTACGTTCGTGTTTTCGATGGTGAAATTTCTAGACACGATGAACTTGTATTTAAAATTGCAAATGAAAAATTTATATCACTCGAGGTAGGAACTTTTTCTCCAGAAGAAACTCCAAAGCCAAAGTTGGTTCCGGGAGAGATTGGATATATCGTTACAGGTATTAAAAAACCAGGTATCGCTTCTGTTGGAGATACGATCACTACTTTCAAGAATCCTGGCAATGCTTTGCCGGGTTATATGCAACCTCGGCCGGTAGTCTGGGCTTCTATATATCCGGAGAGTCAAGATGATTTTCCTGCATTGAAAACTGCTCTCGGAAGACTGCGTCTGTCTGACTCTGCTTTTTCTTTTGAAGAAGAAACTTCTGGAACTTTAGGGCGTGGATTTAGAGCGGGATTTTTGGGTATGTTGCATTTGGAAATAATTACCGAGAGATTGCGTAGAGAATTTAATCTAGATCTCGTTATAACAACTCCAGGAGTTACATATGAAGTGACTGACAAAAACGGAAAAATCATAACGGTTTATTCACCACATCTTTTTCCAGACGATGGACAAATATTGAAAATCCGCGAACCTTGGGTGAATATAACTCTGATAACTCCACTGGAATATTTAGGTCCAATTATGACACTTCTGTATGATCATGAGGCTGAGATAGGAGACACTGAAAATTTTGGCGATAAGAGAACCTCGATATCTCTCAAGATGCCCCTTCGGGAAATGATGCGAAACTTCTTTGATGAACTAAAGAGTGTTTCTAGTGGGTATGCTTCGATTTCATATGAGATTTCAGATATGCGTGATGCGGATGTCACACGTATGGATATTTTGATTGCTGACGAGCCTGTGGTGGCTTTTACGAGGGTTGTATCACGCAAGCGAGCGTACGATGAGGCTGAGAAAGCTGTAGAGAAACTATCAAATATATTGCCTAGACAGATGTTCGTGGCTAAAATTCAAGGCAAGGCGCTAGGCAGAATACTAGCCTCAAGAACCCTAAAAGCTTTTAGAAAAGATGTTACTGGTTATCTATACGGTGGAGATATTACTCGAAAAATGAAACTTCTTGAAAAGCAAAAGAAAGGAAAGAAAAAGATGAAAGAGCGCGGAAAAGTAAACATACCGCACGATGTTTTCTTGAAGATGATGCGAAATACGGATTCAGAGTAGAGAATATTAATTTGATGTAATACTAGGCATGTACAGCATGATCATGCTTACGATCACCAAACAGCATAAAACAGCCCAAATTACGGCAACTTTCTTCTTGTGTTTTTTATTGAATAGCATTTTAATATATACTGAATAATATAATAATATTGGTCCTGATTATACATAGATTATGAGTAGTTATCAAGATAAACAAAAAGTTAGAAAATTCCTACATTCCAGAGGTATGCTTTTGGTGCTTTTTATTATTTGTATAATCTTAATCAAATCTACTTTTGATATGTATATTAAAAGCAGGGAGGCCATAGAAAACAAAGAGCAGGCAATAGCTGAATATCAAGAACTTTTAGATAGGGAAGATAAATTGACTGAAAGTATTGAGAGTTTTGAAACAAAAGAGGGTATGGAGAAAAGCCTCCGTGATACATATAGGGTTGCAAAAGAAGGAGAAGGCTTGGTTGTCATAACGTATTCTGATCCAGAGGAGGACAATCAAGAGCCAGAGACAATGGGTGAGAGATTTGGTAATTTCTTCGATAATTTCTTTGCCCCGAGAAATTAGCCCACTTGACTCGTATGTTATAATAGGAATATAAAAATTAATTCGAGCTTCTGCTCTAAAAAATGTATGAAACCAGTAACAATATATAGCACCCCAACATGTCACTTCTGCCAAATGGCCAAAGAATACTTCAAAGCAGAGGGAATCGCTTATACAGAATTTGATGTTGCAAGTGATCTAGAGAAACGTAAAGAGATGGTTGCTAGATCTGGTCAAATGGGTGTACCAGTTATAAGCATAGGCAACGATTTTATAGTTGGCTTCAATAAGCCAAAGATAATGGAGCTTCTTGGATTAAATTAAAACCTAAAAATATGGTATAAAAGCACCTGTAGAGGTGTTTTTATATTTGCCCCCGTAGTTCAATGGATAGAACAGTCCCGTCCTAAGGGATAGATGTACGTTCGATTCGTGCCGGGGGCACATTGAGACGAGAAACAGAAACTGCTTTCTGTTTCGAGTACACAATGTGAACCGCAGCAATGTTTCATCAGCAGATGAAACTGCGAGGTGGGCGATCAGCAGATTCGTGCCGTGAGGCTTCGCGACCGAGTTGAGTGGCGACGAGACGAGAGTTGTGACCAAGATTATTTGGGTGTTTTACCTATGGCCACAAGAAAAGCAGTAAAATTTGAAAAACAGGGCGCTTTGTGCTATTGTTTTTCTGTGACCCCAGAAGAAAGTAAAAAACTCGATGAGGTTTATGAGCTAACTCGTGAAAATCACGATATGCTTAAGAAAGTACGTAGGGTTCAAAAGAACGCGATGACTGTCCGTGTAATATATTGGCTAGTTATCGTTTCCATGGCTTTTGGGGCTTTTTATTACATAAAACCTTATGTAGAGAGTCTTGTATCTGTTTATACTGATACGACAAATACAATCGGCAATATTGAAGAGAGTATTCCCGATATAGGAAGTGTTAATGAAATTTTGAGACAGATTAAATCAAATTAATCATATGCTTGGGTAGCTCAGTTGGTAGAGCGCTCCCCTGAAGAGGGAGATGTCACCAGTTCAACTCTGGTCCCAAGCACAAATAAAAAAAATCCGGAGTATTCCGGATTTTTTTATTTATTATATCGATTTAACCTTGAGTGATGTTTTTCTTTCTATTATTTTAGGAAAACAACGAAATCATTTGAAAGAACATTTCTGCCATCCAAACATTCTGGGGTCTCCACCCATTGGTTATATTTCTCATAGTACCAAAAGCAACGAATATCTCCAGAGCATTGGTATGTCAATGAATTGTATATGGTTCCAATAAATAAATATTTGTTGCCATATTCATTTTCACATTTTCTCCACATTTCAAGCATTTCTGCTACAGCCGGCATTTTCTGTTCCTTCAGCAAAAAATCCAAGTCAGTACCGTTTGCAGATACCTTTCCTGAGTTTAAAACTTTTTCCTTTAATTCCAGTAAACTTCCAGAAGTTAAAGTTGATGCTTGTACCGTCTCAAAAATATTTGAATTAAACGATATTTCCTTGTGGGCAATGTGTTCTCGTATGCTCTTGAAGCTAACGTACACAGATGGTTTGATTTCTTCGATTATTAAGGTCATAAATATTCTGTTTTAGAGTTTGTTTGAATATAGCATGATTATATTGACAAGTCAAGCATTTTATGCTAGAGTTGCAAGAGAATTTACGAGTAAGCTAATCAGTTAAATTTTAGAGGAGAGAAAATTCTCTCCTCTTCATCATTCAAACCATAAAGCAATTTATGGTTTGATAGTGAAAAATTGTTCTTTGTGATTTCATTCTTAATTATTTTCCGCCAAGTGAGGTTACGTACCTCGAACTGACAAAAAGGCAGCCCTTGGTGTGTCGTGTTGTTCTTAACTAAAATAATTAAAAAATGGAAAAACTATTAAACGCCAAAGACCTCGCATTACTGCTTGAGGCAAATGCATTAAGAAAAAAAAGAAGCGAAGAGCTGAAAAAATTGCTTTTCGAAGCATGGCACATTAAAACGCCATGGCTTAAATTTTTACTACATCACCCAATACCTTTCGCAACTAGCCTGAACAAAGATAGAAAGCCAGAATTTGAATATTGGCAAAGCTATGACTTTAAAGGGCTGCAAGAAATTGAAATTACTTTCAATATTAGGGAGCATGAGGGAACATTTGAATTTCTCCCTGAGATTTATTTTAAATTATATAATACTTCTCACCATGCTTATTTGAACGACGAAGGGATACAATATGATGATGAAAATTTTAAGATTAGCTTAACTGCATTTGCGCACTGGCACACCCTATACATTAAAAGGAAAAGGGACTATTTTTACCTTAAGACAAAAATTGAGGAAATGAAAATAGAAGCCGCTGGCATTATTGAGGCACTAAAGGCAAATTGAGCAAATCCCTCCGATATCGGAGGGATTTTCTTATATCGATTTAACCTTGAGTGAAGTTTGGCGTCCTTTATCAATCTTTGGTAGTCGGATCATGAGTAGTCCATGGCGTTCGATTGCCTCTGCTTCTTCGGGTTCTATTTCTTGTGGGAGAAGTATTGTTCTAGAGAAAGCTCCCCAATATAGTTCTTTTGTAAAATAGTTTTCTGGGGCTATCATTTTGTTTTCTTCGCGTTTGCCTTTTATTGTGATCATGTCTCTAGTGATATTGATCTGGAGATCTTCTGGGCGTACACCAGCCACCATTGTCTGAACTATTATTTCTGTTTGAGTTTGGTATACATCGACAGTCAGCTGAGCTTCTTCGTTTTCCTCTTCTATCCAAGCAGACTCTTTGCTTTTGTCTACTTTTTGGTTCATATTTATAACTTTTTCGTTTTCTGGTGCGTCGTATTCAGGAGACTCGTTTTCGTCGAGCCTTATACCACCTGTTAATCTTTCAAAAAATGATTTCTTTTTAAACATATTTTTATCGACGAGCTAATAGTTCATTGACCGGTCCATGTATTACTACATTTTTCATATACAATGACTCACTCATGCGTCGCAATTTTTCAAACAAAAGCATACTAATAATAGTTACTACCCAAAGAAAACCAAACACTCTTAGCACTTCGCCACCTGCAGACTTCATTATAAAAAAGTTAAACACTGCATGCAAGGCTATTGCAATAATAAGTCCGAAAAAGAGCGCTGCCATTTTCACAAACTTGCCTCTAAAGAACGCAAGTCCGAGCATTAATCCCATCATTCCACTTGCAACAGAGTGCAAAAGCGTTGCTCCCAAGAATCTTAGGTTTCCAGTCAAAAGACTAACAGTAGGATCATTTATGCCGATTGGATATGCTAAAAAAAGTGCGTTCTCTAGTGCTGCAAATCCAAGTCCACCTGCCATAAAATATATAGGGAAGCCAACTGGCTTTTTTATATGTCTAACAGATATTGCTACGACAAAAACTGCAGCTAGTTTTAGGAACTCTTCACTTGCTACCCACAGTATTAAAAGAGTATTTTCGTCAGAAAAAATTGTATTTATGAATCTTTGAATAGGTAGTACCAGTATTACAGCCAACATCCCTGATATAAATGTGAGAAATATCAGTCCACGTGGTTCAGGATCTTCTCTGTCCTCACGAAGCCAAAAAAGTAGCCATAAAAAAGATGGGACTATACCAAAGAACAGAGAAAGTAGAAGTGTATTTGGGTCTGTGTTTATTTGTGTAGCTATGTTTGTAATACTTTGCATTATGTGGTTTTAATTTTTAATTGGCCACTTTTCTACCATAAGCATATTTTTACTATCTCCGATTAGATTCCAGATTTCTTCTGTTACGAAAGGCATAAATGGATGTAGTATCTTTAGTATATCAATAAAAGTTGAGCGTAGCAGAGATTGGCGAGATTTTTTTGCCTCTTCGTCATCTCCTGGCAAGATAGTCTTGCTCTCTTCGATTAGGGTACTAGCAAAAGTATTCCAAACATATCCATATATTTTTTCAGCACTAACGTGATACAAGTGATCGTCCATTTCTTTTGAGATTTCTGCGACTAGTGTATCGAATTCTTCTCTTAGCTTTTTATCCGAATCATTCAAGACTTCTTTTATATCTTCGTGTGTTGTGTTAGATAAAACAAATCTAGCAATATTCCAAACTTTGTTTGCAAAGTTTCTCTGGCCTTTGATTTTGTCTTCGCTTATACGTGAGTCTATACCAGGCGCTGATCCAAATATTAGTGCCATGCGTCCAGCGTCTGCACCAAACTTGTCTGCGACATCGATTGGATCGATCCCGTTTCCAAGAGACTTACTCATCTTGCGACCTTGTCCGTCGCGAACTGTTCCGTGTAGATAAACAGTGTGGAAGGGAACAGTGCCAAGCACATAGCCACTCATCATGATCATACGAGCTACCCAGAAGAACAGGATTTCGTATCCAGTTTCTAGAACATCTGTCGGGTGGTATATTTCCAGATCTTTTGTTTTCTCAGGCCAACCAAGTGTAGAAAATGTCCACATACCAGAAGAGAACCAAGTGTCGAGAGTGTCTTCGTCTTGTGACCAGCCTTCGCCACTAGGAGCTTCTGTCCCGCAATATGCTTCGTCTCCTTTGTACCAAACAGGAACTCTGTGTCCGTACCAGATCTGTCGAGATATACACCAGTCGCGTAGATTTTCGATCCAGTTGAAATATGTTTTATCAAAATATTCTGGGATTATACTTACACCTCCGCCTGCAACAGCTTCACGCATTATTTCTTTTAGAGTTTTATTGTTGCGTGCAGGAATAGGCTTGTTTACATTTATAAACCATTGAAGTTTTATCTGTGGTTCAATAAACCCACCTGTTCTTTCAGCTGTCGCAATATTGTGAGTATAATCTTCAATTTCTTCAAGAGAAATATTTTTTCCTTCCTTGTTTACAAGCAATCCCTTACTGTGAAGTTTTTCAACAATCTTATTTCTCGCATCATTTATTTTCATTCCAGCGAATTCTCCAGTAACTGGTAACAATCTGCCATAAAAGTCTATTATTTGTTCTTTATCGAGCCCATGTCTTTCAGCCATTTCAAAGTCGACAACCGAGTGCCATGGAGTTATTGTCATAACACCAGTTCCGAATTCCATGTCAACAATTTCATCTTTAATAATTGTTGCCTCAATGGGCCCGTTGATCCACTCTACAGTTAGTTTATCTCCATGCTTGTATTCTGAGTAACGAGCGTCATTTGGATGCATTACCACATACTTATCTCCGAATTTTGTTTCAGGTCGAGCGGTACCGATAGTAAAAGGACCGTATTTGAAATAATAGAATTTTGATTTCTCTTCAACATATACAATCTCATCATCTGCGATAGTAGTCTGACCTTTTGGATCCCAGTTCACTATCCTGTGTCCGCGGTATATGAGCCCATCGTCATACATCATTTTGAAAACATTGTTCACTGCTTTGTTTCTAGTTGCATCCAAAGTGAAAGCTTCTCTGTTCCAGTCACAAGATGAACCCATTTTTTTAACCTGAGAGACTATTGTGTCATGAGAGTCTTGGGCAAATTCGTTTACTCTTCTCAATAGTTCATCGCGTCCGAGATCGTGGCGGCTTTTGCCTTCTTTCTTTTGAATTTCTTTTTCTACTTTTGATTGAGTTGCGATAGCAGCATGGTCAGTTCCCGGAAGCCAAAGAGCTCTAAATCCTCGCATTCTTTTGTAGCGGATCATTATGTCTTCTATTGTGAGCATGAGTCCGTGTCCCATATGGAGTACTCCTGTCACGTTTGGTGGAGGCATCATGATTGTGAAAGACTTCGCGTCTTTTTCGATTATTCCAGCTTCAATCATTTTGTCTGGGTCGAAAAAACCAGAGTCTTCCCAAAGCTTATATATTCGAGACTCTGTCTCTTTGTGTTCATAAGGTTTTAGAAGTTTTTCTGAGATATTGTTTTCAGGATTCATTTATAAAATATAGCATTTTAAAGCCTTTTTTCAAGAAAATGAGCTGTAAAACTTATTGACAAAATATATAAAATATGATACAATTTTCTCGCTTCCAATGATTGAAGCTATGTGGTAATGACAATATCACCAATGGCGTGTGCAAGGTCGCAGAGACCAATCCGTGTTTGTTCGTTGTCATGGTTACAATGAAATAGTCCCGATAGTGGTGCGGGGACGATAAGTTGGGACGAAGGTTCCAACATGCACATAAAAAAATGTTAAATGTTCTTTTGCAGGCTACTGCAGCCGATTCAAACGGAGGAGACGGTTTTATTGTCCTCGCGTTCTTTTTGATTGCAGTATTATTTTTTGTTGTGCTGGGTTATCTAATCTGGTCTTCTAAAAAAGAAAAAAAGGAAGACCTGGACATAAGAGAACTGAACGACGAACCCATTGAAGAAAATGCCGGAGATTTTGGTCAATCTGAACCGCCTTCAGATTATTTAAATGAAGCCGCTGAATCATCAGATCAATTTGGTGGTTACTGTGTCGATCCAAAAGATGCCAATTTATTTATTAGTAAAAAAAATGATAAATTGAAAATTCGTTACAGTGATCGAAAGTTTATCAGCAAAGATGAGGCAGAATTCAGTACAATTTTTCCGCATAATATTTCTCAATATGACACATCAACAGAGGGAATGAAAGTTTTTGTTCCCGAGGTATCACTTATTGAGGTGCGGAATTCTCACACCTTGATTGTCCATAAATCTCCCGCCTCGAATTGGAGCGATATAAAGGATAGAATTTTATCGTTCCTGTTTAATCAACTCAATAATATGTATAAAGATTAGACTTACAATCTGATCAATATATAAAACGACCACACTTTTGTGGTCGTTTTCTTATTTTAGGGCGAGCAATCCGTTTGCTTTTATATTCTTTGGATTCACTCCTTTTTTATTTTTTAGATAAGTTATATATCCTGCGATTGCTATCATAAGTGAGTTGTCTGTAGTCAGTGATTTTATAGGGAAGTGCACAGCTATATTTTTATCAAACTTTTTTGTTTTTTCTATTAGAATTTTTCTAAGTCTTGTGTTTCCAGCGACCCCTCCACCAACTATGAGAGTTTTGATTTTGTATTTCTCTATTGCCTTTAGAGTTTTGTGTGTGAGTACATCTACTACTGCGTCTTCGAATGCTAGAGCGATTTCTTCACGTGTTAGCTCGTCCAATTTTCCAATATCTCTTATTTTGTACAGCACAGCAGTTTTCAGTCCAGAAAAAGAAAAATTAAAATCCGCAGTACCTTTCATGGGTCTTGGAAAAACTATTCCGCTAGCGTTTCGTCCGCGAGCTTTTTCTGCAAGTCTAGATATTTCTGGTCCACCTGGATACGGCAGGTCGAGCATGCGTGCTACTTTGTCGAAAGCCTCTCCAGCTGCGTCGTCTAGTGTCGCGCCAAGTATTTTGTATTTACCAATATCTTTTACAAGCACGATTTCTGTGTGTCCACCGGATACTAGTAGCGAGAGAGCGGGCAATTTTATATTTTCGATTTTAAATTTTTTTGATTTTTCTTTTGGAAAAACTGAAAGTATATGACCTTCCATGTGGTTTACTGGGACGACGGGGATATTCCACAGCTGGGCTAGAGCTTTCGCTGCACATATTCCTACCCAAAGTGTCGGCTCAAGTCCAGGTCCTGAAGTTACTGCTATTAGATCTATTTTTGGGTTAGAGTATTTTTCATATAAATCTTTTATATCGCTAAACATCCCGCCTTCACGTTCTAGGATTTTTTCTGTCTTCGCTAGACTTCTTTGATCGATAGATTTTGACGAAACTCTTTTTTTAAGAAGTTTTGATTCTTTTAGAACTTTTAAAAGTAGTGGAGTAAAATTTTTTGCATGTTCACGCTTGGCCATCATAGGAAAGACACCTCCGTATTGAGCATGAAGTTCTATTTGTGAGGCAACTGTATTTCCTAGTACTTTAAATACAGGATTTTTTCCTGCCTTTACGTCCACTAGCGATATTGCTGTCTCGTCACAAGATGTCTCAATACTCAATATTCTAATTTTTTGTTTAATTTTCATATTACTTTATTTATCTGTATTCTCGCCCCGTATGAACTTGTGTGTGCATCCGACGCACAAGTTTCGTACTGGGGTCACAAGATGTTTCTATAGAAAGTATTTTCACGTTTCTGATAATATCAGATTTTGATTATTTTGACTAATATGTTTTGTTGTGTTATAAACATATTAAATTAAGTTACTTATGAACCAAACAGCAATCATAACTCCGGACACGCTCCGTGAGATTTTTCGGAAAGAGCGCACTATTGTCCTAATTGGGCAATCAGCGTGTGGCAAGGAGACTCAATCCAAGATTTTGCAAAAGCACATCATGGACCACAAGCCCGATGATTTCCAGTTTTTGTATCTTGAGAGCGGGGGACTTTTCAGGAGAAATATTCCGGAGTATACTCAATACATGAGCCAAAAGCTCAAAGACATAAACGATGCAGGTCGCCTGCAGTCTCCGGGGTTTGCGATTACCCAGTGGACTGACGAGATTCTCCGTAAATGGAACGGTCTCGGACATATCCTGATCGATGGTGCTCCGCGAACAGAAGATGAGGCCCGGGCAATGTTCGGAGTCTACACTGAAAGTTTGGGGCGTGATATGACCGTATTTCATATCAAGGTTCCTGACGAGGTTGCAGATGCACGGATGGTAAAGAGAAACGAAGAAATTATTGCGTCTGGTGGAACTCCACGCGCAGATTCGGCGACACCCGAAGCTCGCAATAAAAAACTTGCTTTCTACCACAAGCATGTGCGCGATGCGATATATATGCTCGATGAAGATTTTGAAGTAGATGTCCATGATATAGATGGAGAACGTTCCGTAGAAGAGATAAGCAATGAGATTCTTTCTTTGCTTTTGTAAGAAAAAAACCCATAAAAGGGTTTTTCTTTTTTCATATTTACTATTTTTAAATTTGTGTTAAAGTAGAATATGGAACAAATACACTTCAGAATGAATGAACATAAAGCCGTCGTGATTACTGCGCCGTCTGGTGCTGGGAAGACTACGATCGCCCAAGCTCTACGCAAGGCTTTCCCTGAATTAATTTTTTCTATATCCTCTACAACTAGACGTATTCGTGGCCAAGAAATTGATGGGCGCGAATATTTTTTTATTTTACCCGAAAAGTTTAGGCAGATGATCCAGAAAGATGAATTTTTCGAATGGGAGGAGGTATACGAAGACAAATATTATGGAACTTCAAAGAGTGAGCTTGATCGTATATCTAGACTCGGAGGAGTTGCACTGCTTGATATAGATGTAAAAGGTGCTCTTAATGTAAAAAAAGAGCTTGGTGAAAATGCTCTTACGATTTTTATTAGACCTCCATATCCTGAGATGAAAATTTTGGAAGAGAGGATTCGTTTTAGGAACACCGAATCAGAGGAAGATCTGCTTTTACGTTTAGCAAAAGCAGAAGAAGAGCTTTCTTTTTCAGACAAGTTTGATGTTGTGATATTGAACGATAATATTGAAGATGCAATTCGCGAGGCCTGCTCGCAAGTGTCTAAATTTATACAATGAAAAAACTCGCTAATTAGCGAGTTTTAATTTTTTGGGTTTAATCTTAGTCACAACTCTCGCATCGTCGTCACTCAACTCGGTCGCGAAGCTTTGGGTATATTTTGTGGTCACAGATATTTTGCTCGTCGCCACTCAATGAGCACATTGACCTACTGGGTCACAAAAGATAGAGGAATCGCCGAATACATCGGCAGGTACTTTTCGCTCAGAATAAATTCTGAGACCGAAAAGTCTTTCGAATCCTCACGTG
The DNA here is from genome assembly GCA_964634365.1 of uncultured Candidatus Saccharibacteria bacterium. GTDB lineage: Bacteria > Patescibacteriota > Minisyncoccia > Phycocordibacterales > UBA9973 > CAZLWF01. Next base: position 20,356 of record CAZWJU010000006.1, read on the forward strand.
AGCAAAGCAGTTTGCTCACTTATCGCGCATAAAATTTTCTTTCAGAAATTTTGTGCGCGATAGAGGATTCGAACCTCTGGCCTACCCCACGTCAAGGGGTCGCTCTACCAACTGAGCTAACCGCGCATTTTATCTTGCTTTGTAGATATAACTTACTATATATTTAGGTCCAATTCAATATGCATAAGCCACTTGAATAAAAATCTATTTGTGTTATAGTGATAAAAAAGTTATTTATGGTAGGAAAGAGTACAAAAAAGATTATTTTTGTCAGAGCAGCTTCTTTTAAAGAAGTCACAACTGATACAACACTTTTCGATAAGGTGAAAAGTGATCTCCAGAAAAAATTTTCAATGAAGGATTTTGTAGATAAATTGACGCAAAATCTGAAAGATGAGGGTGTTGATCTCTCTGATGGATTCGTGGATTCTGGGAATGTTGCGTCGCGTGAGACGATGCGATTGTGTATGAAAAATTTTGGCGCAAACGGACAGGCGCCGAAAAGTCTCTTGAAAAGATATGGCAACTCCGATGGTCCAGCGTTCAATCTTGCTTTTGTTGACGAGGTAAATAGATTGATACACCTTGCTCAAGATGAAATAGTTTGTGTGTTTGTCCATGAAGATGAGACGCCACATAAGATGCTCCACCACATAGATCTGTCTACTGCGCAGAAGTTGTGGAACGAAGGGTATGCGGAGCTTGAAAAATCCGGGGACATCCTGGTCGTCGAGTACACCAAGAAAGGGCCTGTGTTTGAGTACAAAAAATTCAAGCCAGAATAATAATAAAGATAAAAAACCACTCATATGTAGTGGTTTTTCTTTTTGTGTTAAAATATAATTATGAAAAAAATATTATTTGTTAGTTTATTGGCGATTTTCGCTTTTACAAATTTTGTTTCAGCTCATGTCGGCTATGTATTAACAGAAGAAGAATTCGTGGCCAATTCAGGTCAGGATATTCAGTATGTGACAAACGCGATCTCTTCACAGACGACCATAAACATAGCTGTGTCTGTTGTGCTTGCTGTAGTATTGATTGCTTTTATATATCGCAGAAGCAATTTTCTAAGATCTTGGGCAAAGCGAGTTAGTGATAGACTTAAAACATACGATGAGTTTCTACCTTGGGCCATAAGACTATCTCTCGGTATTGCACTTATAGGTGCGGGAACTGCACAAGTTTTAGTTTCTCCAATACAGCTTGCTACAGCAAACGTAGCATTTATTGAAATATTGCTAGGGTTCTTTTTTATGGCGGGATTTTTGCTTATACCTTCTGCCTTACTTACAATCGGATTGTATATTTTTGGTTTATCTGGAAACTTCTATCTTCTAGGAAATTTGGATTTTCTAGCACTAGCAGTTGCATTCCTTGCGCTTCACAACGAGCGTCCAGGCTTTGATGATATTTTCAATTTTAAAATTTTGCATTCACTTAAAATAAAAAGATCTTTTGCTTCACCGATTTTGCGGGTGGGAATAGGAGGGGCGATGATGTTCTTGGCTTTGTATGAAAAAATATTGAATCCGCATTTGTCTGAACTTGTTGTAAACAATTTTCACCTAACATCTTTTATTCCGGTTGATCCAAGTCTATGGGTTGTTGGCGCTGGTATAGTTGAGTTTGCTATAGGATTGATGTTGTTTTTAGGCTTGTTTACTAGACTGTCTTCGGTCATTGCCTTCGGAGTTTTGTCGCTATCATTTTTCTTCTTCAAAGAAGCTGTATACTCACACATAACACTTTTCGGATTACTCTCTATATTGTTTGTGCTTGGTGGGGGAGTTTGGTCCCTAGATTCTATAATATTTGGTAAGCCGAACCCAAGCGCGGAAGCTCCTAACCTTTGATTTTATTGATTTAAATGTTATAATCGCTCCGTGATTTTAAACCCTATTTATTTAGGGTTTAAAAGTGTATGGCCCTATCCCGCCTTCGTTAAAACTACGGCGGGCAGGCGTCCAAGTTTGAGCCAATAAATTGGCCCTATCGTCTAACGGTTAGGACGGAAGCTTTTCAAGCTTTAAATCGGAGTTCGATTCTCCGTAGGGTCACAAATCGAAACTGCCTCGGCAGAAAGCGCAAAATCTGGGCGCGCCGAAGGCGCGCTGTATGGAGAGAGCAGGAATTCTGCATTGCGGGCGCGGGCGAATTCGGTGGGTGGGCAAAATGAGACAGAGACGGACTTGTCCCGCAATTGCGAGTTCGTTCCAATTTTTTTGAAATAGTCACGAATTTCAAAAAAATTATCTGTGTTTCGCAATTGCGTGGCTTTTTTCATATCCAAAATCCATTCCCGCAAGGGTTCGACCCAATTCTTTTTCTCTGCTCGGGCGGAGTCCATTTTTTGAGCGAGAGATACTTTTTGTTTCAAAAGCTCGTTTTTCTTCACGAGATAGTTTTCTTTCGGTATATCGCCGTCTAAATACAAACTGACCAACTCATCGAGCTTTTGTTCTGTCTCTCGCTCATTGTCTTTCATCCACCCGAGCATACTTCCCAACGAGAATTTTTCACTTTTGTCCCATTCGTCAACTTTAGATAACATATAGTCTGTCCACTCGTCGGGAAGTGCGATTTGTTCAAGCCGTTCTTTTAATTGCAAGACGACTACATCTTCTCGCAAATATTTTTGCCCACAATTTCCTTTCTTTTTCGTACAGCGATAATAGCGATACCGAACGCCCATTTTTCCCGTCGTCCATTGAGCAGTTATCATACTCTCACATTCACCACAACGAAAAAGTCCAGTGAAAGGAAAATTGTGGCTTTTCTTTGATTTGCGAGGATGAGATCGTTCTTGCAATCTTTTCTGTACGGCTTCGAATAAATCGTGAGAAAGAATTGGCGCAAAGCTTCCGGGGAAATACTCGTTGTAATGTTTCGTAAGTCCGAGATATGCTTTGTTGGATAGAATACGAGAGATGGAAGCTTTGCCAAGTGGCGTTCCATTTTTCTGACATACTCCATGATCCGCCAAAAACTTAGATATAGATTCAAAACCGTGGTGACCTTTCACATATTCTTCAAAAGCGCGGACGATGATTTTCGATTTCACCACATCAGGTTCAATATTTCTCGTTTTCGGATTGTTCACATACCCAAACGGCGCTTTTGTGAGCCATTCACCACGGCGGAGTTTTTGGCGGATTCCACGCTCAACGTTTTGTTTTAAATTGTCAGAATAGTACTTGCTCTGCCCGAACGCCACTTGAAGCATAAAGAGCCCTTGCGGGGTTGGTTCAAACCAAAAAGTCGGAAATCGCAAAGAAATGATTTTGGTCGTGTCTACGGCGTAGATGATGCGCCCGCCATCAATGGAATTGCGAGCTAAACGATCAGGATGCCATGCCAAAATACCTACTCCGCCCATTGATTCTATGCGGGACATCATCTCGCCGAATTTCTCACGACCTGGTTTCTTTGCGCTTTTCGACTCTGTAAATTCCTCAAGAATTTGCAGATTTTCTTTACGCGCGAATTCACGAAGTTCAAAAAGCTGTGCCTCAATCGACATGACTTGTTTGTCGTCATCTTCGGTACTTTTTCGCGCGTATAGAAAATATTTTGGTTTTAACATATAAATAGTTTTTGGATTATGAAAAAAGTGAATCCGTTATTGTCTCATTTTGCCCACCCACCGAATTCGCCCGCGCCCGCAATGCAGAATTCCTGCTCTCTCCATACAGCGCGCCTTCGGCGCGCCCAGATTTTGCGCTTTCTGCCGAGGCAGTTTCGATTTGTGATGTAATTGTATCATTTGCGCGAACTTTTTTCAAAGAAAATACCTAGCGTTCCCCGCGCGCTGAAGCGCCTCCACGCGAAGCGTGGTGCTTCTGCAAAAGCAGAAGTGCGGGAAAACGCTAAATACACAGCGGACGAGCAAAAGCAAAACAAATATGCGGGAGGAGGATTTGCTTTTACTCGGCTCATTTTTCGAAAAGTTTTTTGGGTTTGGTTTCCGCCCCGCAGGAGGGTGCGGGAGGAATGCGGGGCGGAAATTCTTTTAGTTTTTTGGCGGGGGCTAAAGGTGGAAAAAATACTCGGAAAATGCTAAAATCATCCTATGACTTTCGATAGACCACCACAAAATGAAAATAATTTAGATCAAGAAAAAACCCAAAATTTTTCTAATTTTGTGCAAAGTGGTAGAAAAATTTTCGATGTTTTTGTTGATCTTGGAGAAAAGAAAATTTCTATAGAAGATGCTAGAAATACTATTTCAAAATTTTTAAAACAATCTCAAGAGTATTCCATAGATGACATGGAAAAGCTTTTTAAAGAAATTCTACTAAAATCCGAAAAACCAAATGAGATTGCTGATCATGTATTTTTTCACTCAATCTCACTTTTAAATCGTAATTATGAAAGTGAGGCTGATTTAGTAAAAGACTTTACAAACAAAACAATGGAAAGTTTAAAGGGTGTTATGCGATCAATTAACAAAGACATTGAGAAGCAAAATTCTTCAAACACTGAGATCGAAAATAACAAAAATAAATTATTAAAAATTAACCAAGAGCTTCTCGACTTCTTTGATACTGGACATCCTTCAATGAGAGACTCTCATTTTGAGAATTCAAAAGAAGTTTTTTTAAACAGTTTTAAACATCATTATAGCGCTCTACTTAACAATGAAGAAAATATCTTGGAGTTTTGGCATCCTTCTCTTTTAAATAAAGTATCCACACCTAATGCTTCAAAAAATCAAGAAGAAGTTTTTGACTTACTAAACAAGAAGCTGGATGAAGAGTTAAATGTTGTTAATTCACCGATTACTGCCAATGATTATTTTGAAAAACATACCCGCAAAGACGCACAGGAATTTATTATTAAAACAATACAACTTGCAGAAAAAAATAAAAATATACAAGAAAAATGTTTTGCTTATTTTGATACTTTTTTGAAAAAATTCAACCTAAAGACACAAGACATATTTAATCCTTGGTTTACAAATGAAAAAGAGATAAGTGAGTTAATAACAGAAAGGCATCTAGAAAAGATGAATGAACTTGAGGATAGCAGGCCAGGATCTGTACGAATTCTTTTCGATGAATTTGGTATTGCCTTGTTTGGTAAATATCCTGTTGAAGCATTGATCGACCAATTCGACCAACGAGATAGCAACCTAAAATATGGAGTTTTTGCCACTTCTCATGAAAATTCGATAGATGCTCTTGCAAATGAAGAAGAATTTTTAAATTTTGCTTTTTTGAAACAAAACAATGTAGCTTTACGATTTTTTGAGTTTCAAAATGCGTTTGGTTTATTTCGTCGCTTGAAAAAACTAGATAAAAGATACGGCAAACAAAACAAAATATCTTTTGGCATAATCAATGCACATGGTGCTGATGAGGGTAAAAGTATCTTGCTGGGTGGAAGCCAGAAAGATATCGCAGAGGAAAAAGATCTAACTACTGACCGCGTTAGTGCTATTACTTCAGTTTTTGATGAAAATCCAAACTTTCTTTTTCTTTCTTGTGATACTGGCAAAGAAAATAGTTTTGCTTCATCTTTTTCTAAAATGACTGGCGCTACCGTAATTGCTCCAAACAAACCAACAATTTCTGCCGAGGGAAAAATTGTGTTTGTTGAGGAAAATGGACATATAATTCCTAAACCTGTTGATAAAAATAAAGAGATATATAATACATTTAGTAAAAATAAAGAATAAATATGAAAGAACAACTCCCAACCTCAAATGATAACATTCAAGAAAGGCGTTTTACTTTAGCCACAGAATCATCCGCCCGCACGAGACTTGATGGCTTTAGAGACGGAGTAAAAAGTTTTCAAAAGGAACACCCAGAGTTTCTAGGGGCTACAGTTTATGGCTCAATGATAAAAGGAGATCAAGCAAAAGAAACTAGTGATGTAGATGCATTTTTGTATATCGATGCAGATATTATTTCAGATACAGACAAAAATAAAAAATCAGAAGATCTTGAATCAGAATATAGAACAAGCTTTTTAAAATCATTAAACATTCCAGTGGAGGAAGCATCTAAATACTATGGAGACCTTAGAGCAAAGGTACTTAGTGGGCAAGTTTTGGAAGATAATATCAATGGTCGTATTGAATATGAAAATCAATACAATACATATAAAAAAATGCTTGAGGAAAAATATACTTACGAAACTCCAGAGGAAGAAAAAGAAAAATTATTAGCTCAAGAACCAAAAACTCAACCAATAGATTTTGCTGTACTAGGAATGTTCCATGCTCGCGTAGGAAGTGGTATCGAAAAATATCGGCATTTATTTTTAGAAAAAATTATGGCTTTACCAGATAAAAAAATGGCTGAAAAAATTTGGGATGATGTGTATTTTGATTTGAAAACTTACGAGCAAAGAAAAGATCCTAATAAGGTAATAGAACTACCAGTAACATTAGAGGAAGCAACAAAGGTGTATCACCCTGATTTATATAAAAGTGAAAATAAGAGAAAAGATGAAGAAAAAATCTCAGACCTTCGTAATAAAATTTTACAAAGTTTGTAATTAAAATTTAAAAGATTAAATTTTTTTCGGGAGGTACTTTCATGCGCGCACGGGTGAGGCGGAGAGTGTGTGCGTACTCGCACGCACGCTAAGGGCAAGCATGAGTATTCCGCCTCGGGCATTTCCGCTATGAGCGTCCATGGCTAAAGGATGAGCGCCGAAGTTATATATCTCACAGAAGTTTAGTAGCGAAAGCGACACCACGAACATAAATATGCAAAGCGTAGAGTGGGGATGGCGAGGGCGGAACTATTTCGGGGTAATCCCCGAAATTAGTAGCCCGACCCGGGGAGAGGAAACTTCCTCTCCCCAAGAAGAGCGGGTGACAACCCGCACATAGGCACCTAGGCGTGAGTAGCCATAGCGGAAATGCCCGAGGCGGATGCCGAGGGTGCATCCCCTTTAGACAGGGACAACCACATAGCAAAAGAAATGACCGAGACAATATTTGATTATGTTGTTTCTGAATTTTTAGCCCCCGCCAAAAAACTAAAAGAATTTCCGCCCCGCATTCCTCCCGCACCC
>CAZWJU010000007.1:0-21318 GCA_964634365.1 uncultured Candidatus Saccharibacteria bacterium
TATATTTTAAACTCTATAACATCACCATCTTTTACCACGTACTCCTTCCCTTCTGTTCTTACTTTGCCTTTTGTGCGAGCTTCCGCATAACTTCCTGCATCAACCAAGTCGCTCCAATACACAACTTCAGCACGAATAAATTTATCTTTGAAGTCTGTGTGTATCGCAGTTCCTGCGATTGGTGCGGTAGAACCCTTCTTTATAGTCCAAGCTCTAGTCTCATCTTCTCCGGTTGTAAAATAAGTCTCAAGTCCTAAAAGTTCGTAGGCACTGCTTATCAGATCATCGAAACCTTTTTCGAAAATCGCATCCACTAAAACAAATTTTCCAGGAATTCTATCTTTTACACTCTCGATTACATTTTCGCTTACCTCAGATGAATTTAGTGCATAAAGTATTGGCTTCATAGATAGCAGGTGCATACCTTTCAGTATTAGAAGCTCTTCTTCGTCGAGTACTGTCTCGCTAGCAAGTCGTGAATCTGCTAGAACTTTCTCTACTTTTTCTAATACTGCATTTTCTGCTATAGCGATTTTTTCGCCACGTTTTACATCTCTTTGTAGATTTGCCATCCTCTTCGTAACTGTTTCTAAATCAGCCAAAATAAGCTCCAGATTTATAACTGAAATATCTTCGAGCGGGTCGACTTTATTTGCAACGTGGATTATATCTTTGTCTTCAAACACACGAACCATTTCAAGTATTGCATCCACCTCACGAATATTCTGCAAAAATTTATTGCCAAGCCCTGCGCCCTCAGAGGCACCTTTTACAAGACCTGCAATATCTACAAACTCTATTACTGCTGGTATGGTCTTCGCAGATTTTGAAAGTTGAGATAGCTTGTATAGTCGATCATCTGGCACTGGAACTATCCCTACTGATGGATCGATTGTACAAAAAGGATAGTTTTCAGCTGGCACACCTTTTTTAGTAAGCGCGTTGAAAAGCGTCGACTTGCCGACGTTGGGTAATCCAACAATTCCAATCGATAGACTCATACTAGATAAAGTTCTATTTTGTAAGTAAATCTCTCAACTCACTTTGATATTTTTTCATAACTACCATACTCGCCATTGTCTCATTCATCCCACCTTTTGTATGGGCTTCGACTTCGTTCTGAATTTTTTTGAAAAGCTCAGGGTTCTTTTCCATGATTGTCATGATCATGTCTATCTGATCATCGGACACACCTTTGGCTTTTAACATTTTGCGCACAAAAAAATCTTTGATTGACATACGGACACTATATCATAGCACCGTTTTTGATTCTATTTGACTAAAGATGCTTTTTATGCTATCATATACACGAACGTACAAAAAAATATGAAAAAAATACTTACTATCCTGATGGCAATTTTATTTGCATCCCCTATTTTTTCTCAATGGTCTGATGTATCCGCATGGGTATCAAAACCACTTAACACGCCTGAAGTTAAAGCTTCGCCATTTATCTGGTATGAGGCAGTCACCAGTGAAAACTTGTTCATCGATCTCCGTTATGGGTTCGACTGGAACAATACTCTTGGATTGTTTGTAGGCCCAAACCTACAAAACGAATCCGCGAGTTTATGGGCATCTCCGCAAATAGGATTATTATATTCCTCGGACCCAAATGGATTCAATGGATACGGCCCGGAAATTGAGTTCGGCGGAGAAAGTGTAGATTCAACTGGATTTCAGTATTCTTTCTACGGAATGGGACAGTACGCGAGATCTACTTGTAATGAAGAAAACTTCAGCTATGGATACATAGAATTACTCTGGAAACCTACCGATTACTTAAAAATAGGTGCTGCTGCTCAAGCTGCAACCTCTGTCGGTGCAGAGGAAGGCTCGCCCTCTAAATACAACTGGGTAGAAATCGGCCCAACCATCAAGCTAACTGTATTTGAAAAATATTATTTCAAACCATGGTTTGTATGGTCGACATCTACCGCTTACGACCAAAAAGTCATAGTTGGTGTCGGGTACACTTTCTAAAAACCGGTGCAATATAACCCTCTCAAATCGAGAGGGTTTTGTTATACTTCATCTATGTCCCGAGGAGAACAGTTAAATCAAATACATAAAAAATGGTCTAAAAAATGCGTATGCAAACTTAAGAAAACTGCAAAACAAGCAGTCTTTGGAAACGGAAACCCGAGCGCAAAAATAGTCTTCATAGGTGAAGCTCCAGGGAAGAAAGAAGATGAAACTGGTATTCCTTTTGTCGGATCTGCAGGAAAATTTCTAAGCGAGATGCTTGAATCTATAAAAATGAAACGTGAGCACGTATATATTACAAACATTGTAAAATATCGCCCACCAGAAAACCGTGATCCGAAACCAACCGAAAAAGAATCTTGTCGCGAGTGGCTATACGATGAGCTAAAATTTATAAAACCAAAACTGATTGTATTCTTGGGACGCCACTCTATGAATGACTTTTTTTCTGAGCTAAAGATTGGAGATGTTCATGGAAAACTAATCCATAAAAAATTCGCCGAATTCCCTACTGAAAACTTTCTACCTCTCTATCATCCTGCGGCTGCAATGTACAACGGGAAGCTTCGTAAAACACTAATCTCTGATTTTAAAAAAATCCCAAAAATTTTAGACAAAATTAAAACCCGCTAATTGCGGGTTTTGCTTTTTATTGGCCAGAGAGAGTTTTAAATCTCTTTCTCTTTTCTGCAACAGTCTTCAGAAAATCCTGACCATTGGATTCAATAAAATCGAGGATGGCCTGAACTTCAGTCTCGTTGAAATCATTGTTCTCATATCCAGCAAATGCATCGTCAATATTTTTCATCACTGCCTTATTGTAGGCAGTGAATCTTTGCTTGATATTGCCTTTGAAGTTCCGGATTGAATAATGTTTCTTTCTTTTTACTCCCTTCCTGTCTTTCAAAAACAAGGCCAGTTGGTTCTCGTCTACACCAAACTGTGTAGAGGCTTCTGATATGTTGAGTTTTTGTGTACCCATTGCATCCAGAGCTTTCGCCATCTGACGCTCTTTGTGTTTTTGTACAACAATATCAGCATAATTCTGTGCCATCTTTTTTGGCATTACCTCACTCAACCTGGTGACAATCTCACGTTTTTTATAGCCAGTAACTTCATAGAGCTGTCTGGCGGTATGGAGAAAATCTTCATGGGTCATCGGCTTCGATGCTTTTACATCTTCTGAAATTGCATCGATAATCATATCTGCTTCACTATCGTATGTCCTGATATGACATTTGATATTTTTGAAGTCTGCAAGTTGTCGACCCTGAATTCGGTGACGGCCTTTTACGAGCTTATATTTTCCCGGCTTTTCTTCGCCAAATGGTGTTACAGTGATGGGGTCAACGTCGACATTGTTTACATATAACTGCGCCAACTGCTCCACCCATGCCTGGTCCAATTTTTTACGAAAATTCCTGGTAATAATAATATCTTCAATAGATATTTCTTTTGGAATAGATTTACTAACTGCCATTTTATTCTTTTTTGTTTTGGTGAACTTATATTCTCTATTTATCATAAAAAACATAATTTGTCAAATAGAAAACCCCGCAATTTGCGGGGTTATTTTTCAATCTGTGATCCCTAAAATACGCAGGATCTCGGTTGGAGACAGGGACTTAACAGTCTCTGGATCCACCTTCCAGCGATTGCCTGGAAGCATCTTTACGTTTCCGTAAGGAACTCCAAATGATTCCGTTTTGTCTATTACAACAAGGCGACCACTTTCAGTAATCTGATGGATCAGTCTTTTCAGGCTTCGTCTCTCCTCTACCGGATCTTTCTCGGCTTTTACTACAACCGACTTCTCTATTTTGTACTTATCAGCGATTACATCCTCAAACTTATCAATAAGCTTGTGAGCCTCCTCCTCAGTCAAACCTTTCATTAGTCGTGCAATACGAGCAATCGCGGTGAGTTTTTCTTGCTCAACCGTTTTTGATTGCTTCTGCAAAACAGTCCTAACCACCGGCACAGGAATTTTCTCTTCCTCAGGATAGCGATCCTTTTGCGAGTCAGGAATTTCTCTTGACATAATTTGATTAGAAGCCGGATTAAGCGAAGGTAACATAAGATGTCTTTTATTGGCTGTAATATATTTATAACCAGCCTCCATAAGCTTAAAAGCTTCTTCCTCATAATTAACCCCCTTCCCAAGACCCACAAACCACATACCACCATTTACATAAAAAGTCTGTGGTTTTAATTTAAGTTCTCCGAGGAACCTGCCTTTCAAATACCCTGGTTCAGAGCGTTCAATTAATTCAAAGTACGCTACAGATTTTTCAACGAACCTGTAGTTTATGATTAATATGCTTTGAGCATTCTCATTTACAAATGACAGCCTAAAGCCACTTTCCTGAAGGCGCTTCTTGAACTTATCCAAAAAAGAAATCTTGTCTGACTTAAAGTTCAGAACCATTCTCATGGCCCCGTCATCATATCTAACTTTTCCGTCTAAGTTTCCATTTTTAGGATTAAAAAATACACCATTTTCTTCCATAAGGTATTCAATCGCTTTCTTGCGAATCGGACGGAAAGTGTTCGAACTCGGGATGCGCAACTTTTGACATTCCACAATAATTTCTCCGTTTTCTTGGTCCACAATAAAAGCATTGCCATCCCCATTTATGAGACTGCAAAAAAGAATCAACTCAGTAAACTTAAGCTTATCCAAGGTGCGACCAGAAATATCAAACTTAAGACGCAAGATATCTTGATCACATTCGGAAATATTTTTTTCCGATATATTGAAGACATCGAGCAGGTCTTTTGCAACCTGAGGAATCTCAATTTTTTGTTCAACAGAAACCTCTTCTTCTGAGGCTTCATCGAGCATTTCTGACTCTTCAACCTTTTCTATAGGTACCTCAGAAGTATCTGATACAACTGTTTTAACAATAGGTTTTGCTTTTGGCCAAAAGCCCAAAACCTCAATCACGCCAACAGAGGTTTCTCTGTAATCGAGCGCCAAATCATCTAATGCACCTTTGACCCTCTTGGTCTCTCTTGAGTTGAATTTCACCTCAAGCTTCAAGATATCTTTGCCTGGGACTTTTATAGTCCCGAAAGTTACACTGGCGAAAATATTTTTAATTTTCTTTTTAAATCTTCCAATATTTTCGCCATTTAGTGGGGAAGATTTTGGGGTTTGTACTACAGCCTGTTTCGTTTGTAGCTTTGTTTCCATATGTGTTTTATGTGTTTTTTATAATGAACTTATATATACTTTTTACACGTAAAAAGCCTTCTTGTCAAGGAGGCTTTTTAAAAGGATTCTACTTACATTTCGGACAATCTGGGTCTATCGAGCGATATTTGTATCCATCTATAAACATACCAAAAAGCTTGCGGACGGACACAATCTCTGCAAAAAACAAAAAGTCTATAAAATGCCTTACAAAATAAGGTATTAGCCCGTAAAAAGATATTTTACCCATAACCAAAGCTCCCCAATTATCTCCGACAGGTATAGAGTAAGATACTTTCTTTTGATTGTATGTTTTTAGATTTTTACCCCTAGCTAGCCTAGATATAGCAGAAGCTATATAAGACCCGTCTGATAGAGCAGTCTGAGCTAGGCCCGATAGTTTAGTATCTGCTATATCACCCAAGACAAAAATTTCACTCTTCCCTTTTGCTTGCATGTATTCGTCTACGACAACTCTCCCTTTTGGACTGAGCTCTAACCCTGAAATATTTTTAATGAGAGGATTAACTTTTGTCCCAGCTGTCCAAATCACAGTCTTAGCTTGCATAGACATATCTTTTAGATAAACCTGTTCCACTTCTTCTTTTACTAAAGTTCTATTTAAAAACAAATTCATACCAAGTTTTCGTAACCGAGCTTCTACGCGCTTAGAAACATTCTCTGGTAGTGCGGGTAGAACACGAGACCCAGACTGGATTATGTCTATGGTCACAAGAGATGGGTCGACAGAGTGATTCTTTGTTAGTTTTTTCATAAACGCAGATAAGTCGCCGGCAATTTCAACCCCAGAAGGTCCCGCCCCGACAATTACTATATGAAAATGCGAAACACATTCTGTAGGAGTCGGGTGTTCGTGTGGATCAAAAAGATCGTGAAGGTGTTTTTTTAATCTGAGGGCTTCGTTGACTGATTTAAAACCGAAAGATAATTCTGGTAAACCCGGAACATCGAAATATGAAGTTTCGCTACCCACAGCCAATACAATATAATCAGCATTGTATACAGAACCACTTTCACCTGTAGCTGTTTTTGATTCAAGATTAACTTCAAGTATCTTGTCGATTACAACATCTACATCCTTGTCGGAAAAAATATCAGACAGAGGCACGAGTGCTTCGATGGGTGACGCACCTGTAACTAGACGGTACAAAGCAGGATAATATTCAAAATATGGTTTATTGTTTATTAGTGTTATGTGTAATTTTTCCCTAGAATTTTGCTTTCTAAGTTCCAAGGCGGTTCTTATGCCACCGAAACCACCACCTATTATCACTACTCTTTTTTGAATAAATCCAGAATCTTTTGTTTGCATCATACAATTGTAGCAGAAAAATGTAAGATTCAATAAATTAATCCGTCATAGAAAGTAGTTAGACAAATACCATGAATATAAACTCACTTTTTACAATAATCCTACTCATAGCTACTTTTTTCATGAGCCTAGTAATCCTAGAGGCAATCATGTTTAGCTTCTTAAAAGGCAAGAAAATTGAAGTAAGAGAAGAAAAAAGCAACATATAAACCAAAACTCAATTTTGGCTTATTTTGCTAGCTCGATTTTAGTCAAAAGCATATAATGTAGAAAGTGGCGTAAGATGAGAGGACTCTTTACGTCATATATAATGAACGAAAAGAACCCTGAAAATTACCAAAAAACCTTCATGGAATGCTATGAGGCCCATAGCGATAGCCTTTTCCGTTACTGTCTATATAAGACAAGTGACCGAGAAAAAGCTCTTGATTTAACCCAAGATGCTTTTATGAAGACATGGGAATACATAGAAGAGGGCAACAAGGTAAAAAACCTAAAGTCCTTACTTTTTACGATAGCCAATAATCTGATAATAGATTTCTATCGCAAAAAGAAATCTGTATCCCTAGATAGCATAATAGAAGAAGGCATAGACTTTAAAGACGAAAGCTCCGAAGACAAGATCGACGAATATGATATAGAGCTTGTCAAAAAAATACTTGAGGAACTAGATGAAGGCTACAGAGACGTAATCATAATGCGCTACATAGAAGACATGAGTATCAAAGAAATAGCCAAGATATTAGGAGAAACAGAGAACAATATTTCAGTCAAAGTTCACAGGGGTATAGCAAAAGTAAAAGAGAAATTTAATAAGATTAATTTATGAGAGATATAGAATCGATTTTCAAAAAAGCAAAAGAAGTAAAAATGACACCGCAAGAGAAAAATGCGATGTATCTTCGTGTATCTCAACACATAAATACATATAAATATCAAAAATCTTACGTACCATCCCCTTATCTACAAAATATAAAAAGTGTATGGAATTTCCAAGGCTTCGCTAAAGTAACAGCATCTGCATTGATCGTACTACTTGTCGGTGCAGGATCTCTGACATACGCGTCTGAACAAACACTTCCGGGTGACCTTTTATATCCTATAAAAATACATGTAAAAGAAGAGATTGAAATCTCCCTAGCCCCTACAACTGTAAAGAAAGTAAATATCCAAAAAGAAAGAATTGAAAAGAGAATTGAAGAAGTAAAGGAATTGCAGAAAACTGGCGAACTAACAGAAAAACAAACTGAAACAATCAAAGAAGCTTTTGTAGACCAAGCTAAAGAGCTCAACGAGAGTTTTGACGAACTCCAAGCTAGTGGCCAAGAAGAAATCGTAGTAGCTGTAGCAGAAGAACTGCTTCCCTCTTTGGTAGAATTCAAAAACGAAACAACAAAACTAGAGCCTGAGCAATCTACAACTCCAGAGACAGAAACAATTTCTGAGGTCACAGAAACTGAAAACCCTGAAAATACTCAGTTGGTTGAAAATAATACAACCGATACAAATACAGAAAATGAAATATCTGAAAAAATAGCGGAGACTTTTATGCCTGTAGAATTTCAAGACTTAACTTCTGAATTGTCAGAGATAGTCATGATAGAAACTGAAAAAATCCAAGCTCAAGCAACTGAATCTTTGGCTGTGATAGATGAAAAAGCTGCCAACGAAGAAATACTCGTAAATGAAACAGCAGAAATTCCTACTGAAACAGAAACTGTTGATCCTGTTATTGTCTTAACAAAAATAGCGAAGACAAATGAAGAAGGTGTACCCCCTACAACCTTTGGAGTTTTGAGTGGCAATATAGTATTTGAAACAAGCGAACAAGAAATCACTTCCTCATCGATCTCTGCTGTAGAAATCCAAGCAAACAACCTAACTGGCAAAATAACATTAGATACAAATTGTCCACTTGGTAATATATTAAACAACTGCAACATAGATACTAGTCTATATACAAATAGATCTGTAATCATATACAACTTTGATAAAACTGAGGTTGTTGCAAACTTAACAATAAATACAGACGGGACATTTGGTATAAATCTACCTACTGGCAAATACTTCGTGGACACAACAGTCCTTTCTCCAGAAGAAGAGGCACCTCTACTACCACTAGAAATAGAAATAGTGCAAGATTCTACTCTAGATATAAATCTAAAAATAGAAACAAATAAAACAAAGTCTATTCTTCAATAAGCTCAAATTCACTGGCTTCGTCTTTTATACTGTTGTCTTTTTCTTTTAGTATTTTTTTAGAATAAAATATACTGCCCACTCCGAGCACTATTAAAGCCACGAGACTTAAGTAAATATAAGTGTTTTTTGGCACAGGTAAATTTGCAGAATTTGCAGACAAATTTCTAGTATCAATCGTGTTGTCTGGTTCTTGGTCTTTGACCGTCCCTGAATAAGTAGTGTTGCTACCGAAATAAGACCTGGTGTTAGTATTTTTTTCCTGCACTTCATTGTCTGGATATTGATAAGCTATTTCGCCTGTTGGGTATCTAAGTATTATATTTGAAATGTTAGATGGGAAATGTGTATTCCTTGGAGAAAGAATAATTTTTTTGCCCGGCAAAATAATTGAATTTTCTGGAAACCTGTATGAAGCGGAATCGATCTCTACTACCCAACCATTCAAATCATGTTCAAACTTAGAATTGTTGAATACCTCTACGGCACCATCTTCTAATATATTTGCTGAGATAGAAGCATCTACAACTTTTACAATAAGTCTATCAGTATCATCTTTTTCTATACTTCCAACATTATAATAATCGAGTGTTATTACGTACTCACCAGGATAATAGTATGTATGTTCAAATTTTTTTGCAGGCTTTAGTGTAAACTGTGTGCCGTCCCCCATATTCCAAGCATAATACCCGCCTCGACTTGTATCTCCATTTGGTTTTTCCAACAAAGAATCAAACTCAGATGGAACACCGGACACAATAACAACATCGGACAGGATCTCAACACTATATCCTGATGGAATAAAATCTAGAACATCCGCATCTTCTTCTATCGAAGAAAAATATTCACTAGAACCTGTATCAGAATCCTCAGATGATTCATCGCCAGCAAAAGAAGTATTTGACTCGCCTGGACTAGGATCTCCGCTTGTCCATGAACCATTTATTTTCGATAAACTAGATCCGTCACCAGCACCTCCTGTTGTAGAGTCATAAGTATATGAAGCTACTGTTGCGCCACCCTCATCTACAAGCGAGACAGTATCAGAGGTATTTGTAAGTGACATAACCGTGTCTATAAGATTACCGTTATAACTTGGGTATTCACCTAAAAAAACACTGGCATTGTGAGCTAAAACTATATATTCTCCTGGACCTATTTCTAGAGAACCCATCCCACCATTTACAGGAGGAGCATTTAGAGTATGGTTTGCGCCGTCGTTGAATTTCCAACCAGACAAGCTAGTGGTATCTGAACCAGAGTTATAAAATTCTACCCATTCCAAATCAGTGTCTGCACCCGAATGATCGTACATTATTTCAGTAACTGATATCTCGGCAAAAACTAGATTTGGCGCAATACAAAATAATGCAAAATATACTAAAGCTCTAAAAAATCTCATAATTTTTATTCTAATACTTTTCTCAATATATCTTCTGGGATCTCTTTCGGTTTTTTTGTAACTGGATTGCTATTCACAGGGTTTTGATTTGTAGACGGTGGTGTATATTGCTGTTGATTTCCTGCAGGAACAGAACTAGTCATCACAGGTGTAACAACCTGCTTTTGAGGAACTGGTACAGGCTCTGTCTTTTTCACAGGAGGCGGAGGAGGAATAT
This sequence comes from uncultured Candidatus Saccharibacteria bacterium, assembly GCA_964634365.1. GTDB lineage: Bacteria > Patescibacteriota > Minisyncoccia > Phycocordibacterales > UBA9973 > CAZLWF01. The sequence goes on from CAZWJU010000007.1 coordinate 10,334, forward strand.
CTTTTTTATTGTCAGCAATCACTTGCGCAAGAACATTTTTCAAAGCATTTCTATTTTCAGGGGTTGGGTCTTTCGGTGGAAGTGTCTTGCTTTTTAAATTACTGAGAGAGATTGGTGCAGTATTTGAATTGTCTACAGAATTTGTTTGGATACTGTTTTTATTTTCTTTTGGAAGGTCTTCTGTATCTATGCGATTTATTAGATCTTTCAATCCAGCAAAAGGTTTTTTCTCTTCTGCTCTCCTGTCAACAGCAGGGTTTACAGTCTTCTGAGATGAGTTTATAGGTCTTTGCTGTTGATTGTTTGGCTTATTGAAAACTGGTTTTGGTGTATTAGCAGACTGAGCATTTTCAGACCTATTAAAAACAGGTTTAGGGGTAAAGTTGTTGTTGCTTGCTCTAGGAGCAAAATTTTGACCCTGCCGATCGTTTGCAGGTGTCTGGTTGAAACTTGATTTAGGCGCACCATCAGTTGGAAAATCTCTTTTTGGCTTCTCTGGTACAAGTGAAGCGTGCCAAGCTTCTATGCCCTCTTCAACTTCTTTTTTAGTATGAGCAAACATTTTTCTAGAACTTTCTATAACCTGTTCACGGTAAGATTTTTCAGGCTTCTGTATAGGAGGCAAACCTAGCGCAGAAAAAGGTTTTGAGCCCACACCGTCTATCATGAGACTCAAATACATCTGATACAACCCCAAATTCACTATATCCTGAGAGGTAAAAAGTGGAGCAAATTCCTTTTCGAAAACTTCCGCATCTGTAGCCCCAACGCGATAACACACTATAGTACCCACGTTTCCAAATATCGCATCTCTAACTTCGTCTACCATCTGAGTTACATACTGATTGGCCACTGTAAGCGCTAGTTTGTATTTTCTGGCTTCAGACAATATCTGAGAAAAAGATTCGTTAGCGAAGTTTTGAAACTCGTCCACATACAAGTAAAAAGGTGGGAGTTTTGCTAGATCTTCAGCAGACAAATCCGCGCGCGACATAGCTGCTAGATATATTTTTGTAACAAACATACCTCCAAGCAAATTCATATTTTGTTCACCTATGCGCCCTTTTGAAAGGTTGATAATAAATATTTTTTTATTATCCATCAATTCACGAATATCAAAAGAAGACTTGGGTTGACCAATAATATTTCTAATAAGCGGATTCAGAGTATACTGACCTATTTTGTTTTGAATAGCAGGAGTGGCTTCAGCTGCAAATTTCTCTGTATACTTTGCATACTCATCCACCCAAAAACTTTTTACAGCAGGATCTTTTACGTTATCTACAACTTTCTTGCGGTATTCTTTGTCGGATAGCATTTTGTTTACACCCATGAGAGTAGATCCTGGGTATTCGAGCAGCGCAAGAAGTGTGTTGTTCAAAATATATTCCATACGTGCACTCCATGCATCTTGCCAAATCTTTTTGAAAACACTCATAAGCCCTGATACAACCAAGTGGCGCTTGTCAGCACCAACATCCTCGAGCACGTTAAAAGACATAGGAAAATCAGTGTCGAAAGGAGCAAAATAAACAACATCTTTTACACGATTTTCTGGTACGTATTCAAGCAATTTCTCTGCAGAACTTCCGTGCGGATCAATAAAAGCAATCCCTTCACCATTTTGAATATCTTGAATTGCCATATTTTCCAATACAGTAGACTTACCCATACCAGTTTTTCCGATAACATACATATGACGAACACGATCTTTGGCCTTAATACCAAAACGTGTTCGCTTATTGCGATAATCTGTTTCTCCGAAATAGGTTATTTTATCTTCAGGATTCATACTTTATGTTCGTGTTATTGAAAATTTTGACATATCTTGAGCTGTACCGATTATACGAAATACTTCACCCTTAGAAGTTTTACGCACTGAACATATAGAAAGAATTTTTTTAGACTTAGTATCTGAAAGTAAGATTCTGTATAAAATATCAAAAGAATCGAGCTGTCCAGCAATCGCTTTGTTGAAAGCAATCTTTACTTCTTGTAAATCTTCTGGATGTATAGAATTCCAAAAAGTATCTGGGACAATTTTAGAATTCTTGTCTACTTCAAATATGCTAAACATTTGATCATTCCAAGCAAGCTCGTTTGAAGATACATTTAGATTCCATCTACCCAAGTGAACTATTCCCTCTGTTTCAAGTAAATACTCCTGACTTGCACGCAGACTTTCGTTGTCTTTGTGTAAAAGCTCTATGTTGCCTACAGAATTTTTCAAGTAGAGCATTAGCACAATTAGAAAAGCACACATAAGCAAAGTAACAAAACCAACTATCAATCGAACCGAAAGTATTTTATTTGACCAGTATTCTGCATCCACATCTATACCAATAATCGCAAGAGTCTCTCTGGTTTCAGGATCAATTATAGGCGCATATGCTGATACCCAGTTACCCCATCTATCAGAATACGGACCTTCAACAAAAGCGAGTCCTCTTTTAAAATTCTCGACTTCGATTGGAAGCGTCTCTTCATATATATCTCCTGGTGCAGAATAGTCTTCTGTGCCAGGAATCTCTGAATCAACAAAGAAAAATAATTTCTCCCCTTCTAGTCCCATCAAATAGGTAAAGTGAGCGTCTGGGTTAGCGCTTTTTAATTCTGACATTTGTTCTTTTAATTTTTGATATACAGGATTCTCGAGATCTACTTCTGTGCCCAAAAGAGCTTTTACATCGCTAGGCTCAATCAAAATAGATGCATTTTTGGCTCTAATCAGGAGCCTTTCTCTCTCCTGTTCGTCAACTTTATTACCTAAAATAATAGTTGCAAAAATACCAAGTGCAATAAAAAGTGCACTTACCCAAAAAGACACTAGTAAAAAATTTCTATTACTTTTTGTGATTGTATAGTGGGATGAAGAGATCATTGATTTTGATATTATAACACGACACTAAAACAAAAATACAGTATTATTCAATCTTAAAACCCATTTTGTATATATCTAATAGAGCATACAAAAGACTTATAGTAAGCGGTCCGATAATAAATCCTACTGGTCCAAAAACAGACAATCCTCCTAGAACTGAGAGTAGTACAAACAGAGGGTGTATGTTTACACCTCGCCCAACTAGATATGGATTTAGTATGTTGTCTATCAATCCAACTATGAGCATAGACCATATAGTTAGACCTAGAGCAGGGAAAAATTGTTCATTTATAAATAGAAACAAAATAGACGGAGCCAATATCAAAGATGTTCCCACGCTTGGAATTAGTGCTGTGAAAAAAGCTAGAGATCCCCACAGCGCTGGATTTGGTACGCCAAATATTGCTAGTCCCGTGCCAGTCAAAACACCTTGTATCAAAGCAATCGTGAGTGATCCTCTGATCACAGAATTCACAGCGCGCTTTAATCTACCAAGTATCTCATTGTCATAAGTATCCCCGAGAGGACTAAGTCTAACCAGTGCTTTTTCAAACTTTTCTCCATCTTTAAAGAAAAAGAATAAAGTGAACAATGTAATCCCGAAAAATACAAACGTATGTAAAGTTCCACTAAAAATCGCACCTAGGTTGTCACCCAGATTTCCGGATAGCTGCAATATATATGCACCTATTTGTTCTGCTCTACCTGGTAATATTTTTTCAAGAGGAGCATCTATTTTTAAAACCAAATCTGCCACTGGACTAACTCCATCCTCTGGATTTGCAAAATTCTTTGTCTGTAGTATTACCTCTCTAACAATAAAAGATAATGGTATGGATACTAATATAATTAAAACAAAACTAGCCAAAAAAGCTGAGACCCCCTTATGTTTAAATATTTTTACAAACTTTTTATATACAGGTTGCATCACTACGGCAAAAGTAGCAGCGACAATAAGCGAAGATATGAAAGGCAGGAAAATAAAAACGGTCAACAAAAAAACCAAAAACAATAAACCGTAGAAAAAATGTCTTTGAACTGATTTTGGGTGCATATATTTATTTTATTTTTTTACCAATAAAAAACTCAAAAATACTAAACATTGCACTAGTACTTCCAGGTAAAATGTTGAACAGTATGCCTACTGTAAACAAGAACAATGCTAGTTTTGTATTATAAAAAGATATCAATACAGCAATAATCGCACAGAACATTGGGAAGAGAATCCTAGTATAGGCGTGCATGTTCTCTACATGACTAACATTCATATTTTCAATAGATTCTGACTTCTCTACATGTCTACGCATAACATAAAGTATCAAACTAATTAGAAATACGTTCGCTGCAAAAAACATAACAGCCAAATGGTGTGTACTGTATGTACCCAGAAAATGAGCTGAGAAAGGTACAAGCCCGACAAAGAAGAAGAAGACGGCGTTTATATTTGTTAGCTTAACATCTATATTTTTTGCAAAAACAGAAACTATAAAATGATGTGATCTCCAGTATGTAAAAAGTAGAGAAAAAGAAAGCAGGTAACTCAGAAAGAGAGGATAAATTTCATAAAATGAGTGCAGTAGTAAAGCATCTGTAACCGGACCTGCGAATTCTGGTACACGTATTTCGAAAACGAGAATTGTCATAACGATAGCAAATATGCCATCTGCGAGCTGGTCAAGTCTTGCTTGTTTCATATAGCTAAATTATACCAGATTGTATGCACAGAACTAGTTCAAACATGTGAAAACCCGAGTTTTTGCTCGGGTTTGTTTTTTTACCAGACCGGTAAAATATTTCTTATAAATTCTGAACTATTTTTCTCAAAAGATGCATACTCTACATCTCCAATATAAAGACCCATTTGAACATCTTCACTGTAAATGGGTTTACTGTCTTTAAAGAAAGTCTGAAAAATTTCATCTGGAACATAATTTTTGATCAGATTATTTATATGCCACTCTGGACAATCTTTGCCCATCTTCCACACAAACAACTTTTCATTGTCTTCGGCTTTTATAAAACCTTGATTTCTTGTATTTATTTCTGAAAAATCAAAAATATACAAATCGCTCCAAGGAAATTCTAAAGCGGATTGTGTTCTCCAGAGAAAGTGCTCATTTGATATTCTAGATTCAAAGTCATAAAATCCAGAATTTGGATTTTTTATCTTCCCAACATAGATAATATCAAAAGGTACTGATCTTTCATGATTTTTCCCGGGAGGACCGAAAGCGAGAGTTTGCTTGAAGCTTCCATTAACTGTTAGAGCGAATTTTTCACCGGCATGAGCCCTAATTAGACTCGTCAAATTTTCGATTAAATTCCACTGAATATTAATCACTGCCTCATATTTTTTCCTATTGAGTTCTTTAAAATCCAGTAAAATAGATTCGAAAATTTTAATACTTTGATTAAGTAATTCTGTATTTATTTTCATAGAAAATAGCTTTCTTATCAAATTATCATATTTTTATCAAAAGTCAATATAGAGTTGATTATCTAAAATTATATGCTATTATTTGAAATAGAAATGCAACTTGTTAGAAAGTACTTGGTAGATGATCGCGAAAGCAAATCTAACGGGCACCAAAACCACTATTGGCTCAACCCCTACCCAAGAATTAAACTTTCAAAAAAGTGAACTATTAGCTAACGCAGGATCGTATGCCATGTTGCTAAGAGAAAGCGAGTGCCAAATCGACGTGCCAGCCGGTGCGGTTAAACGTCTACTCGCCTGTTCATGTATTTCACCTCTGCCTGTAACTCGGCAGAGGTTTTTTATTTTGCAAAACAAAAAACCGCATTAATGCGGACGCATTTTTGCGGGGAAATTCAATCGGGTGGACATAGTATACAAAAGTTGGAACCAAATAGAAAGCTGGATTTTTAAGGCATCCGATGAAATTTCAAACCAATTAAACATGGAAAAACATGGGGAAACTATGGTTTGCACCTAACTGAAGAACCACATAATAGGAATTGAATATGCTTTGATTTAAGTATAGACTCTAAATATCTAACAAGAAATGCAAATTATATGAAGAAACGCCACCACACAATACCAAAGTGTTATCTTGAAGGCTTTACCGATGAAAATGGAAAAGTCTGGGTTCTAGATACCAAAGACGAAATATTCGACACAAATCCAATTAATATTTTTGTTGAAAGTCACTTTTACACAATCACATTGAAAAACGGAGAAAAGAGTCTCGTTATTGAAGACACCTTAGCTAATATTGAGAATGCTTATGCTGATATATACAGAAATAAAATATCTCAGGACAAGTTCTTAACCGAAAAAGAGCGTGCAGAAGTTTCTGTCTTTTTTGCTGCAATGATGCTTCGCACTCGTCCCTATAGGGAAAACATGCGTCATATGTTTGAAGATTTGAAACAAACAATGGAAGAATGGCGTGAGCAATATAAAACTATGTCCCCCGAAGAACGGAAAACAATGGATGCTGTGCCAAGTAGCGGAGGTGCAACTATAAATCTCGAAGAGTTGGAAGAAGGTCTGAAAGATTTTGATGAACATCATTCTGCGGACTTAATACCTCAAATTGTGCAGACAGCACAAATAATCTTTGACATGAAATGGGCTGTTTGGAAATATCCAGCAGACAAAGGTGCTTTTATTACTTCAGATGATCCGTTAGTAATAATGCGTCCAGCTTCTATCAAAAAGTATGGGAAGAATGCTTTAGGAAGCCGACCTGGATTACTATTTAAAGATGCTGAAATAACTTTACCTTTATCAAAAGACCGACTTCTATTGGCAGGCTGGATACTCAATGAAGATAGTTATCTGGAAGTACCCGTAGAAATAGCTGAAAGTGTGAACCAAAGGACAATACTCCATTCTAGAGAAAGAATGATTGCTTCCACTGAGGAACAATTATTCACCATAAAAGATAAATATCCGCCAAAGCAAACCATTCATGACCACTAAACAACAAGTTGCCCTCGAAAATATGGTGGAAAATGGTGGGAATGTGAGCAGGGCGATGTTAAATGCAGGCTACTCTCCTAATACTGCTAAAACACCTCAAAAACTTACAGGGAGCAAGGGTTTTCTTGCTTTATGTGAAGAAAAGGGCTTAACGGATGACTTGCTTGTTCAGGCACTTGTTGAAGATATTAGAGATAAGAAAGGTAACAGAAAGGCGGAAATAGAACTTGGTTTTAAAATAAAGGGGCGATTATTGCAAAAACTAGAAAAAGAACCAATTGTTGCTAACAGCATAGTATTCACTTCCTTTAGCGAAAAAGAGAAAGAGGAGTTAAACAAGCTTTTGGAACAGTGATATGGACTAAAAAAGCTTTATTTTGTATGATAAATATACAATTTAATCAGCAGCCTAAACCCTATATTTATAGGGCATGGCGAAAAGACGCGGTCAGTGATAAAGAACTCCTAGTCAGAGTTTGCACTGACCGTGCCGTATCTGGAAACGGGTACGGGTAGCTTGAAAGAGCTGCCTACTGGCTAGGAGCTTTTTGCGTCATATGAAGAAAAAAAAGAAAATAATTATATGGATATCGGTAGTAGTATTTTTGGTAGCGATAATCATTTTAAGCCAAACTGTTTTTTACTCTCAACTTTATGGTCAAAATTACAGTGAGGTAAAGTATGTTTCTAACCAGGGTTATGAAATAAAATTTCCTGCTACACCTGGCACTTTTAGTAGAACGGTAGAAATAAGAGGAAGCCTAATACAAACTACTACCACAATGGCACTTTTGAAAGACGGTACGGTTTATTTCGTCGACTACATTACTTTCCCTTTAAACGACACTCAAATCAGTGAAGACTTTATAAGAGATATATTTATTGGAATATCTGAGACGGTTGATCTTCCTGTATATACTTTCAAACAACTTGGGAATTGGGGGGAAATACAAAGATTTGAAGTAGTAAGTAGTTTGACGCCCAATGCAATATATAATGTGATTTATGATCCAGCGTATGAAAGTTTTTGGGTAATAAGAGTTATTGGTGATTATAAAAAAGAAAATATAAAATACGATGGCAAAGCTGATGCGTTCATAAATTCATTTAAGCTAAATTATGTTGATGTGTCCACAGAAAAGGAGGCGGCTTCAGATGAAGTTGTCTCCCAAAACGTTGAAGATACTCAGACTCAAATATCACCGACAGGTACTTTAAGTTCATCTGTCGTGTCCGACTTGTCAGACGAGCCAATGACTCAGAGAGAATTGTATAATTTCTCGATAAACAAAATAGGTTCAGCGACTGACGAGTTAAACACAGGAAAGGATAGTTTTTCAGTTGGTTTAGGCTACCTTCTAGACAAAAATTACAGTTTAGCCGTTTCGTCATTTACAGAGGCTCTTCAATACTACAATTCTGCTTTAGCAATTAGCGAAACTCTAGATACGTCCGATCCCTCGCTAGTCTTTAGAGAGGATTTTATACTCTTAAAAACCCAGAGTATTACTCTATTTGATGTACATATCCAAACCGCAGAATTGTATAAGAGCTATTCCCAACTTGGAGTTTATGATCTTATCGACGGCTCTGCGGTTCAAGATTTTGCAGAAGCAGATGAAAAGCTTCAGTCCTTGGAAAACGAGGCGGCTGATGATTTTTTTCCAACATACAGTGCAGTAGCCAGCAAAGGAGTAGCTTTTTTTAATTAATTATTTGACCTTGTGCTAAAAATTTTATATAATTATATTGCTTGATAAAAACAAGCATGTACCTTTCAAACAAATAAGCACTTGAGAACTTCAATCACCTCTCTTTGTCCTGTAACGCATACTCAGGGCGTAAAACTACTGTAGAAATTTAGTTAAAGAACAGGTAGATGATATTCTCACCCCTATTTAAGGGAGCAGGCACTTTTTTATATTCTCTGAAACTGTTGCGAGAAGTCCACTCGTCAAAAAATTCGACGTTAAACCCGCAAATAAGAGAAGCTTAAAAATTTCACTGAAGCAATAAACAATTCACATCTGTGTAATTTGTTTGTTCTTTCGGTAAAGTTTTTAATCGACACGAACAACCAGCACAAATGTGTTGGTTTTTTGTTTGTTTCAAAGAAAAAGGTGTCCACCTAAGTCTATTTGTAAATCGACAGGTCGAGTGGACATCACCTGTTGATTTATAAGTAGATTTTTTTATATATGCGTTCAATAGAAGCGAGTTATAGAGACCTCCAAATTCGTACTCCAAATCTTGGGGCTTGTATTTGTCTAGCTGAAGTAGTGAAGCGTCGTAAGTTTTCACGTAAATCTTTGGTGAAGGCATTCAACGAGCTAGTGCCTGTAGAGGAATATGCAAAGGAGAACAAAAAAGCACTTATTGATTATCTAGAGTATCTTACAAACTTGCCTGTGGAGGGCGAAATTTAGCCCCAAAATGGCTTATTAGGTGTTAAAAACCATTATGCTGAGTATTGAGCGATGCAAGGAAATACTAGGAGACAGAACGATTTCTGACTCTCAAGCTGAAAGTCTACGCGACGCTCTTTATGGTATGGTCGACTCAATAATGGACAATTACTTCGAGGAATTTGATAGAATAGATATATGCAAAAAGCAGTAATATATTGCCGAGTGTCCTCAACAAAGCAAAGTACAGAAGGACACGGACTAGACAGTCAAGAACACCGCTGTAGAGAATACGCCAAACAAAAAGGCTATGAGGTTGTAAGAGTATTTGGTGATACTTATACAGGTGGTGGGGACTTTATGAACAGACCAGCTATGTCTGCTCTGTTGGGATATTTAGACAAAGAAATTACTACTAATTTTATAGTTATTTTCGATGACTTAAAAAGACTTGCTCGCGATACAAATTTTTATCTAAAACTTAGAAGAGAATTCACAGCTAGAGGTGCTGAAGTGAAATGTCCAAACTTCACTTTTGAAGAAACACCTGAGGGAAACTTCATTGAAACAATTTTGGCGGCACAAGGAGAACTTGAAAGAAAGCAAAACCAAAGACAGGTTATCCAAAAAATGAAAGCTCGTTTTGAGAAAGGATATTGGACTGTTGTTGCTCCTATCGGTTATCGAATGACAAAGAATCCAATTCATGGACAACTACTCACTAGAGTTGAACCAGAAGCAAGTATTGTTAAAGAAGCACTTGAAGGATTTGCGAGTGGTAGATTTGAAAATCAAATTGATGTTCAAAATTTTCTACAATCAAAAAAACTTCGTAATCTAAAACAGGTAAACTTGGACTCCGTAAAAAAACTTCTCACGCGATCTGTTTATGCTGGATATGTTGAATATAAAAAGTGGGATGTAAGTCGAAGAATCGGACACCATGAGCCGATAATTGATTTGGAAACTTTTGAGAAGATTCAAGATAAGCTAAACGGAAAAGTAAAAATAAAATCAAGAAAAGATAACAATAAAGAGTTTCCATTAAGAGGTTTTATTTTGTGTTTGGAGTGTGTTAAGCCGATGACTGCAAGTTGGACCACTGGGAGAAATGGCAAACACCCTTATTATCACTGTAAAACCAGAGGCTGTTCTCTCAATGGTAAGACCGCACGAAGAAAAGATGTAGAGGACAAATTTGAGGCTATCTTACGCTCTATAAAGCCCAAGGAGAAGACTTTGGCACTTACAAAGGAAATACTGCTTGATGTATGGAATAAGAGAATTGCTGATGTTGAGGGGGTGAAAAAGAATCATGAAAAAGAATTGGATGATATTCGTGCAAAAACACGAAATTTCCTTGATAGGCTTTCAAAAACAGACAACGAAAATTTGATAAAGACTTACGAAAAGGAATTGGAAAAACTTAGTCACGAGGAGCAAATATTGGAGAATCAAGTACAAGTCATGCGAGGTACTAAGCCAAACTTTGGAACCGCTCTTGATGTGACATTTAATTTTCTGAAAAACCCTTATCTTTTCTGGAAAAAGGACGACTTAAAGTCAAAACACCTAGTGTTGAAACTAGTGTTTGAAGACAAAATTATTTATGACAGAGAAAATGGATTTGGAACCACTATTCTGTCTTTACCACTAAGGGTATTTGAGCTAAATGCACTAGATAAAAACACTAATGTGGTGTCATTCTAGCATTTGCTCGAACTTTTTTCGAAAATGAATCCGCACCCCG
>CAZWJU010000008.1:0-3354 GCA_964634365.1 uncultured Candidatus Saccharibacteria bacterium
CACCAAAAATAAAACCCGCGCTTTTACGCGGGTTTTATTTTTATAGAGATGGGTCTGGTAGAGACAGCGGTGCTGATAGTATCTCATCTGTTTTTTGCTTTCTATTTTCAAAATATTCCAATACTTTGTTCAGTTTTTCACGAGACAATATTTCTGACGAAACCTCTGGCGAGCTTGATTTAAAATACTCATCTTGACTAACTTTAGTGAAAAACAAAAAACTTCCTACAAAAATCAAAACTAAGATAAAAAAACTAATTACGAGCAAAAATATCCAGCCATCAATTTTTTTTGATATTTTTATTTTTGGAGTTCCTGTATTTTTTTTATTAGTTAATTTAAATTCCATATTTTATGATTGCATGTAACTTATAAGTTTTATAGTTATATTTACTTCCCAATTAGAAATATCTGAACCGTCTTCTGCAAGAGATTCTCGCGCGACAAATGCAAAATTTTGCACCTCTATCCTGTAGGGCATATTTTCTATCAACTTAGAGAATCTAACTAGATTTGAATATGACCCAGTAGAAGAAATACTCACAGTAACAAAATTACCATCTTTATCTAGGTCTACAGCTCTTATGGAGGCATCTGTGTTGGTTATCTCACCCAAAGATTCTAGATATTCTAAAAAGGCCACTATGCCCTTGTCTGTAACGAAGTATGTAAGGAGCTTGGCACGGTCCTCTTCTGTAGCAGAAATTGTCTTTTTTATTGTACTTAGTTCTGAATTTTTCTTCACTATCTCTTCAGTCTTAGTTAGTATATCGCTTGTCTTTTTTGTTGTATTTCTGATTAGATTGATTCCGTACAAGAAAATACCAATAGATAAAACTATTCCTAGTATGCTAAATATTAAAAATATTATGTGAGAATTTTTCTTCATATTTTTATATTGAAACTAATTGAAAAATCTATATCCTCACCTGGAACATAATCTGATATTGGCAGTACGACATCTTTAAAATCAGAAACTCCTTCTAGAGAATTTACAAATTTTAGCAACGTATCTCGATTTGGGGACTGACCACCCACCTGAACCGCTATACTGTTTTTGTCTTGGCGTGTAATCAAAAACTCAGTCAAAGACATTGAGCTCGGTTTCAGCTCTACAACGGGTAAAATTATTTGCTCAACAAAAGACAGATCATTTTCATTCAGTGAAATTTTATCCACCTGAACGTTTATATCTTTTATGATATCTGCTAGAGTTTCGTCATTTTTAAATCCTTCTGTTGATTTTATACTCTCAAAATTTTTCTCAGCTGTTTTTAGTTTTGAATTTACAACCACAAAAGACGGGATCAAAAATATTATTGCTACCAGGAGCAACATAGTTACAAAAAACAAAACAACAACAACAAACCGCATTTTATAGTTGTGTTCTATTAACTTTCTTTGTTCAAATGGAAGTAGGTTAATCATTTTCGTAATGTCCTAGTGCTAATCCTATCGCTGTTGCAAAACCCACAGCTTCGCGAGCATTCATAGGTGGGACGCTATTTTTATACCCAGTTACGTTTATCCAAGGGTTCCCAAGCTCTACCTTCATACGCAAACTCTGAGACAGATACTCTGATAATCCATTCATATTTGCATTACCTCCGGACAAAAGTATTTTTTCAACTTTTTTTCTTTCTTTACCATCTTCATCTTTGTGAGTTTGCCAATATATAAGATGTTTGTTTATCTCGTCTCGTAGTACCGAAACCCCATTTATAAGCACACTGAACAAATCTGTATTGTCTTTTGCTTTGTGTAAACCATATGTGCGCTTCATCGTCTCTGCTTCAGCAAAAGAAATACCAAAACTTTTTTCTATCATTTTAGTCAAGCCATAACCTCCTATGTCTATAGTAGATGTAAACAAAACTATTCCCGCACTTACAATGGATATGCCCGTGCGTGTCTCTCCAAAGTCTGCTATCAAATATGTTCCTTGGTCTCCTTTTAATACAAGAGCTCTGGCTAAAGCTGCGCCCTCAAGCTCAAAAGAAAGTGGCACCAAAGAAGCCTCATTGAAAGTATCTACATAGCTAGAAACCAGACTAGTTGATACAGCTGAAACCTGAATATACAAATTACCCTCTTCTTGTCCTATTATTTTAAAATCAAAAGTAGCATCTGATGCGTCTATCGGTATATGTTCCTCTAAAGAGAGTTCTAGAGTGTTTCTGATTTCTTTGTATGGAACTGTTGGTATTGTCTGTCTAAAAGAATATATCTGCTCTTCTGGCAAAGAAGCTCTTATGTAATTCAAGCCCTTGTCTTTCTTTAATTTCTCGAATATAGAAACTAGATTTGTTTGGTCCACTATCTTACCAGAAGAAATCAACCCAAGGGGGATATTTGTAGATCCATATATACCAAGTCGGAGCCCGTGTTCGGATTGAATAAGCTCTACGTATTTAACTGATTGATCAGAAACATCAAAACCAACTGAACGCAAAGTTAAAAACGTTGGTGGTGGAAAAAATGATCTTAGTAAATGAGAACGCATGAATATATTATACGTTATCTTTTACAATTTTGTGAATTATTTAGTGCGCTTTTGTACCTACTGGAATAGAATCGTTGGGCTCAAGTAGTGAAAAAGCTCCGCCTTCAGTTGAAAGTGCGAAAAGCATACCATTGGACTCTAGGCCTTTTATTGTTCGGGGTTCCAGGTTTGTTACAAAAAGACACTTCTTGCCGACTAAAGTTTCTATATCAGGGAAAAATTCTTTGATGCCCGAAACAATCTGACGCGGACCTTCGCTTTCAGCAAAATCTACAGATAGCTTTAGTAACTTATCAGTTTCTGGTACAACTTCTACTGACAATATTTTGCCAACAGATATTTCTACTTTTTTAAAATCTTCATAGTTAATCATTGTTTTAGTTTACGTGAGTCTAAGTATCTCTGCAATATCAGGGCGGCAGCTTGAGCGTCTATTTTTTCTGGTTTTTGTAGCTTTTCTTTGCGAGCAGAAAAAATACTTTTATTTATAAAATTTCCGAAAATATTGTGGGAACTGAAGCGTTCGTCTTCTGTGTGGACTGGTAGATTGAATTGTTCTAAAGATTTTGCGAAATCTTTAGCTTTGTCTGTAGCTGTAGTATCACCACCATCTTGATCTGTAGGGATACCGATTACAATCTCGCTGATACTATTTTCTTTTATTATGTTTCGAATTTTTTCTATCGCATCAGCATTGTTCTCAACAACAGAGTGTGGGAACGCCAAAGTTCCTCCGTCATCTGACAGCGCTATTCCTATTCTCTTTGTTCCAAAGTCCACTCCCAAGATTTTCATCTGCGGTATTCATTGTACAAAATTCGAACTTATTTTGAAAGTAATCCTGATGATAC
>CAZWJU010000009.1:0-2451 GCA_964634365.1 uncultured Candidatus Saccharibacteria bacterium
GTGCCCAGGAGAGGACTTGAACCTCCACGGCTTGCGCCATACGAACCTCAATCGTACGTGGTTACCAATTACACCACCTGGGCATATTTATATCCAAAGATACTAGCATTTTATATAAATACTCTCAACTACATATTATTTAAAATTTCTTTAAAAATTTCAGCTCCACTGTTATTATCTATTCTGACTTCTGGGTGAAATTGCATACCAAAAATTGGTTTAGTCTTATGCCTAATCATCTCTACGCCATCAATGGATGTAGCCAAAACTTCAACATATGGAGAAATATTTTCAATAGCAAAACGATGCGAGTCGTAAACACTAAGTTCGCTATCTTTGTAATTTATTCTTACTAAACCCTCCTCTTTATCTAAAAGTTCTTTAAGAGTACATTCAAATGCAAGCGCGACAATCTGGCAACCTAAACAAATACCAATAATTTTCTTGTCTGTATTTTTAATAAAATCAATTTCAGCAGTATATTCATCGCTATGATTTTTAGCTGAAGGAACACCAGATCCACCAGAAAAGATTACCAAATCGAAGTTTTTTGTCTTTTCTGGATTAAAATCTTCTTTTGAGCAGACAGAAAAATCAAAATCTCTTATTAATCTTTTTAATTCTTCTATATCTTTTGAATGATTGTCTACAACAAAAATATTCATAAAAACTATTTTAACATAAAAAACAAAACCGCTTTTTGCGGTTTTGTTTTTTATTCTTCAGTCTTTGTTTCAGGTACAGCTACTTCTGGCTCACTTTCTACTTCCTTTTCATCCATTATGTAAGCTTTTGCTGTCTTCATCTTTCGGCGTATATCTCTAACTGCTTTTTCACGAACATAGTAGAGTTTACTTCTACGAGCACGAGCTTGTTTTACAATCTCTATCTTGTCGATCATCGGAGAGTATAGAGGGAAAATTCTTTCAACTCCAACACCATTTGAAATCTTGCGTACTGTGAAAGTCGCACTAGAACTTGTTCCGTGTTTACGAGCAAGTACCATACCTTCAAAAGCCTGTAGGCGAAACTTACCCTTATCTTCAATTTTTGACCAAACACGAATAGTGTCTCCAGTTGAAAAAGCTAGTTTTTTGCGATCTTCAACTTTTACTGGTGTGAATTTAAATGTTGTTGTCATAATTATAAAATTTATTTTTAAAACTAAAATTCTCCGTTTCGGACGTTTCCCCTTTCTATTTTTATTAGATAAATACTGGACTTTCGTCTAGATTGGATACGAAGGTCACTCTATCACGTTTTCGCTTATAAGACAAGGGTTTTGACCAATTCGAACTCTTTGGGCAGTGGAGCCTCAAAAAAGAGCTCTTTTTTGTCTGGGGTCTTAAATTTTAGACTTCTAGCATGCAGAGCAAGACGACCAAACCCGAGAGCATACGGATGTTCGGGTGAATAAAATGTATCCCCTAAAACAGGGTGATTTTTGTACTTCATATGCACACGAATTTGGTGAGTTCGGCCTGTTTTGATAACCACATCCAAATATGAAAAAGTGCCTTCTTCGTTTTTTATAACACCCAGAACTCTATACAAAGTTAGAGCATCGCGCTCTACACCTCGCTTCCCGCGACCAGCCTGATATTTTCTAAAATCAGTTTTGCTTCGCGCAATAGGTGCGTTTATCATCCCACTTTTTTCTGGAAATACACCCCAGACTATAGCTGTATAGTGTTTTTCTACTTGTCGATCATGAAATTGTCTTTTTAGATATGAAAAAGTTTTTTGATTTTTAGCTACAACTATTAGACCAGAAGTTTCTCTGTCTAAGCGGTGAACTATACCTGGACGAGGAATTATTTTTTCTACACCAGAATCCGTAGATCTATACGGTTCCCCTATTTCACTGAGTTCTGAATGTTCTTTTACTATCATATCTGCTAGTGTCACTTCTGTGCTTTTCCCATCACCATGAACCATCAATCCTGATGGTTTATTGAAAACAAAAACATTTTCGTCTTCGTAGATAGTGATAGATTTAAGTTTCATAGATAATTTATTGGTCACAGATAATTTTCTTGCCGTCGCAAGAAAATTTCCGCAACCCCGCCTCACGGTTTTGCGTGCTCGCAAAACATCGTTCCGGCTCACAATTGTGTACTCAAAATATATAGAAGTATATATTTCTCGTCACATTGTGCCCCCGCGAGGAATCGAACCTCGAATAACGGCTTAGAAGTCCGCAGTTATATCCATTTAACTACAGGGGCAATACACTTTATATGTGTGCGCGGATTATAACATAATATTTACTTTTTTCTAGTAATATTGAAAAAAATAACGTTTTGATGTATTGTTTAGGTTGTCGCGCGATTAGCTCAGTTGGTAGAGCAACCCGTTTACACCGGGAAGGTCGCAAGTTCGAGTCTTGCATCGCGCACCAAAAATAAAACCCGCGCTTTTACGCGGGTTTTATTTTTATAGAGATGGGTC